>JAKSRJ010000017.1 GCA_024403715.1 Saccharofermentans sp. | reverse complement strand
TCGAGACATTTCCCTGTAACAAAATATCCGTTACTATACCATTAGCTATAGATCTCTTAGAAATCTCTTGAGCTAATTCAAGTGTATTTACTGAATGGATAAGATGTGTCTTTCCAATAATATACTTAACCTTATTACGCTGTAATGTACCAATTAGGTGCCAATTAGGTTCAAGTCCTAACTCATGAAGTCTCTCAGACTTAGGTACTAATTCCTGAACTTTATTCTCGCCTAAATCAACAAGCCCACCAATGAATGCAGCTTCAGCATATTCGACAGGAAACACCTTAGACACTCCAACGAGAGTTACTTCATTAATATCTCTTCCCGCTTCAAAACAAGCTGCAGCTAATTTAGCTCGAACTGCATCAGCATTTTTCTTTAATTCAACAACTAATTCTTCTGAACAGTCCATTAACTTACCTGATCCCCCGGCCTTACTGAACTAGGATTGGTTATATATACTGTCTGCAAACTTGGAGAATGGGAATCACCCATTGGGCTAATGATTGCAAACTCTCTATCATAGTCCTGAATTAATACGCCCATTTCAGTGCAAAATCCTTGATCGTTAACATAAATTGTAGCGACACCTCGACTATAATCAGGATTTACCAGAGACGAAGATGGAACCCTCATACCTGATGTCTCAGTAATAACAACCTCAATGTCAGCGGTTCTTACATCGAGCAAATCCTCAACGTATCTTGTAGTAGAAAAAACAACAAGATAATTACCGTTATCAGTAATTTGAATGCGTTCAACGATACACTTACCAATACTTACACCTTCTGAACCAACAATAATAGTGTGCTGAGTACCAACTTCGAAAGCAGAAGCAGGAGCGTCCGATTCATTCAAGAAACAAGCAATATACTGCTCGTCATTTTTGGCAATTCTAGCAATTGGTTGACCTGCATCAACACGTAGGTTAGATGGGATAACTCCTACCGCACCATTAATATAATCTCTAATAGTACCAGCATCAGTATTTAATAAGACCTCAAATGATAGAGCATTCTCAAGTCCATCTAATTTGTAAGATACTATACCAGGCTCTGGAGCATTAATGACTGTCGCACGGTTCTGTAAAGTAGACTCATATCCACGTTCATCTGATCTTAACGTTCTCAAACGCTCATCATCAAAATCCAACTCAGAAAGCTCAAGTTCTCGTTGATTAAGAAGTACAGATATTGATGATGCGTATGATGATATCTCACTTAAATTACCACTACTAGCATCAAGTCTTAACATATTTATAATAGGATCAAGAGATTGGTTGATATCACTATATATATCTTCTGCTCCTTCTGCCAAACCCTGAGCAATCAATTCCTGCTGTACATCTGAAATCTGAGACTGTGTATTACGAAGATTAACTACAACGGCCTGCATATCATCTGGTACAACCATAGCCAAGGATTGACCAGCAGCAACACGAGACCCTTCAGCAGCTTCAGTTACTACATCTCCGGAATGGCTAGACAAAACAATATTTTCATCTCTTACAAAGATTGCCCTTGATCCGATAGTATGCTCAATCGAACCTGTGGTGACAAATTCGAGATTTGGCTTAACAGCAAAATAATCATATAGATGATGAACAATAATAAATACAACCAAAATTCCAACTAAGACTAACAAAGTTGCCAATGCAGAATTAAAAAGTGCACTTCTTCTAGAACTTTTCTTACGAATATCTACAGGATCACTTTTAGCCTTTTTTGCAGCTTCAGCTTTACGCTGTGCTTCAGCTTTTTTTGCTTCAGTTTTCTTTTGCAATTCACGCTTCTTTATTTCTTCCGCCTTAATTGCCTCTTCCTTCATAGGGAAAGGAGGTTGATTGTTATCAACTATCTTTCTATTGGGATTGGTCTTCTTGCCTTTAGTAGAAGCAACAGGTGCACTATGAGTCTTATTTTTAGGCTTATTCTGTAAATTAGGCTTATGCTCTCCATTTTTAACAGGAGCTACAGAATTTGCTGTAGGTCTTGAACCTTGTTCTCTATTAGGTCTAGGTGGACGCTTCTGATTATTTCCGCTAGTATGAACCTGAATTGCCTTACGTTTTTTGTCGTCAGGCTTAGTTAAGTCCTTTTTTGAAGGCCTATTCTTACCATTCCTTCTAGAATCAGAAGGAACTTTATCATTTTCAAACCATTGTCTCTCATTATTATCAGGCATTTTATTCACCAAAAATAAGTTTAGGACAAAGCCCTCATAACTGCAAGTTTAACTTGCTCAGAAACCAAGCCTCCCTGCATATATGCAATATATGGAGGCTTAATAGGCCCATCACATGAAAATTCAGTAGTAGCACCAAATGTAAATGTACCGGCTGCCATAACTACCTGATCTTCATAACCTGGCATATCCCATGGTTCTGGAGTTACATACGAATCAACTGGAGAACACTGCTGAACCTTACCACAATAGTTAACAAGCTTATCCTTGTCTTCAAAAACAATAGTTTGAACAATGTCACCTCTATCCTCATTATATGCAGGAAAAGTCTTATAGCCAGAAATCTCAAACATTGCAGCTGCAAGTACTGCACCTCTTAAACATTCTGCAACAACGTGAGGCGCCATAAATATACCTTGAGCAATCTGTCTGTTAAAACCTAATGACGGACCTACTTCACTACCAAGACCTGGCGCAGATATATGTCGAGCAACCTTCTCAACAAGATCTTCATTTCCTGCTATATATCCACCAGATGGAGCAATTCCACCACCTGCATTCTTAATTAGAGAACCAGCACAAATATCAGCTCCCAAAGCACAAGGTTCCTGCTTTTCAGTGAATTCACCATAACAATTATCTACTGCCACAATAATATCCTTCGAAACCGCATGAACACTGTCAGCTATAAGCTTAATATCTTCGCCCAAAAGAGCTCTTCTTCCTGTGTATCCACGGGATTTCTGTATGAATACAACCCTTACGCTGTCATCAATTTTTGATAGTAAAGCATCTATATCAGGACTGCCATCAGCCTTAAGTTCAACTTCATCATATTCGATACCATAATTTCTCAGTGAGCCATCGTATGTTTTCTCATCTAACCCTAATGTAGAAGCCAAAGTATCGTATGGACGGCCAGTAGCAGAAAGAATCTTATCTCCAGGTCTTGTTATACCGTAAAGCATTGCGGAAATAGCTTGGGTTCCAGAGCTTATCTGTATTCTTACATAAGCTTTTTGTGCACCCATAATATCAGCAAAGATTTCTTCAATCTTTTCACGACCCACATCATCGTAACCATAACCAGTAGTAATACCCATACAACTCTCTGAAAACTTATGAGTACGAAAAGCTTCCAGAACTCTCATCTGGTTATATTCTCTAATCTCTTCAATATTCTTAATGACTGGTGCTATTAATTTCTCAGCTTTTTCAGCTACAACCGCTGCTTCATCAGCTACACCATACAACTCGTACTTATTTGACACTAAAAACTACCACCCTTAAATCTTCATATAACCATCTTTAATCCAGCCAATTTTACGCATAATCTCACTAAAAATCCAAGACAATAATGCGGGAGCAATAATGCATACAACTAACATACCAACCCATGCTTTTGCATCCAAAGCACCTGAATCGGACATATCAGAGAAACAACCAATTGGACCAACCAAACCACATGTACCCATACCAGCTGAGACTTTACTACACTCAAGCTTAAAGACTATTGTAGCCAACGGCCCTGTAATAGCAGCAGATAATGTAGCTGGAATCCAGATTTGAGGATACCTTACTATATTGGGCATCTGAAGCATAGAGGTTCCAAGGCCCTGAGATACAACTCCAGACCACTTATTCTCTCTAAATGAAGCTGCAGCAAAACCTACCATCTGCGCACAACAACCAGCCAAAGCAGCTCCACCAGCAATACCAGAAATACCAATCGAAGCACATATAGCTGCACTGGAGATTGGAAGAGTAAGAATAATACCGACTACAACAGAGATTATTATTCCCATTACAAATGGATGAAGAGTAGTCGCCATATTAATAAATCCACCAAGCCAGTTCATTGCTAATGCAATAATTGGACATGTAAGATAAGCAACAAAGTAACCTACTCCAAGCGTTACAATAGGTGTCACTATAATATCAACCTTAGTCTCCCTTGAAATAGCTTTTCCAAACTCAACGGCAAAAATAACCGCAACAAAAACGCCCAAAGGACCAGCGGCATAAGGTTGACCAGGATAGGCATTTGCAAAATAGCCAACTGCTGTTGCGCAAGCCATAACTAACATTGGTGCCTTAAGAGCAGCTGCAATACCGACTGCAATTGCTGCTCCGGTTATAGCAGAGGATGCAGACCCTGCTTTGCTTAGAAAATGTGATAATCTTTCAAAAAACGCACCATCAATCAAGCCTACATATTTCGAAACAGTGGACAAAATAGTGCCAACTAAAAGCGAAGCAAATAAGCCCTGAGCCATTCCACCCATAGCATCTACGAAGTAAGTCTTGGCTGAAATATTAATATCTTTCTTTTTGAGAAAACCTTGTACCTTGCCCATACAAACTCCTTATGTCCATTCCATAATAAAAGCATCAACACCGTAATACTCAGATACTTCTTGATTACTAAAATAATCAAAAGCAAATGAATAGAATGGCACATACATTACAGTTTCAGGAAACTGAGGACGAAGTACCCACGCGACATTATCGCCTTGTGGATCTGGACCAGCTATCTCTCGATATATATCTTCCTGCGCAATAGACACATTCTGAATACGTTCATTCTTCAAATCATCAAGGATACGCATTGTCATACCATTGAAGAAATTATGAACTAGACCATTGCTCAATAAAACGAAAACTATAACAATTATTGGAATTGACTTAATCATCTCTCGATTAACATCTATATTGTGTTTTTGTAATACACAACGTATATACGAGCCTAATACCAAAGACAATACTAAAGCCAAAGTACAGATAAGAAAATCTATTACATAAAGCACCCTATCCGATCTTACATAAGCCTCAAAGCAATATGAATCATAACCAAGAATTACAGGAAACGCAGTTACACAAGTAATAAAGCAAAATCCAAGGATTCCAACAAATAAGTTTTCCTTAGTAAACTCTCTACGAACTGCCACTAAACCAATAATAAAACAAATAACAAAACACAAAGGCAACAGATAATTAAGTATCATCATAGCAACATGAGTAAGCACATTTACTCCGCTATAATAAACAGACTGTACCAAATGCATTTCGCCCCCCTGGCGAACAAAATTCCCTGGAGCCAAAGCACATATTAAAGCACCTAATACAGTAACTACAAAAGGGACAACTAATTTAACAAAACGTTGATAGTTATTTTTCTTAGGCTTTAATACATAAGCATAAAAAATAACCAATACTAAATAGGCTGAGCAACCGAAGCCTACAACCATAAGAGATCCACCAGAACCGATAAAGCCAAAAACAGCAGTTAGAACTGCGAACACTCGTTTTCCTGTATAGTAGCTCAACACAGAAAAAGGAAGTGCCAATAAATATGAAGCTAATGGTATTGTGTATACAGCAGCACCAGTATACCAAGAGAAAAGCTCTCCTGTTGCGGTTATGTTAAGTGCAATAAATTCACATATCAACGCAAAAGCCCATGATACATTACGAGATAGAGCGAATAGCTTACGAGCAATCATATAAGTTGTAAGTAACAATCCCGCTATAAAGATAATTACACTGAAAGCAAGGAAAACTCTAAGACCTAAATAAGAGTTACGTACAGAAGGTTCCAATCCCATCAAAAACTCTCCTGTATAAGTACCCTGCCATGTAAGGTAAGCATCTCTAGCGTACAAAATAGCAGATACAATATACGAGTGATTCTCTCGGTATATATCAACAGCATTTAAACACGAAAAATCATCCGCTCCAGGAATAGAATAACAAGACATTAAAAAATGTGGAAATCCTAAAATAACAGCTAGGATATAACACCATACGACATTCCAAATTCTTTTAATTTTATCCATAACTTACACTCTCAAGATTATAATAAAATATTATAGAGAATATCATAATACCCTAGTCAATTCCATAAAGTAATGACTAGGGTACAAATAACAATAACTAATATATAGCGTTGTTTAGAGATTCTCTTTAACTTTAGTGTATATTCCCTTAGCATCAAGACCATAGTGAGCCATCAATACACCAGCTGATGCACTCTGACCAAACTCATCATTGATACCAATCCTTGTAACAACCTTAGGACAATTTTCAGCTAATACTTCACAAACAGCACTACCAAGACCACCAATAATAGAGTGTTCCTCACAAGTGAATACCTTCTTAGCGTCCTTAGAATACTTAATAATAGCTTCCTTATCAATTGGCTTTACTGTGTGAACATTAACAACAGCTGCTTCAATACCATCACTAGCAAGCATCTCAGCTGCATCCAAGCACTCTGCAACACAAACGCCATTAGCAAAAATTGTAATGTCATTACCTTCTCTAAGACAAACAGCCTTACCAAGCTCAAACTTATAATCTTCGTTATCGTTAACTACCGGCACTGCAGATCTGCCGAATCTGATATAGAATGGACCTTCAGTCTCAATAGCAGCTCTTACTGCAGCCTTTGCTTCAACATCATCAGAAGGAACAACAACAGTCATACCAGGGATAGATCTCATAAGGGAAATATCCTCTAGGCACTGGTGTGTTGCACCATCCTCACCTACTGTAATACCAGCGTGAGTAGCACCAATCTTAACGTTAAGATGTGGATAACCAATAGAGTTTCTAACCTGCTCATAGTTTCTTCCAGTTGCAAACATTGCAAATGAAGCAATAAATGGAATCTTGCCACAAGTAGCAAGACCAGCAGCGATACCAGTCATGTCACATTCTGCGATACCACAGTCGATGTGACGCTCTGGATACTTCTTCATAAAAATATTAGTCTTGGTAGCACCAGCAAGGTCTGCATCAAGTACTACAAGGTTTGGGAACTCTTCACCAAGAGTGGCGAGGGCGTTACCGTAACTTTCGCGAGTTGCAATCTTCAAATCCTTATTCATTACTGTGCCCCTCCTTCCAAAGTTGATAACTTATCGTCGAGTTCCTTAAGGCCGAGTTCAAACTCCTCATCATTAGGAGCTTTACCATGCCATCCAGCTTTATCCTCCATGTAGGATACACCCTTACCCTTCAATGTCTTCATAACAATTGCAGTTGGCTTATCTGTACACTCGCGAGCAGCCTTAAAAGCGCTTCTAATCTCATCAAAATTATGACCATCAATATTGATTACATTGAAGTTAAATGCCTCAAACTTCTCGTCGATTGGATATACGCTACATACATCACCTACTCTACCATCAATCTGGAGATCGTTATTATCAATGATAACTGTGAGATTATTAAGCTTTCTGTGACCAGCAAACATTGCAGCCTCCCAGATTTGACCTTCCTGAATCTCACCGTCACCACAAAGAACGTTTACGCGATAGTCTTTATTATCAAGTTTTGCAGCCAAAGCCATACCAACACCGGCAGATAATCCCTGACCAAGAGAACCTGTTGACATATCTATACCTGGTGTATGTGTCATACATGGGTGTCCCTGAAGATGGGATCCAAGTTTTCTCAAAGTAACGAGATCTTCTACTGGGAAATATCCTCTATTTGCAAGAACTGAATATAGTCCTGGGCATGTATGTCCCTTAGATAGAACAAAACGATCACGATTTGGATCCTTAGGATTTGTTGGATCGATGTTCATCTCCTCAAAATAAAGGAATGTAACCATATCAGCAGCAGAAAGTGATCCACCCGGATGTCCGGATTTTGCACTATGAACTGCACTTAGGATTCCCTTACGTACCTTAGTTGCTACAATCTCAAGCTGTTTGTTGTCCATAATTCCTCAACCTTGTCCGTAATACGCATTAGCGCCGTGCTTGCGCAAATAGTGTCTGTCTAGAAGCTCCTGCTGAACTGGAACCAAGTCTGGTGTAAGAATTCTTGACTGAACTGCCATAAAAGCACATTCCTCAAGAACAACAGAGTTGTGAACCGCATCCATAGCGTCCTTACCCCAAGTGAAAGGACCGTGGCTGTTTACGAGAACTGCTGGAATCTGCGCTGGATTAATTCCTCTTTGTTGGAATGTCTCAACAATTACGTTACCAGTCTCCTTCTCATACTCGCCACAGATTTCTTCAGGTGTCATCTTCCTTGTACATGGTACAGCACCATAGAAAGTATCACAATGAGTAGTTCCATAAGCTGTAAGATCTTTACCAGACTGAGCAAAGCTAGTTGCCCATCTAGAATGAGTATGTACAATACCACCACATTCTGGAAAAGCCTTATAGAGAACTACATGAGTAGCAGTATCAGAAGAAGGCTTATATTTACCTTCTACTACATTGCCATCCAAGTCTACGATAACAATATCGTCAGCTGTCATGCCGTCATACTCGACGCCACTTGGCTTAATTGCTACAAGACCAGTTTCTCTGTCAATTGCTGATACATTACCCCATGTAAATGTTACGAGGTTATGCTTAGGCAATAATAGATTAGCCTCAAGTACTTTTACTTTTAAGTCTTCTAGCATATCAATTACCTCAACTTCCAAGCGATGTCCTTCAAGAAGAGTTCATCCTCGAGTTTCTCCGGTGTTGTGTCCTTAGTGATGTGAACGAATTCAATCTCCATCATTCGGGCCCAATCACGCATCTGCTCCGCAGACACGTCATATGATAACACAGTATGATGAGCTCCGCCTGCTAAAATCCAACATTCTACTCCAGTGAGCAAATCCGGCATCGCACGCCACATTACACGGGCAACTGGGAGATTGGGCATAGGAAGGATTGGCTTAACAGCCTCAATATCCTGACAGATAAGGCGAAGTCTTCCACCCATATCGATAAGAGAAACCACTATTCCCTTACCCTCCTTACCTTCAAATACAAGTCTTGCAGGATCCTTCTCGTTCATACCTATACCTAGGTGATGAGTCTCAATTCTAGGCTTAGATGAAGCTAAGCTTGGACAAACCTCGAGCATATGAGCACCAAGAGAGTACTCCTGACCATCAACAAGGTTATATGTGTAGTCTTCCATAAATGCAGAAGCACCATTACCACCTTCACCCATTGCCTTCATGATTGCAGTCATAGCAGAAACCTTCCAGTCTCCTTCACCTCCATAACCATAACCTAATGACATTAGGTGCTGAGAAGCAAGACCAGGAAGCTGTTCCATACCATAAAGATCTTGGAATGTGTTAGAGAAAGCTTTACAGCCTTCAGCATCCATCATCTTCTTCATTGCAATTTCTTCTCTTGCCTGGTATTTAATTGCATCAATATTATCTGTAGCGATGTCATACAAAGAACAATATTCAGCATAAAGAGCTTCAATCTCAGCATCAGTAACCTCATTCATAGCCTTAACAAGATCACCTGTTGCCCAGGTATTAACCTGCCAGCCAAGCTGTGTCTGAGCCTCAATCTTATCGCCCTCTGTAACAGCTACTTCTCTCATGTTATCGCCAAAACGCATAACCTTCATTGACTTTGATACTGAAACACCTACTGCAGCCTTCATCCAGTCGCCAATCTTTTTCTGAGCCTTCTCATCCTTCCAGAAACCAGCGATTACCTTTCTTGGTTTTCTTAGTCTTGCACCAGCAAAACCATGTTCACGGTCACCATGTGCAGCCTGGTTAAGGTTCATGAAGTCCATATCAATCTCTTCATTTGGGATTGCTTCATTATACTGAGTAGCAAAATGGCACCATGGCTTATTTAAATCCTTCAAACCATTTAGCCACATCTTAGATGGAGAGAATGTGTGGCACCATGTGATAATACCAGCACACTGCTCCTGATAATTAGCTTCTCTTACAACATCACATACTTCCTTATGTGTCTTTGCTGTAACCTTATCAACTACTGGATATGGAAGAACCTTGGAGAGTTCTTCAGCCATCTCCTTAGCTCTTGTATCTACTGTAGCAAGTACCTCTGGTCCATAGAGAAATTGGCTTCCTACTACAAACCAAAATTCATAATTGCTCATTTATGTTTCCTCCAAAATTGTTATCAGATTTTTGTAATTGCTACTCGCTCAACATCTAATGCGCCATGGAATGTAGCAATGTAATCATTAAATCCCTTTACACACTCAGGATCTGGGTTAAGTGTAGAACTCTTTGCATCAGCAAATACCTTCTTAGAGAGGAAGTCCTCTAGAGAGTCATTACCCTTCTCTACAGCGTAAGCAGCTAGCAATGCCATTCCATATGGACCACCCTCACCTGCAGTCTCCATAACTGTAACTGGAGTGTTACAAGCAGCTGCCAAATAGCTCTGACCAACTACAGGAGTCTTAAAAAGACCTCCGTGACCTGTAATGGAATCAATTTCAACACCTTCTGTTGCCAGAATATCCATACCAGTCTTAAGTGTCGCCATAGTTGCATAAAGCTGGGATCTCATAAGATTTGCAAGAGAGAATGTGGAATCAGGTCTTCTGATAACGAATGGACGACCTTCATTAAGAGCTGTAACACCCTCACCTGCCATGTAGTTAACTGTCATAACTCCACCACAGTCCTTATCTCCCTCAAGTGATTTCTCATATAGTTTTGTATATAGTTCACCAGTATCAGGGTTAGCACCAAAAAGACTAGCGGCCTCTTTAATTACTGAAACCCATGCATTCATATCGTTTGTACAGTTGTTACAGTGAACCATAGCAACTGGACTACCAGCAGGTGTTGTAACAACATCAATCTCCATGTGTACGTTAGCAAGAGGCTTTTTAAGTACAACCATTGAAAAAATACTAGTTCCAGCAGATACATTACCAGTACCAGGCTTAACCGCATTTGTTGCAGTCATACCTGTACCAGCATCACCTTCAGCTGGAGCAACCTTGATTCCTGCCTTCAAAAGGCCATCAAGGAGCTTGGAACCCTCTTCTGTGATAAAGCCAGCGTCTGCTCCTGCCGGGAGAACATCCGGCAGGAGAGTTCTAGCCTTATTTGTGGAGAGTTTTCCAGAAATCAATTCATCAAACTTTGCGAGCATTACCTCATCATAGTCATTGGTACTACTATCAATTGGGAACATGCCTGAAGCATCACCAACACCAAGAGCATTAACGCCCGTAAGCATGTAGTGTACATAACCAGCAAGAGTAGTTATATGAGCAATCATACCAATATGCTCCTCGTTATTAAGTATTGCCTGATAAAGATGTGCAACACTCCAGCGCTGTGGGATATTAAAACCAAAGGCCCTTGTAAGATCATCAGCAGCCTGCTCTGTCATAGTATTCTGCCATGTACGGAAAGGTACCAAAAGATTCCAATCCTCATCAAAAGCAAGATAGCCATGCATCATCGCAGATACACCCATGCATGAAATATTGTCTTTACAATCAATTCCAGCTAACGAAGCTTTAAGTCCTTGCCATACTTCTTCAAGGTCATAAGTCCATACGCCATCCTTAAAATCGGACTTCCAAACATAATCACCAGAAGATACTGGCTTATAAGACTCATCAATAGCAACAGCCTTAATACGAGTTGAACCAAATTCTATTCCAAGGTAATTCACTTATAATTCCTCCGTTATTACTTCTTAGACTTACGCTTCAATACGACACTCTGGATAACGAGGAAGAGACAGAGCATTGCAGCAACTGTAATATTTGTCCACCAAGCCTCGTCAAAGCCCAAAGCTGAAACGATGTTCTTGATTGTGCTCAAAGAGAGCACACCGAAGAGAGTACCAATGATGTTACCTACACCACCAGTGAGCATTGTTCCACCGATGATCGAAGAAGCGATTGCATTCATCTCAGCACCGGATGCGTGAGATGGAGAACCTGAACCTACGTGCATAAAGTAAACAAAACCACCGATAGAAGAAATTACAGAACACATCATATGAGCTGTAAACTTTGTAAGCTTAACGTTTACACCAAGAAGACTTGCATTAGCTGCATTACCACCTACTGCATAGAAGTTTCTTCCCATCTTTGTCCATCTGAGGAATACGAAAAGAAGAATAACAATTGCCAAAGCAACTATTACACCTATCTCAACATAAGCTGGAACGTAAACTCCGAGCTTATTATTTGAACCCATACCTGGCACATAAATTCTTGTAGCCTTCAATGCCTGGAATTCTTCGTTTGCTACATTAAACTGTGTAGCGTTAACAATTGTAGTTGCACCCTTGGCAAAGAACATTCCAGCAAGCGATACGATAAATGGCTGGATGTTCAAATATGCTACGAGATAACCTTGAATAAGGCCATAAGCAACACCGATACCAAGAGCAATAAGAAGAGCAGTAAATACACTTCCACCCTTGTAATCAAGATGCACTGCACAACTCATACATACGAGCGCTGTCATCGCGCCAACGGAGATATCGATACCTCCAGTAATCATTACCAAACTCATTGCACAAGAGAGAATGATCAAAGCAGCATTTTCATTCAGGATGTTAAAGAATGTCTGTGGTTTCAAAAAGCCAGATCCCAAGAAAACGATAGCGCAAATATACATAATGAAGAATACTGCGATTGTAATGATGAGAAGTAAGTTTGTATCAGATAAATTGCTGATACGCTTTGCCAAAGATGGCTTTGGAGTAGCTGTAACTGTCTTTGCCATATTAAGCTGCCTCCTTTACTGATTTCTTAGTTGAAAGCTTCTTCCAGAAACTATCGAGCTTTTCGCGTACTACAGGAGCAGAAAGAACAACGAGTACGATAACTACAACAGCCTTATATGCAGGAAGAGCAGTAGAAACTACGTTGAACTTAAAGAGTGTAGTTGTAAGGAACTGGATGATATAAGCTCCCATGATAGAAGAAGCCATATTAAACTTACCACCACCTAAGGAGTTACCACCAAGAGCAACAGCGAGAATAGCATCCATCTCGATATCCTTAGCAATAACTGAATAGTTGATTGTTGAGAATCGAGATACCTTAATGAAACCTGCGATTGCTACACAAAGACCAAGAATGATGTAAGTAATAAGTTTTACCTTAGCTGGATCAATACCGTTAAGTCTTGAAGAACTAGGATTAATTCCTACTGCCTGAGTATAAAGACCAAGTGTAGTAAACTTCAAAACTAACATAATGATAATTACGCAAATAATTGCGATAAATACAGGAGTTGGAAGAGCAACACCAGGAATAAAGTTACCAAAGTAACCAAACAATGGCTCGCTAATAATAGGAAGCTCATTGTTATTAATCCAAGCTGCAATAGAACGACCTGCAGTAAAGAGAATCAATGTAGCAACCATTGGCTGTATCTTGAAGTATGCAACTAGCACACCGTTAAATGCACCAAAGATCATTGCTACTACACATGCTACCAAGAATGCGAGAATGATTTTACCAGGGTTAACTGGACCACCAACTAGAATTCTAAGCATAACTGATCCGGCAATAGCGATGGCAGAACCTACAGAAATATCCTGTCCACCGGAAGCTGAAGTAACAAGAGTCATACCGATTGCAAGAATAACAAGCTCGGATGCATTATTCAAAATAGTAATAAGATAACCTGACAATACTGGATCACCATTACTATTAGTACCAAGAGTAATAGCGAAGAATGATGGGTCCATTATTAGGTTAAAAAGTACAAGAATTGTAAGTGCAGCAATTGGAATAAAAAACTGCTTACGTGTAAGAGCAACTAACTTCTCGAGGAAGCTTCCACCCTTCTTTTGATTGCCATTTTGTGCCATTAACCTTCACCTCCGGCAATAGTTTCCATAATTTTGCTCTGAGTAAGTTCGCTTTCATTAAGCTCGCCTACTACCTTTCTATCTCTCATGACTACAAGTCTTGAGCATGTTCTAATCATCTCATCAAGCTCGGAAGAAATGAATGTAACGCTCTTTCCTTCTTCCTTAGCAAGCTTCAATGCAAGCTTCTGAATTTCTACCTTAGTACCGATATCAATACCTCTTGTAGGCTCATCGAGAATCAAATACTTAGGATCTGTCAAAAGCCATCTAGCAAGAATACACTTCTGCTGGTTACCTCCTGAGAGCTGTCCGATTGGTGTCTCAGAAGAAGCAGTCTTGATATCGAGAAGCTTAATATACTTCTGAGCAATCTCCTCAGCCTTAGTCTTTGAGATAGGATGACCCCAACCCTTCATTACCTGATATGCAAGGATGATGTTATCCTTAACAGACAAATCAGCAACGATACCATCAAGCTTTCTATCCTCTGGAAGATATCCAATACCAGCCTTCATAGCATCAAGTGGCTTCTTAATCTTAACTGGCTTACCATCAATCTTTACTTCGCCTGCGATAACTCTATCAGCACCGAAGATTGATCTTACACACTCGCTTCGGCCTGAGCCAAGAAGTCCTGTGAAGCCGTTAACCTCGCCCTTCCAAATCTTAAAGTCGAAAGGCTTAATTCCTGCGTCAGACTGGAGACCTGTACATTCAATAACAGGTGTTCCAACCTTAATATCTTTAGCCTCTGGATCAACAGTCTTGATATCAGACATCTCATCGAATTCTTTACCAAGCATCTTAGATACAAGTTGAACTCTAGGGAGATCCTGAATAACGTATTCTCCGACAAGCTTACCGTCTCTAAGGACTGTAATTCTGTCGCAGACTTCATAAACCTGATCGAGGAAGTGAGTTACGAAAATAATACCTACGCCCTTAGCTTTGAGATCTCTCATAAGCTTAAAGAGCTTTGCTACCTCACTCTCATCGAGAGAAGATGTAGGCTCATCCAAAATGAGAACCTTACATTCCATATCAACAGCTCTGGCGATAGCAACCATCTGCTGAACAGCAATAGAGCAGCTTCCAAGCTGCTGAGTAGCTGTAGCTGGAATATCAAGAGATGTAAGAAGCTCTGTAGTTCTTGCATTCATCATTTTCCAGTCTGTAAACTTACCCTTACCTCTTCCGATAAACATATTCTCGGCAACTGTGAGGTTAGGACATAAAGCGATTTCCTGATATACAGTACTTATGCCAACGTTCTGGGCATCCTGTGGAGACTTAATTGTAGCCTCATTACCCTCAATACGTACATTACCACCGTCTTTTGTATAAACACCGGTAAGTACTTTAATCAATGTAGATTTTCCGGCTCCATTCTCACCCATGAGTGCGTGAATTTCACCACTGCGGAGAGTGAAGTCCACATTCTGAAGTGCGCGAACACCGGGAAAGTATTTACAGATTCCGTTAAGCTGGAGCAAAACGTTGTTTTCCATAGTACCCTCCTTAAATTTTTGTAATAAAAAGCACGCGGTACGGAAATCTAATATCAATATCCGAACCGCGTGCGGTTAATCAATTAGTTTAAAATCAAACTAACAAACTTCTAGCAATTAGATTCCGAAAGAATCTACATCAGCCTGAGTAATTGTATCAGCGGAGAAGCCCTGCTCAACCATTACTACAACCTGCTCTGCTGGAGCATTACCAGCCTCGAGGCCCTGAATAATATCGTTGATGTAAGAAGCCTGGAATGGGTTGCACTGACCATCATAGTTCCAGTTACCTGCGAGGAGCTCCTCGAGTGCCCACTGGTTGCAGTCAAAGCTCATGATGATAACGTCACCACCAACACCGTGAGAGATGTTAGCTGCGTCGAGAGCTGCTACAGCTCCTCTAGCCATATCGTCGTTCTCAGCGTATACAACGTTGAAAGACTCACCAGAGTCGATAACTGCCTGAACAATCTGCTGTGCTGTCTCTGCGTTCCACTCAGCTGTCTGCTGTGTAACGAGGTTCCAGTTGTCATTAGCTGCTACCATCTCATCGAGAGCGCCAGAACGGCCGATCTGAGCGGAAGAACCCATAACACCCTGAATGTGAATAACATTGTATTCAGCAAGGTTCTGGGAAGCGAGCCAAGAAACAGCTGTCTCACCTTCCTGAGCCATATCAGAAACGATAGAAGCTGCATAGAGAGAAGCATCTGCATCAATTGTACGGTCGAAGAGAATTACCTGAATACCAGCATTCTGAGCATCTGTAAGAACGGAATCCCAACCAGATGTACCAGCTGCAGAGATAAGGAGGTAGTCAACTTCATCCTGAACGAACTGCTGAGCAGCAGCAATCTGCTCTTCGTTCTTAAGGCTATAGAAGAAAGATGCATCGTAGCCATTCTCTTCTGTGAACATTGCCTTCATGTCTGCGTCATTAGCTGTACGATAACCAGACTCGTTAGGGTCGTTATTGATGATACCAACCTTGATAAGTCCACCTTCGTTTGAAGACTCAGCAGCACAAGCACACATAGCAAAACCCATGGATGCAGCTACGAGCAAAGCCAAAAACTTCTTCATAATTGTGTTCCTCACTTTCGTTAGAAAATGTTTTATACAACAAGATATTACTTGCTGTTTTTTGATGATTCGATTCTAACAATCGTGTTTGGGGTTAACAATAAATCTTGTGCACATTTCATTAAATGAACAATACAAATTTCGTTTGACAATTAACAAAACCAGACAAATTCTGTATAATCAAAAAGAATTAGTTTAATATTCTACTATTTCAGATGAAATATGTTGACTTTTTACAGAATTAAAACAAATTATCAAATGATAATTCCTTTGTTATTCCGTACAAAGCTCTTTTGAATGATGGAATAATTTACTATTCTTTGTAGAAATTTATAAATTGAATTTTATTTTTCTGTAAGGTGAACTTAAATAATGGCTGCAAAGTATAAAATAATCGCACAACTTCTTAAGGATGAGTTTATTTCTCTCAGAAACTCTGAAAACTATCGCCTTCCTACGGAGAAAGATCTATGCAAAAGATTTGGTGTTAGTAGAGAAACTGTGCGCCACGCTTTATCTGAACTCCTTGAAGAAGGACTAATCAAAAGTCGCCAAGGTAGCGGATATTTTATACCAGCTTATAAATCTGCTTCTTCAAAGCTTATTGCTGTTATAGTAACTTTTGAAGACGAATATATCTTCCCTACTGTTCTACATGATATGCAAAGTGTATTAGAAAGTTCTGGGTATAAGATTCAAGTCTACTCAACACTTAACCGAATATCTGCAGAGCGAGAGATATTACAAACTCTACTTAATCATCCTGTTGGTGGAATACTCGCAGAAGGCTCAAAGACTGCTTTACCTAACCCTAACGAAGATTTATACATTGAACTTAAAAATCAAGGAACACCTATCGTTTTCTTCCAGGGAATCTCCAGAGGGCTTCAATCTTCTATACCTTACGTTATTGATGATAACTATGCAGGGGGATATAACCTTGCTTCTTACCTTATTAACAAAGGATATAAAAATCTAGGTGGAATATTTAAGAGTGATGATATTCAGGGATTAGAACGTTACAGCGGAATGATGCATGCAATAAAAGACCGAGGCTTACCATTACCAGATAAGAGTATATGCTGGTTTGATACAAACCAGAGAACTCATATGATTGATGAAAAGTCCGGAAAAATGCTTAACGACTTTCTTGAAGACAGGCTTAACAGGTGTGATGCAGTTATCTGTTATAACGATGAGATTTCTTATCACTTAATTAAACTAATGAAATCACTTGGTAGATCAATCCCAGAAGATATTGCCATTGTTAGCTTTGATAACTCGTATTTTAGTAGAATCAGTCCTGTGCCTATCACTTCTATGTGGCATAATAAGCATAGAATAGGACTCGAAGCATCTAATCTATTACTTCAGCTTATTCAAGGTAAAACTATTAAATCTAAGATTCTCCCATGGGAATTAATAACAAGAAACTCTGGTTAATTAGTAGGATCTAGAATCGAGTAGTTCCTGGGTAATATCATTTGTTACAAAACATCCTTCTTCAACATATTGGTATTGATCAACAACCTCGCCATTCTCTAAAGCAATAATGCATGACTCAACTAGTGGACCTAAAAGAGGATTACATTCAACACAAAGAGAAATCTTGCCTTCACGGCAATATAATAATGCTTGCCTTGTAGCATCAAATGAGATTACTTCAGTGCCACCAACACCTATATCGTATCCAAACTCACCTAAAGCGCGTATAGCACCAAATGCTTCATTATCATTTTCACAGTAGACTACATCTATCGCAGGAAGAACAGTACAACTAGCTAGATACTCGTGCATAACTTCATATGTTTTTGCCTGAGTAAAATCACCATCCATAGTATTAATAATATTCCACCTAGGATTACTCATAACAGCGTCAAGCAAAGCTTCTGTTCTTCCAATCTGAGCGGAAGATCCGAGTGTACCCTGAATATGAACTATATTAAGATTACGATTAGATGAGAACTCCTGTTCCATCCAGGATACGGCACATTCACCTTCAGCATAAAAGTCAGCTCCTAGATGTGCAGTCATCAATCTCTCGTTAGTAAGATCAACCATACGATCAACTATGATAACAGGTATACCCGCATCATATGCCTCTTCTAATACTGCTTCCCAGCCATACTCACTAATAGGCATTACTACAATATAATCAACCTGCTCCTGAATAAAACGTCTAATAGCTGTAATCTGATTCTCTTGCTGTTGTCTAGCATCATCAAATATCAGTCTGTAACCATTTTCTTCAGTAAATACAGCTCGCATGGACTCTGTATTAGCAGCACGCCAGTCAGATTCCGCTCCGGTCTGAGACATACCAATTACAATCAAATCATCGTCCTGAGGATCTTGATCCATACACCCTGTAATCATAAAGAGCATCAAAACAAGAACTTCTAAAATTGCTATTAGTTTTCTCATCTTGATTCCTCCTTATCAGGAATGTGAACAGTGATTGTAGTACCCTCACCTATTACACTTTCAACTTCAAGTCCAGCTTCATCACCGAAGAATAGTTTAAGTCGCTCATGTACTGTAACAAGACCAAATCCTACTCTTTCTTCACCATTCATTGCATTACGAAGTTCTGATAAGCGCTCAGCAGAAATGCCTGCACCATCATCAGTAACCTTAATAATAATCTCATCACCAAACTTGGCACCTTTGACTCTAATAGCACCGCCTCCACGTTTCTCTTTTATTCCATGATAAAGAGCATTCTCAATCAAAGGCTGTAAAGTAAGCTTGGGAAGCATAACATTTAATACTTCATCGTCTATATCAATAAAATATGTAAGAATGTCTTTGTATCTTACCTGTTGGATTTGAAGGTAACTTGTAACCTGCTTACGTTCATCACCCAACGATACGATATCCTTACCATTACTTAATGTATGACGGAAAAAATCAGACAAGTCAGAAACCATTTTCTCTGCAGCTTCCGACTTTTCTGCTTCAATTAACCAGATAATAGTATCTAAAGTGTTATATAAAAAATGAGGGTTAATTTGCGCCTGCAAAAGGGCTAATTCAGCTTGACGAAGTTTTTCTTGTCTTTCAGTCGACTCCCGCATAAGGTTGTCCATTCTATCAACCATCTGCTCAACACCGACTCCTAATGCATGAACTTCTTGAACCTCTGATTCAATCGGTTCTTTCACTATTAAGTTGCCATCACCTATCTCAAGCATTCTATCGTTCAGCCTTTCGACTGGATCCGCGATAGAATGACCGAGCTTAGCTGAATAACGAATGAGATGAAATACAAGTACACCTACAGTTACAATAGTAATAGCAAGTTCAACAATAAGCCTTATATTAGTCTCGTTTTTAATCTGGTTAAGATGAGCTGCCTCACAGTAAAGATACTCATCCATATACTCCTCTATAAGTGAAGTAATAACGTAAATATTGTTTTCCAGCTGAATCTGACGTTCATCGTAACTGTTAGTACTCTCAATTTGTCGAATCTGCTTTTCTAAGTTATCACATAGATTTATAACACTACTAATTGCAGTATAACTATCCTTGTCCTCTGTGCTCTCTAACAAAGTGGATGCAAATACTTGAGCTTCATGAACTTCACTAAGTGGAAGCCCAGTAGAAAAACGAGATTCAATTACATAGTAATACATCTTAAGATCAATATCATCTTTGAAGTTACGATTAAAATCTGTAGCCTCAGTAATGTTATGGAGAGCATCGTTATATCTAATTTGATAAAAAGACAATGTAAATGCTACAAGAATAAGCAAGGAAGTACTAATCGCAATCAAAGCGATTAATAGTCTTCTCATTTGCTTAGAAATAGGCAGCTTATTAGATTCCATTATGCCTTAGCCTGAACGCGGTAATCCCTAGGAGTCATACCCTGAGTTTTCTTAAACAAAGATGAAAAGTAATGTGGATCTTTGTATCCAACTTCAAGTGCAACTTCACCTGATTTAAGATCCGTCGTCCTCAAAAGCTCCTTCGCACGATTCATTCTCTTATTAGTAACATACTCAACAAAAGTAACCTTCATTTCTTGGCTGAACATAGCTGATAGATAATTAGAACTAATCTCAACTGAATTAGCCACTACATTTAAAGACAATTCCTCGTCGGTATAGTGGTTATCAATATAAGCTATAGCACGACCAAGAATATCCATATACTGATTAACAGATTTATTAGTTCTAATCTTTACGGTCTGTAAAAGGATTTCTGTTAAGTAACGCTTCAAGTTTTGTGAAGAAACATTACCTTCCGTTAAGTCTAAACATGTAATCTCATCGAGAAAAGCCTTACGCTCAAAACCAATTGACGTAACATAGTCAACTGCTAAGAATCTACAATTTAGCATAAGATAGTGGCAAAAAGCCTGAGATGAAGTAGCACCACCAAGACTTAATAGATACTCATTTACAAAGCTTGGTATCTCTTCAAGAGAAGCACTTCTCATTACAGTTAGTAAAATCTCAGGTTTAAGTCTAGACAAATCCACCTGGCTTAAATCAGTTACATTACCAGATCCAACAAAATCACCTGCAGTTTTTGCTGTAAGTACATGGCAATCTGGATTGATATATCTAATAGCCCAATATGTTGAAGTCTCTTCATAACATTCAGGTAAAGCACTTAGACGCTCTACTGGACTACCAACTGCAATATACCACGAGCTAGAAGAAGCCTCCGATGAACATGTATCACTAACAACAGCTATCAAACTTGAGATAGCCTGGTTAACTTTATCGATATCACCTTTAATTAATACTAGATACGAAGTGATAGTCCATCTGATTAATACGTATTCAGGATACTTAAGAACATAAGCTAGTATCTTTTCTCGTAAAAACTCATCCTCATCAGATTTCTCACTACTTGGAATAGTAAATAACGCTAATGAGTAGCTAGAAGCTCTAATATCTATATCGAGCTTAGCAGCTTCCTCATAAATCCTTTGAACAGAGGACTTACCAGCAACAATATGCTCAATAAAATTACGATGCGCGAAAAGCTCATATTCCTGTGTATCAACATCTAGCTTAGAAGAGTCTTCTTCCTTAGCTTTTTCTTCTTCAATCTTTACTCGTAATTCATCTAATACCTTAACAAGATTCATCTTAGTTACAGGCTTTAACAGATATTCAGACACACCAAGTTCAATAGCCTTCTTAGCATATTCAAAATCATCATAACCAGAAATAATTACAATCTTAATTTCAGGAAATTCATTCCTAACCATAGTAGCTAGAGTAAGTCCATCCATGAAAGGCATCTTAATATCAGTAATTAAAACATCAGGCCTTATCTTCGCTATCAAAGGCAAAGCTACTTCACCATCGGAAGCTTCACCAGCGAAAATGTAACCACATGAATTCCAAGGCACTGTATCCCTTAGAGTTTCTCTTATTGTCGCTTCATCTTCTACCAGAAATACCTTAAGCATATATTTCCTTTACACAATTAAAGTATTACGACCATTCTGCTTACCAATATAAAGCTTCTTATCAGCAGCAGAGATTGCTTCGTATATTCTATTCTCGATATCTTCGCTATCAGTATCTTTATACACAAATGCGTTGATATCAGAAACACCTATAGTCATTGTAACCTTCAGTAATTGATTATTATAAGGTATAACAATTCCTCTTACTTGCGTTAATAAATTTTCTAAATGAAGTGCTGCATCATCTAGATTATCATCAAGGAAAACGAATAAGAATTCTTCTCCACCCCATCTGGCAGCAATTCCTTTGTTCTGCATAAATATATTAAAGCGCTTTGCCAAAGTCTTTAACACTTCATCTCCCGCTTCGTGTCCATAAGTATCGTTGACTTTTTTGAAAAAATCGATATCTCCGATAGCTACACAAACACCATTAGTTGATTTACCACTCAAAAGAGTATCAGTTAATGTTTCCATAACAGCGCTTCTATTAGGAAGTCCAGTTAAAGTATCACTTTGTGATTTAAACTTAAGTTCGCGATTATAAGAAGCAAGCTTAGCTTCAGTAACCATCTTATCGTTAGTAAATATAAAAAGTATAACTATCATCGAAATGTAGATAGCAATCATATTAATGTTTTGAATTACAATTGAAACTTCTTTTGAAAGAGGCTCTATTGCTTCATGGTTCAAATGCCACATAAAAAGGAATAATCGAATTCCGTATAGAACAACACACTCGACAAGCTTAATCCTAGTGCTAGCATATGTACCAACAAACACTAAAAGCAACATAACAAATAGATAATGCTGGACACCACCGTCCCATCCCCAACGAATAACAAACAGCACCATCCACATAATAATGCCACCAGCGTATATAGTAAGTGCAGTCGCATTTTTATTCTGATAAGTAAAGTAAGACGCTAAAACATTAATAGCAAAACATAAAGCACATGCGCTAAATCCCAGTACACTATTATTAATACCAAAGCCCAACATCCATATAAAGAAATATAGGCTCATAATAAAGCCATTAATTCTTACAATATAAGAAACACGATTCGACTCATTCTCCCCCGTAACGTCTTTCTTAATAAATGTAATTAGCTTCTCATACATAAAAATATTTTAACACTATAAACAACGTAAGTAATGAACTAATAATAAATTATGTATCTTAAAAGGCATTCTACTTCAAGTTCCGCAGACTCAAACTTCAAAAGCATCTTGCAGTGAGTTCCGCACACTCAAACTGAAAAAGCATCTTGCAGCAAGTTCCGCAGACTCAAACTGAAAAGGTATCTTGCAGCAAGTTCCGCAGACGGCTTGCCGTCGAGGACCTGTCTGAAGCTGCAAGATACCTTTGAAGTTTGGTACCCCCTGCGGGAATCGAACCCACAACTAGTCTTTAGGAGAGACTTGTTATATCCATTTAACTAAGAAGGCTTACCGTCAAAAATTATAACATAACACCCCAGTAATCCAATACTGCAGCACATACAATTAGCAGTAATGAGACAGATAGAAGCATCAAAGGCATACCTTCAACATACTTACTTCTCTTTGAGTGCACGAGGCTTCTTTTATAAGTAAAAAACATACCCGTTACAAGTAAGTCTACCAAAACGCCAGCAAATATTGAGATAAGTGTAGCCTTAAAACTAAAACATCTTCCTATACCAATAGCGTAGCACAGGCAAAGCTCAACAGCATACTGCGCTTTATGCTTAGTATGTCTTCCACGAATAAATGCAAAGGACAGAATTAAAACAAGCGATACAGCATACTTTATATATGGGATATTAAGATTAGAAATCTGGCATAAATAATCAGATATATAACAACCAAAGCAAATTATTGTCAGGCTTAATAAAAACCTAACACGTCTTAAAACAAAACTCCTTAAAGCTGGAAAATCAACTGAAGGAAGATCATAATTATCACTAATTTTCATAGATGATACATAAAAGTCTTTACCTCTAATTTTGCTAATTACAAATGATAAAAGCATAACAAAAATTGAAGTAACCATAAGTCTTATGCCTGCATTTTGCATAGCACCATATCTAGAAATAAACGATGTAAATAGTACTCCACAGGCTGCACTAAAGACACCTGTAACTAATGGCAACAATACTTCATTGACTATTGAAGCACTAATAAATTCAGGAGAACTAATAAACTCACCATCAAAAAGCTCAACCACAGAAAAACCTTTTTTAGTTAATCCGTTATTTGCAGGCACATCGTCGCTCATAAGCGTTAAACATGTAACACCTGCAGCTAACACAGAAAAACTTTCGAATGCATTAACGGACTTCATAATATAAGCAATCGCTGCTACCGGTAAAACGTTAAGCATAATATTAAGAGGCATAAGAGATGGCTTTTCAAAAAAGCGGAACGTAAACGACCAAAGCAAACAATAAACAATTATTCCTCCAATAACCAAACCTAGAGACTTAAGAAGCTCTAGAACTCCAGTATAGTTATATGGTACTAGTATACAAACTGACACCATTACGCAAGCAGCGAATATAGAAGCTCTGGTAGATAAATAATTGGCAGGTCTTTCTTCAGTAACTGCTTCAAATCGAACATTAGAAGTCTTCAAAGACTCCTTTGCAGATAATTCATCGAAAGGTCTATTTTTTAGTGACTTATTGGAATCATCAATAATGCTCATATTATGCCATCCAGTTAAGATAATCTTTTAAGAATTTATAAGTGGTATTAATTGCTGTAATGATATCAAGCGATGTAATTTCATCACCATCAATACCATCGATAAAAGTACGTATTTCAGAAATAGGCAAACCGTCAATACTATCAGCATTAGAAGTATTTTCTTCAAATCTAACACCATCTTCGTTACCTACAACAAAGGATTCATCATCGACTTCCTGAATACCAGATTCAAAATCAGAGTAATTAGTCATATCACCGGTTACTCTTTGTCGCACATTAATACTTCCTACTCCTTCTTCAGGTGATAGGAAAACACTTGGATAACCTGTAAATGAGAATACAATATTGCCTTCATCATTAATAATGCCTAGAGTAGCAGGATCATTATTTAACAGTTCTTCAATAATAGACGATAAGCCACCATAATATGCATCAACATCAAAATCTGCACGAGAATTCTCTATGCACTCTACTGATAAATCATAGAAAGTTCTAATATTTATTGTAACGCCGTCGATGATATCAGTTGTACCATCAGACTTCATAGCAAGCAAATCAGGATTTTGACAATCAATTAGAGCATGACAAAGTATATAAGACTGAGATGCCCAGTTAAGTCCAGGTACGGAATAAACTCCGTCTAAGGCAGAGTCTCGTCTGTTCTTGATATTCATATCAGTATTAAAAGCATTCCACTGAACTGTTGTAATAAGGCCATTCTCAATTACCATCTCAACATAGTCTATATAACCAGAGTTATCTGCAGATAAAGACTGAGCATAGTAAATACCATCATTAAGACCAGAAAGTCTTGTCTGCTCTAAGGCTTCATCCAGTGCTTCTTCCTGAGTATCACCTAGGGCTACTGGAATAGCTTCGCTCATTGTTTGAATATTAATAATCTCAATATCGTAATCCGTAATAGCTGACTGGTGTAAATCTTCAGATGCTCTTTTGATACCAGTCAATTCACCTGTATGATAATTAACACCTACAAGCAGACTCAAAGGCATCCCTGTGTCATGATCTATAATATCTACGCTAAGTACATATCCGACTATTCCTGATGAATTACGGCCCTCAAAAACCTGATTAATACCAGCATATCTACCAATAAGAGGCGATACAACTTCGCTATAGTTTTCTGCTGGTAATACTTCGTAAAACTCTAATCTATATTCATTTTGCACACGATCGTTTTTTACATTATTAGTGAGTAGAACTCCAACAATAACTAGCGCTCCACTTAGAATAATCATTAGTAGCGTTTCAATAGTAAATCTTATAACCTTCTTACGAGTCATCATAAGCTTTTATCCTCCACTCTCGAGGATAAAACATATCTAGCATAATTAATGATTTTTGTAAAAACACCAGTAATTAGTACAGGAATAATTATGATATCAACACCTGTAACCTTACTTGATAAAATAAAAGTCAAAAACGCACATATTAGTGCTTCAAGCATAGCTCCTGCACCAAAAGAAATAAATGTTGTTTCATCACACATTAGATATACCGCTGTAAATAGAACACCAGAAGTAAGCATAAAGAAAACAGTCTCATGAGAACCCATCACTATATCTTTAATTATTAACAAGAATGATAAAGAGATTACGTATGTAGCAGGAATATAGATTTTATATACACGCTTAACGCACATATAAATAAGACCAAGCATAATCAGCAACGCACAAGATGTTCCTATAAGCGAAGGATATCTACCAACGAATAACTCAGCCAAATGATATCCACTTAAATCAACCGGATCTGGCTCAATACTAGGGAAAACAACTCTTACAAATAGTCTACCCATAGCAGCTGGAACCAAAAAGTATGAACCTCTACCACCGTATAATTGTTTTACAACCACAGAACCAAACAATACACCTGTTACCGCCATAATCCACGACGCATCAACTGGAAGTAGCAACGCAAATACTGCACCCATATATGGTGAAGTTAAGTCTCTTACGTACTTACTACCACGAATTGAATCGCAAATCCAATCACTAGCAGTAAAAGTTACCATACATAGCAAAATCAAAAAAGCTGCATACAATCCGTTAAAATATACACTACCAACAATAATAGGTAACAATGCAACCAGTCTTGCAATGCTTTGATAAGCAGCACTTGTATCAATATGAATAAAAGGAGCTCCTCTTCTCTCAATCATACAATCTTACCTCCTTCGAAAGGAAGCGTGAATGCATTAGTATCCTTCACTTGTTGTACTTGTTCTTGCTCTGTATAAGCTTCAAGCAAAGATGCTCCACCAATATTTATTCTGTCATTAACGGATGAATAAGGATATCTAACCTGACTTCTCCTAGAAGACGAATAAGCAGCGATAACACCAGTAAGGTCTAGTCCTGACGGACAGACATAGGAGCAAGCTCCACAAGATATACATCTACGAGCAAAAAACTCGTCTGCCTTATCCTGCTTACCAGAAATTAACAGCGAATGTAAAATAACTGGCTCTAAGTCCATAGGACAAGCATCAACACACTTTCCACATCCAGAACAAGGGGCTACTGATATTTCACTTCTATTTACTACACAAACACCCGAAGTTGTCTTAATTATAGGTGTGTCATTAGGATTGTTTATTTCAATTCCTGTTAGATGATTACCCCAAATAATTCTTTTGGAAGTATTAGTCATACCATTTACAGAGTCTAGAAGCTCAGATACCGGAGTTCCAATAGGAGCAAGTACATTATGGCTAATTCCATTCTCTGTACTAATACTGATTACACGAGACACTAGTGGAATGCCATCTTTAATAGCTTCCCAACAAGAATAGATAGTAGAACAGTTAAATAAAACTGCCTTACACTTTTCTTCCAAAGTCTCGTTTTCCTTAAGTTCGACACCATATAGAGCCTTAGAAACCATTCGATAATAGCCCTGTGGATAACGCTGCTTCATGAATTTGAAGTTGAAAGCATAGCCAGAGTATTCAGTACAACTTCTCTCCATAGCACTCTTTAATGCCGTAATCTCATACTTATGCTCTTTTGAAATAAGAATATTGATTACTTTAACACCACAAGCACCAGCCATAGCAACTGCACCCATGATTATATAATCTGCATATTCACCTATTCTAAGATAATCGCATGCTGCAAAAGGCTCACTTTGAAGGCAATTAACAAGAAGCTGTTTAACCTTAAGTTTGCGGGCTCTGTTAATCTTAGCTATTGTAGGAATACCTTCTCCGCCCATACCAACAACTCCGCTATCTCTAACGATACCCATAACCTGAGCTGCACTAACATTAACGTCATTACGTGGACGTATTGAAGAATGGTATGTTCTCTTACGATCGCTCTCAATATATACAGCCTGACAGGTATTTCCAGTTGGCAAAGTAATTGGTTTAATAGCGGTTACATTACCTGAAATACCACTATGAATCGGAACTGCAAAACTTCCCGGAGAAGGAGCACCTATACACTGACCAATAGTTACATGACTTCCGACTCTAACGGTTGGAACACACTCTTCGCCACAATGTTGAAGCATCGGAAGGATAATCCTTGTTGGATATACTCTCTCGAGCATAACATCACAATCAAAAGACGAACGCTTTGAAAAATCCAAAGCGTTGTCTGATTTAAACCCATTATGGAACGAATAAACGTGTTCGCCTATCTGCATAGGCAACCTTAGTCTGTGTAACCCTCTAAGCGCTTAGCGTAAGAAGATCTACCAAGCTTTCTGATAGCCTTAGCCTCAATCTGTCTGATACGTTCACGTGTAACTCCAAGGCTTCTACCAACCTCTTCAAGAGTTCTCTGCTTATCGTCATCAAGACCAAATCTCAATCTGATAACCTTCGCTTCTCTCTCTGTTAAGAGATCGAGTACCTTAATCAAATCTTCCTTCAAAAGTTCACGAGAAACTTCATCATCAGGTGATACGTATTCATCAGATGGAATGAAGTCAACGAGGTGAGAATCCTCTTCTTCACCTACTGGCTTATCAATAGAAACAGGGTCCTGAGAAATTCTCTGAATATCCTTAATCTTGTCTACTGGCATACCCATCTTCTCAGCAAGCTCATCGATAGTTGGCTCACGTCCAAGATCCTGGATAAGTTGACGCTGAACTCTTGTTAGCTTATTGATAGTCTCAACCATATGTACAGGAATACGAATTGTTCTAGCCTGATCAGCAATTGCTCTTGTGATAGCCTGTCTAATCCACCATGTAGCATATGTAGAGAACTTAAATCCCTTGGAATAATCAAATTTATCAACAGCCTTGATAAGACCAATGTTACCTTCCTGAATAAGATCGAGAAGGCTTAGACCTCTGTTCATATACTTCTTAGCGATAGATACAACAAGTCTCAAGTTAGACTCTACGAGAGTATTCTTAGCTTCTACATCGCCATCCTGCATTCTCTGAGCAAGTTCTCTTTCCTGCTCTGCATTAAGAAGAGAAATTTTACCGATTTCCTTCAAGTACATTCTTACTGAGTCATCTACATTTATTTCCTCAGAAGAAATAAGTACTGAACTATCTAATCCACCATCATCGTCATCAGAATCAACATCAGGAACAATCTTAATACCAATTGCATTAACGTGTGCGAGAACCTTCTCTGTATCCTCTGGAGACAAATCCTTCTCAACCATAAGGATATCGAACTCGCCTTCAGTAATGGACTTATCCTTACCAGATGGTAAAAGCTTAATCTGAGCGAGGAGAGCCTTTAACTCATCGTTAAGCTCAGGAAGCTTAGCCTTACCCTTCTTGGAAGGCTTCTCAACATATGAAGCTTCTTCAAGAACTGGTTCTTCTACTACTTCAACAACTTCCTCAACTACAGGCTCTTCAACCTTCTTTGACTTCTTGGTAGTCTTAACTGGCTTTTCTTCAACTTCTGCCTTAGCTGCTTTCTTAGTTGACTTCTTAGGCTCTTCAACAGGAGCCTCAACTACCTCAGCAGTTTTCTTAGAAGTTTTTTTAGTAGACTTAGCCTCTACCTTAGGCTCTTCCTTAGTGGCTTTCTTTGTAGTTTTCTTAGCTGGAGCCTTCTCTTCAGCCTTAGCTACGGTCTTTGTTGACTTCTTAGCAGGCTTTTTCTCTTCTACGGCAACAGTCTTCTTTGTAGCAGCCTTTTTTGTAGGCTTTTCTTCTTCTACCTTAGCTGTCTTCTTAGAAGATGAATTCTTAGCTGTAGAACTCTTTGCTTCAGACTTTGTTGTCTTGGAAGCGGACTTTGTTGTTGCTGCCTTCTTCGTTGTCTTTGTAGTCTTTGCTGACTCTGTTGTCTTCTTGGTAGCCACGTCTTATCCCTCCGTCTCTACTGAATCTGCTGTAAACACTGACTCTACATCACCTTCGCTACTCGAAACTGTGTAGTACCCATCGTTGCAGTAAATCTTCATTACAACACCGTCATTGCTATTAATACCAGCACGGTCAATACTCTGCGCACGTAGGTCACAATAACTTACATACAAATCCTCTGCCTGATCATATGTTAAATTTTCTATTGAAACTACATTAATAAACTGACATGTCTGACCAAAAACACTAAAACCATTGTAGTATTTGCCAGACTCATCGGAAGTTATATCAACTCCACTATCACTGTCAAACACCTGACTGATAGAGGACTCGATATTATTCTTAAGCTCAACTCTAGCATTGTACTTAGGAATGTATAGAGCAAGAATAAGTGCTACTACCAAAGCAGAACCACCAAGCATTCCAGCTACAAGCCCCTTAGGAGCTTTAACATCTGAAGCCTGAACCTCATATTCATTCTTCTTTACATCACCTGAAGTAGCTTTCTTAACTTCTTCACGAGCGATACGCTTCTCTAAGTTCTCTGTAGAGTATACTCTAGTAGCATTATGCTTAGTTCCACTATTAGAAGGTTCAAACTTTTCATTAGCAAAAGTTCTACCTTCTGGATTATTCATAATCTCAATTGCTTCGGATGTTGGAAATACACAATTGCAGAATACACACTCACACTTATCATCTCTGTCATCTAACATGAGCAAAGAACCGCAGTTTCTGCACATACCTTGTATGATAGCCATTAAATACCGCCTTATTACCTATAATCTTCAGCACTCATATCGCAGTAAAAATACGCAAAAAGGCATAATACCGCATTAAAGTGCACAGTACATTATAGCACCTATAAGCAATACGTCAACTTTATTTAATAATATTAGAAGAGATTCTTCTTTCTAAAAATACCGTAGCCGCAAAAAGCATAAATAGAAGCCCAAACAATTGACTTAATCGTATATGTGAGCTCTACCTGCTCAATAGGAAGTACAATTCCATCCATCTTCCTAATATCAGACTCATCAATCATATATGAACCAAAATCATCCATAAAAATTGCTCGTATGATATTACCCTTAAAGGCATCTTCCCTAGACACTTTATTTGAGTAGGAAGGAATGATTTCATCATTAAGTAAAGCAGCCTGGCTAAAGCTTGGGATCAACTCGCTACCCATAGTTGCGTTAGTCAACACATATATAGGGTGTCCAATATAATATGGAATACCTAAGAAACTACTTTTTGCTGGAATCATGTCTTCTATATCAGAGTTATCCCAGTTATAGTAAACTTCATACTTTTCCAATGTGTCTTCGTACAAATCGAGATAATCATCAACCATATTAGGAGTGTAGCTGTAAGACGATGCAAAAGTTCCAAAGAAATTGAATGTTGAAACAAATACTACAGCAATTACCAAAGCCAAGACACGGTTCTTAATTGTAAGGGATAAAGCTGTAATTAAAATTACTGTAGCACATAAAGATATAAGTAGTATGAATGCTCTTATAAACATCTCTCCTCCATTGATGTTAGGACCAAATGGAGTAATAAACATACCAATAATTCCAAAGACAAAATAAACTACAGAAAAAACAAATACTACACTGCACTGAACAATAATAGAAGTTGCAAAAATCTGAAGTCTAGTGTGTCCAGCAATAATCTTATTACGAATAATTCCATCCTTATAATCTCTACCAATAAAAAGCGGAGTAAAAATTGCCATTATAAGAGGAAGTCTTACATAAAAATATGAGGAAGCAAACCAAGTAATCCATTTAATATTGGCCTTGGATAAATCCAAATCAGAAATATCTGCACCGCCCTTCTCAATCATCGTAGCTAATACTCTTACAATTATTCCAACAAATAGTGGAGCTACAACACAAAGAGCTAGTATTATCCAAAACAAAGGATTCTTCTTAAGTCTATAATATTCAAACTTCAATAATTCAAGCATGAGTTGTACCTCCTACCAATTCAATAAAGAATTTCTCGAGGTCAGTATCAACATGCTTAATATCGGCAACTTCGAATCCAGATTCCTTACAAGATACTGCCAAATCAACGATATTAACTTCACCAAAAACAAGAATCTGATTTGTATTACGATCTATTCTTGCATCATAACCCTTAGTTACCAAGTAATTAGACAACTCGACAGGAGAAGAACAAATAACCTCAAATCTTTTCTTGCCAGCATGCTCTATTTCTTCACTGGATGCTTCTTTAACAATTTGCCCCTTATCAATAAAAGCAAAGGATGTAGCTAACTTTGAAAGCTCAGAAAGAATATGACTAGAGATAACAATTGTAATTCCCATCTCGTGATTGAGCTTTATAAGTAAATCTCTTACACCAATGATTCCCTGAGGATCAAGCCCATTAATTGGCTCATCAAGAATTAGAATCTCAGGATTGCCTGCCATAGCCATAGCAATTCCCATACGCTGACGCATACCAAGGGAAAACTTGCCTGCATGAAGTTTTCCTGTATTATCAAGACCGACCATTCTTAGAATCTCATTAATTGAATCATCTACGGGACGACCAATATTTATGTACTGAAGTTTTAAATTCTCATATGCAGACATATTTGCATAGATTGATGGTAACTCAACAAGAGCTCCAACAGCACCTAGCTTATTACGATCAAACCCATACTCAATAGTGCCTGATGATGGGCTTTGAAGACCAGTCATAATACGCATAAGAGTAGTTTTACCAGCTCCATTTTTTCCTACAAGTCCGTATATGTCACCTTTATGAATTGTTATGTTTACATTCTGCAAAACTGTCTTAGAACCATATTTTTTGCAGATGTCATTAGCCTTATAAAGGACTTCTGCCATAATAAAACTCCTTATTTACTTTCTTCAGTTGCGAGAACAACTTCAGCTTCAGCTTCGACCTGAGTCTCTTTTTTCTTAGCAGTCTTTTTCTTAGCTGTTTTCTCCTTAGTAGCCTTTACCTTAGCACTTTTCTTAGGAGTAGCTTTGCTAGAAGATTTTCCTGCTAATAAGGAAATTACGAAAGCGATAATTGCGGCAATTAAGATTGAAATTACATAATTAAGTTCATTATCTAGAGTAATTAAACATCCACTCAAAGCGTAAATACCATGTGATGATGCTGCAACATTAAGCACACCTGCAACTACTGAACCAACTGCTCCACCAACTATACCAGCAAAGAAAGGCTTACCGTATTTGAGGTTAACGCCATACAAAGCAGGCTCTGTTACACCAAAGAAGGCTGATAAAGATGAAGGAATAATAATTGAACGTTCAGACTTATCCTTTGTATTAAAAGCTACCGCAAGACAAGCCGCACCCTGAGCCATAGCACAACAAGAAATTATAGGCATAAATGTATTAAGACCTATATCCTTAATTAATGAAGCTTCATAAGAACTTAACATAAAGTCAGCTCCAAAAATATTACATGGAACATAAAGAATTCCTACGACAGCATTACCTAGGTAATATGGAAGATCCAAAGCAAGCTTAGCGCCTTCATACACTGGATTACCAAGCATAGCAAATAGAGGACAGATTACTGTCATTGCCAAAAAGGCCGTGATAAACATTGTAAATACAGGAACAAGAAATGCCTGTAATGTCTTATAGATTACTTTATTAAGCCACTGCTCTAATCGACACATTATCCAAATAATGATAATCACAGGGATAATATGACCATGGTAACTAATATTAGGAATTGACCAATAACCATACCAAGTCCACAATACCCCCGGTTCAGCGCCATTAGCTACATCAAAGATATTTACGAGATCTGGATTAAGCATGATAAGTCCAATGATGGCAGCAATATATTTATTACCCTTAAAAACAAAAGATGCGCCTATCGCAGCTAACACAGGTAAAAATGTATAAGCTGTATTAATGAACAAATACAGAAGCACAAAAGCCTTTGAATAATAGTATGCAGGATTTATGAGAACATATATATCCATTAATCCCTTAATGATACCCATAGTAGCAATAACTGGAATAATAGGAGCAAAAATCTCACCGACAATCTTAAAAAGGTTCGTGAACCAAGTTTTAATAGAACTCATAAATACCTCACAAAATAAAAAGCGCGAATGCCTAGACATCCACGCTAATTATATCATATCTATCCCTTTAAATTATCCTGCTGTAATATCGTAAGCTTGCTGAATATCGCTTATTCCTTCATTAAAGTCATCTACCATTTCCTGAACAGAATTCTCATCTACTATACTTGTAAACTCAGATACTGATTCGGAAATCCCCTCTGTCCACTTTTCAAACTCAATAGACTTACTAGCATCTACCAAACTACCGAAAAAAGTAATTATAGTAATCAATCCACAAATGACAGCAAGCACTAGTGTTATGATTGCTGTGATAATCAATCTAATCTCTGACTTCTTCATACTATTACCCTCCATTAAAGACCATTATGCCAAGTATGCTTAATGAATCGGATATAAGCCTTTGTAGCTATCATGAAATACTTAATAGCAAAATACAAAATAGCGTAACCAGTAACAGATAGAAGCGCTAGTGTTATTCCACCTAGAAGACTTGGAAGAAGGAATGCTCCGTTCCCCCAACATGCAACGAGTAGACCAATCGCTCCAGCAAGTAAAGATAACTCAATAACAAAAATACCGAGGATTATAGCCAAAAGAGTAAACCAAGTTGGGATAGCTACGAATACTGTCATCAAAATACAAAAACAAACTGTTCCACTTGTTGGTTGATTAACAGCAGGCTTAGAAGCAACTTCTACTTTCTTACGTAAAATCTTAGGAAGATCCATGCCATCTTTATATTCCTTAGCAAGGTCAACTGGATTACCAAGACCTTCTGCGATTACTTCCTCTGATTTACCAGCTGCGATTCCTGCAGCAAAATGATCCTCAATATCATTAATAATCTCAGTTACATCGTTATATGCCATTGAACCGAGTTCTGACTTGAGCTTATTTATATATTCAACTCTGTTCATTCTTCTATTCCCTCCAAAATTTCTTTTACCGCTTTGGTAAAAGTATCCCAGTCATTCTTCTCCTCGACTAGAAGCTTCTTACCTTCATCAGTCAAGTGATAGTACTTTCTCGGCGGACCGTTCTGGGATTCCTTAAGGTATGTACTTACGTATCCATCAGAAGCTAGTTTTCTTAAAATCGGATAAACCGTTCCATCTGATAGTTGAATCTTCTGCGAAAGGGTATCAGCCACGTCATAACCATAGCTGTCCCCCTTCGACAGAATTGTAAGCACACACAAATCCAGCACGCCTTTTTTGAACTGATTGTTCATATCTATCCCCCTTGTGTCTGAAGATTTGCGCAATGCACTTTTCAGTTATGAATATAGCACAGTACTATTCATTGTGCAATACTAAACTAAAGATAAGACTCTAGTAAGTTTTTACCTTTCGAAAAGTTTATGAACGGACTTCCATGGCGATATTAAGGATAATTCCAAACGCGATATAGTTAACGAGCATCGCAGTACCGCCAAGGCTAATAAATGGAAGTGGGATACCAGTAATAGGAAGAAGTCCTACAGACATACCCATATTCTCGATATAGTGGAAAGCAAACGAAGCTGCAAGACCAACAATGGTATATGAATAAGCAGCTCTTGATGCATTAGATGCTACGAATAAACAACGGCACAAGAAGAAAAAAGCTAAAATAATTACTGCCGTAGTACCAATAAACCCTAGATGCTCTGATATTGCAGAAAAGATAAAGTCACTCTCTTTAACAGGAACGCTTACGAAGATTCCGGTATTATTACCAGACAAACCACCAGAAGCGATAGCCGCCTTAGATTGAACTAGATTATACTCAGACTTAGGATCGGTTCCTTCGAATACGAGTGATAGAATTCTCTTTTTCTGATAGCTAGCGAGATAGAAATTCCAAACAAAAGGAACACCAATTACTATGATGGCAGACGCTGCAAGAATAAAGTATCTATACTTAAGTCCCCATACGAAGAAAATGCAAATAAAAGAAAATACAATAACCATTGCTGTACCAAAGTCAGGCTGGCTAAGAATCAAAAGCATTGGTGGTCCATAGGTTAATGCGAGAAGGCCAAAGCCCTTAAGCAAAGATATTTCTTTATCATGAACACGCTCTAATATATCAGCGGCTGCCATAGTAAGACCAATCTTAGCAAGCTCTGAAGGCTGAAAATTACCAATGACAGGCAAATTAAGCCAGGAATCAGCACCCCACATATAAGTTAAATCATAACCGTCAATAGGAACCAGTACTAGAAGAAACAATGCCACAGCATATACTACCCATCCAAACGCACGTAAGATTTGAGTATCCATAATGCAGAGTAAAGTGGCTATTATGACACCAACTACAGCTGCACCAGCCTGACGATAAAGATTTCCTGGATAGGCTGCATAACCATTAGATAGAACTTTATTTAATACATAGATACCAATAATCGTAAGCAGCAAAATTGGTACGATTAGGTAGTAATCTACCCTTCTGAAATACTGCGTATTGCGAAGTTTCTCAATACCAGATTTACCAGGCATGAATTAATCCTTCTTCTCCTCTGAAGAAACCTCTACTTCCTCTGTCTTGACAGAAGCCTTGCTACGATCAATAAAAAGTCTCTCAGGTAGAGGTTCTCTTACAAAATTGTTGTAACGAGTAATTATAATTATTAAAAGTCCAGCAACAACAAGAATCAAAGACAAAAGCTGTGATGTACGAATTGTTGTTCCAGCAATATAAAGAGAATCTGTACGAAGGCCCTCGAGGAAGAAACGAGCTAATCCATATCCAACCATGTACATACTTACTACTTCGTACTTATGTGTTGACTTAGAACGTACAAGCAACAAGATAATAAATACAGTTAATGTAAGTAATGATTCATACAAAAATGTTGGATGAACAGGCATTGTTGAATCTAAGTAAGGGCAGTTAATTCTTAGATAGCTAGCAATCTTATCAGAAGTCATACCCCATGGAAGATTTGTAGTAGTACCAAAAGCTTCCTGATTAAAGAAGTTTCCCCAACGACCAATAGCCTGACCTAACGGAATATAAACAACACAATAATCAGCTACTGAAGAGAATGGAATCTTACGAATACGGCACATAATATATGTACCAAGAAAAGCACCTATAACTCCACCGTAAACTGCGAGTCCACCAGATCTAGTATCAAAGATTCTGCTTAAATCCTGTGAATAGTAACTCCACTCACAAAATACATAATAAAGTCTTGCACCAACAATCGCACAAGGCAACGCACAAAGCAAAACATCATAGACCAAGTCTTCACTGAACTTATTTGCTTTTGCATGCTTTATAGCCAATACTGTACAAAGCACCAAAGCTGCAGCAATAATTACTCCATACCAATAGATAGGAAAGCTTCCAACATGAAAAGCAATTGGGTCAGTCTCAACTGTAATACCTATATTAGGAAAACGAATCTCATCAAAATTCATATTACTACTCCTCTTCTTTACGCGATGATTATACCTTCATTTGCAAAGAATGTCTTTGCTTGCACCTTATTTGCCTCAACTTCAGCCATAAGTTCATCCAAAGAATCAAACTTTTTCTCAGGGCGAATAAAATCCATAAGCTCGACTTTAATTCTAGCCCCATAAATATCATCGTTAAAATCAAAAATATAAGTCTCAACTACATCATTTGTTAAATCACCAACGGTAGGTCTTAATCCTATATTAGTAATGCCATATAACTTCTGAGAACCTAGCATTACTCTAGAAGTATATACACCTCTTCTTACAACAAACTTGTCCTCAGGAACAATAATATTAGCTGTAGGAAATCCCATAGTTCTTCCAAGCTTATTGCCCTCGACAACAATTCCAGAATATGAGAAAGGCCTATAACCACACAGCTCTCTTACTAGGCCTACATTACCTTCAGCTAATGCTTCACGAAGCCATGTAGACGACATTCTTCTTTTGCTATCTCCAAAAAGCATATCGTCAAATACTTCTAAATCATAACTATTTGCAGATACAAACTCCTTAAGCGCATCGACGTTACCTGCTGCCTTAGCACCAAATCGATAATCCTCACCAGCAAAAAGAGATACAGCACCAACTCGCATTTTTAAGATATCGTCACAAAACTGCTGTGGGCTCATATCTTTAATAGCCTTAAAGTCTAAAACTAGAAGTTCTTCAACTCCCAAAGTTGAAAGTATTTCTCTTTTCTCTTCGATTGTTGTTAGAAGGCCTGTTCCAGCTTTATCAAAATTAATAAATGTCTGAACACATGAAGTAAGTCCATCTAGAGTCGCTGTTCTTACCATCTTTTTGATGATATTAATATGACCCTGATGAATACCATCAAAAAGGCCTAGAGCTACAGCTCTTCCCTTAAACGTATATGGTAGTGTATCCAAGAAATGTACTGCGGTTTTCTCAATCAACTGCAAGCATCCTCTCAATTCTTAATATATCGCCTTCACGGTATTGTATGGCAGTAAGTCTTCCTTCAAAGTAAGAAGCAAATCTTAAACCCTCTTCAATGTCCAAATAATTCTTAGCAGAAATCTTACGACCAAGTCTTACATCATCAAACTGCTTTTTATTAAGTTCAATAGAGGGCATTCCCTTAAGGCATTCTTCTGCAGGAATAACAAAGGAATAGTCCTCCCTATCTGCCATTTCCTTAATCTGCTCTTCTGTATAGCCATTCGTAATGTTAAAAGGACCAGCCTTAGTTCTACGCAATGTCTTAGCATAAGCGTGAAATCCCGTGGCTTCACCTACATCGTCACATATAGTTCTGATATAAGTGCCCTTAGAGCAGTCGACTTCAAAATCAACTTCAAAAGATCCATCAATAAAATCAATAGAATGAATCGTGAGATTATTAATGGTAACTTTATGAGGCTTTAGCTCAACTTCTATCCCCTGTCGAGCAAGATCATAGGCCTTTTGACCATTGATTTTCTTTGCAGAAAAAGAAGGAGGGATTTGTTCCTTGATAGTTTTAATTTGTTCAAAAGCATCAAGAATTTTACTCTTCTCTTCCTGAGAGCCTTCAAGCATATATGTCGCTATAGCTTCGCCATCTTTATCCATTGTGGACATACGAGTTCCAAAAACAGCGGTACAACGATACGCCTTATCGTATCCATCTGTATAACGCATAACCTTAAGAGCTCGACCTGTAAAGATTGGAAGTAAACCTGTAGCAAATGGATCAAGCGTACCGCTATGTCCTACCTTACGTGTACCTGCAACTTTTTTTATGAAATTATCAGAAGCCATAGACGTAATACCAGGCTTTTTATCTAGCAATATGATTCCGTCTGGGATCATAAAATAGCTGAAGCCTCCCTTACGATTCTTGAAGCTAAATCGTGGATATCCTCATTCTTAACAGTAAACCCAGAAGCATTCTTATGACCACCACCGTTAAAACGAGATGCAAACTCACAGCAGTTAAATTCACCTTTTGATCGTAAGTTCGCCCTTATAGCACCGTCGCCAGTCTCACGTAAAACACAAGCAAATGCGACACCAGCAACATCTCTTAATCGAGATACTACTTCTGCAACATCATCAGTGCTAGCACCATACTTTGTGAACATATCTGTAGTAATGATAGATATAGCAAGTTTACCATCACACTTAAACTCTGCTTCCGATAAAGCTACTGAAGTAATCTTCATAGCAGCAGAAGTCTTACGGTCAAATAGCATATAGCAAACTTCACTGATATCACCACCAAGAGACATTAGCTTACCAGCGGAATCTAATGTTTCTGGTCTTGTATTTGAATAAGTAAATCGGCCAGTATCAGTTACAATTCCTGCCATAAGACAGCATGCAATTCTCTTATCAATTACCTCATTAAGTTCTACTGACTTAATAGATGCAATCATCTGACCTACATAGAAAACCATCTCACATGCAGAAGATGCTTCAGGTTCAATCCACTTAAGAGGAGAACGAAGTGAGGTGACCTCATGATGATCAACATCCAAGGCATCCTCATATACTTCGAAAATCTCTTGATTAGAGCCCATTCTATGGCCCTCAGTACAGTCAACTGAAAAAGGTAATACGTACTTAACTCCATTGACCATTAAATCACTATTAGCAAAACCTTCTTCAGGATAAAAGAGTAAATCATCTACTCCCAAAAAAGACATATCATCTGGAAGCTTCTCTGGCATACACACCCAAGCTTTAGCTCCCAGCTTACGGAAGTACCCAGCTAAGGCGCAGGAAGAACCAATGCAGTCACCATCTACACTTCTATGAGGAAAGATTAAAACTGCTTCGTTATTCTTCTTAAGTTCTTCTGCCTTCTGGCAAATAAGATTTGCAATTCTATTAGCGCCTTCAGAGTACATTAATTCCATATTATTCCTCGTCTTCTTGTGCCTCATCACTCTCTTCGACTTCAAGTCCAAGAGCTATACGCTTCTCCTTATCTTCCTTCAAAGCCTTATCAATGAGGTAATCCATTCTAGCAGCTTCATCCAAAGTATTATCTATCTTAAAGTGAAGTTCAGGAGCTAAGCGGAGATTAATTCGCTTACACATTTCGAAGCGAATAAATCCCTTAGCTCTATCCAAAGCTGCTAAAGCTTCTTTCTTCTCATCATCAGTTCCATAAACGGAAACAAAGATAGTCGCATGAGACAAATCCTGTGTCATCTTGACCATAGTAACGGATGTAAGCAAAGGAACGCGAGGATCCTTCACCTCGTTAGAGATGATATCCTGCATTACCTTACGCATCTCATCGCCGACAATCTCGGCCCTGTTCCTACGCATCCCTTGCTACCTCACGATTCTCAAAGCCTTCGATTACATCGCCAACCTTGATATCGTTGTAGTTCTCAACTGTAAGACCACACTCGAATCCGGAAACAACTTCCTTAACAGCATCCTTAAGTCTCTGCAAGGAGCCAAGCTTACCTGTGTAGATTACAATGTCATCTCTGATAACACGTACATCACAGCTTCTTGTAAGCTTACCATCTGTAACGTAAGAACCACCGATTGTACCGATACCACTAACCTTAAAGAGCTCACGAATCTCAGCGTGACCGAGAACAACTTCCTCGAATGTAGGAGCGAGCATACCCTTCATAGCCTGCTCGATATCCTCAGTAGCCTTATAAATAACGTTATAAAGTCTAATGTCTACGCCGGCTTCCTTAGCCTTCTCTGTGATGATTGCATTAGGACGAACGTTAAATCCGATGATGATAGCGTTAGATACTTCAGCAAGAGTGATATCAGACTCGTTAACAGCACCAACTGCACCATGGATAACTCTAACACGAACTTCCTCATTAGTAAGCTTCTCGAAGGACTGTGTTACGGCCTCAACAGAACCCTGGATATCAGCCTTAACGATGAGGTTAAGATCCTTAACTTCACCAGCTGCCATCTGAGCTGCGAGATTCTCGAGGGACATACGAGAACTCTTTCTCATGTGCTCCTCACGAAGCTTAATTCTTCTCTTCTCAACGAGCTGACGAGCCATCTTCTCATCCTTAACTACGTAGAGAGGCTCACCTGGAGATGGAACCTCAGGGAGACCTAAGATCTCAACAGGAGTAGAAGGGCCAGCCTTCTTAATATCGTTACCCTTATCGTCGTACATAGCACGAACGTTACCAATCATAGCTCCGCAAACAACAGCATCACCATGCTTCAAAGTACCACGCTGAACGAGTACTGTTGCAACAGGACCTCTATTCTTATCAAGCTGAGCCTCGATAACAGCTGCCTTAGCCTGACGCTTAGGGTCAGCCTTAAGCTCAAGAACGTCTGCTACGAGAAGAACGTTCTCCAAGAGATCATCAATACCATCACCCTTTTTAGCAGATACTGGAACTACGATTGTAGAACCACCCCACTCCTCAGGAATAAGTTCATAATTAGTAAGCTCCTGCTTAACCTTCTCGATATTTGCGCCTGGCTTATCAATCTTGTTAATAGCTACGACAATCTCTGTATTAGCAGCCTTAGCATGGTTAATAGCCTCGATTGTCTGTGGCATGATACCATCATCAGCAGCAACTACAAGAATAGCAATATCTGTTACCTGAGCACCACGAGCACGCATTGTTGTAAACGCTTCGTGACCTGGAGTATCGATAAATGTAATCTGTCTACCCTTAACTCTTACTGTATAAGCACCAATCTTCTGTGTGATACCACCAGCCTCGCCTGAAGCTACAGAAGAAGAACGGATTCTATCGAGAAGGGATGTCTTACCATGGTCAACGTGACCCATAACTACAACTACAGGTGGACGTGGTTCCATATTCTCTGTGATCTTCTCATCGTCATCATCAAGAAGGATATCTTCCTCTGTCTTCTCCTCGAGAAGAGTTGCATTGATACCAAAACCATCTGCCAAGAGACAAGCAGTATCAAAATCCAATTCCTGGTTAATAGTAGCCATTACGCCAAGCTTAACCATCAATTCCTTGATGATGTCAGAAGACTTCTTACCGATACCTTCAGCAAACTCCTTAACAGTGATGAATGGAGGAATCTGAATGTCTGTGATTACCTGCTCAACTGCAGCTGTATCCTCATAAGAATTCTTCTTCTTTTTCTTTCTTCCGTATGAATAATCATCATACTCACCATCGCCACTCATACGACCATCAAACTTAGCACCTCTGTCCTTAAGTCTTCTGTCGTTATTATTTCCATTTCTCTCACGATCCTTATCATCATGCTTCTTATCAAAAGCAGACTTCTCGGCATAGTTTGTTCTGGACTTCTTGATGTCAGCAATTGGAGACTCTGCCTTTGGCTTAGCAGGTCTTCTAGACATATGATTATTGCTATTGCTATCATCGTCCTTATCCTTAGGGAAACCTTCTCCCTTAGGTCCATTATTAGGTCTAGGACCACCAGGACCACGATTAAATCCACCCTGTGGCTTAGGACCTCTGCCCTGACCACCATTACGGTTAAATCCACCGCCCTGGTATCCGCCATTACGGTTACCAAACTCCTTATCAGGAATTACTGTAGAAGTTCTGATTGTCTCAGGCATAGCAACAACTGCAGAAGAAATCTTAGTTCTGTCAATCTTCGATGCCTCAGGCTTAGCCTCTTCCCTTGGCTCTGGCTTAGCCTCTGCCTTAGGAGCTGCTGGCTTTTCTGCCTTAGGGGCCTTAGGAGATTCCTTCTTAACCACTGTCTTAGTTTCAGTCTTAGCCTCTGTCTTAACTTCTGCCTTAGGAGCCTCAGCCTTAGGTTCAACCTTAGCTTCTGCCTTTTCCTCAGACTTAGCAGACTTCTTAGTTGTAGTCTTAGGTGCCTTAGCGACCTTAGCTTCTGCCTTAGGTGCTGCAGGCTTTTCTTCTTTTACTTCTGGTGCTGGTGCAGGTGCTGCTACCTTTACTTCTGCTTCTACCGCAGGAGCTTCTGCAGCTGGCTTCTTAGCTTCAGGTGCCTTCTTATGAACGCGTCTTACCTTGAGCTCCTTACTACCAGATACACCACTAATTCTATTAGCGGAATTCTCACTCATTAATGAATATCCTCCTGTTCATCTAATTGCGATAACATCTCGGAAAGTTTATTCGCAAAACCATCATCTGTAACAACCACTATTGCACGATCTGGCTTACCAATTGCCCTTCCAAGTTCAAACTGTGTGCCAAAGCTATACGCATCTGGCATATCAACATTTGCCTTCGAAGCTTCATCAAGCAGCTTATTTAAAGTATTACGAGAAATATCCTCGGATAGAATAAGCAGGCGAGCTTGACGCTTTTTAATTGCAGATAAACTCATGTCAAACCCTGAGGTTACTCTGCCAGCTTTTGCAGCTAATCCCAAAAATCTTAAGATGTTTGTTCGTCCGCTTTGCAAAGCTCTAATATCTCCTTCGAAAGCTCCTCTATCTTAGAGTCGCCAGTTGCTTTAAGTCCCTTTGAGATTCTGTGTGCCTTAAGTTCAATAGAAATACAATTCTCATTCTTACAAAGGTAAGCTCCTCTTCCAGGATGCTTTCCTGTAGGATCATACTTAAGACTTCCGTCCTCTGCCAGTGTAACGCGAATTAAATCTTTCTTATCGCGTCTCTCTCGACAGCTAACACACATTCTCTGTGGCTTTTTCTTTGGCTTATTAATCATTCTAATTAAGCCTCTTCCTCAGTTGCCTCAACAACCTCGAAATTACCGATTACAGCCTGAGTTGCTTCGCTAGCCTCATCAGACTCTCTCTTGATGTCAATCTTATAACCTGTGAGCTTAGCAGCAAGACGAACATTCTGACCCTGTCTACCAATAGCGAGATTGAACTGCTGATCTGGAACAATTACCTTAGCATAACGGTCAGATGTACCATCAGGTCTTGTTGTAATCTCTGTATCAACTCTAATAGCCTTTGCTGGCTGTAAAGCCTCAGAGATAAAGAGTGCATCATCATCACTCCAATCGATAATATCAATCTTCTCACCATTGAGCTCGTTCATGATTTCCTGAACTCTCTGACCACGAGGACCAACACATGAACCCTTAGCATCGATATTCTCATCACGAGAATAAACAGCAACCTTGGATCTAGAACCAGCCTCACGAGAAATACCCTTAATAATAACCTCACCAGACTTAACCTCTGGAATCTCAAGCTCAAAGAGCTTTCTTACAAGGTTAGCATCTGTACGAGAAACTGTGATAGAAGGTCTATCATTGTGCTCCTCAACCTTCAATACGAGGAACTTCATTGTCTTGTTTACTTCGTAGCTATCACCCTTCATCTGACCATTTCTTGGAAGAACAGCCTCAGCATGATCGATATCTACATAGATGTTCTTAGCATCCTTACGAACAATGATACCTGATGTAAGCTCACCAATCTTACCGGAGAACTCGTCGTTGATTCTCTTAAACTCAGCTGTTCTAACCTTCTGGGAGATAGCAGACTTAGCAGCTGTAGCAGCGAGACGTCCAAGCTCCTTAACATCAAGACCAAACTCGAGAGAATCACCGAGCTCGACATCAGGATCTACTTCTCTAGCTTCTTCCAAAGAAACCTCATTTGTAGGATCCTCAACTTCATCAACAACTTCCTTAAGCTGGTAAACATAAATCTCACCAGTCTCTCTGTCGATTTCAGCACCTACAGTCTCAATAATGTATGTACCTGAGAACTCTCTTCTATAAGCTGTTACGATACCGTTCTCAACAGCTGTAATGAGTTCTTCCTCATCAATTCCTCTCTCCTTAGCAAGCATCTTGATAGCGTCTAAAACGTTATCCTTAGGTGCCTCCTGTACTTCCTTTTTCTTTGCCATTGTATGTACCTCCGTTAATTAAAAATCAATGTGTCTTACGGCTTTGCTAATATTTTCCAAAGCCACTTCTACTTCTAATCCATCTTCTTTCTCGAAGATAAGAACACCATCTTCTGTAGGCTTACTTACTCCTGTAAAACTCTTAGAACCATCTTCTAATGCTTTAAATAGTTTTACATCAATCTTCTCACCTGCATATCTTACAAAATCTGATAGTTCTGTAAGAGGTCTTGTAAGACCTGGAGAGCTAACCTCAAAATAGTCAGGATCTGCGTTAAGTTTCTCGTCAAAAATTGGATCGATTGTTTTACTGAAGTTCTCACAATCGTCAATTCCAACTCCGCCTTTCTTATCGATGAAAAGTCTTAAGAACATATCTTGACCTTCCTTCTTATACTCAGCGTCAACCAAGTCAAATCCTAGTTGTTGTGCTACAGGAAAAGCAATATCAAAAGCTTCCTGAGCTACCTTAGATCTTTTTGCCATTTACTTCACCTCTACAAAAGAAAAACGAGCTTTTGCAAGCTCGTTTTACCTAAAAGTAATCTGAACAATGTCATCTTACCACACGGACAGGCCGTGGGCAAATGATTTTTAGCAGAAAGCCTTTACTGCATCAGGGAGTTCATCAACCTTACCGCTCAAGATGATTGTAGCAGTGATTGGCTTATCAGCAAGGAAAGCGTCAAGTGCTGTAACGAAAGCCTCGAGACCATCCTGTGCATCAGCAACCTTATAAATGCTATCGATATAGATATGAGTCAAATCATAATCCTTAGAGCAGATTCCGCTAATGAATGCCAAAAGCTGATCAAAACCAGAAACAGGATATTCCTTCATATTTACAAGTCTTACATTAGGCTTAAGAAGCTGATCTAATCTATTACCTCTCTCAATGCAAACAATATTATTATCCTGAACTGCAATCTTGTTAATGTCGTCAACAAGAATAGCTGTCTTTCCAGTACCTTTTTCACCAGCGATAATTTTAATCATATGCGAATCTCCTTAGTAGTTACTTAATATCCTTATCGGATGATTCTATTTTAGTACTTTGATAAAACTATTTGAACTGATAAATATGAATAATTTGATAACATTAAAAAATGC
>JAKSRJ010000016.1 GCA_024403715.1 Saccharofermentans sp. | reverse complement strand
TTATATATCGTTGATGCATCACAGACTGCTGGCGTGCTGCCAATTAATATGCAGGACATGAATATCGATGTATTAGCTTTTACTGGCCATAAGTCTTTATTAGGCCCACAGGGTACGGGCGGCATTTGTGTATCAGAAGGCATCGAAATACATCAGTACAAGCGCGGCGGAAGCGGGGTTCAGTCTTATTCAAAAAACCACCCTTATGAGATGCCAACAAGACTTGAGGCTGGTACTCTTAACAGTCATGGAATAGCAGGCTTATCTGCAGCTATTACGTATATAAATGATATTGGAATCGACAAAATCTTCGCCAGAGAAACAGAATTAATGAACCGCTTTATTGCTGGTGTAAGAGGTATTAATGGCATAAAAATCTATGGTGACTTTGAATCAATCCATGTGCCAATTGTCGCTCTTAACTGGAAGGATATGGACTCGACTGAACTGTCAGATATTTTAAGCGAAGAGTATGGAATTGCTACACGTCCAGGCGCTCACTGTGCTCCTAGAATGCATGAGGCTCTAGGTACCAAAGAGCAAGGAATAGTTCGTTTTAGTTTCTCCTACGAAAACACAGAAGAAGAGATTGATGCAGTTATTAATGCTTTGAAGGAAATCTGCAGGTAACTAATATGAGAGAAAAGAAACTTCACTTTGTTGTTACTTTCTATACTACTGCAGAAGCGGTGGCTACAGAGCGCTTATGTAAGACCTTAGGTATTAGTGGAAAACTCTTCTCTGCTCCAAGAAGTGTGAGCGCTGACTGCGGTATCGCATGGAAATCTGAGATTGAAAACAAAGAACGATTAATAGATGAACTTTCTAAGTCAGGAATTGAAGTTCAGGGTTTTCATGAGTTGGAGCTTTAAGACATGGAAATATCAAAAGTGCTACAAATAAATAAGGGGATAACAAGCATTATTGGCTCAGGTGGAAAAACCACACTGATGCTTAAGTTTGCTATGGAATTAGCATCACATGGCAGAGTAATTATCTGCACTACTACAAGAATTTTTCCTCCAGAAAATATAACTCTTATTACATCTAACGACGCCAAAGATATAGACGAAGCTTTCATGAAAACTAATGTAATTTGCATTTCGATGGGTAAGGATGAAAGTGGCAAGCTTATGCCACCAAGTAAGGCTGTAAGCGAACTACTAGAGTATGCAGATTACGTAATCTGCGAGGCCGATGGAGCTAAAAGGTTACCGCTTAAAGCTCATAACGAGACTGAGCCTGTGATACCAGATGAGTCAAATCAGGTGATAGTAGTGATGGGAATAGATGGTATAGGAAAACGGGTTAAGGACGTGTGCCACCGCCCAGAGATTTATGCCCGAATTGCAGGTGTTAATGAGGATAGTATCGTTACACCACAAATGGCGATTAAGGTTATAAACGAAGAAGGCTTTGGAACTAAATTATTAATCAACAAAGTCGAGAACGAGGATCAATCAAGAACAGCAACAGAAATGAGTAAAACTTCGACAATCCCAGTAATAGCTGGGAGCTTACAAAAAGGAGAATACGTATGCTTATAGTAATTAAGGGTGCAGGAGATTTGGCGAGTGGTATCGCGTTAAGGCTTTACCACTGCGGATATAAAATCGTAATGACTGACCTTCCTAATCCACTTGCTATTAGAAGAACGGTTGCTTTTTGTGAGGCAATTAAGGGCGGGCATATGACGGTCGAGGACGTTACTGCCAAGCGCGCTAATAACAAAGATGAAGTTTACTCTTTATTAGAAGAAGGATTTATTCCTGTTCTTCCAGATCCTGAGGCGAATATCATTAAGGACATCAAGCCTGATGTAGTTATAGATGCAATCCTTGCCAAGCGTAATCTTGGAACAAGTGTAGATGATGCCAATATCGTAATCGCTGTAGGTCCTGGATTTACTGCTGAAAAAGACTGCCACGCAGTTATCGAGTCTATGCGAGGACATACATTAGGTAGAGCAATCTATGATGGTCCCGCGCTTCCTAATACGAATATTCCAGGGCTAATCGGAGGCTTTGCTGGAGAACGCGTATTACGTGCACCATGTGATGGAATCTTTAAATCAGTACATAAGATTGGTGACCTGGTTAAGACTGGCGATGTCATAGGTTATGTCGAGGATAAGCCTATGGTTAGTACCATCGATGGTGTCTTAAGAGGATTAATCAGTGATGGTACCCCAGTAAAAGAAGGCCTTAAAAGTGGTGATGTAGACCCTAGAGGCAAGATAGAGTATTGCTATCAGGTATCTGATAAAGCATTAGCAATATCAGGTGGAGTACTGGAAGCTATTTTAAGATTAAGCAGGAACTTATAATGGAAGATATTAAGCTAACAAAACTAGCAAACTGTGCTGGATGCGGCGCCAAGGTTGGAGCTGGTGTCTTATCTAAGCTCCTAGAAGACTTACAGGTTCATAATGACCCCAATCTTCTGGTCGGTTTTGATAAGAGTGATGATGCCAGCGTATATAAAGTATCTGATGATTTGGCACTTGTTCAGACAGTCGACTTTTTCCCACCGATTGCTGATGATCCTTTTACATTTGGTGCTATTGCAGCGACTAATGCGCTTTCTGATGTATACGCGATGGGTGGTGAACCTAAGCTAGCACTTAACATTATGGCAGTGCCTAAAAATATGCCTCAGGATGCTATTCATGAGATTCTTAAAGGTGGATATAGCAAGGTATATGAGGCAGGTGCATTAATTACTGGCGGACACAGTATTTTGGATGAAGAGCCTAAGTATGGATTAGCGGTTACAGGCTTTGTGCACCCAGAAAAGTTAATTCGTAACATCGGTGCCAAGCCAGGCGATGTGCTGTTCTTAACTAAGCCTCTTGGTATGGGAATTATTACTACTGCGGCCAAGGTAGATATGGTTTCCCACAAGACTTATAACTACGCACTTAATCTCATGATGACCCTTAACAAAGGTGCGAGAGATGTCATGGTCAAATACCGAGTCCATGCATGCACTGATGTAACTGGATTTGGCTTCTTAGGACATGCCAGCGAGATGGCAACAGGAAGTAATGTTGAGCTTCATATTGATGTAGATAATATCGAGCTAATAGATGAGGCTTTGAAGCTTGCGGCACTCGGTATTTTGCCAGAAGGAATGTATCGTAACAGAGATTTTGCAAGTAAGTATGTTGATCACGGCGATGTAATTTTGTCCAAGCAGGATATGCTCTACGATCCGCAGACTTCTGGTGGTTTATTAATCGCCGTAGACAAAGAAGATGCGGACGAATTTTACTTAGAACTTAAATCTAACGTTCCCTGCGCGCAGAAGGTTGGCGTTGTTAAGGAAAAGTTAGGTGATAGTTATATATATTTGCACAATACTAAATAGTAATGAGGAGGACTGTTTATGGGTAAAAACAGTAAAGTAAACATCTGGGTTCTTGTAACTGGACTTGCAATTGGAATTGCTTCTCTTGTTCTTACAGCTATGGGAAATCCTAAGAACATGGGTTTTTGTATAGCCTGCTTCGTAAGAGATATCGCAGGTGCGACTGGTCTTCACCAGGCTGCGGTAGTTCAGTATGTACGACCTGAGATTATAGGTCTTATTCTTGGTTCTTTTATCATGTCTTTGGCTACAAAAGAATTCAAGGCAAAGGCTGGTTCATCACCTGCTGTAAGATTTATTCTTGGCGCGTGTGTAATGATTGGCGCTCTTGTATTTTTGGGCTGCCCACTTCGTATGGTTATTCGTATGGGTGGCGGTGACCTTAATGCTTTCGTGGGCCTTGCAGGATTTGCTATCGGTATTTTAATCGGTATCTTCTTCCTGAAGAAAGGCTTCAGCTTAAAGCGTAATTATGCTGTTACTGCTACTGAAGGGTTCGCGATGCCATTTAGCGCAGTATTACTTCTTGTGTTAGTTATCGCAGTTCCTGGCATCTTCATCTTCTCTGAGAAAGGTCCAGGCTCAATGCACGCACCTCTCTTCGTATCACTTGGTATCGCTTTGGTAGTAGGAGCTCTTGCTCAGAAATCCAGAGTCTGCATGGTAGGTGGTATGCGAGATGCGGTTATGTTCCGTGACTTTAATCTGCTCTCAGGCTTTGGAGTTATCTTTGTAACTATTTTGATAGGTAACATTATCCTTGGTAACTTCCACGGATTCTCCACATACCTTCAGCCTATCGCACATGCAAGCCAGCTTTGGAACCTTCTTGGTATGGTTATTGTTGGCTGGGGTTCAGTACTTCTTGGCGGATGCCCACTAAGACAGCTCATCTTGTCTGGTGAGGGTAATGGTGATAGCGCTGTTACAGTATTCGGTATGCTTGTTGGCGCTGCTTTTGCACATAACTTTAAGCTTGCAGGATCTGCCGCAAGTCTTGCTGAAGACGGCACATATAGTGCAGGTGGTATTGCTACTACAGGTAAGGTTGCTGTAGCTATTATTTTCGTAGTGTTAATTCTGGTTTCAGTTTTGAATCTTCCAAAAATCGAAAAGAAGACAAAATAAGGAGAAAAACTTATGGTAGACGCTAGAGGTTTAAGCTGCCCTGTACCAGTAGTAATGGTTCAAAAGGCAGTAAATGCAGAAAAGCCAAATGAGTTAGAGGTTCTTGTTGACGCTATGGTCTGCGTCGAGAATATTACACGCTATGCTTCAAGTCAGGGTTATACTGTTGATGTAAAAGAAGTTGATGGCGGCGAATTTCTGATGACACTTAAGAAGGCATGAAGCAGGTAGTAAAAAGCATATTAGATGTATGGCAGGCAGGTAAGTCTTCCGTACTAGTAAGCATTATTAATAAGTCTGGCTCCACACCACGTGGAGTCGGTACTTTGATGCTTGTTGGAAATGAAGGATTAATCGCTGGCACCGTAGGTGGAGGCCAGGTCGAGAAGGATGCCATAGATATGGCAATAGGCTGCCTTGATACTCATAATTCTTTTTCTACAAAGTTCGAACTTAATCTTCAGGACACTACACTTAATATGGTATGTGGTGGATCACTTTATCTGTACTTTTTATATTTGGATAAGAGTAATTTTTACGATGAAGTGGTTATTATTAATAACAAGATAGATAGTGAAGAAAACGGTTTCATGGTCCTTGATACCATAGAAAACAAGCTAATATATAGCGCAGAAGCGCAAGCATCAGAAGGTAAAGTATCTATTCCACTTCCAGTCCCTGACAGGGTAATAATGTTTGGCGCAGGACATGTAGCTAAGGCTTTAATTTCAGTTCTAAATAGCGTAGGTTTTGCCTGCACAGTAATGGACAATAGAGAAGGCTTTGCGACTAAGGAAAACCTTCCTGGGGCCAAAGAAGTTATCTATGGCGATTATGAGTGCTTAGAAGACCACATAGATATAAAGCCTACTGACTACATAGTAATAATGACGCATGGCCATAGTCATGATTATGTGGTCTTAGAAAAACTCCTTCGCATGGAGCAGGCGTATATCGGTGTTATGGGCTCCAAGCGTAAAAAAGCATTTGTCAATGAGAAGCTTAAGTTGGCAGGTATTCCAGAAGAGAGGATAGATTCTGTTCACGCTCCGATAGGTATCCCGATAGGATCAGTAACTCCTGAGGAAGTAGCTATCAGCATAGCAGCAGAGCTTATAAAAGTCCGCTTTGACAGAAGAAAGTAAATTCAAAAATCCCGTAAGACCTGCAAATCTTACGGGATTATTTATTTGTTAGTTTTTAGATAAGACTTAAGCCTTAGCTTCTTCCTTTTCCTTAGGAAGGAGGATGTTAAGAAGGATAGCAACCATAGCTGCTGGAACGATACCAGAACCACCAAATACGAGCTGAATAACCTGTGGAGCGTGAGTAAGGATATCAGCGTTTGCACCCATACCGTATCCAACACCTAAAGCTACGGAAACGATTGTAAGATTACGTGGTGTAAGAGGTGTCTTAGTAATGAGCTGAATACCGCTAACTACGATAGATGAGAACATGATTACAGCAGCTCCACCAAGAACTGACTGTGGCATGATAGAAACGATAGCAGCAAGCTTAGGACAAAGACCGCAGAGAATAAGGAAGATAGCACCTGTAGCGAGTGCGAATCTGTTGACTACCTTAGTCATGGCAACAAGACCTACGTTCTGGCTGAATGATGTGTTAGGAAGAACACCGAATAAAGCTGCGAAGCTTGATCCCAAACCATCACAGATAACACCACCGGAGAGCTCCTTATCAGTAGCCTCTCTATCAAGACCGCCTTCCATAACACCAGATATATCACCAACAGTCTCAACAGCTGTAACGATGAACATGATCATTACAGGGATGATGGCACGAAGATCAAATACTGGCTTTACAGGAAGGATAGCTGGAATCTCAAACCACTTAGCATCAGCAACTTTCTGCCAGTTAAGAACCCATCCCTTTGTGAATTCTACACCATCAGCATTAATGCCAGTCTTAGGAAGAACTAAGCCCATAATAAATGCTGCGATATAGCCACATACAATACCGATAAGGATTGAAGATGTACTAAGAGCACCCTTAGTTCCGTGCTTAAATACAAGGATTACTACAAGAACAAAAAGAGCGAGCAATAAGTTCTCGACAGAACCGAAGTCATTTGCTGTGTTACCGCCTCCGAAGGAATTAATACCTACAGAGATAAGGCTTAGACCAATAGAAAGAACTACTGTACCAGTTACAACAGATGGGAAGAACTTACGAAGTGGCTTTAAGAAGAAGCCTAAGATTCCCTCGAAGATACCACCGATAATAGAAGCACCCATGATAGCGCCATAAGCGATGACACCACCACCCATAGATGCAGTAACACTTTTAAATACTCCGATAAAGCCTGAAGACGTACCCATAATAATCGGCACCTTACCACCGACTGGACCAATGGAGAATAACTGTACAAGTGTTACGATACCTGCGATAAGCATGGCGTTCTGCAAAAGACTAAGCTGTAATTCAGCAAACTCGCCACCTGCCATGCCACATGCGCCAGTAATAATCAAAAGTGGTGTTAAGTTACCCACGAACATCGCGAGTACGTGCTGTAATCCAAGTGGGATTGCCTGTGATAAAGGAAGCTTTCCATCAAGTTCAAATGCTTCCTTAGCAATAGTAAATTCCTTTTTCATTTGTTCCTCTCTTTATTCATTACTCTTTGCTGCTTTTTGTCATCGCGATTTGCTCAGGTGTGATAGGCAATTCTCTATGCCATACGCCTGTAGCGCGGTAAATCGCATGTGCCAAAGCAGGTCCCGGAGTATTAATAACAATTTCACCGATAGACTTAGCCCCAAATGGTCCTGTAGGTTCGTAGCTGTGCTCGAATTCTACCTTCAAGTTACCCATATCAAGTCTTGTTGGTACCTTATACTGCATGAAGGAGGACTCTATAGGTCTTCCTGATGCATCATTAGTTACGTTTTCCATAAGTGTATGTCCAATACCTTGAACAATACCACCTTCAGCCTGAATTCTAGCAAGTGCAGGGTTAATAGGAATACCACAGTCTACAACTGCCATATAGTCGATAATTGTAACTTCACCTGTTAATCTATCAAGCTCTATCTCAACCATACCTACCATGAATGGAGGTGGTGATACTGGAGAAGAATGAGATACTGAAGACTCTGCAGACTTAGTGTTACTTACCTGAGCTTTAACACCAATCTCTCTCATAGAGACTGTCTGCTCAGTATTAATTCTTCTGATAAGTCCTTCTTCAAATATCATCTCTTCGCTGTCGCATCCTAAAATATCTGCCGCGATAGAACACATCTTGGTCTTAAGCTCGGCGCAGGCTTTCTCTACTGCCTTACCTGTGAGGTATGTTGTAGATGAAGCGTAGGAACCTGAGTCATAAGGAGATGCGTCTGTATCAGCGCCAAATACGGCTACATCATCTACAGAGCAGTCCATGCATTCAGCAACCATCTGCGCGAGAATTGTATCGCAGCCAGTACCCATATCTGCGGCACCGATTAAGAGCATGTAAGTTCCGTCCTCTGTAAGCTTAACTGTAGCGGAACCTACGTCTACGTTAGAAATGGATGAACCCTGCATAGCCATAGCCATACCAGCAGTTCTAACCTTGCCGTTCCCCATGTCTCTTACAGGATATTTCTTATCCCATTCAAACATTTCCTTACAGTGTTCAAGGCACTTATCAAGAGCACATGCAGCTGCGAGCTCGTTATAGTAAGCTGGCATAATCATGCCTTCCTTAAGCATGTTCATGTTACGGATTTCTGTAGGGTCTATGTTAAGCATCTCGGCAAGCTCGTTTACAGTTGTCTCGACAGCGAAGATACCCTGCGTCGCGCCGTAACCGCGGTATGCTCCCGCAGCCATAGTGTTTGTATACACTACGTCAAAATTAAAGCGAAAGGCTTCAAGACTACCAGTATACATAGGAATAGACTTATGTCCTGAAAGTCCAACTGTCGTAGGGCCGTGCTCGCCGTAGGCACCACTATTTGAGAGAGTATATAAATCAAGAACACGAATCTTACCAGTTTTGTCAGCGCCAAGCTTTACTCTAACTTCCATCTCATGACGAGGTGAGCCTGCAATCTGAGATTCTTCTCTAGTGAAGATAATCATAGCTGGGCGACCAGTCTTAATAGTAACGAATGCTGGATATACTTCACTTATTGCAGACTGCTTTGCACCAAATCCGCCTCCGATACGAGGTTTTTCTACACGAATCATATTCTTAGGAATTCCAAGAGCATGAGAGAGAATTCTTCTTACATGGAATACGATCTGAGTAGATGAGATTACATGTAATCTTCCGTATCTGTCGAGTGTGGTATAAGTTCTGAAGGTCTCCATCATTGCCTGGTTATAAGCCTTCATATGATAAGTTCTGTCGAGGACAATATCACAGTCTGCCATTACTGAATCAACATCGCCATGTGTGTTTTCTTCGCTGGCAACTAAGTTACGCTTATTACTTCCACCAACTTCACAAGGAGCTACCCAGTTATCTTCAGGGTGAACTAGAATTTTGTTGTCCTTGGCTGTTCTAAAATCAAGAACAGGTTCTAAGACATCGTACTCGACCTTAATAAGACTTACAGCTTTACTTGCAGCTTTTTCGTTCTCAGCTGCGACGATAGCAACGACGTCACCAGAGAATCTTACGTGACGATCGATTATAAGTCTGTCATAAGGAGATGGCTCTGGGTAAGTCTGACCTGCGTTAGTAAATCTACTCTGTGGAACGTCTTCCCATGTGTATACATCAACTACGCCAGGTACAAGCTTGGCTGCCTTAGTGTTGATAGTCTTAACTATCGCGTTAGCGTGTGGGCTTCTAAGTAGCTTAACGACAAGAGCGTTATCTGGAACAATATCCTCAGTATAAACTGGCTTACCAAGAAGTAATTGCATAGCGTCCTTTTTACGGACGGATTTATTAATTGATTTGTATTCTTTATGTTCCATTTTTACTGTTCCTTAAGGCTATTTAGATAGTTTCTAATTCCACGAAGCTGTCCTTCATATCCACTGCAGCGGCAAAGATTACCAGCTAAGAATGCTCTAATCTCATCGTCTGTAGGATCAGGATTTTCTCTTAATAAAGCAATAGTGTTCATTACAAATCCAGGGTTACAGAAACCACACTGATCGGCACCTTGATCTGCAATAAAGCCTACAAAGGAAGATGCCTCTTCCTGAAGTCCTTCTAATGTATAAACAGTATGACCAGCTGCTCTTGCTGCAAGCATTGAGCAGGAGAGGATTGGAGTATCGTCCATAAGGACAGTACAAAGACCACAGTTAGTTGTCTCGCATCCACGCTTAACGCTTAAGCAGTTGTGACTTCTTAAAAAGTCGATGAGGAGAGTATCTGCTTCAATTCTGTCGCTGATTTTTTTACCGTTCAGATTGATAGTAATCTCAATCATTTCTATCTCCTCCTAACTTCATGATATTTCTCATAGTAAGTACCAAAGCTAGGTGCTTTCTATACTTAGCACCTCCTCTGTTGTTGCTGCCAGTTACTATATTGGCTGCAACATACTCTGCAAACTTAGTAGCTGTCTCTTCTGTAATGCCAGAATCTAATATTCCTTCGTTATCTAGCACTACCTTAGCCTTGGCAGGTCTTGCTCCAATAACTGCTCTATACTCTCCATTAACAAAAGATGTAGCACATGCTAAGACTGGGAAGTCTGTTCTTTGTGCTCTCATAGCTGAGTAGCAAATCTTGATAGGAGTCTTCTTTACGATAAGATTTACGAGAATGCTGTTGTCTCTTTTCATCTCGGAAAACTCTTTAAGAGATACAATTCCTGTAGGATAAAGTTCAACATAACTATCCATCGCGAGAAATACAGTTAACAAATCAGAGAAGCCAAATCTGCCCCATAAGCTTCCTCCGATTGTTGCCATATTACGGAACTGGACACCGACAATGTCCTTAACAGCATTTTTAACAGAATCAGATGTAAAGCTATTTAAGCTCTCATGCTGCTCTAACTGTCTTAGTGTTACCATCGCTCCTATTATAAATTCTTCGTCGGTTTCTTCGATGGTATTTAAACCAAGACCACTAATATCGATGGCTGTATTAACCTTGGTGTGGCCCATATTAAGCCACATCATTCCTCCGATAATTCTGTTCTTTTTGCCCTGATTAAGTTCAAAGGCTTGTTCCAAGCTTTGAACTTTTTCATACTTTTGAATGGAGATCATAAAATATCACTCTCTTTATTAATATAAATATATTCTACCAAGAATAAATTGAGAGTGGGGTGTCAATTTGCTATAATTCGTTGTAGTTTTGAAATAATAACGCATAGGGGATATATGAAGAGACTAACTTCGCTTTTACTCGTATCAGTAATGATGCTTTTTGCAGCCTGCAGCCTTAATCCAGGGGACACAACTTCTAATCAGGATGCATACTACCCAATAACAGTTACTGATCAATCAGGAAGGGAAGTCTTAATTGAGTCCGAGCCTCAAAGAATTGTTAGCTGCTACTATATTCCTTCAAGCTTGTTAATCGCATTAGACTTGGATAGCAGAATGGTAGGCATCGAGGATAATGCTGACTATAGACCTATTTACTCATTAAGCGCACCAGAGCTTTTGGATTTACCTAATGTCGGAACAGTTAAGGTTTTTGATGTAGAGGCTTGTATGGCAACTGAGCCTGACCTCGTAATTATGCCTTTAAGACTAAGAGATACTGCTTCTGTTCTGGAAGACCTGGGACTAAATGTAATTCTCGTTAATCCAGAAAGCCAGGATCTTCTAATCGAGATGATTGATGTAGTATCCAGAGCTACTAATAAGGTTGATAGAGGCCAGGAATTAATTGACTTCATAACAAATACAGATGATATGCTTAATTCTCTTTTGGATGGCGTAGATTCTCATACTGTATATCTCGGAGGCAATAATGATTTCCTCTTAACTTCTGGAAATGCTATGTATCAGTCAGGCGTAATTACTAATGCTGGTGGTATTAATGTCGCAGAAGATATAGATGATACTTACTGGGCAGAAGTAAGTTACGAGCAGGTCTTAGCGTGGAATCCTGAGTATATAATCATTGCTGCGAACAGTCAGTACACAGTAGAAGATGTATTAGCAGATGAGAATTTGGCTGTCGTTGATGCAGTTAATAATGGCAATGTATACCAGCTTCCTTCTAATATCGAAGCGTGGGACAGCCCTGTTCCTGGTGGCATCTTAGGTTCCGTGTGGATTGCAAATGTACTCTATCCAGATCTTGTTACAGATGAGATTTTGGAGAATACAATTGAGGATTATTATGAGACCTTCTACGGCTTTAGCATCGAAGCATAATAGTTTGTTATTTGTAGTATTCGGGGCGCTTTTGTGCGCCCTTTTTATTCTGAGTTTATTCATAGGTAAGTACCCATTAACGATAGAAGGATTAATAAGCGGTAGCGAGCTTCAGTGGCGAGTCTTTACTACATTAAGACTTAGCAGAGTAGTTGTCGGATTAGCAGGCGGTTTTGCTTTGGGAATCGCAGGTTTTATATTCCAGACTGTATTTCGAAATCCGCTTGCGTCTCCTGACATAATTGGTGTTTCCTCTGGTGCCAGCGCTGGAGCTGCAGCAGGTATTTTGTTTTTCTCAAGTAGCATTATGGTAACTCTCTGCGCCTTCGGAGGCGCGCTTATAGCTATAGTATTAGCTATAGCATTTTCTGTAATTGATCGAGGTGGGCATAAAAGCACTGTAGTTCTTGCAGGAATTGCAGTTCATGCCATAGCTCAGACTGTACTTATGTGCTTAAAGCTTGTGGCAGATCCTGAAAAGGAGTTAGCATCAATTGAATACTGGATAATGGGTAGCCTTAATGGCATTAATTCACACATTATTGGTAGTAACTTAATTTTGTGTGTAGTAGGCCTTATTCTTTTAATCATGCTTCACAGGCAGTCTATTTTGTTGTCTTCTTCTGGAGACGAAGCAAAGATGTTAGGTGTTGATGTGACTTCTATGAGACTGATACTTCTTGGCTTATCAACACTTGTAGTATCTAGTATCGTTAGCATGACAGGCCTTATTAGTTTTGTCGGACTATTAGCGCCACACTGCGCCAAAAAGCTTACGGGTAATAACAGCGTAAGCACCATGATTCTAGGTGGATTAATTGGCTCATGCATACTTATATTAGCTGACATTTTGGCAAGAAGTGTAGCTGCAACAGAGCTTCCAGTAAGTATCTTTACAAGCGCTATCGGGGCGCCTTTCCTCGTGCTGTTAATTTTTCAGGGAAGGAAAGACACATGAGTATTTTGGAAGTCAAAAACTTAAGCGCCGGCTACGGTAAAAGACTAATCCTCGAAGATATCTCCTTTGAGGTTAATGACGGTGAAATTTGTGGAATAATTGGCCTTAATGGAAGTGGAAAAACGACATTAATTAAGGGAATTACTAATATTATTCCTCATAGCGGAAATGCATTTATCGATGGTCAGGACGCTAGTTTACTTTCCAGCAACATTCTTGCTTCCCTTTGTGGTTTTATTCCACAAAAAAGCGGTATATCAATTGATTTACCAGTATTAGATGTGGTGCTTATGGGCTTTAACCCTAAGCTCAAGCTTCTTCAAAATCCAAATTCTTACATGATTAGCAAGGCCCGTGCGATGATTAAAACCGTAGGATTAGAAGGAAGAGAAAACGATAATTTCCAAAAGCTAAGTGAAGGACAAAAGCAGCTTGTTTTACTGGCAAGAGCCTTAGCATCTGATTCCAAGATTTTACTTATGGATGAGCTTGAGAGCTATTTAGATTTTAAGGTCAGATATAAAACTATGAACCTGATTAAAAATCTTGTTAAAACGAATAATATGGGCGCTTTATTATCTATGCACGACATTAATCTCGCACTTAATACATGTGATAAACTGATACTAATTAAGGATAAGAAAATTGCTGATACTATTTACCCTAAGACTGATTTAGTAGCTGATATTGAGCATAAGCTATCTTCAATTTATGGAGAGGTATCAGTTCATAAAATTAAGACTGATGCTAATCACGAGCAGATGGTTATGTTAAATAGGCCGGAGGAATAATGAAAGCTGTAACTAGAATAATTTTCGTTGATGAAAACGGCGATAAGTTTTTTGGCGAAGGACCTGCGAGACTTCTTCATCTGATTGAAGAAACTGGCTCATTAAATGCAGCTGCAAGCTCCATGGGTATGGCTTATACCAAGGCATTAAAACTACTTAATAACGCTGAGAAAAACTTAGGATTTCCACTTACTGTCAGAGCCATCGGAGGAAAAACTGGTGGAGGAAGTACACTTACTTCTGAAGGTGAGGCATGGCTTAAAAAGTATGAAGATTATCGTGATGCGTGCCTAAAAACTAATAGCAAATTATATGAAGAATTCTTCGGTGAATAGTATCAGGGGAAACCACTGCTGTGTAATTATGGCGTCAGGTCTTGGAGTTAGATTTGGCGGCAATAAACTTATGGCTGAATTTAATGGAAAACCCATGATACAGCATATTCTTGATATCACAGATAACATGTTTAAAAGCCGAGTTGTAGTTACTCGTAATAGCGAGGTTAAAGCTCTTTGTGAAGCACAAAATATACCTGTAATTTTTCACGAGTTTCCATATCGAAGCGACACTATAAGGCTGGGCCTTAAAAGTATAAAAAGCGATATAGACGGTTGCATGTTCTGTCTTGCAGATCAGCCGCTTTTAACCAGAAAAACAATAGAAACTATCCTTGAAAACACTGACAAAGACCTGATAGTAAAGCCTGTAAGTTCTGGTAAGCCAGGGTCTCCTGTGTGGTTTTCAAATAAGTATTTCGATGAGCTTTTAAACCTTCCACAGGATTTGGGAGGAAACTATGTTGCCAAAAAGCATAGCGACAGTATTAAGTATGTTGAGATTAATAATGAATATGAGTTTCAGGATATGGATACTAGAGCGCTTAAGGACTTTTATGAGCAGTTAACAATTCAGCTTAGTAGCTTCCTAATAAGCGGTAAGCGCCATATTGTAATTACTGGAGATAAAGGCTCAGGCAAGACTACTTTGATTAATAGCTTAATGGCGGATAAGCTTCCCGGTCTTACGTCCTGGGTTGTAAGAGGAGAAGCAGTATATATCAAGGAAAATGGTCAGGATAAAGAGCATATTATTGGTTTATACGATGACTCATTAACTGGGAAGATTAATATGCGAATTAATCCAGACGGTTTTACTTCGTTTGCTGTTTCTGCTCTAGATAAACTGATTAATTCAGAAACCTCTTGGATTTCTATTGATGAAATAGGTTTTTTGGAAACTGGCTGCCCTTCATATATTGAAAAGCTTGAAGAAGCTTTTTCTAAGAAGCATGTTATAGCTGTAGTTCGTAAACAGGATCTGCCGTTTTTAAATGCCATTAAATCTAGAGAAGATGTATATCTAATCGATAAATCGATATAATGAGGGAGAATCCGCTTATTTGGAGTTAGATTATGTGTGACTTTTGTAAAATCATTAACAAGGAAATAGATGCTCATGTTGTTCATGAGACTAAGCGCAATATTGTTTTTCTTGACTATTGTCCAACTAACAAGGGCCACGTTTTAATCTGCCCTAAGATTCATGCTTCAACTATTCTGGATATCCCAGATGATACATTGATGGAAATCAATTCGATTATTAAAAAGTTAGTTAAATTTTATCAAGATCAGTATGGAGCTAAGAGCTATACCATTATGCAAAATGGTGGCGAGTGCTGCGAGTATGGGCACTACCATATGCACTGCTTCCCGAGATACGAAGGCGATGGTTTTGGTTGGGTTGATTCTGGTAAAGAACATGATCATTCAGAGGGGGTTGCCAAGTCTTTACGAGAGGCATTTATATAAGGTGAGATATGAGTTTTGATTTTAAAAGAGTAAGTTTCTTTTATATTAGTTTAACGATGGTATTAGTTCCGTTGCTTGAGTTTGTGCAGAATTGTTTTGGTGAAACGCTAACGTACCATGTATGGTTTTTACATATAGCCGGTTTTATTGGTGCAGCCATTGCATTGTTTTACATCGTTGATAATAGAAAAAAGGGTATAGCTGAACTGTTTTATCTTCTTTTGATACTTCTATATTGTATCTCTACTATTTTTTCAGAAGATAATACTTTGATTCAAGTATCGTTTGAGTTTAGTGAAACGTTGGGGCACTATCTAGCTTATTATACTTTGTTTTATATGTCTGCATCTTTGTATGGAGACAAGGAGTGTGATAGGTATAGGGATGATATATTAAAAGTTTTCATTTTTGTTGCTTCATTTAATGTAATTCCTGCATTACTTCAAATATTTAGAATATATCCGATAGACTGTGTTAGTCATACTGAAAGACATGTTGAACATGCAATGGTATTTGGATTAACACGTCACTCTAACTATTATGCGGTATTGAGTATTATTTTTATTGCATGCATATTAGGGATATTGATGTTTAATGAATTATCAAAAAAGAAAAAAGTTTTACTATATCTACTATTGTTTATTTCTGTTTTATGTTCATTACATACATTTGCAAGAATTGCATGGGTAGGCTTAACCACTCTGCTACTTTTCTATGTTATATATCTTATTGTTGCCAAGCAAAAGAATGTAGTTTTTGTTAATGAGAATTTTAAACGCATAATAACGTGTTTGATTATTTTTGTTGTTATTTCTGTATTTTGGTTAGTGGTCCTCGATTTAAAAACTGGTGAAATATCTGAGGATTACAATAATATGGTAACAGTAGATGTATCTAGTACTGAAAATTTTGCTAATTTCAGAGGCTTTTTGTGGATAACTAGCTTAAAATCAGTTCCAACGCATTGGTGGCATGGTGTAGGGCCAGATAATTTTAGATGGTTGTTATACGAGCGTTATATCTCTGGTGAAGAAATATGGTTAAATGCTCACAACCTTTTTATGCATGTACTTGCAACACAAGGTATATTTGCGATGATTACTTATATTGCTCTTATAGTGGTTGCTACTATAAAGACTATTAAAAATATACACATTAATAATCCTATGTATTTAAGCATAGTAGCTGGATATGTTGCTTCCTGCATGTTTATTTGGGCTGTATCAAGTGTTTCCATATACTACTGGATTGCATTAGGATTGTGTTTGGCTGTTACTAATAAAAAATCAATTAATACCTAGAACGAGGTTTTTATGAAATACTTATTGGCTTCTCCTACTAGTATGGGTGTGCGTATTGTGCCTACTCAGCGTATGCAGATTCAAAGTTCAGACTTGTTCTATATTAAGTCCACTTCAGCAGAGACAAATGTACTTAATGTAGCATCATCATTAGGTAAAAATACTCTTGCAATTACTAAATTTGTAGAGAATTCTCCAATCGCTATGATTATCCGTAAAGAGCTTAGAAGCAGGGGGATTGATTACACAGACGTAGAAGTTCCTCAGGGTGGTCCATGGGGTTATCGTCATCAGTTTAATATTGCAGATAGTGGCTTTGGATTAAGGGCATCTTCTGTATGGAACGATAGAACAGGAGAAGTCGGAAGAACACTATCAGTTGATGATTTTAATCTGGTAAAAATCTTCGAAGAAGATGGTGTAGGAATTCTTCATATTTCTGGGTTAATTGCAGCATTAAGTGAGCAGACTGGAAAGCTTTGTGAATATGCAAAAAAGAATGGTACTAAGGTATCTTTTGATCTTAATTACCGTGCTTCTTTCTGGGAGGGCCGCGTAGAAGAACTTCGTAGTACTTTTACAGCAATTGCAGGTAAAGCAGATATTCTTCTAGGTAACGAAGAAGACTTCCAGCTTTGCCTCGGACTTAAAGGTCCTGAGGCAGGTGGTAAGGATTTATCAGCCAAGATAGATTCTTTTAAAGACATGATTAATCTTGCATCCGTTAAATTTCCTCAGGTTCAAGTTTTTGCTACTACATTAAGAGAAGTTTGTTCAGCAAACATGAATCTCTGGGGAGCTATTATTCGTATGGATAATGAGTGGTATATAGAAGAACCGCGTCCGATTGATATCATGGATCGAATCGGAGGCGGCGACGGATTTACTGGTGGCTTACTCTACGGCATCGGAATGGGCTATTCTGGCGACATATGCTTAAAGCTTGGATGGGCTTCTGGTGTTATGGCTTGTGGAAGTCTTAATGATTATGCAGATCCTGTATCTGAGAAGCAGCTTCTTGATATCTATAACGGCAACGCACGCGTAAAGCGATAAGGAGATTTCTATGAATAATATAGGTATGGTCGGACTTGCAGTAATGGGTTCAAGCCTCGTGCTTAATATGGCTGGAAAGGGATTTAAGGTTGCAGCATATGATATCGACAGTAGTCTTGTAGATGCCATGAAGGCACGAAGCGAGGATATAGACTGCTATAGCGACCTAGAAAAATTTGTGAAGTCTCTTAATACTCCACGCGTAATTTTTCTTATGATTAAAGCTGGTTCTCCAGTAGATCAGATGATTGATAAACTCATTCCTTTGTTAAGTGAAGGAGACGTTATCATCGATGGTGGTAATTCATATTTTAAGGACACAATTCGCCGTTTTGAAGCTGTTAAAGCTCACGGTATTAACTACATGGGTGTTGGTGTATCAGGTGGTGAGGAGGGTGCGCTTAAAGGCCCGGCTCTTATGCCTGGGGGCTCTCGCGAAGGCTATGATGCGGTATCTAAGATTCTCCTCTCTATAAGTGCTAAGGCAGAAGATGGAAAGCCATGCTGCGATTATGTCGGAGATGGCGGTGCAGGGCATTTCGTAAAGATGGTACATAACGGAATAGAGTATGGAGATATGCAGCTTATTTGCGAGTCTTATACTCTGCTTAAAGATTTATTAAAGCTTGATAATAGCCAGATGGCTTCAATTTATCGTGAGTGGAATAAGGGTGAACTTAGAAGCTATCTTATCGAGATTACAGGTAATATCGTAGACTTCCGTAACGAAGAAGGCGATTATGTAATAGACACTATTTTGGACAGAGCTGGCCAGAAGGGCACAGGTAAGTGGACTGGAATTACAGCGCTTGAGTTAGGTGAGCCGCTTCCACTTATTACTGAAGCTGTATATGCGCGCTGCCTCTCTGCGCTTAAGGAAGAGCGTGTTAATGCATCTAAGGTTTTCCCGCATTCTCCTATGGCAGAAGGCGTAGACGAGAGCTTTGTCGAAGATATAAGACGTGCCTTATATCTAAGTAAGATTCTATCTTATGCACAGGGTTTCTCTTTGCTTAAAACTGCAAGCATAGAACTTGATTTGAAGCTTAACTTCGGTGCTATCGCATCTATGTGGCGAGGTGGCTGCATCATAAGAAGTGATTTTCTTAATAAAATTAAGGAAGCGTATGACCGTAATTCTAATCTTAACAACATAATCTTGGATGATTATTTTTCTGATGTAATTAAGGAATATATTCCATCTCTTCGTAAGGTGGTAGCTACTGCCGTAATGAATGGAGTTCCTTCTCCAGCTTTTGCTTCTGCGCTTGAGTATTTTGATATGTATACCACGGAAAAGTTAAGCGCTAATCTGCTTCAGGCTCAAAGAGATTATTTTGGGGCTCATACATTTGAGATTGTTGGCAAAGAAGGATTTCATCACGTAAAGTGGTACTGATGTAGTGCTAATGGGAATGAATTATTCTGCCTTTAAGTAGTAATTAAAACCATTGTAAGAGTCAATTACATCATAATTATTAATCACATATTCGTAAACATCAGTTGGGTTTTGCCAATTATCTTCTAAATATGTCTCGGACATAACTATTACTGAGTCATTAGGCAAATTGATTATATAATCGACGGGATTTGTCATGCCACTAAAATGATACGGACCTTCAAATGTACCGTCAATTATTGAGAAGACGGCTTTTGATTCAGATACTATCACAGGATGATAGCCCCAATTGTTATATAGATTATTATGTTCAATAATTTGAGCATAATAGTCTAGTGATTCTTCGGAAGGGATATATGCTAATTCGTTATGTTGTAAAAAGAACGTTCCTTGTAGATTTAAAAAAGCATATATTATGATTTCTGCAAAAATTGAAGAAACGATAATCGTTTTAAATGCATTTGATATATCGGTTATTATGTTTGCATAGCAATCAGCTATGATAACAATACTGAGCATAACAGTATAAAAAATATGTGAATTGTCAATTATAGGAAGAGCGATGGTAGCTATAGTAAAAAGCAAACATATGTAATAGAGATATAGTAATTTATGAGTAACTCTGTACTTTATAATACAGGCAACTGTAGTACAAACAATTGACGTTATTAATATGATGATCGAGTTAATACCGATATGGTTATTGTTATTTCCAAATCTAAATATTGAGAACAAACAATTTTCCCAGAATTCAAAGAAGCAATGATTAACCAACAAGTATGATAGAAGAAGAAAACAAGGGATAAAGGCACCGGTTAAGAATAGTAGTAATTTTGAACTATACTTATAACGTTTATCAATTAATAGAAATATTATTTCAATGATAGCTATAAGCGAACCAGACGTTTGTCGGAACATAATGCATGTAAATGCAAGTAAACCATATGCAAAATATAACTTGATACTATCTGAATCAGACTTATGGAAGTATAGCAATATAAATACTGCTAGAAGCAGTCCAGAGTTATACGTAATTGTTGTTCCTAGTAATGAAATGGAGAACAACGAGACTATAACGCTAATGAAAAAAGAGTGTTCCCTTCTGATTATTTGGAAACACAAGTAAGCAATCGATGATAAATATAAAGATTCCATAAGTCTATACACAAAGAAACTTAGATGGATTTTTAATGGTATAGCCATAGTAATAAAAAACAATGGCAGTTGGATTAGACTAAAGTCTTTATATGGTATATATCCCATAACAATTCCGCGTGAAAATGTATAATCCCATATTTCATCCAAATCACCAAAAGGTCTAGAAGCAATGGTAATAAACGACAACAAATAAAAGCTTATTAATAATAAGGTGTTGATGAGAATTGATTTTTTCTTATTTGTGCTAATAATCATGTAAAGCCTCTTAGCCTTTATAATAACTCTATATGCGTTAAAAAGGGAAAATAAAAATGAAACAGTAACAATCTTTCGGATAGAATTATTGAAATTACAATGTCTGGATTTTACTATTATTTACCTGAAGATGTGGATATAATTAGTAGGTCTTTTATTAATAAACGTATCCTTGGTAAAGGAATAACTAGATGAATAAGCAAATCGGGTTAAAAAAGCAACTTAATAGCAGAATTATATTTTTATTATGCGCTGTAATAGTTATTTATTGCCCTTTTTTATATGTAAATAACATAGGAGATTATATCGGGGATACCATAATTCAGACTAAGATTGGTTTGGATTGTTTGAAAAACCATACGTTTATTCCAGTTGAAATATATAGCTGGCATGAGAATCTTAATTGGGTTACGCATGAGATTGGTTGGTATTATCTTGTTGGAATAGCGTATAAGCTATTCGGATTATTTGGAATTATCGGTGTTTCTGCATTAATTAATTATTCGATAGCAGTAATCGGATTTAAACATAATTATGACAATAATGTTCATCCATTAGTAATTGTTGTCGCTGCTTGTCTAGCTAGATTTTTAACTTTCCCTAGTTATAATGCGAGACCAAATCTATTTACTCAGCTAGCAGTGACAGTTCTGTTTTATGCATTATTGAGTGAAAAAAGCCTAAAGAGAAAGTGTGTTACTTTTATCGTAGCGTCTTTCTTGGTAGCTTGGTTTCATGGTGGGCTTATTGTACTACCATTCATAATAATGTTTGTAGTTACAGTTATAGAGTTGATTTTTAAGAACTATAAGGCGGTTAAGGCATATTTAATATCGCTTTTGGTTGGATTTGGTGCTTCTCTTTTAAATCCAAATGGAATTGAGATTTGGACGTATTCATTTAAGAGGAATGGTCCTGTTAATGACTATTACATTAGTTTTGTAAATGAATGGCAGCCTAAGACATTTTCTATGTTGGAAATAGCCATTATTCTATTAATCTTAATCGGATTTGCAGTTGATAAAAGACTTAGAGATTTTGATAAGAACACAATTATCAGACTTTGTTTCTTTTGTATGTTCATCATCATGTCATGCAAGTATTGTAGATTGATGAACTATACCGCACTTGTAGTATTGTTATTCTGTGCAGAGGAAATACAAATATTAATCGAGTGGGTTAATAACAATACAGTTAAAATCGATAAAGACATTTTTGATTTTAGTGATACTGCAAACAATATTCTTTCTGTTTTTTGTGTAGGTTTTGCCGTATTTATTACAGTTACATCTATCAATCAATATTTCCCAACAAACACTATGTCTGATATCTCTGCTATCGAAGGTTATGACGAAGGTGTAATAGATTGTGTTAATGAGCATGGATATAGAAGAATTTATAATGACTTTGATACTGGTACCTGGCTTGCATTCTATGATGTGCCAGTACATATCGATAACAGATCTGATTTGTACATGCCTCAGTACTCTGGTGTTGATTATATTACCGGTCAGATGATTATCTCAAATATTGGAGATATGGATTGGTTTTATGAGCAATATTCACCAGATGCTCTTGTACTTCAGGAGTATCCAGGTACTGTAGACGAATTGTTTGTCGAAGATTTGATTGAATCCGATAGATATACCTTGGTTTATGACAACCTTTGTCAATCTGTTTATGATGAGAATATAAGCTATCGTTGGTTGGTTTTTGAGTGTAATTACTAAGTAATCTGGAAAAATTTCTAAATACCCCTTGACTGGGTAGGTAAATGGTGTTAGGATTTACCTACTCGAACAGAGGGTAAAAGAAGGCGAGGATTACAAAAATGGCAAATTATAGATTTGAGACACTTCAGCTCCATGTAGGTCAGGAGCAGGCAGACCCAACTACAGACGCACGTGCAGTACCTATTTACGCTACTACATCTTATGTATTTAAGGACTCCGCACAGGCGGCAGGTCGCTTTGGTTTAACAGAAGGCGGCAATATCTATACAAGACTTATGAATCCTACCTCTGACGTATTCGAGAAGCGTATCGCAGCATTAGAGGGTGGTGCAGCAGCTCTGGCAACAGCATCAGGAAGCGCAGCTATCACATATGCAATTCAGAATATTGCAATCGCAGGCGATCACATCGTATCTTCTGCAAACGTATACGGTGGTACATATAACCTCTTTGCAAATACACTTACAGAGCAGGGCTTAACAACAACATTCGTTGATCCTTCAGATCCTGAGAATTATGAGAAGGCAATTAAGCCTAATACAAAGCTCCTTTACGCTGAGACACTTGGCAATCCTAATTCCAATGTAATTGACTTAGAGGCTATTGCAGCAATTGCTCATAAGCACGGCATCCCACTTATCGTAGACAGCACATTTGCTACACCATATCTCCTTCGTCCAATCGAGCACGGTGCAGATATCGTAGTTCATTCCGCTACCAAGTTTATTGGCGGTCACGGTACAGTAATGGGTGGTGTAGTTATCGATGGCGGTAAGTTCGACTGGGCACAAAACGATAAGTTCCCAGGCCTATCCAAGCCAAATCCTTCTTACCATGGCGTAGTATTCACAGAAGCTTGTGGCAACATCGCTTACATCATGAAGCTTCGTACAACACTCATGAGAGATCAGGGAGCTACAATCTCCCCATTTAACTCCTTCTTGCTCCTCCAGGGCTTGGAGACACTCTCACTTAGAGTTGAAAGACACGTAGAGAATGCTCTTAAAGTTGTAGATTTCCTTAATAATCATCCACAGGTTGAGCGTGTAAATCATCCATCCTTAGCAACAGGTCGCCAGAAGGAACTTTATGACTCCTATTTCCCTAATGGCGCTGGTTCTATCTTTACTTTCGAGGTTAAGGGTACTGCTGAAGATGCTAAGAAGTTCACAGAAAGCTTGGAGCTCTTCTCACTTCTTGCTAACGTAGCTGACGTTAAGTCTTTGGTTATTCACCCAGCATCTACAACACACTCACAGATGAATGAGGAGGAGCTTGCTGCCGCTGGTATCAGCCCAACAACAATTCGTTTGTCTATCGGTACAGAGCACATTGATGATATTATTGAAGACCTAAAGCATGGCTTTGAGGCAATTAAGTGAGGTAAATAAAAATGGCTAATATTTATAAGTCCGCAGATAGTTTGATTGGTAAGACACCTCTTCTCGAGCTCTCTAACATCGAGAAGACTGAAGGGTTAGAAGCAACAGTACTTGCTAAGCTTGAGTATTTTAATCCAGCAGGTTCCGTTAAGGATCGTGTAGCAAAGGCTATGCTTGATGACGCAGAGAAGTCTGGAAAGCTTACACCTGATAGCGTAATCATCGAGCCTACTTCTGGTAACACAGGTATCGGTCTTGCAAGCGTAGCTGCAGCTCGTGGCTACAGAATCATTATCGTAATGCCTGAGACGATGAGCGTGGAGCGTCGTCAGCTCATGAAGGCATATGGCGCTGAGCTCGTATTAACAGAGGGCGCGAAAGGCATGAAGGGTGCAATCGCTAAGGCTGAAGAGCTCGCCTCAGAGATCCCTAACAGCTTTATTCCTGGTCAGTTCGTAAACCCAGCAAATCCTAAGGCCCACTTAGAGTCTACAGGACCTGAGATCTGGGAAGATACAGACGGTAAGGTAGATATCTTCGTAGCAGGTGTTGGTACAGGTGGTACTGTAACAGGTGTTGGCGAGTATCTTAAGTCTCAAAATCCTGATGTTAAGGTTGTAGCTGTAGAGCCAGAGAGTTCACCAGTTCTTTCTAAGGGTGTTGCAGGAAGCCATAAGATTCAGGGTATTGGTGCTGGATTTGTTCCAGATGTACTTAATACAAATATCTATGATGAGATTATCCCAGTTGCTAATGAAGATGCATTTGCAGCAGGAAGACTTGTAGGACGTAAGGAAGGTGTACTTGTTGGTATTTCTTCTGGTGCTGCAGTTCATGCTGCTATCGAGCTTGCAAAGCGTCCAGAAAACAAGGGTAAGACAATCGTAGCTTTGCTTCCTGATACAGGAGATCGTTACTTGTCTACAGCTCTTTTTGCAGAATCTTGAAAACCGTACCCAATTCATATATTGTAATGGGGTAAGGGGGACTAGATGAACATGGTATCTACAAGAGGTCGTTATGCTCTTCGCGTCATGATAGATTTGGCAGAACACGATAATGGAAAGTATATTTCCATGAAGTCAGTAGCCGAGAGACAGGGAATCTCCCTTAAATATATGGAGAAGATTTTGCCACTTTTGGTATCAGCTAATCTTATCGAAGGTGTACATGGCAGAGGTGGCGGATATAAGCTGACACGTAAGCCTGAAGAATATACTATAAATGAGATTTTAGGCCCTGCTGAAGGTACTCTTGCTCCAGTAGCATGTCTTGAGGAAGGATCCCAGCTTTGCACACGTAAAGATCAGTGTAGAACTCTTCCTTTATGGGTAGGTCTTGATAAGGTAGTAACTGAATATCTAGATGGCATTCATCTATCAGATTTGATGCAAAAAGAACATAATTGACATTACATTTAATAGTCTTTATAATCGCACTCAAGTGAGTGAAACAGAGTCTGTTTTACAAAGCGAATTATTGATTGAGTTAGAAGCTCAAATTTTATAAGTTGATTACTTTATAATCGGTGCCACGGCACATCATCTTGTGAAACGGTCAATATGAGTAGCATTTGTTGCAGAACTCTGAGCACATAGACACTAACCTTAGTAGGGTTGTTATGTAGACTTTTTCAGAAGCAGATGGTAAGCCGTCTGCTTCTTTTTTTTGAAGCCTCCGACTATAAGCGATTGATAGAAAGTAGAGGCACAAATTGAACCAGAGATCGGCTCCAATTTACGAGGCACTAGAGCTCTTCCGTAAGAAGCGCGTGGTGCCTTTCGACGTTCCAGGTCATAAGCGAGGCAGAGGTAACCCAGAGCTGGTTGAGCTTTTGGGCCAGAAGTGTGTAGGTCTCGATGTAAACTCCATGAAGCCTCTAGATAACTTAGGCCACCCGGTTTCCGTTATTAAGGATGCTGAGGATTTAACGGCAGAAGCTTTTGGTGCTAAGCATGCGTTTTTGATGGTTAACGGAACTACATCTGCTGTTCAGACTATGATTTTGTCTGTGCTTAAAGCTGGCGAGAAGATTATCCTTCCTCGTAATGTTCATAAGAGTGTTATTAACGCGCTGGTGCTCTGCGGCGGTATTCCTGTTTATGTAGAAGCTAAGGTTAATCCTAAGATTGGTATCGCGCTTGGAATTGAAGTAGAAGAGATTAAAAGAGCGATTAAGAATAACCCGGATGCGAAGGCTATTTTTATTAATAACCCAACATACTATGGCATCTGCTCTAACTTAACTGAGATTTCTAAGCTTGCTCACGAGCATGGCATGAAGGTATTAGCTGACGAAGCTCACGGTACACACCTTTATTTTGGTGATGATCTTCCTGTATCAGGTATTAAGGCAGGAGCTGATCTCGCTGCTGTATCGATGCATAAGTCAGGTGGAAGCTTAACTCAGAGTTCACTCCTTCTTTGTGGAGAAAATACTGATGCTGAGTATGTAAGACAGATTATTAATCTTACTCAGACTACAAGCGCTTCATATCTTCTCCTCTCAAGCCTTGATATCTCTAGAAGAAACTTGGCTTTAAGAGGCAAGGAGTCTTTTAACAAGGTAAGTAGGATGGCTGAGTATGCTAGAGCTGAGATTAATGCGATTGGAGGCTATTACGCTTATGGCAGAGACTTAATCGACGGCGACAGCGTATACGACTACGATGTAACTAAGCTTAGCGTTTATACTCAGGGAATCGGTCTTACAGGTATCGAAGTCTATGACCTATTAAGAGATGAGTATGACATTCAAATCGAGTTTGGTGATATCGGAAATATCTTAGCTTATATCTCTATTGGAGACCGTATCCAGGATATCGAGAGATTAGTAGGAGCGCTTGAGGACATTAAGCGTAACTACGGCAAGGATGGAAGCGACCTTTACTGTGGTGACTTTATCCAGCCTGAAGCTGTAATGAGTCCTCAAAAGGCATTTTACTCTGATAAGGAGCAGATTCCTCTACATGAGACAGCAGGTAAAATCTGTGGCGAGATAGTAATGTGTTATCCACCAGGAATCCCGATTCTAACTCCAGGCGAGAGAATCACAGAAGAGATAATCGAGTACATCGATTTTGCACGCGAACGTGGATGTTCACTCCAGGGAACATTAGACCCTGAGGTAGAACTTATTAATGTAATTAAGGAGGGCTGATAATGGATATCTGGTTTTCACAGATGGATACAGAGAACGTTAAGACTAGCGTTCGAGTTGATAAGCAGCTCTTCTCTCAGGAAAGTGAATATCAGCGAATCGATGTATTCCAGTCTAAAGAATTCGGCAAGATGATTGTTCTTGATGGAGACATCATTTTCTCGGAGGCAGACGAGTTCATCTATAACGAGATGGTCGTTCATGTACCGATGTCTGTTCACCCTAATGTTAAGAAGGTTCTTATCATTGGTGGTGGAGACGGAGGAGTAGCCCGTACACTTACTGAATATCCTGAGATTGAGGTTATCGATGTAGTCGAGCCTGATGAGATGTTCATCGAAGTAAGTAGGAAATTCTTCCCTGAGACCGCGAAGGGATTTGAGGATCCAAGAGTAACTATTAAGAATATGGACGGTCTTCGCTACTTAAGACGTTGCGAAGCTGAATATGACCTCATCATTAACGACTCGACAGATCCATTTGGTCATACGGAAGGTCTTTTTACAAAGGAGTTCTACGGTGCCTGCTTTAAGGCTTTGAAGGAAGACGGCATTATGGTTTACCAGCATGGTTCGCCTTTCTACGATGAGGACGAACAAGCCTTTCGCTCTATGCATCGTAAGGTATATAAGTGCTTCCCGATAAGCAGAGTTTATCAGGCAAGCATTCCTACCTGCCCAGCAGGCTACTGGATGTTCGGATTTGCATCCAAAAAGTACCATCCACTTAAAGATTTTAATCCTCAGAAGTGGAAGGAAAGAAAGATTAAAACATGGTATTACACAACTAATCTACACCAGGGTGCTTTTATGCTTCCTAAGTATGTAGAAGATTTATTGGAAGAGGAGGAGAATAAGAAGAAATGAGCAAGTTATTAATTATTGGATGTGGTGGAGTAGCTTCAGTTGCAATTCATAAGTGCTGCCAGAACAGCGACGTATTTACAGAGATAATGATTGCGTCAAGAACTGTATCCAAGTGCGATGCACTTAAGGAGAAGCTTCAGCCAACAACAAAGACAGTTATTTCTACAGCTAAGGTTGATGCTGATAATGTTGATGAGCTTGTAGCCTTGATTAACGACTATAAGCCAGAGGCTGTTTTGAACTTAGCCCTTCCTTATCAGGATCTTACAATTATGGATGCATGCCTTAAGACTGGTGTTCACTACATCGATACAGCTAACTATGAGGCTGAAGATACAGAGAATCCAGAGTGGAGAAAGATTTACGAGGAGAGATGTGAGAGATTAGGTTTCACAGCTTACTTTGACTACTCATGGCAGTGGGCTTATGAGGATAAGTTTAAGGACGCAGGTCTTACAGCACTTCTCGGTACTGGTTTTGACCCAGGTGTAACTTCAGTATTTGCAGCTTATGCCAAGAAGCACTACTTTGACACAATCGAGACTATCGATATTCTCGACTGTAATGGCGGTGATCACGGCTATCCATTTGCTACTAACTTTAACCCAGAGATTAACCTTCGTGAGGTATCTGCTCCAGGTTCTTATTTTGAGAATGGCAAGTGGGTTGAGATTCCTGCAATGTCCATTAAGCGCGAGTACGACTTCGATGGCGTAGGGATGAAGGATATGTATCTTTTACACCACGAAGAAATCGAGGCTCTCGCTCGTAATATGCCAGAGGTTAAGAGAATTCGTTTCTTCATGACATTCGGTCAGAGCTATTTAACACACATGAAGTGTCTCGAGAACGTAGGTCTTTTAAGAACAGACGCTATCGATTTTAACGGCCAGCAGATTGTTCCTATTCAGTTCCTAAAGGCGCTTCTTCCTGACCCAGCGTCCTTAGGTCCACGTACAGTAGGTAAGACAAATATTGGCTGTATTTTTACAGGTATGAAGGATGGCAAGAAGAGAAGCATCTATATCTACAACATCTGCGATCACCAGGAGTGCTATCGTGAGGTTGAGTCTCAGGCTATCTCTTATACAACAGGCGTTCCAGCAATGATTGGTGCCATGATGGTATTAAATGGCGACTGGAAAAAGCCAGGCGTATTTACAACTGATGAGTTCGACCCAGATCCATATATGGATGCTCTTAATAAGTGGGGTCTTCCATGGGTTGTAGTAGAAAACCCTACTCTTGTTGACTGAGGATAAAAATGGATTTTACTAAAATACAAACACCAGCGTATGTTCTAGATAAGGCTAAGCTTCTCCACAACCTCGAGATTTTAAGGAATGTGGAGACTAGATCTGGCGCGCATATTCTTTTGGCGCAGAAAGCATTTTCTATGTTTTCTGTGTACCCACTAATTGGTGAGTATATTTCTGGTACTACTGCTTCTGGTCTTTACGAAGCTCGTCTAGGAGCAGAAGAAATGGGCAAGGAGAATCATGTTTTTGCACCAGCTTTTAAGGAAAACGAGATTGATGAGATCGCATCTATTTGCGACCACGTTATTTTCAATTCTGTAGCTCAGCTAGATAAGTATGCAGAGCGCGTAAGCTTCAAAACCAGCGTTGGTCTTCGTATTAATCCAGAGATTTCTACTCAGGAAGAGCATGAGATTTATGACCCATGTAGCCCAGGCTCTAGACTTGGTGTTACAAGAAAAAATCTCGATAAAGCTTTGGCCTTAAATCCAGATGCACTTAAGTTTGTAGAAGGTATTCATTTCCACACTTTGTGCGAGCAGAACTCAGATGATCTAGAGGCAACTCTTAAGGGTGTCGAGGAGAAATTCGGCGATATTATTAAGAGCATGCGCTGGGTAAATTTTGGCGGTGGTCACCACATCACGAGAGATGACTACGATCGCGATTTGTTAGTTAAAATCGTAAGTGAATTTAAGGCAAAGTACGGCGTCGAAGTTTACCTCGAGCCAGGCGAAGCCATCGCGCTTAATGCAGGCTACCTAGTAACAGAGGTTATGGATATCGTAAGTAACGGCATCGACGTAGCTATCCTCGATGCTTCTGCTGCATGTCATATGCCTGATGTCCTCGAAATGCCATACCGTCCACCTCTTATGGATTCTGGTAAGTGGGGAGAAAAGCCTCATGAATATCGTCTTTCTTCTTTGACATGTCTTGCTGGCGATATCATCGGGGACTATTCATTTGATAAGGCTTTAAATATTGGAGACAGATTAGTTTTTGAGGATATGGCCATCTATTCCATGGTTAAAAATAATACTTTTAATGGAATAGCTTTGCCTTCGATTTATATCCTAGAAGAGGATAGAACAACAAAGCTTGTTAAGGAGTTTTCCTATAGCGATTTTAAGGGGAGACTATCATGAGAAGAATGCCAGGTGAATTTGAAAAGCATACTGGCACAATTCTCGTATGGCCAGTTCGCCCAGGGTCCTGGACCTATGGCGGTAAAGAAGCTCAGAAAGCCTTTGCCGAGATTGCTAATGTAATAAGCAAGACGGAGAAAGTTTACTTAATCTGCGATGATGTGCATTTCGACGAGGTGGCAGATAAGTTCCGCGGTAACGAGAATGTGATTCCTCTTAATATTCCTACTAACGACGCGTGGGCAAGAGATATTGGTCCTACTTTTGTTAAGGAAGAAGACGCGGTGTTTGGTACGAACTGGAAGTTTAATGCCTGGGGTGGAGATTTTGATGGCCTTTATAAAGACTATGAGGATGACGATAATTTTGCTGTTAGCTTTTGTGAGAAGCTTGGGTTTGGTGTAATCGATCAGCACGATTTTGTGCTTGAGGGTGGTTCAATCCATGTTGATGGTGAAGGCACTTTGATTACTACTGAGGCATGTCTGTTAAGCCTAGGCCGTAATCCACAGATGAGTAAGGAAGAGATAGAGAAGCGCCTTTGTGACAGTCTTGGTGTGAGTAAAGTTATCTGGCTTCCTAATGGAATTTTGGGCGACGAGACAAACGAACATGTAGATAATTTCTGCTGCTTTACAAAGCCTGGTGAAGTCGTAATAGCGTGGACAGATGATGCTTCTGATCCACAGCACGATGTATGCGTTAAGGCATATGAGATTTTGACTAACGAAATCGATGCTAAGGGCAGAAAGCTTACAGTTCATAAAATCCCGATGCCTTCAAATCCTGTGGTTATTACTAAGCATGACCTAGATGGATTTGTGTTCGAAGAAGGCGAAGATATAAGAGAAGAAGGCGAGAAGTTAGCAGCTTCATATGCGAACTTTTATATCTGTAATGGTGCGGTTTTGGTACCTCAGTTTGGAGATTCTAACGACAGCGCGGCGTGTGAGGTTTTAAGTGGGCTATTTCCAGAGTGTGAGATAGTACCGATTATGGCAAGAGACATTATTGTAGGTGGTGGCAACATCCACTGCATTACACAGCAGATACCTTTGTAAGGAGATAAAAATGAGAAAAGTAAAAGTAGCAGCAGTACAGATGTCCATGACGTCTAATGTAGAAGAAAATATCGCTAAGGCGGAAAAAATGGTCCGTGAAGCAGCTTCTAAGGGAGCTAATATTATCTTGTTACCTGAGCTTTTTGAGAGACCATATTTTTGCCAGGAAAGATGCTACGAGTACTATGCTTTTGCTACTCCTGTAAATGAGAATCCTGCTGTTAATCACTTTAAGGCTGTGTGCAAAGAATTAGAAATTGTTATGCCAATTAGTTTTTATGAGAAGGATGGCAATGTTCTTTATAACACTATCGCCATGATTGACGCTGATGGCGAAGTTATGGGCATTTATCGTAAGACTCATATTCCTGATGATCACTACTATCAGGAGAAGTTTTATTTTACTCCAGGTAATACAGGCTTTAAGGTATGGGATACAAGATACGGTAAAGTCGGCGTAGGTATTTGCTGGGATCAGTGGTTCCCTGAGACTGCAAGAATCATGGCAATCAAGGGTGCAGAGATTTTACTATATCCTACAGCGATTGGTTCTGAGCCAATACTTACTGTTGATAGCATGGAACACTGGAGAATCTGTATGCGAGGTCATGCTGGCTCTAATGTAGTTCCTGTTGTTGCAGCAAATAGAATTGGTGTTGAAGAAGTTAAGCCTTCCGCAGAAAACGGTGGCCAGGAATCTTCCTTGAAGTTCTTCGGATCTTCATTCATCTGTGATGAGCGAGGCTCTATTATAGAAGACGCTTCCAGAGATAAGGAAGAGATTTTGGTAGCCGAGTTTGATCTGGACGAAGTTAATGAATCACGACTTGGATGGGGCTTATTCAGGGATAGAAGGCCTTCAACATACGGTAATATCGTAGAATAAATGTAAATTTTGTTACTTTAAGCAACTAAAGTGGTATCTTTCCCGATATCACTTTATTTTTATGTTATAATGTGCGCGTTATTTTTGGAAAACATAGGAAAATAAAGAAATAGGAGTTACGTTATGGCAAAAATTATTGCTTTCATACTCTATTTCATAGTTGTTCTTGGTATTGGTTTATACTTCTTTATCAAGAGTAAGAACAGCGATGAGAAGGAGTACTTCCTCGGTGGACGCCAGATGGGTCCATTCGTAACAGCGATGAGTGCCCAGGCTTCTGACATGAGTGGATGGCTCTTGATGGGTTTCCCAGGTTCCATCTTCGCATTCGGTATGGGTCAGGTATGGATTGGTATCGGTCTTGCATTAGGTACAGCAGCAAACTGGATTTTCGTTGCTGCAAGACTTAGAAGATTCTCTAAGGCATCTAATGACGCTATTACAATCCCACAGTATCTTACAAATAGATTTGCAAGTAAGAACTCTGTTTTGAAGGTTGTATGTGCAATTATCTTCCTTATCAGCTTTACAGTTTATGTAGCATCTGCATTTAACGCAGGTACAGCAGTATTTACATCTGTAATTCCTTGGTTTGTGGGTCGTGAGCACCTCGCCATGATTCTCTTTGCAGTTCTTATTTTAATTTACACATTCTTAGGTGGTTTTAAGGCTGTATGCTGGACAGACTTCTTCCAGGGAATCATGATGCTTATCGCTTTGCTCGCAGTACCTCTCGTAATGAAGGCAACAGGCGACTTTGATACTACTAAGTATGAGGCTTTTGCTGATGGCATTTCTGCTTTTGGTACAAATCCTTTTGCAGCTTCTTGGCAGGAAATCGTTTCTGGTCTTGGATGGGGATTAGGCTACTTCGGTATGCCACATATCATCGTAAGATTTATGTCTATTAAGAAGGCTTCTATGATTAAAAAGTCTGCTACAGTTGCTATCATATGGGTTGTTCTTACACTCGGTGCTGCTATGGTTATCGCTTATCTCGGTAGAACATTCATCCTTAAGGATGGCACTGCCTTGGCAGAGGCTTTACTTCCTGACAGCCGTAAGATGATTTTTATCGAGATCGTTAATAACATCTTCCCAGGTTTTGTGGCAGGTATCCTGCTTTCTGCTATTATCGCAGCTGCAATGTCTACTGCTGACTCTCAGCTTCTCGTTGCTTCTTCTGCATTTACATCAGATATCTATAAGCCACTCATTCGTAAGAATGAAGCTTCTGATAAGGAAATGCTTTGGGTTGGACGTATCGTAGTTTTGATTGTTGCAGTAGTTGCATACTTTATCGCTAGTCAGGGTCTTGATGATGGTTCATCCTGGGCTGCTGATATCATGAACATGGTTGAGAATGCTTGGGGTCTCTTCGGTGCATCCTTTGGTCCAGTTGTAATCCTCTCTCTCTTCTGGAAGAGATTTAACTACGCTGGTGCCGTTGCAGGTATCATCGCAGGTGCTGTTGCTGATATCGCATGGCTCTTACTCTTTACATCAACAATCATGGCTCCTGTTGTTACTGATACAGGCGTATATGAGATCGTTCCTGGCTTCATCGTAGGTGCTATCGTAGCAGTAGTAGTTACACTTGTTACTAAGGCTCCAGATGCTGAGGTAATCAAGATTTACGATACAGCTTTGAACACAAGTATCGACGATTAATAATTGTTATACTAAGAATTATTGAGCGGCTGCCTTTTGGTGGCCGTTTTTATATGCTTTAAAGATTTCTCTATGAAAGAAAAAAATGTAGCTAAAAATAGAATTGCAAATGGAATAAACCAATTTATAGAGCAATGAATACTATGAATAGTTGTGTGTGGTGCTGCTAATACAAACCAAGAATAGGGAGCTAATACTGAAATCCAAGTTGTTTTTAATAAAGATATAAAGTTGTTACCTAATATCAGTTTATTACGATTGGTAATAAATAGCGTGGTTAACGAAAGGATAATTAATAGTATTAATGCTTCAAAAAAATCAATACAGAACAATCCTTTAAATGATATGAATTCTATTTTTGTCATCAACAAACAAATTCTTATTGGTCCTATTGACTGAAGACCTTCGCCGTTAGTTCCTAATAGTCTGCTACCAATATTCATTTTTAATGATTGAATAGTTTTTGTTAATCCTAATTCTGAAAGCAAGATTACAGTTCTAATTCCAAAAGCTGTTATAAACGATAATATAGCTGCACAAAAAGGAATCAATAATGTATTAATGATTCCTTTTAATTTTTTATTGCTCTTTATACAATAAAAAATGAGAGGAATTATCATTGAAATCATAATAGTTGATATAAACTCAAAGCAAACGAGTTGTTTTATTAAGCAAGAAAAATAAGCTGTTAATGCGACTAATGTTTTATTATCTTGCCTATTATTAATAACGACAACACACATACAAGCTATTGGCATAAACAAAACCCACATTAGCCAATACAAGTTTTTCCCATACATAGCAAAATATGGACATAGAAACGCTAATAAAAGTGCAATGAGAATGATACTTTTAGTATTTGTTATTTCTTTTATCCAAAATAGTATCACTGTAATTGTAGTTGCTGCAAAAAAGCAATTGAAGAAATAAAGTACTTGTAGTACTTCAGAATGAGAAAAGAGACTGGATGAATTAATTAATCTATATAGATACCTTTGAATGACTATATTACTAGTATATTGATAAAACAATTCTTCATCAAATACCTCGTTGTTTATAAATGCATTTGGAATAAGGCCTTCTGCTTTGTGATAATCGTCAGGGTAGAAAGAAGTAGGGGCAATAGCTCTCAATAAAGGATCATTGCTACTATAATGTTCATCGTACATCATATCAGTTATCATCATATCATTTGACCACCAGTCAAAGTTAGCCATACCCTGATAGCAAATAATACTTGCGACATTAGTATATAATCCTAAAAATAAGATTATGAAGATGATAATATTGATAAACAGATTCTTACTTTTTAAAGTCATAATGTCTTCGGATAATTATCGATTTATTTTTATGATTATAGCATATGAATAGAGGGGTAATATTAGTACAATAACTGCTATAAACGCACAACATTTTATGGTAATGATGCATATGATATAATCCTACTGGTAAAGTGTGAAGGATTGATATTATGCAGAGTAGTGATTTGGTTAAGCGAAGAAATTATCATCTTGATTTTATCCGTGTAGTCGCTATGTTATTTGTTATTTCTATCCATCTATCGTGGGATTTTCCTGTGCCATTATTCATTGCGGCCTTTTTCAGAACTTTATTCTTAACAGCTAATGGTTTGTTTTTTCTCTTAAGTGGTTACTTTGCTTTAAGATTTAAAGAAGATGTTGATAATCCAGCAGCTTCATACAAGAAGTTCTATTGGAAGAAGTTTTGTTCATTAGTAATACCGTTTATTTTTTATTCGCTTTTTAATATCTCCTGCTACTATTTGGGTGTTAATGAGTTTCCAAATCTGAAAACGATGATAATGAACGTATTTTGGACTATTTTTCCATCAAGTATGAATGGGCATATATGGTTTTTGTATTATCTTATCGGATATATGATGACAGCTCCCTTTATCGCTATTATGTTCGATAAACTCTCAGATACGGGACTAAAAGTATTCGCTTTCTTAGCAGTAGGATTTGAAATTATTTCTATAATTGTATTTAGCTATATACTTCGAAGTGATTTTCCTGTATATGGATGGCCATTTATTAGTTGGTATTTGTATTTTTTAGGTGGATATATAATAAATAGATTGGGAATTCGAAAGAAGAAATGGATGTTTATAGCAATAGGTATAGTTTGTTTTTTGATTACGGTTGCTATAACTATGTTAGGAATTGAATTGAATGGATTATATGATGATTCGCCATTATTTTTATTTGCATGTATAGGATTATATTTGTTGCTTGAATCTGTTCCGATTGTTAAGCCATTGCAAAAGATGCTAACCTTTCTTGCTGAGCATTCATTTGCTGTATACCTCATACATATTACAATTTTGACGTTAGTGAGACGATATGTTCCTGTTTCAAATCCATGGTTATGGTTTGCTTGTGTATTAGGAATAGCTGCTATTTCAGTTTTAATTGCATATCCATGTAATAGATTTATGATTAGACCTTTATGCAAGTGGTTAAACAAGTCTTCTGCAAAGGTTAGAATACTGTTTTCTAGCTCTTTACTTATAATAATACTAGTTGTGCCAGTGTTGATCGTGATAAAAGACAAATTATTTCAATAATATAAACGATTGTTCTAAATTAGAGATAATAATTGGACTTTTATACATTATTATCCGCGTATACTACCTCCATAAGATTAATTCTTGTGGAGGTTTTTATATGGATAGATTTGATGATCACAATTATGAGATGATGCGTGAAGAGGAATTATTTAATGCTATCGTCACGAAGATTAGTCCTTATTCCAACAGACAGCTAATCGATTATGGTGCTAAGGCAATAGCAGATATTTTTAATGCTGTGGTACTAGATGATCTTAAGCTGGTTTATGAGGATCAGGCTGAAGAGACAGCTTTGGATTTTGTGGCTTTGATACTGATCTCTTTTGGTGGTCTTATTGTTGGACGTGAATATAGTAGTAAGAAGAGAACTCTGGTTGAGAAGTTATTTAAAAAATCAGTATCACTAACTGAGATGCCTAGTGCCAAGGACCTAGAGGATATTTGTGAGGCTTTATTTGAAAATGAGAATACCAGTGCTGAGAATGCTGAACTATTTAATCTCTTATATAGCGATTCTAGAGATTATGATTGTGAGCTTGCACATAGACTTTATATTTTAGGCATTGTTATCTCAATGCTTGATAAAAAAGACGATGCTATGCTTGCCAAGTGCAAAGAAGAACTCGAGGTTATGGGCCTCCATCGTTATGTGAATCATAAGTTTGATACACCTTTTATTCGTGACACAAAGACTGGAGAAAGTTATTATAGTTACGATGTAGATATGGGAGGAGAGTCCGCTTAATGAAGCTTGTTATCGCTATTTATCTAGTGCTTATTAATATAATCACTTTTATCACATATGGTATGGATAAAAGACTAGCTATTAAGCATAAATGGAGAATTAGCGAAGCGACGTTAATTTTATTAGCTGCTATTGGTGGATCTATAGGTGCATTCTTAGGTATGCAGGTTTTTAGACATAAAACAAAGCATATGAAGTTTGTGATAGGTGTGCCTGTAATTTTTATTTTGCAGATTATTTTGGCTCTCTTTATTCTGAAATCCTAATCTATTTAGAGTTATAATAACTAAAAACTTAAGGGGTAGATTATGTCACAGGGTTATATACATTCTATTGAGAGTTTTGGTTCTGCAGATGGTCCTGGTGTTAGATTTATTGTGTTCTTCTCTGGATGCGCTATGCGATGCCAGTTCTGCCATAATCCTGATACATGGGATATGAAAACAGGAACCTTGATGGATGCAGATGAACTTATCACAAAGGCATTAAGATTTAAGGGTTACTGGGGTAAGGATGGTGGTATCACCGTATCTGGTGGAGAGCCACTAATGCAGATAGATTTTCTTATTGAGTTGTTTAAGAAAGCTAAGGAGAAGGGTATTAATACATGTATTGATACTTCTGGTAATCCGTACACGACTAAGGCTCCATGGCATGATAAGTTCGATGAACTAATGAAGGTTACAGATATTGTTATGCTGGATATTAAGCATATAGATCCAGATGGGCATAAGACACTAACTAAGCAGCCTAATGAGAATATTCTAGCTATGGCAAAAGAACTTAGTGATATTGGTAAACCTATGTGGATTAGACATGTATTAGTTCCAGAGCGTAATGATACAGATGAGTATTTAAATAAGCTTGCTGACTTTATTAAGACATTGAAGACAGTTGAGCGTGTTGAAGTACTTCCTTATCATACTTTGGGTGTGCATAAGTGGCAGACACTTAATATCCCATATGAGCTTGAAGGTATCTCTATACCAACAAAGGAACGTGTGGCTAATGCTAAGGCCATTCTTGGTGCACTCTAAGGAGGATATTGGCTTATGAGTTCTGATAGCATTAAATCTTGGCGTAACGGAACTATTATTTCGAGTCTATTAATTTTGTTGCTTGGTATTAGTTTTATTGTATGGCCTAAGGAATCCGCCGAGCTATTGGCTAGAATTCTCGCGTTGGTTGTATTAGGTGCAGGCTTAGTAGAGTTAGTATTATTCTTCTGGGGTAAGAGAGGTGGCTTTACAGATGTTATTGCTCTAGCCTCAAGTGCTGTTTTGCTTTGTATTAGTATTTTTCTTCTTTTAAGACCAGATATGCTCATTAATTTCTTTAATGTTGTATTTGGAATTGTTATTATAATCATAGGTATTCAGCATGTTGGGCAATCTCTGTTTATTGTCAGATATGCTCGTGAGTTATGGTGGATTTCATTTCTAATTGGTATTGCCGCAGTAGCTATGGGTATTTTGGTTTTAATAAATCCATTCTCTGCTACAAATGCAGCTATGATGCTAATTGGAGTGACAATGATTATTGAGGGAGTAGCAGGTCTTTACAGTGTTCCTGCACTTAAGGCAAGAAAATGATTATTACTTACTTAGGACACGCTTGTTTTAAATTGACACACGGTAGCTTCGATATGATTATCGATCCGTTTACAGCTGGATCTGTACCTGGACTTAAGCCTCTTAAGGAGACTGTTAACCAGGTTATCTGTTCACATAAGCATGGAGATCATTTTGGATTTAAAGAAGTTAAGCTTCGTCAGGTAAGAACAGATACACCGTTTATTGTGACACCAATCGAGACTTACCATGATGATAAAGAAGGTGCACTTCGAGGTCCTAATAATGTTATAATTATCGACGTTGATGGAATGAAGATTGTTCACATGGGTGATATCGGATGTGAGCTTTCTGATGAGGAATTAGAGCCTTTGATGAATGCAGACATTCTAATGATTCCTGTTGGTGGTTTTTATACGATTGATGGTAAGCAGGCTGCCAGCTATGTGAGTAGAATTAGTCCTAAGATTACAATTCCTATGCACTATAGAAGTGAGGGGATTGGATATGATGAGATAGGTACTGTCGATGAATTCTTAAGCTCAGTTAAGGATGTAGAGGTTAGCTATATCGGAAGTGAGTTAGAGGTCGTTGGTAAGCCTGAAGAACATAAGATTTTAGTAATGGAAGGTAAGATGGCCCATGTTTAAGGAAGGTTTTAGCAGCGATAAGTACGCAGAGCTTCAGTCAAAGAACATCAGAGAGCGTGTAGAAAAATTCGGCGGTAAGCTTTACCTCGAGTTCGGCGGTAAGCTTTTTGATGATTATCATGCATCAAGAGTTCTTCCTGGATTTGAGCCAGATAGTAAGATTAAGATGCTCATGCAGCTTAAGGCTGACTGTGAGATTGTAATTGCTATCAATGCAGATGCTATCGAGAAGAGTAAGAGAAGAGGCGATCTCGGTATTACTTATGATCAGGAAGTACTTCGTCTTATTGATGCTTTCACAGAGTTTGGTCTTTGTGTAGGCAGTGTATGTATAACTCAGTATAAAGGTCAGGCTTTGGCTGAGAAGTTTGAGAAGAGACTTCGTGAGTTGGGTGTTAAGGTTTATAAGCACTATCCAATCGAAGGATATCCTTCTAATATCCCACTAATCGTTAGTGATGAAGGTTACGGTAAGAACGATTATATTGAGACAAGTCACTCACTCGTAGTTGTAACTGCTCCAGGTCCTGGATCTGGTAAGATGGCTACCTGTCTCTCTCAGCTTTACCATGAGAATAAGCGTGGAATTAAGGCGGGTTATGCTAAGTTTGAGACATTCCCAATCTGGTCGATTCCTCTTTCTCATCCAGTTAACATCGCTTACGAGGCTGCTACAGCTGACCTCTCTGACGTTAACATGATTGATCCATTCCACCTCGAGGCTTATGGCAAGACAACTGTTAACTACAATAGAGATGTTGAGATTTTCCCAGTTGTAAATGCAATCTTTGAGAAGATTTATGGTGAGTCCCCATATAAGAGCCCAACAGATATGGGTGTTAATATGGCTGGCTTTGCAATCGTTGATGATGAGGCTTGTCGTGATGCTTCAAGAGCAGAAATCATTCGTCGTTATTACGAAGCTAAGTGTAATGTTAAGCAGGGTCTATCTGACGGTTCAGATGTAACTAAGTTAGAGCTTCTCCTTAACAAGTCAGGTATCGAAGTATCTGATAGAAGATGCGTATCTGCAGCTTTGGTAAGAGCAGATCAGACAGGTGGTGCTGCTGTAGCTATCGAGCTTCCAGATGGACGTATGGTAACAGGTAAGACAACTGATTTACTTGGTCCAACATCAGCAGCAATCCTTAATGCTTTGAAGGCTTTGGCTGGAATTGATCACTCTATTCCTCTTATATCGCCTAATGTTATCGAACCAATTCAGGATTTGAAGGTTAATCATATGGGTAACCATAACCCAAGACTTCACTCTGATGAGACTTTGATCGCGCTTTCTATTTCTGCTAAGACAAACCCAGTTGCTGAGCTTGCTATGGAGCAGATTGATAAGCTTAGAAATTGTGATGCACACTCTACTACAATGCTTTCTTCAGTAGATGCAAATCTTCTACATAAGCTAGGTATTAACATGACTTGTGAGCCTACTTACGCTACTAAGAAGCTCTATCACAAGTAAGTTTAGCTAATAATTCAGCCAAAAAGTCAAGGAATGTCAAATTTGTTGTTGACATTCCTTTTTTGTTGTTCGATAATGTGAATGTCAAAGAAAATCAAAGTCAAAGTCAAACGAAAGGAGGATCTATTAATGGCAAGACTGGTAGATGTTATAGAGAGCATGATTAAGGAAATGCTTGATGAGAATAACGGTAGCGCGACAATTAGCCGTAGCGTCCTAGCAGAAAGAGCTAACTGCGTACCATCTCAGGTTACATATGTATTGTCTACAAGATTCTCAACTGGTAACGGTTATATCGTAGAGAGTAGAAGAGGAGGCGGAGGCCAGATTACTATCTCTAGAGTTCAGCCGATGAGTGCGGATGATTACCTTACAGCAATGATTGCTGAAGTAGGTGATAATCTCTCACAGCAAGAGGCAAAGATTTTATTAGCTAACGCAGTTCAAGTCGGAGCTATGAAATCACGTGAGGCAACCGCGTTAATGGCAGCTTTGTCAGATAGATCTTTGGCTAAGGTAGATACAGATATAAGAGCGGTGGTTCGTGCAGATATTTTTAAAAATGCTTTGTGCGGATTGATGCTTCAATAAGGGGGAAATAGTAATGAGATGTCAAAGATGTGGTGGACTCATCACAAATTCATTTACAAGAATTAATGGCACTCTTCTTTGTGAGAATTGTGCAAGAGAATTAAAAGTTGACGATATGTTTAAAAGACAGGCAACTTTCTTTGAGCAGGCTTTCCCAATGCTTGGCGAATTAACAAATGGCATTATGGGAACACCAAGTGATCTCGATTTTGGTAATAGCAAGATTAAGTGCCCAAGATGTGGAACATCATTAAGAGAATTAGATTCTAAGGGCATGCTCGGATGCATCGAATGCTATAACACTTATAACGAGACCATCCTCAAGAATATCTTGAAGAAGCAGGGAAGTAGCGACTATATCGGAAGAAAGCCAGGTGAGATTGCAAACATCGAGGTATCAGAGATTCCAGAAGAAGCTTCACCAGCACCTAGCGTGAAGGTTGAAGTTACACCTGTAAATGATAGTAAGCCAGAATCTAATAGTAGTATAAGTGTTTTAGATAAGATTAAAGATGCTGACTGGTCTACAATTCCTGATAACGAGATTGAGGCTGGTATGAAGGCTGCAGCTCAGGCTGAGGATTATCAGTTAGCAGCTAAGCTTAGAGATGAACTTAAGAGTCGTAAGGAGGGCAACTAATATGTGGTATGACGCTCCTGGAAATAACACTGATGTTGTAATTGGTACTAAGGTTGTAATTACTCGTAACATTAAAGGGTTCCCTTTTGTAACCAAGATGACTGATAGTGATAAGGAAAATGTTCTTGGCATGGTAAGACAGGCGGGAAGCCAGATAGGTCTTGATTTTGTTAGAACAGATGAGCTTGATGACGTAGCTCGTGCAGATATTTTTAACAAGGGATTAGTAGCAACTTCTGTTGTTAATGGTGAAGACAAATATGGAATTCTCATCAGCAAAAAGGAAGGTGTTGGGGTAATCGTAAATAGTATCGATCACATCTCTATTGTGTCTTTGGTACCAGGCGATGATGTGCTCCTTGCTTATAAGAGAGCTGAGGAACTCGCGGTGCATTTCGAGAAGAACATGGATATAGCTTTTTCCGATAAGTATGGCTTCTTATCACCTCGCATAAGTACAGTCGGAACTGGTGTAAGAGTTTCTGTTTGCGTGGCTATACCTGGTATTGAAAAGACTACAGGTGCACTTCCTATATTAACGAAGCGTATTGAGAAGTATGACTGGGCTATGAATGCTATAGCTAATGTCGATGGTAGCATGCGTGAGACAAGTCATTACACTATTAACAGTGTAACAACTCTTGGTATTACTGAGCAGGAGTTAATAGACGGCGCTAATAGACTTGTAGCAGATATTATTAAGCTCGAGAGAAGTTGCCGTAAGAATATCTGTGCTAAGAAAAAAGTAATCGTGGAAGATCAGTTCTATAGAGCTTATGCGACACTTAAGTATCTAAGGCGAGCAGATTTTTCTGATGCTATGACAATGATTGCTTGGCTTAGACTTGGCCAGGATTATATCAAGCACGATGATATCGATATTACCTGGGAAAAGATTAACAAATTAACAAATATGGTTCGTAAGAACTATGACGACTACTCAAGAGATCGTAAGGTGATTAATAATCGACCTACTCAGAGAGCAGAACTTATTAGAAGCATTATGAAGGGAGATATAGCATGAACTTAAAGTTAGCAGAAGAAACAACACGTGTACTTGTATATGCAAAAAGATTTGCTGAGAGCGCTTCATCTGCAATGATTCCTAGTGAGTTCATATTAGCTGGAATAGCAGCTGTTGAAGGCGATGCATCTGAGACACTAGAGCGTAATAACGCTGGACTTAATGTACTAGCATCTATTATTGGTTTTGATGCATCGTTGGCAGATGAGCCTGTAGGTCAGTATGAAGTTGAGGATTCATTAAGAAGATTAAGACTCGAGACAAAGCGTTTGCTTAACGATGCTATGGACATCTCAAGAAGACTTGGAAGCAACGGTATCATTAAGCCAGAGCATCTGCTTTTTATTATCGTAAGTAATAGAAGCATTCAGGCTAATGGTCTTTTAAGAAGAACTAGTGCTGATATGCAGGGGATCGTTGAAGATTTAACAGCATCTCTCGGCACTCCTTCAGATGCTTCTCCAATGGATGATGATGAACTGCCACGTATGTCTATGCGTGATTCTCGTAAGCCAGAACAGCGCTCATCTAAGCCTAAGAAAGGCGACCATAAGACACTTGATAAGTATGGCAAGAATCTAACTCAGATGGCATCCGAAGGCAAAATCGATCCAGTTATTGGACGTGCTGAAGAGATTAATCGCGTAATGCAGATTTTGGCTCGTAGAACTAAGAATAATCCATGTCTTGTTGGTGATCCTGGTGTAGGTAAGACTGCTATTGCTGAAGGCTTGGCTCTTGCTATCGTCAACGATGATGTTCCAGATATCATTAAGGGTAAGACAGTCTATAGTGTAGATATGGGTTCTCTTATTGCTGGCTCTAAATATCGTGGTGATTTTGAGGAACGTATTAAGAATGTACTCGAAGAATCTAGCATGGACCCTAACATCATCCTTTTTATCGATGAGATTCATACTCTTGTTGGAGCTGGTAATGGTGGCGAAGGTGGACTTGATGCAGCAAATATCATGAAGCCTATGCTTACACATAATGAGCTTCAGCTTATAGGTGCTACTACACTTGATGAGTACAGTAAGTACATTGAGAAGGATTCTGCTTTGGAGCGTCGTTTCCAGAAGGTTATCGTTGATGAACCATCACAGAGCGAAGCTATCCAGATTTTGAAGGGTCTTCGTGGTAAGTATGAAGAGCATCATAAGATTAAGATTACAGATGAAGCTATCGAGCAGGCTGTTATTTTGTCTTCTAGATATGTATCAGATAGATTCCTTCCAGATAAGGCTATCGATTTGATTGATGAAGCTGCTGCTCGTAAGAGAATTAATTTTGCTGTTTCTGATAGAACTAAGGGCTTTAAGAAGAGACTTGAAGAGATTGAGTCTCAGAAGGCAACTGCTAGCGCTAACTTAGAGTTTGAAAAGGCAGAAGCACTTAAGGCAGAGGCAGAGAAGATTAAGGCTGAACTTGATGATTTGAATGCTAAGACAGCTGCTGACGAGAATGGATTTGCTGGTATTTTAACAGTAGATGATGTTGCTGATGTTTTGTCTAAGTGGTCTGGTATTCCTGTTGCTAAAATTACTGAGACTGATGCCGAGAGACTTAAGAATCTAGAAAACGAGCTTAAGGCTAGAGTTATAGGTCAGGATGAAGCTGTTACAGCTATATCTAAGGCTATAAGAAGATCTCGTCTTGGACTTAAGGATCCAGGAAAGCCATCAGGCTCATTTATCTTCTTAGGTACAACTGGTGTAGGTAAGACTGAGCTTGCTAAGGCTTTGGCAGAAGTAATGTTTGGTGATGAGAATGCACTTGTTCGTATCGATATGTCTGAGTATATGGAGAAGCACGATGTAAGTAAGCTTATCGGATCTCCTCCAGGATATGTTGGCTACGATGAGGGTGGTCAGTTAACAGAGAAGATTAGAAGACATCCTTATTCAGTAGTTCTCTTCGATGAGATTGAGAAGGCTCATCCAGAAGTATTTAATTCCATGCTTCAGGTATTAGATGATGGTCGTCTTACAGATGGTAAGGGACGTGTTGTAGACTTTAAGAACACAATCATCATCATGACAAGTAATATTGGTGCTCGTATGCTCACAGCAGATGCTGGAAGACGAATCGGATTTGATATGGCAACTGATACTTCCGATGAGGATGAGGCTTCACGTGAGAAGCTCTACGGTGGTAAGTCTTATGATGATGCTAAGAAGGTTGTTCTTGATGAACTTAAGAAGGCTTTCTCGCCAGAGTTTATTAACCGTGTAGATGAGATTATCTTCTTTAGAATGCTTGGTAGAAGCAGTCTTATCAAGATTGTTGATATCCTTGTTAACCAGGTAGGTAAGAGAATTAAGGATATCGGAATCGAGATTAAGCTTACAGACTCTGCTAAGGAGCTTTTGGCTAAGAAGGGTTATGATCCTCAGTATGGTGCTAGACCATTAAAGAGAGTAATCCAGTCAATGGTTGAGGATAATTTCTCCGAAGCGCTTCTTGATGGTGTTATAAAGGCGGGCAGAATCGCAGTTGTAGATAGCATCGACGAAGAGATTGTAATCACAGACGGCGGTGCTGTTGAAGAAGCTAAGGAGCCAGAACTCGTAGAAGCTTAATAGCTCATATAGATTTTTAGCAAACAAAAACCCTGACGAGTAATCGCCAGGGTTTAGTTTTGCAACTTAATTATTGATTAAGCTTTCTTTGCAGCCTTTGCAGCGAGAGCCTTCTCTGTTGGTCTAACAAGTACCAAGCAGATAACAAGGGAAACAATGTAAAGAGCCAATGTAGCGATGAGAATCTTCTGCATGCTATCTGGATAGAATGGCTTATCGTGGAATGTGATTACGATAGATTTGTCACCGAAGTGCTCAATGATGAAAGATGCGAGCTGAGGACCAGCGATACCAGCGAAGCCCCAAGCAGAAAGTGTAATACCGTGGATTGCAGAAATAGAACCCATACCGTAGTGGTCGGAAAGAAGTGTAGGAACGTTAGAGAAACCTCCACCGTAACCTGCGTTAACAACCATAACGAGTGCGATAACAAGGAAAGCAAGAAGCCTATTTGTTGAAGCAGCAACGATACCGTTTGTGAAAAGAACTGCTGCTGTGAAAACGATAGAAAGGATGAAGATCATCTTGTAGATTGTATTTCTGTCCTTCATTGTATCAGCCCATGCAGAGAAGCCAAGACGTCCGCCTGCATTAAATACAGCAGAGATAGCACCGAGAGTACCAACGATTGCTGCGTAACCTGCAGCTGCGAATAACTGCTTCTCGTAAGAGATGATTGCCAAGCCACATGTGATATTAAGGAAGAACATGAGCCAGATACCGATGTAGTTAGTCATAGGCTTTGTCTTGAGAACTTCCATGATTGTAGGCTTCTTTTCACCTGCAGAAGGCTCGTGCCAACCCTCAGGCTTCTTAAGAAGCAAGTGACCTGTGAACATCATTACGAAATAAACTGCACCTAAGATGTAGAACATCTTGTCGATAGACATCTTTTCCTGCATAGCGGTCATAATAGGAGCACCGATAGCCTTAGCAGCACCGAAACCTGCTACAGCAAGACCAGTAGCTAAGCCCTTACGATCTTCGAACCAAAGCATAAGTGTCTTAACTGGTGACAAATAACCAGTACCAAGACCGATACCCATGATGAAACCATAACAAACGAAAATACCTATAAGTGCGAGAAGGCTAGGTGAACCAGCGCCTCCGTTGTAAGCGTTAGCACCAAAGTTTACGAAGAAACCAGTACCAATCATACCTGCTGCAAAACAAATTGTAGCGATGAGGGAAGACTTGTGAATATCCTTCTCTACTACATTACCAAGGAATGCTGCAGACAAACCAAGGAAGAGAATAGCCAAGCTGAATGCCCAACCTACAGTCTTTGTGCTGTAACCAATCTGCTCAGCGATACCTTCACTTACATAAGACCAGCAGTAAACTGTACCGATAGAACAGTGGAGCAAAAGGCCAGGGATAGCAGCACGGAACCATTTGTTGGAACGCCAACCACCTGTTTTAGTGTTACCCATTGTTTTAACCTCGCTAAAATAAATATAGATGCGCATATCTTATAGACTTTTGAAAGTAAATTCAATGCCCTTTGTAAGTTTGTAAGTTGAGATTGTATAGATGCGTATCAATATAATCGTTTGTCGGTCAATCTGGCTCGTATAGATACAAATCTATGTATTATAATTGTGCCTTGTTTAACTCCCCTTGACCGTAGTAAAATAGCATTCGTACAAGTGGGCATAGATAAACACGAGGTTAATTTAATGAGTGTTTTCAGTTTTATAGAATTATTCGGCGGCTTAGCTTTCTTCCTTTACGGAATGACCGTGCTTTCCGACGCTTTGAAGAAGACAGCAGGCGGAAGACTTGAGAAGCTTCTTAAGAGAGCTACCGACAACAGATTTAAGGGGCTTACGATTGGTGCTTTGATCACTATCGCTATTCAGTCCTCATCAGCAATGACAGTTATGCTTGTCGGATTTGTTAACTCCGGCATTATGGAATTAGGACAGACAATCGGTGTAATCTTTGGTTCTGATATTGGTACCACACTTACAGCTTGGATTTTGTCTTTGTCTGGTATCGAGGGTGGAGATAACATCTTCTTAGAGCTTTTAAAGCCAAAGAACTTCTCCTTAATCTTCTCTCTTATTGGTGTAATCCTGTTGATGGCATCAAGCAAGCAGAAGAAAAAGGATATCGGATGTATGCTCCTAGGCTTCGGTGTACTTATGCAGGGAATGACTATGATGTCAGGTTCCATGGCACCTCTAAGAGACAGCGAAACATTTACAGATCTTCTAACTAACTTTAATAACCCTCTCTTAGGTGTTCTTGCTGGTACTCTTGTTACTGGTGTTATCCAGAGCTCCGCTGCATCGATTGGTATTTTGCAGTCCTTGTCCTTAACAGGCCAGCTCACATACGGTATGGCAATTCCAATTATCATGGGTGCTAATATCGGTACTTGTATGACAGCTTTGTTGTCTTCTATCGGTGTTAACCGTGATGCTAAGCGAGTTACAGCTATCCATATCGCCATTAAGGTAATTGGCTGTGTTATGTGGCTTATCATATTCTACGGACTTAATGCAATCATTCAGTTCCCTTTCCTCGATAAGACTATCGGAGTAGTAGGAATTGCGGCATATCACTCCATATTTAACATTGTTAATACGGTTGTTCTTATCCCATTTTGCAATCAGCTCGAGAAGTTTGCAAAGATTATCGTTAAGGACTCTAAGGAAGAAAATGAGCTCTTCCTTGATGAGCGTTTGATGGCAACACCTACAATCGCCGTAGCTGAGTCAGCAAACAGTGTAAATAGAATGCTTAGCAAGACTCGTAAAGGTCTCGACAGATCTATCGAGATGCTCACACTAGACTATAGCGAAGAAGGCTTTAACTACATTACTCGTAACGAGACTCGTGTTGATGAATACGAGGATCACATTGGTTCTTACCTTATGAAGCTTACGACTACTCAGCACTTATCTGAGGAAGATAAGGCAAAATGCTCTATGATGCTTCAGGTAATTGGTGAGTTCGAGCGTTTGTCTGACCACGCACTTAATTTCGCCAAGTCATCTGAAGAGAAGCATACAAAGCAGATTGAGTTCTCCAAGTATGCTGATGTTGAACTCGAGAGAATTCTAGCTGCGGTTCACCTTATCTATAATCTCGCACTCGATGTATACGAGCACGACAAGATGGAAGTTATTGAGGATATTGGACCTCTTCGTATCGTAATAAGCGAGATGTGTGATGCTTATAAGGCATCTCACGTAGATAGACTTTCTCGTGGTGTATGTACAGCGCAGCAGGGATTCGTATTTAACGATATCCTCTATAGCTGTGGACGTATTGCTGACCATAGTATGAACGTAGCTGCTATCGTTTACCGTTTCTCTTCAGCTAACAGCAGTAAGGGTTCTTACATGCACGACTTCAAGCAGAAGCGCGACGCAAAGCACGAAGCTAAGTATAAGGAATACTGCGATAGATTCTTTCTTACAGATTCCTCTGCAAAATAAGTTTTGAAAATTACTTGAACTTAAAAATGCCCGTGAGATTACCTCACGGGCTTTTTTATTAGCAAATTAGCCTTAATTTTGCCTTGCCATTGCTTTAATTGGTTCTTCCAAAGTTGTATAATTTGCACATAAGTGCGTGCGAATAGCACTAAGTAAGTATTTTTAAGGAGAGTATCAACATGGCATACTACAACAAGAAGAATGTTGAAGACCTTAAGGTTGCTGGTAAGAAAGTTATCGTAAGAGTTGACTTTAACGTACCACTCGATAAGGTTACAGGCGAGATTACAGATGATAAGCGTATCAAGGGCGCACTTCCTACAATTAAGTATCTCGTAGATAACAATGCAAAGGTTATCCTCGTTTCACACCTCGGACGTCCTAAGAATGGTCCAGAGGCTAAGTTCTCCATGAAGCCAGCTGCTGAGAGACTTGCTGAGCTCATCGGTAAGCCAGTTACACTTGCTGCTGACGTTATTGGCGAAGACGCTAAGGCTAAGGCTGCTGCTCTCCAGGATGGCGAGATCTTGATGCTTGAGAACGTTCGTTTCCACAAGGAAGAGACAAAGAATGATCCTAAGTTTGCTGCTGAGCTCGCTTCTATGGCTGATCTCTATGTAAACGATGCTTTCGGTACAGCTCACAGAGCACACGCTTCTACAGCTGGTCTTGCAAACTATCTCCCATCTGCTTCTGGTTACCTCATCCAGAAGGAGCTCGACTTCATCGGTGGTGCTCTTTCTAACCCACAGCGTCCATTCGTAGCTATCCTCGGTGGTGCTAAGGTATC
>JAKSRJ010000015.1 GCA_024403715.1 Saccharofermentans sp. | reverse complement strand
TATTAGCTTGTCTCATCGAATAATACTTCTCCATTCAATCTATAATTTACGCTAACTTTGATTTTAATTTTGCACTTAATCTAAATAAAAACCAAGTACAATAAAGATTAAATCGATATTTCTTACTCCATTCCTTCTAACACTTCCAACACCATGTTCTCGTCACCCTTAAACATATGAGAATAGTGTTTGAATATAGTTTCCTGAACATCTCCACTTACAGCTTCTACTACTGATATAGGTACTCCATTACGTATTAAATTGCTAATATACGTATGCCTAAAATCGTGACACGAGTGACTAGGTATGCCCACTTTTTTACATGTTGAAATTAATATATAGCTATATGCACTATGACAAAATTCAAAAATACGATCATCAGCGCTGCCTCCATCATAAAGATGTTGATTAAATATTTCTTTGTACAAATAGAAAACATTTTTAGGAATAGGTATTTCTCTAATTTTGAAATTCTTAGTAGAACCAATCTCTTCATAATTGGATTTATATGATTTAGTGACACTAACCCTGTAACAGGTTCTGGCACCGCGTCCTCTCGTTTTACATTCAATAAAATCGTTATAATTTAACGCTAGTGCTTCACCGATTCTCATTCCTGTGTAATACAGAATATTCAGCATAAACCTATATAAAAGATAACTGTCAACGCCACATCGTACAAATGAACTATCGGCCATACACTGATCCATTAATCTGAATTCTTCTGGCGTTATTATTTCGCGTTTTGCCCCAGGATTAATTCTGGGTGTATCCCAATAATCGAGTGGATTTTCCTTTATGTACCTGTTTTGATAAGCAATCTTTATTAATTTCCTAAGGCAGCTATTTATATTGTGAATTGTATCTTCCGAATAACCATATTCTCTGCATTGATTGATTAACTCATAATAATGGGATTCCCTAATACTCATAATTGGGATATGCGGATTCCAAAAATTGCATATCATATTGTACTGACACCTAGTATTATTGAATGAAGCTGAACTGTGTTTATCAGCCTTAGCCTTTTCTATCCATAATTCGTAAGCATCACTTAGAGAGAATTCATTATTGTACTTAGCCAGAATTCCTTCCCCCGACTTAAGTAAAGCTAGTTTATTTTTAGCATCAACAAAAGAAGTAAATCCTGAATACCATTTCTGCCTGTACTCTTTATAACCTGTAAACACATCGGTTTCTGTATAACAGAACTTGACATAATACTTTCCATTTGATGGATTTCTGTATACGCCTGGACAGCGTGTTTTCACTTTCTTGCCTACATTTTTCTTAGTCATAACCGTGACTCCTCTCATATAAAAACAATGCACAACAGACGTTGCTACGTGCAAATTTATACGAATTTATACGATTCATATGGTTATTAATGTAAGACAATGAAAAACGAATTATTTATCTCACGTTATAGAGCAATATGTTTTACGGCTATAAAAACACATCTGCAAAGAGCCTATTATCAAGCTTAACACTAGTATTTTCAGGCATTACAAAAGCTCCTTTCGTATATAATCACGCGTATACGAATTAACTTAAATTCTGTATACGATAAATATACGAACACATAAATTTACAACATTTTTATGCGAAATTTATGTATAAAAGGAGCTGTTTTTTGTTCTGTATAACGCTTAATAACGCTCTATAACGCTATTTAAGCCTCTTTGGATTTCATCGTTGGGAACAACAATACATCTCTAATCGCTGGGCTATCTGTCAAAAGCATAACAAGTCTGTCGATTCCGTAACCGATACCACCCGTTGGAGGCATACCGATTTCCAAAGCATTAAGGAAGTCTTCATCTGTGTGGTTTGCTTCTTCGTCACCAGCTGCGAAAGCTGCGTCCTGAGCAGCGAATCTCTCACGCTGATCGATAGGATCATTAAGCTCGGAATAAGCGTTACACATCTCCCATGTATTGATGAAGAGCTCAAATCTCTCTACCTTCTCTGGGTCAGATGGCTTCTTCTTTGTCAAAGGAGAAATAGCTACTGGGTGATCCATGATGAATGTTGGCTGGATAAGATTCTTCTCACAGAACTCCTCGAAGAAGAGGTTAATGATATCACCCTTAGTGTGACGATCCTCAAATTCGATGTGGTGTTCCTTAGCCAAAGCCTTAGCAGCCTCATCAGATTCTACTGTATCAAAATCGATACCAGCATACTTCTTAATAGCATCATTCATTGTAAGTCTCTCGAATGGCTTACCCAAATCAATCTCGATACCATTATATGTAATCTTAGAAGTACCACATACAGTCTCTGCTAAGTATCTGAACATAGACTCTGTAAGCTCCATCATACCCTCATAGTCTGTGTATGCCTGATAAAGCTCCATCAATGTAAACTCAGGGTTATGACGTGTATCAACACCCTCGTTTCTAAATACTCTACCAATCTCGTAAACTCTCTCGAGGCCACCTACGATAAGTCTCTTGAGGTAAAGCTCCAAGGAGATACGAAGCTTTACATCCTCATCTAGAGCATTGTAGTGTGTATTAAATGGTCTTGCAGCAGCACCACCAGCGTTAGATACAAGCATAGGAGTCTCAACTTCCATGAAGTCTCTACCATCCAAGAAGTTACGAATCTCCTTGATGATTCTAGAACGCTTTACGAATGTATCTTTTACCTCTGGATTAACAACAAGGTCAATGTATCTCTGACGATAACGCGCATCTGTATCAGTAAGACCATGATGCTTCTCAGGAAGTGGCTGGATAGACTTTGTAAGAAGAACTACCTCGTTAGCATGGATAGAAACCTCACCAGTCATTGTTCTGAATAAGAAACCCTTAACACCAATGATATCGCCTAAGTCATACTTCTTAAATGCAGCATATGCTTCTTCACCAATACCATCACGTGATACATAAATCTGAATGTTGCCCTTAAGATCAGAGATAGTTGCAAAAGAAGCCTTACCCATTACTCTTTTAAGGAGCATTCTACCTGCTACAGATACATCAATAGGCTTAGCATCCATAATCTCACGACGCTCGTTATAATCAGCCTTCTTAGCTGCTCTTGCCTCTTCCTCAGGCATACCATCAACATTAATTGGCTGTCTATCGCCTAGAAGCTTAGCCTCGTGCTCATCGTAGATTGCCTTTGCATCAGCTGTATGATGTGTTACATCGTACTTAGTAATTACAAATGGATCCTTGCCTTCTGCCTGCATAGCAAGAAGCTTCTCTCTTCTAATTCTACTCTGCTCGCTAATATCCTGTACTGGAGCATTATTCTCGTTATTGTTAGCCATATGTCACCTCAAAAAATAATTGTGTGCATTTCGCGAAAAAAGCGCGATTATTAATCTCGCGCTTCTTTTCAGATTAAGATTAGCAAGTAAAATTACTTACCAATCTTAACGATTTTATACTTAAACTTACCAGCTGAAGTTGTAACCTCAACTGTCTTACCCTTCTTCTGACCCTCAATTGCCTTACCAATTGGAGACTCGATAGAAAGTCTTCTCTCGAAGATATCTTCCTCAGTAGGGTTTACAAGGCTATACTCTGTCTCCTCATTTGTCTGCATATCGAGAAGAGTAATTGTAGAACCAAGAGCAACCTTATTCTTAGAGATATCGTCTTCACTAAGTACAACAGCATCCTTGAGGATTGCTTCGATTTCCTTAATACGAGCTTCGTTACGAGCCTGAGCGTCCTTTGCCTCATCGTACTCAGAGTTCTCTGACAAGTCACCCTGAGCTCTAGCTTCTGCAAGACGAGCTGTAATCTCAGCTGTCTTAGTAGTCTTTCTCTCAGAAAGTTCATCCTGAAGTCTCTTAAAACCTTCACTGGTTAAAACAATCTTATTATCGTCTGCCATTGTAATATCTCCGTTTTCTTAAATATTCGCTTTATTATAATTATTAATAAGTAATGCCGCAAGGCTAATACTTATCTAGCTGTTCTGTCGTTTTCTTTCTGAATTACGTCGTGAGCGCCACCCTCTATGATGGATGTAGAAGAAACAACAACAAGTCTTGCCTTCTGCTGGAACTCTTCGATAGAAGATGAACCACAAGAACACATTGTAGCTTTAACCTTAGCAAGAGATGTGTTTACGCCGTCTCTGATAGGACCAGCATATGGTACATAGGAGTCAACGCCCTCTTCGAAAGCCATCTTACCCTTACCGTTACCATTCTCCTCGTATCTTGTCCAGGAACGAGCTCTGTTAGAACCCTCACCCCAGTACTCCTTAACATAGGAACCGTTAACGATAAGCTTTCTTGTTGGGGACTCATCAAATCTTGCGAAATATCTACCGAGCATCATGAAGTCAGCACCCATAGCGAGAGCCAAAGCCATGTGGTAGTCATGAACGATACCACCGTCAGAGCAAAGTGGGATATACTCACCAGTCTTCTCGAACCACTCATCACGAGCCTTAGCAACCTGCTGAACAGCGGAAGCCTGTCCCATACCAATACCCTTCTGCTCACGAGTGATACAGATGGATCCACCACCTACACCAATCTTGATAAAGTCTGCGCCACACTCAGCGAGGAACTTAAAGCCTTCAGCATCAACTACGTTACCAGCACCTACGATTGCATCTGGATAATTTGTCTTAATCCAAGAAAGAGCTCTCTGCTGCCATACTGAGAATCCATCAGAGGAGTCAAGGCAGAGAACATCTGCGCCAGCTTCGAGCAATGCAGGAACACGAGTCTCATAGTCATGTGTGTTAATACCAGCACCAACGATGAGCTTCTTATCCTTATCGAGAAGCTCGAGTGGGTTTGCTTTATGGTACTCGTAGTCCTTACGGAATACGAATCCAACAAGTCTTCCCTCGCTATCAATGATAGGGAGCTGGTTAATCTTATTGTCCCAGATAATATCGTTAGCTTCCTTAAGAGTTGTGCCCTCTGGAGCAGTAACGAGTTTCTCGATTGGAGTCATAAACTCCTTAACCTTTGTATCAATAGACATACGGCTTACACGGTAGTCTCTTGTTGTTACGATACCAACGAGCTTACCTTCTGCAGTACCATCCTCTGTAACAGCTGCAGTGCCGTGACCCTTTTCCTCACGAAGTCTTAAAACATCAGCAAGAGTATCTTCTGGAGAAACATTAGAGTCAGAAGCTACGATACCAGCCTTATACTTCTTAACCTTACGGATCATCTTGCACTGATCCTCGATTGTCTGAGACTGGAAAATGAAGGACAAACCACCACATCTAGCAAGAGCGATAGCCATTCCATCATCAGAAACAGCCTGCATTACAGCAGAAACCATAGGGATATTAATCTTAAGCTTAGATTCCTCCTGCCCCTTCTTAAACTTACAAATTGGTGCAGATAAATCTACCTGATCAGGTGTATTTTTCTCTGTTGTAAGATTTGGAACCAAAAGGTATTCACTGAATGTTCTTGATTCTTGCTCGAAGATCATAGCCATAAAATAATTCCCCTTTTAAATACTTCAAAATTTGATTTATTGATTTTAGCATAAACGCGTATATATAAAAAGACCACCAAGTCGTGCAAACTTAGGTGGTCTATAACTTTAAAATTTGTGATACTTTTTACAAATTAGTTATTTCCTTTTGAAAGCTTCTTTAAGGATAAGGTAGAGGAATACCATTACAAAAATCAATACACCCAAATCAGCTGCTAAGAAACTGCCGTTATAAAGCATAGAGTAAACCCATGGATTCATTCCCTCTGGAGCATACTCTGCGTAGAAAATAACGCCAGATAAAACAGAGCAGAACCATCTTACGATATAAGAGATAACTGTAAAAATAATTGATGGAACAAGTCCAGCATTAACAAATCTCTTGATTGGGTTCTTAATCTTGATTCTCTCGTCTGCTTTCTTTGCTGCAAAACCAATGATACCAAGGGATGCGTAGCCTAAGATGTAATCAAGCAATACCTGGAATGGTGTTACTAAGTAACCACCTATAAGCTGTAAAAGGCTAAATACGATTGCTACTGCAAAGCCCCATCCTGGACCAAAAGCCATCGCGAAAATTACGATAGGCAATACGCTTGCAGGTGTTACAGATCCACCCATTGGCATCTCAAGAATCTTAATCTGAGACAATACAAACGCCAAAGCAATTGCGATACCACCCGTAACGATTGTCAAAATCATCTCGCGGTTCTTGGACATAGTTGTGTTGGAATTTCCGGTCATATATAATCAACTCCCTTCGCCGGCATTATCCGTACAGGTTCATCGGGTCGGTGCTAGTTATCACCCTCTCAGCTCGGTCTACCGGGCTCCCCGTTAATCATGCGAGAAGAAATATACTACATTCTTCCTATACTTACAAGTCGAACAACACACTGTTCGACAAACTGCCTAATCTCCTTCTCGATAGTAGATGGAGCTCTGTCATAGCACATCAAATGCTTAGCGTGATCGACCGTAATTAGTCTCTTTTGAACTCTAATGTCATCGTAAATTGCACGCACCTGATGAGGTGTAGTTACATCATCATCTCCAGCACAGAAGAAAAGAACTGGAACCCTAATAGCTCCCGCACCAGGCAAAACATCACATCTATAGATACTTGCGCGGATTTTCTCCTGTGACATCTTATCAATCGACTTCATCAACATTGATGTACCAAATGGATATCGCTTTTGGCCTTCTCTGTTTAAAACTTCTGGCAAAGAATCCATGGGGCAGTCTGCAATTATGCCAGCGACGTTATTTGAAAACTCAAGCTGTTGTGCTGCTAGTAAAGCTGCTGTAGCTCCAATGCCACGACCTACAACAAAAATCTTAATATCTTCGCCACACTGCTTCTTCAAAAACTCAATCCATCTACTTAAATCAACGCTCTCGTAAAGACCGTAAGTACATTTTTTACCACCACTCATCTGATGAGCACGGAGGTGAGTAATAAGCACGTGGCACTCGATTTGATGCATCATAAGTCTTGCATAAGCAGCAGACTCAGCTGGATGCTCACCATAAGCATGAAGGCAAATAACAGCAAACTTAGTATTACGATCGTGAGATGGGCGGAAATAGCCTGCTAGCGGCACTTTATCAAAAGAATTGATACGCACATCAATATACTCGTTACGTGTAGTATAAAACCAATTCTTTCCTCTTCCAAAAACTGTCTTTTGATCTAACTTAGTTGGAGATCTGTCGACTCTGGGCATAGGCTCTGGACGCGCAAATATCTCCTTAAAAAGCTTAACTGTGAGGCTATAGTAGCCAAACCACACAGCAAACCCGAGGATTGCCATAAGTAAAACCAAAAGAGAGATATATAAAGCAAGCATAATTACACCTTAGCTATGCAGGACTCTAACGAATCCTCACCCGAGCTTAGCAGCTCACATCCATCATCGGTAACTACGACATCGTCTTCTATTCTAAATCCGATACCCCAGGATTTAATGTAAACTCCAGGCTCAACAGCAAGACAGTTACCCGCCTCAAAAGGCAAATCCCTCTCGCATATATCATGTACATCAAGACCTAGGTGATGAGATGTGTTATGCCAATAGTATTCACGAATATCTTCTGTTGTATAACCTTCTTCAAGCAAACCATGCTTAAGTAAAAACTCAGCTACGATTGTCATCATGTGACTATTCAAAGTCTTAAAAGTCTCACCAGGCTTGATAAAATCCCAAGCAGCCTTTCGAAGTTCTTTAATTAATCCATGCAAAGCCAATCTCTTATCATCTTCTGCCATATCATCCTTGCAAAGAAAATACACGCGTGAAATATCTGCACAGTATCCGTTAACTCTAGCTCCAACATCAATTTGAATCATGCTTCCATCATTGGAAACAGCCTCCAAATCAGGATTACTATGATGCAAATAAAATGTATTGGTATCGATACTAACAATAGTCTCAAAAGCAGGAATCAAAGAGCCTCTTCTTGCCATCTCATATTCAAGCTTTGTATAAAGCTCCAGTTCAGTAGAGCCGCCGCGAATAATTGACTTCATATCACATAAAGCATCTTCTGTGATTCTTGCTGCCGCCTTAATCGATTCTATTTCTTCCTTGGTCTTTACCATTCGCATATGAGTTAAGATTGAGCCTATATCAGAGGCGTCATTCTTAGCGGCAAAAGTCTTAGATTCTTCAACAATCGAAGTGGAATCAAAAAGCACATTATAATCGCGGATAATCTCGTAAGCTTTATCCTCAAATTCATCTATATCGTAGATATCATTTTCACAGATCCCAGAGAATGAAGAGAGGTCGGAGAATTCCATTCTCTTACCTGTCCAACGCTCCTTCAAATCATTCTTAGGAAGGGCAAATAGCATTTCTCTACAATCGCCTTTTTCATCCTTAATTAAAATGAGCTTACCATTCTCATAAGATAGGCCAGTAAGATAATAGAAATTACGGTCAGGTAGGAAACGGTAATCCGTATCCTGACTCATAGCTTTTCCCTTTCCCGCGAAAACAAAAACCGCTGATCCTTCCGGGATGCGGTTCATCAATGTCTTTCTCCTTATTAGGAAAAATGTGGAATCAATTATCACTGAAACCTCGACTGTCTTGTAAGTCTAGTCGGAACTGTAGAAGTATTTACCTGAGCTGTATCAGACTTAACGTTATATTCGTCGAAAGAAATTGTGTTATTGATGTAAGACAAAGTAGCACCAGGAGCTCTTCTGATAAGACCTGGGTTACCGATAACAATAGATCCATCTGGTACATCAAAATTAACGTAAGCACCCGGAGCGATAAGTACGTTATTACCAATAGTAATATTACCAACGATAACAGCATTAGCTCCAACCCATACAAAGTTACCGATGTGTGGTGCACCCTTACGCTTACCTCTGAACTGAGTACCAATTACAACACCAGTTGACACATTACAGTTATAACCAATCTCAGCCTTAGGATGGATAATTACACGACCAAAATGAGCGAGGTAAAAGCCCTTACCAATCTTAGTGTCGTATGGAATCTGAAAATGATACTTATGAGACATCTGAGTAAGCATCCAGTTATAGATGTTAAAACGAGCTTTGCAGAAGTACTTAATAATGCCCTCTTTACCCTTAATCTCGTCCTCATAAAACTTAGTTTGTCTCATCAAAGCAATATAATGAAACTCAGGGCTTGATGCTAACTCCTGAAGATAAGTTGTATAGATATTCTTAGTACGACGAGCATTACCCGTGTATCTGAACAAATCACTATAAACTATGTCTTTGAGTTTATCGTTCATCTTACCCTCCAATCTATATAAAATTTTATTACAACAACTACGCACTTTCAAGCATAGCGAAATGGCAAAATAGTTACACTTTGTTTGTTCAAATTGTTTATATAAAACTTATTGCATCAAACATATCTTTGTAGAGTTTCAACTGTTACGAATAATTGATTTTTTTAGTTAAAAACTATAAATTAAGTTTATCAACCAATTTTGGAGGACTTATTGTTATGACAACAGTTGAGAAGAAGGCAGAAGTTAAGGTAGCTGAGAAGGCTCCTGTTGCTGCTAAGAAAGTAGAGAAGAAGCCAGTAGCTAAGAAGGCTGCTGCTGAGAAGAAGCCTGTAGAGAAGAAGGTAGCTGCTGAGAAGAAGCCTGTAGAGAAGAAGGCTGCTCCAGCTAAGAAGGTTGCTGCTAAGAAGCCTGCTGCAAAGAAGGCAGCTAAGAAGGTTGCTATCGCTCCTAAGACATTCGTTATCCAGGCTGGTGAGAACGAGATCACATACGCTGAGATTGTTAAGAAGGTTAACAAGGCTGTTGAGGCTGGCGCTAAGAAGCTCGACATCTATGTTAAGCCAGAGGACAACAAGGCATACTTCGTATCTGACAAGAACACAGGTGCTGTTGATCTCTTCTAATTCGATTAGATTAAATCGAGTATTGAACGACCGTGCAATAGCACGGTCGTTTTTATGTTATAATTTTGAACTATGAATCACATCTTATATGCAACTGATAAAAACTACTGTGAGGTATGTGCTGTAAGCCTTTATTCCCTACTGAAAAACTTCAGTGGGAAGGCTTTAATTCACATCATCGAATCCAATCTTGAAGATAAAAAAGAAGACTTAATTTCTGTTGCTAAGATGTTTAATCAGGAGATAGATTTTATATCTATCGATGAGATATCAAAGAGGCTAATTGATAATAATATTCCACCTTATCGTGGTGGCTATTCTCCATATGCTAGATTCTTCATTAGCGACTATGTTAATGAAGGTAAAATTCTTTACTTAGACTGTGATATTTTAATCACATCTGATATAGCTTCTCTTTTCGAGTTTGATCTTAAGGGTAACCCTATGGGAGCAGTAATTGATCAGTGCTCTTCATATGCTAATTATCTAATTGGAAACAATCGTAAAGATATTTACTATAACTCTGGAGTACTTCTATTAGATAGTGCTAAGTGTCGCGAGGTTAGTTTCCCTCAGAAGTTCCTAGATACAGTAAAAACTATAGACTTATCTAATACATTCTTAGGTGCTGATCAAGACATCATGAACGTCGCTTTTTATAATCAAATATCTACATTGCCTGTGACTTATAACATGATGTATACCACAAGAACATTTAGCGGTAAAAACTGTTATCGCCTAGCTTCAAAAAATCCTGCTACCTATTACCCAGAAGAAGAATTTGATGAAGCTCGTAAAAATCCTGTTGTGATACATTTCGCTGGTGGAGGCAAATACCAGCCATGGCGTGAGGAAGGAGTATCTTTTAGTAAAAAAGAAGCTTCTATGTGGGCTTCCACTTATGAAGAACTCTACCCTAATGGTAAGTACAGTTCTATTTTGAGCAAAAAAGAAGGTAGTAAACCGCCTAAGTTTCCTACCCTACATAGTCTTGTTAAAGGCTTTTTACGTAATGTTAGATTGATACCAAAATTAATAAAAGCCAAGATTTAAAGCTAGAGGACAGACTTCGAATCTTACACGATTACCAAAAAAGTCTTCGCCATCATAATTACCAAATAACTGCAAAGACGGATCTAGAGAAGTAATCACACCACTTGTTGCCTCGTAGTAGTGAATACCTCTTTTACCGATATGCTTACCAAATCTGTAAGCTATGATAAGTCCAATTGCGTTCATAGTCGTTACATGATCAACAGCGCAAACACGTGCATAACCATCGTCAAGATTAGCATCAGGAGCTGGAGTGAATCCATCACCATAATACTTACCATTACAGATACTAATAAGTGTATATACATGACTTTGACCTGTAACTGTGGTTCCATCCTTCAAATCAATAGTATACTGAAAATGATTAGCTCTAGCTCCAAATAGGTTTCTCAAAGCAGCTCTAACATATGCTGTCTTACGAGTAAAATTAGTGTTATGAGCTGCGACTAGAGCCTTTGCATCAGACTGAACCTTAGTATCAAGTCCTATAGATGCGACATTATCGACATATGATGACCAAGCAGGAGTATAGTTACCCATTGCATCAAAACTATCTAGCTTAATCAAATCTATGGCTTTGAATTTAACATCATCCAAAGCTAGAAAATAATCCTCAAGCTTCATCTTACGCCAATTAGGATTTACTGATTTAACAAAGTCATTTCCTGTTCCAAAAGGAATCGCTATAACTGGGGTTTTACGGAACGCCAATGCGTTAACAATCTCATGAATCGTACCATCACCGCCACAGGAAATTATTGCTACTGAGCCCTTAAACTTATTGTCAATTTCAATAGCAATATCTGTAGCGTGACCCGCATACTCTGTATAGCGAAGCTCTATCCTGCTTCTTAAGTCAGGATTAATCGTCGCGACTTTAACAATCGCATCGTCGAGCTTCTTTTGGTTCTTGGGATTATTCTTACTGTTAATTATCAGTATATAACGCATCGTCGTCTTTTTCTGTTAATGCGTAGACCATGTCTACCAAATCCTGAATAGTACGAACCTTGTCGATTTCTTCATCAGGAATTCTAATATCATAAGCATCTTCTACATCCACTACGAATTCGTAAAGCTGTAGAGAATCGAAACACAAATCCTCTCTAACTTCGAGTGTTGGATTTATGTCCATAGGTGAAACACCGAGTTCTTCTGTAATAATCTTAAGAAGGTCCTCATAAATCTGGTCCTTCTTCTCCTCTATACGTTCTCGGGGATCGCCTTTGTCATCCATCTGTTTGTCTCCTTCTTGAATCTTCTGCAACTTCTCTTGCAGTCTGTCTTAATTTATCTTTGTCCTCATATCTAGCAACCTGAGTCTTCATATACTTCTCGACATCTTCAACTAGACTAAGGAGTAAAGCCTTCTCTTCTTCGCTATATGGCTCTAATACACGTGTAGCAAGCACCTTATGGAACTTACCATGCAAACGAGCTGCAAGCTTACCATCTCTTGTAAGAGAGATTCTAACAATTCTCTTATCGATTTCATCACGCTTACGCTCAATGAAACCCTTCTTAACAAGTCTGTCTACAGATACTGTGAGCGTACCTACAGTGATACCAAGAATCTGAGCTGTCTCAGTCATAGTTCTTGATTCATAAGGTCCAATAGCATCCAAAGTGTGCATCTCAGCAAGAGACAAGTTATTAAAATAACCCTGTCTTAAAGACTTTTCCTCTGCTACAAGCACATTCTCAAATATGCTTACGAGGCTCTTTGCCATTTTTTGTTCAACTTCGTTCACTATTTGCTCCCAAATAACTATATGCGACGGTAATAATACACTAATTATAGCAATCCTTCAATTGATGCCAAATCAGGATACTTACCACCATATAATTTAAGTCTTGTTATTGTGGCATTCGCTGCCAATTCTTTGTCATAACCTAAAATCTCTGTCATAGCCTTAAGTAAAACATCTGGTCTTAGGTTCTGCGTAGAACCCGCATAACACAGATACTTAGCACTATCAGGCTCACTAATATCAGTGATACTAATGAGTAATGGCTTAATATCAACAGACACTTCTTTACCCTTAGATTTCTTTGTAGTCTCAATCTTATCTAAGCTAAAAATCTTCTCCAAATATTCAGAGATACCAGGAGCATCTATACGATACTCCGCAATAGAAACAACACTCATAAGGCTGTTCTTAGGTTCATCAATAGAGACTGCTGAAATAATCTTCAAGCCTTCTGGCAACTTATCGTTAACCTTACTAATGAACTCATCAGGTTCTACTGGTACTTCCATAGATACATCTATGTAGTCACCTTCTGTATTAATACCTACGCCAAGAGGAAGTGCAAATACAATCATTGGACGAGGATTAAATCCCTGAGAATAAAGCATTGGCAGATCAGTTCTTCTTAACGCTCTCTCAAACACAGCCTTTAAATCTAGATGTCCTATGTAAGACAAGGCTCCTGTTCTTTGGAAAGTTCCTCTACATACATACTCATGCTGGTGGAGCTGTCTTGTCATCTCCATCTTCTTCTCTGCTATATTCATGGGCAAATACCTGCCTTATAACAATTTGCACCACAAGCGCTACACTGCTCTCTACAGTTAGGTGTTACCTTTTCTTCGTAGGCATTATGTTTCTCACGAAGGAGGAAAGCACGAGTTACACCAAGATTCATATTATCCCAAGGAAGCACGTCTTCTTCGCTATAATTCTGTGTATATAACTCCCATGAAAGCCCATGTGATTCAAGAAGCCCCATCCACATATCGTAATCAAAGTAATCATCCCAAGCATCGAAGATACTGCCATTCTTATAGCCTTCGAGAATAACCTGACCTAATCTTCTATCACCTCTAGCAAGAATTCCCTCCCAGCAAGATGTCTTAACATCATGCCAGATATATCGAATACTTCTATGCTTACGAATCATGTCACGAAGATGCTGTTGCTTAGTCTTAAATTCTTCTTCAGTATTCTGGTTCTCCCACTGAAATGGTGTAAATGGCTTAGGTATAAACATAGAAGTAGATACAGTAATCTCAGGTTTTCTAGGCTTCATGCCGATTTCACGCATAGTGTCGTAATAAAGCTGTTCAATCTTAATAGCAAGATTAGCTATGCCTTCAACGTCTTCCATAGTCTCAGTAGGAAGACCAAGCATAAAGTAAAGCTTAACTGTGGTCCAGCCTCCCTTAAAAGCTAAGTGAAGTGCATTCATAATATCTTCTTCACAAATACCCTTATTAATAACATCACGAAGTCTCTGGGTTCCTGCTTCTGGTGCAAATGTAAGACCAGACTTACGAGTTGAAGATGCTTTCTCCATCAAATCCAAAGCAAAATTATCAATACGAAGAGATGGCAAAGACAAGCTTTGATGGTTTTTATCAAAGTCCTCAAGCAAAACGTCTGTCATTGGAACCAGTCCAGTGTAGTCACTAGTAGACAGCGATAATATACCAAGCTCATCGTAACCTGTATTACGCATAATCTGCATACCCTGATCACACAAAGTTTTATAGTCTTTCTCTCTTACAGGACGACAAATAAAGCCAGCCTGACAGAATCTACAACCTCTAATACAACCACGGAACAGCTCTAAGTAAGCTCTATTATGAATTACGTTAATATTAGGAACTACTGGCTCCGTCGGATAATCAACCTTATCCAAATCCTTGATAATTCTCTTCTTAATCTTAGCTGGAGCACCATCTTCAATATCATAGCCTACAAATTTATTATTCTCGAACTTAGGAGTATAAAGTGATGGTACATATACACCTTCAATCTTAGCCGCTTCCCTTAAGAAAGCCTTACGATCCTTCTTACCACTATCCTTATACTTTTTTACAAGTTCAGTAAATTCTAGATCGACTTCTTCTCCTTCTCCAAGATAGAATGCGTCAAAGAAATCTGCCATAGGCTCACTATTACAAGTAATAGGTCCGCCACCAACTACAATAGGATCTTCATCCTTACGATCCTTGGCTAGTAGTGGGATACCACCTAACTCTAGCATCTGAAGCACATTAGTAAAGCACATCTCGTAACCCATAGAGAAAGCTACGATATCAAATTCATTAAGAGGGGACCTGGTCTCGAGTGAATAAAGAGGTATTTTCTTCTCTCGCATTACCTTATCCATATCCAGCCACGGAGAAAAACTTCTCTCACATGAACTCCATTCAGGATTATTCAAAATCTTATAGAGAATCTGCATCGCGAGATTGCTCATACCAATCTCATAAACATCTGGGAAGCAAAGTACAGTTCTTACCTGAGAGCATGAACCGGTCTCACGAAGTTGCTTAATAACATCTTCATTAATGATTTGATTTTGCTCACCACCAACATAGCGTCCCGGGCTCTCTACTCCCATTAAGACCGAATGAGGCACTTTAACTTCTGTATGCATTATTCATCATCCTCATCAAAAACTAGTCGATCACTACTATCAGTAATACCAAGTACAGCATCAGCTTCACTGGCTTCTAGAGATCCTATATTCTTCATCTTATTCTTCATAATTCTAGTTCTGTCACTAGCCTTGTCAGTCGCCTTAACAGCATCACTTAACTTCTTCTGAGTATTCGTAATAGTCTCATCAAGCTTATCAATCTGAGTCTTAACAGCCTCAAGAATCTTACGAACTTCAGCACTCTTCTTGTTAAGTGCATAATTTCTAAATCCAACTGAGATAGTATTAAGCAAAGCTGTGATAGTAGTCGGACCTGCAACCATTACACCCTTAAGCTGGCATTCTTCAGTAAGTCCATTAATCTTCAACACCTCTGCATATAGACCTTCTGTAGGGAGAAACATAATCGCATATGATGTTGTTCTAGGTGGATCTAAATACTTATCTCTAATCTTAGCAGCCTCACCAAGAACTCTAGCCTTAAGTTCGCTATGAGATGCCCTTAATGCATCTGCATCAGCATTTTCAGAAGCCTCTACGATTCTGTTATAAATATCAGATGGGAACTTAGAGTCGATAGGAAGATAAATAACTTCTCCATCCTTATCTCCTGGAAGAGGAATAGCATACTCGACCTTATCGCTAGAGTTCTTCTTGGTCGCAACATTTTCTTGGTACTGACCATCAGTAAGAGTCTGCTCCAGAATTCTTCCAAGCTGAACTTCGCCCCAGGTACCTCTAGTCTTAACATTAGTAAGAGTCTTATTAAGCGACTCTACACCAGAAGACAAGTTTTGAAGCTGACCTAGTGACTCATGAAGCTTAGATAAACTATCGCCAACCAACTTAAAGTTAGAATCAAGTCTCTCATTCAAAGTCTTATCAAGTTTCTCGTTAACAACACCACGAATCTCATCGAGTTTCTTCTCATTAGACTGCTGAAGACGAGACATTATCTCCGTTAATGTCTTGGTTACATTAGTCTGCATGTTATTAAGAGAATCAGACATATCCTTCTGCATCTGCTGAAGAACTCTAGTCTGAGTAATAGAAATCTTACTCATCTCATCTCTAGATTCTCTTAAGGACTTATTAGTCTCATCCCTAGACTCACGTAAGGATCTAGCCTGAGAATCTCTAGAGTCCTTAAGTGTAATGGCGATATTACGCTGCATATTATCAATAGCGCCTGCCATTCTATTAAGGCTATCTCTAACGCCCTCAAGCTCACGATGAAGTTCCTTAAACTCTTCACTGTTATCAGGGATCTCTATATCAAGAGGCTTATTAAGCTTACCCATTACTACAACGAGTAATATAAGATTAATTACACCTATAACAAGACCAATAATTCCAAATAAATCCATTAGACAGTCTCAACCTTAATTGTATTTGTATTGCCGTTACTACCATTAATAAGTCCACCAGTCATAACTACATTATCGCCAGACTGAAGTGCCATAATCTCTTTGGCAACCTGAAGACCATGGTAGAACATTACCTCAGCAGAATTAAACTCCTCATTAAGAACAGGCATTACACCCCATGAGAGGTTAAGTCTTCTCCAAATCTTCTCTGAAGTTGTAAGACCAATAATATCGATTGGACATCTGAAGCGGCTTACCATTCTCGCTGTTGTACCAGACTTTGAGTTAACAACAATGCACTTAGCTTCTACATCGACCGCCATAGCACAAGTAGCATGAGACACAGCATCAATTTTGTTACGAATCTTAAAGTCCTGTCTTGCAAATCTTCCTGCATAATCAATCTGCTTCTCAGTGAACTCAGCAACCTCTGCCATAGTCATAACAGCTTCAACTGGATACTTACCTGCAGCAGATTCTCCTGAGAGCATAATTGCAGAAGATTCATCATATACTGCATTAGCAACGTCAGAAATCTCAGCTCTTGTAGGACGTGGATTAGTAATCATGGACTCGAGCATTTCTGTTGCAGTAATAACTCTTCTACCTAAGAGACGGCACTTCTTAATAAGCTTCTTCTGTACGCTTGGAACCTCGATAAATGGAATCTCAACACCGAGGTCACCTCTGGCAATCATGATACCTGAAGCGAGTTCGCAGATATCTTCAATATTATCTACACCAGCTCTGTTCTCAATCTTTGCAATAACTTCAATCTCCTGACCACCATTAGCATCCAAGAAATCACGAAGTTCCTTCATATCGCTTCCAGTAGATACGAATGAAGCTGCGACAAAGTCAACATCATTCTTAATACCGAAGAGAAGATCTGACTTATCCTGCTCAGAGAGATATGGTCCTTCCATAATCTTATTAGGAAAATTCATTGATTTTCTGTCAGATAAGAATCCACCTGTAACTACTGTACAGATAACATTTTTCTCAGTAATCTCAACAACCTCCAGGATAACAAGACCGTTATTAACCAATACGCGGTCACCGATATTAAGCTGCTGTGGAAGCTTATCGTAGTTAACAGATACATGGTTCTCATCACCCTCAACATCCTCTGTTGTCAAAGTGAATGTAGCACCATCCTTAAGCTCTACCTTATGATCCTTAAATGTCTTGATTCTGTACTCAGGACCCTTAGTGTCAAGCATAATAGCGATTGGCATCTTAAGATCCTCACGAACCTTCTTAACCAAGTCAATCTTAGCCTGATGCTCTTCATGTGTACCGTGAGAGAAGTTAAGTCTGGCAACATTCATACCAGCCTTACACATCTTACCTAGTGTCTCTTCATTATCACTGGCAGGCCCGATTGTGCAGATAATCTTAGTCTTACGCATATATAAAGGATCTCCTTAAATTCGCATTTTTCTGATTATCTAATTTTAACATACAAAGGCAGTTCCATATGACCCACTATTGGGATGATTTTAAGCATAAAAAATCCCGCCGACGAATCGACGGGACTTATAAATTATACTTTCGAGAGAATTACTTAGAAAGTCTAGCCTCGAGAGCTGCCTTCTGATCCTCATAACCTGGCTTACCAAGGAGAGCAAACATGTTCTTCTTGTATGCCTCAACACCTGGCTGGTTGAATGGGTTAACAGCGAGGAGGTAACCAGAAATACCACAAGCCTTCTCGAAGAAGTAGATGAGCTCACCTAAGTTGTAAGCGTTCTGCTCAGCCATGTGTACTTCCATGTTAGGTACCTTACCATCAACGTGAGCGAGGATTGTACCCTGCATAGCCTTCTTATTAACTTCGTTCATATCCATACCAGAGAGGAAGTTCAAGCCATCGAGGTTGTCTGGATCGTTAGGAATCTCAAAAGAGCAACGTGGCTTGTCGATAGCAACTACTGTCTCGAACATGATTCTAGCGCCATCCTGGATGAACTGACCCATAGAGTGGAGGTCTGTTGTGTTATCAACACCTGCAGGCATGATACCACGGAGATCCTTACCCTCGGACTCACCGTAGAGCTGCTTCCACCACTCTGTCATATAGTGGAAAGATGGCTCGTAGTTAACCATAACTTCTGTTGTATAACCAGAACGGAGGAGGCAGTTTCTAACTGCTGCGTACTGGTAGCATGGGTTCTCAGCCATTGGCATCTTCTTATAAGCCTTAGAAGCGTCCTTAGCACCCTTCATGAGTTCCTTAATGTCGATACCTGCTACAGCGATTGGGAGAAGACCTACAGCTGTAAGAACAGAGAAACGACCACCGATATCGTCAGGTACTACGAATGTCTCGTAACCTTCTGCATCTGCAAGACCCTTCAAAGCTCCACGAGCCTTGTCTGTTGTAGCATAGATACGATTCTTAGCCTCATCCTTACCATACTTCTTCTCCATGTAAGCCTTGAGAATACGGAAAGCGATAGCTGGCTCAGTTGTTGTACCAGACTTAGAGATGATGTTCAAAGAAACGTTCTTGTTCTCAATAACATCCATCATCTCTGCGAAATATGTAGCGGAGATAGAGTTACCGCAGAAGAGAATCTGAGGGCACTTTCTTGTCTTCTTGTTAGCAACGTTAGCAAAAGAATGTCCGAGAAGCTCGATAACAGCTCTTGCACCGAGGTAAGAACCACCGATACCAATAACGATCAAAACATCGGAATCTCTTCTGATCTTAGCAGCTGCCTTCTTAATTCTAGAGAACTCTTCCTTATCATAGTTTGTAGGAAGGTCGAGCCAACCGAGGAAGTCATTTCCAGGGCCATTCTTCTTAGCGAGCATATCGTGTGCGGACTTAACCTGTGGCTCCATTCTGTCGACAGCCTCCTGGCCACCGATAAATGGGAGTACGTTTGAATAATCAAGAGTAATCATTCTTCAAATTCTCCTTGTTTTATAAAAAATCGTGTTGATTATATCACCGTCACGGGATTTTGTACCATTACAATTTCCCATGTTGTGAGCTTATTTTAAGAAGCCGTTGATAATCTGCTCCTCAGCTTCCTGTGCTGTGAGGCCCAAAGACATGAGCTTATCTAGCTGTTCCCCTGCAATCTTACCGATAGCAGCCTCGTGGAAAAGCTCCGCATCTACGTTATTAGCCTGCAAAGATGGAACTGCAACAATCTTACCGTTATCCATAATGATAGAGTCGCACTCTGTGTGACCGTGGCATGCTGCATTACCAATAATTAAAGCGTCAAACTTCTGGAAGGAAGAATCTCTAGCAACAGCTCTAGACACTACATCAGCAGAAGAGCCGTCACCATTAAGTTCTACTTTATATACGCTTTCTGCATTCTGCTCACCGTGAGTCATCAATCTCTCGTGAACAACAAGCTTAGCGTCCTTATCAAGCTTACAGATGGATGTTCTAACTGTAGAGTCTACGCCCTTAATCTGAACCATCTCCATCTCCATAGAAGAACCTTCCTCCATATAAACCTCTGTTACAGGATTAAGGATTCTCTTACCCATTCCGTCGCCACTACCATAATGCTTCTCGACATATTTGATGTGAGCACCCTTGCCTACGAAGAAACGGTGAACACCATCATGCTGTGAATCCTGCTTACCGCAGTTATCAATACCACAACCGGCTACGATAACAACATCACTGTCCTCACCGATAAAGAAATCGTTATAAACTACTTCCTTGATACCACTTGCGGAGATTACAACTGGGATGTGTACACTCTCCTTCTTTGTTCCTGGCTTAATCTTGATATCAATACCTGAACCGTCTTCCTTAGACACGATATCGATATTCGCTGTTGTATTACGAGCTACCGCTTTACTGTTAGCTCTGAAGTTATAAGCACCTACTGGTACGTCGTGGAGATCTGCAATCTCCTCCATAAGTCTTTTCTGAATTGGATCTAATACTGACATATTAAGCCTCCTCCCCTAACTTGGAACATGGTCTTACAGCACTATTTGTTCCCATAATTTGTGGAAGAATATTAGCTCCTTCGCCCTGATTTACAATCTTACCGTCAGCAAGAACAATAATCTCGTCAGCAACCTTCAAAATTCTCTCCTGGTGAGAAATAACGATAATAGATCCGTCCTTAATATCCTTACGCATGTTCTCAAAGATACGTGTAAGATTCTGGAACGACCACAAATCGATTCCTGCCTCAGGCTCATCAAAAACACTCATCTTAGTGCCTCGGGCTAATACTGTCGCAATCTCGATTCTCTTAAGCTCACCGCCCGAAAGGCTTGAGTTTACCTCACGATTGATATAATCGCGAGCGCAAAGACCAACTTCGGAGAGGTAAGTACATGCATCATTTACTTTTAAGTTACGCTCCTTACCTGCAGCAATTTTCAATAAATCAAATACCTGAAGGCCCTTAAACTTAACTGGCTGCTGGAATGCATAGGAAATACCACGCATAGCTCTGTCAGTAATGCTCATATCAGTAATATCTTCACCATCTAAGAGGATTGATCCTGATGTTGGCTTAACAATACCTGCAATAAGCTTAGCAAGTGTTGACTTACCACCACCGTTAGGTCCAGTGATAACTGTAAACTTGCCATCGTCTATTGTTAAGCTGATGTTATCGATGATAGTCTTCTTACCGTCTTCTGAATCGACAATATAAGACAAATCCTTTATCTCAAGCATGTTTTTATCTCCATGTTATTATTTTCAAGACTTCAATTATACAACAGGTGTAGGGTAAAAAGAACGATAATAATGCTATAATAGACGAGCAAAAGGAGGTATAAGGCATGTCTAATTCAGAAGTTTCAGACGGCAAGATTCATATTTTGTATCTTGTAAAGAACGCTCCTGGCGTCAGCTATAACATGCTGATGAATAAGTGCTTAGAGTCCTTATATCTTGATTTTTTTAATTTTTCTAGATGCTATGACGAACTTATTAAGGGTAACCTCATAAGCAAAGAAATAAGCGACACAGGCACTGGTGAAGTAATTGGCTCCAATGAGCTTTTGAAAATCACTCGAGGTGGTCTTGCTATCTTAGAGGATGTCGAAGGAACATTAAATCTTCAAACTCTTGGTTATCTTAAGAAAGCTTCTGATGAACTCAATATATTGCTTAATGAGACTAATGCAGTTAAGGCATTTTCCGAACCAACAGACGATAAAAAGTTCCTTGTTACGCTCACTTCTACGCTCAAAGGCGAAGAATTCAGTGCATCATTTAAGGTTGATTCATCAGAAAAGGCTGAATCAATTATGCAGGCATGGCGTAAATCCGCATCTAAGTGTATCGATACTTTTGTTGCTGATTTGCTCAAAATGTAATAGCAGCAAGCCTTATTTTTCATATATTTACTCAACTGAATATTTTTTATAAAAAAGTTAAAATCATCTTGTTTAAATTCTATTTAGAAAGATAAACAGGAGGGTTTTACTTATGAAGAATTTAATTAAGCTCGTATCCCTTACTCTCATTGCTGCTATGGGTTTTGCTTTCGCAGGTTGCGGTGCTAAGTCCACAGGTATGACAGTAGAGGAAGGCGTACTTACAATGGCTACTAACGCTTACTTCCCACCATATGAGTACTATGATGGTGAGACAATCGTTGGTATCGATGCTGAGATCGCAGCAGCAGTTGCTGAGAGACTTGGTCTTACACTCGTTATCGAGGACGTAGAGTTCGATTCTATCATCGGTGGTGTTCAGTCTGGTAAGTATGACATCGGTTGCGCAGGTATGACAGTTACTGAGGAGAGACTCCAGTCTGTTAACTTCACAACACCATATGCTACAGGTATCCAGTCCATCATCGTTCGTGAGGGTTCTGATATCACAGATATCGATACACTTATCGAGTCCGGTTGCATGGTTGCTGTACAGTCTGGTACAACAGGTGATATCTACATGACTGACGAAGTTGGTGATGAGAGAATGGATCGTTACGCTAAGGGTAACGACGCTGTTATCGCTCTTATGCAGGGTAAGGTAGATGCAGTTGTTATCGACAATCAGCCAGCTCTCGCTTTCGTAGAGGCTAACGAGGGTCTTGTTATCCTTGATACTCCTTACACAGTTGAAGATTATGCTATGGCTATCAACATGGAGAACACAGAGCTTCTCGATGCTATCAACCAGGCACTTGCTGATCTTACAGCTGACGGTACAATCGCTGCTATCATCGAAGAGTACATCCCAACAGACGCTGAGTAATTAATTACTAATTATTCAAGTTCTCGAATAAAAATGCATATTAAGGTGGAAATAGTCTTTATTTCCACCTTTTTTCTATTTATAATAAACCTTTATTCAAGCTCATAAATAGGAGGCACTAATGTACCTACTTAATCTTTCAATCGGCGATTGGTTCGCAGATTTGAAAAAGGATTTTTTACTTAACTTTGTCGATGACGATCGCTATATGTATCTTGTAAAGGGTTTGGGAGTTACATTCCAGGTAACCTTCTTTGCAGTTCTTCTTGGCGTAGCCTTAGGTATCGTGGCAGCTATTATCAGATCTACACACGATAAGACAATTGGAGATATGAGACCTGGCGTTGGTAAGATTATTCTTAAGGTGCTCGACGCACTTACCAGACTTTATCTTACAATCATCAGAGGAACTCCTATCGTAGTTCAGCTCATGATTATGTATTTCGTTATCTTCGCGACTTCAAAAAACAAAGTATTAATCGCGATTTTGGCATTCGGTATCAACTCTGGTGCGTATGTAGCTGAGATTGTACGAAGCGGTATCATGAGTATCGATAATGGCCAGTTCGAAGCTGGTCGTTCCTTAGGTTTTAATTATGTAGAGACAATGATGTATATCATCATTCCACAGGCTTTTAAAAATGTCCTCCCAGCCTTGGCAAACGAGTTCATCGTATTAATCAAGGAGACATCCGTATCTGGTTACGTTGGTCTTCAGGACTTAACTAAGGGTGGTGACGTTATTAGATCTAGAACATATTCAGCATTTATGCCATTGATTGCCGTAGCTATTATCTACCTCGTAATCGTTATGTTCTTTAGTAAGCTTGTAACTATGCTTGAGAGGAGACTAAGAAACAGTGAGCGCTAATCCTATTATTTCTGTAAAAGACCTTAAGAAACACTATAACGGTGGCGCTATCAAGGCTCTTGACGGCGTAAGCATTGATATTGAGAAAGGTGAGGTTGTAGTTATCATCGGGCCTTCTGGTTCTGGTAAATCTACCTTACTTAGATCTTTGAATTTGCTTGAGCGTCCAACTAGTGGACAGATTTTATTTGAAGGCACTGACATTACATCTCCTAGCTGCGATATTAATAAGATGCGTCAGAAGATGGGAATGGTATTCCAGCATTTTAACCTCTTCCCTCATTTATCTATTCTCGAGAACATGACACTCGCTCCTCGTAAGCTTCTTGGCAAATCTAAGGAAGAGGCTGAAGAACAGGCAAATAAGCTTTTGAAGAAGGTTGCACTTGGTGACCGTGGAGCATCTTATCCATCTCAGCTATCAGGTGGCCAAAAACAGCGTATAGCTATCGTTAGAGCTCTTGCTATGGAGCCTGATGTATTACTTTTTGACGAACCTACTTCAGCTTTGGACCCAGAGATGGTTGGCGAAGTATTAGATGTTATGAAGGACCTCGCCAAGGAAGGTATGACCATGGTAGTTGTAACTCACGAGATGGGATTTGCCCGTGAGGTTGGTAACCGCGTCATATTCATGGACGGTGGTAAGATTATTGTTGACGGCTCACCTGATGATATCTTCGGCAAGCAAGACAACGAGAGACTTAAGTCATTCTTAGCAAAAGTTCTATAACAAATAAAAAGGCCTCTGCATCAGCAGAGGCTTCTTATACAAACTTCAATAAAACTTACAAACTCGTTATCTATGACTCTATAATACTAGAACATTAAGGATTCATAGTGAATTTATATTAACAGTTTGTAAACTCAAATGTTAATCAACCCACTCAAATACAAAATCATCAATTCTAACGAGGTCGCCTTCCTTAACGCCGGCCTTTTTAAGTGCATCGTTAACTCCAGCCTTAACCATCGCACGCTCGAAGTACTGAGCTGAATCGTAGACATCAAAGTTAGTTGTCTGCATAATTCTCTTCGCCCAGTCACCTTCGATAACGAACATGTTCTCTTCGTCATCAAACCAGATAGCGTACTGGTCCTTCTCCTCGTACTTATAAAGCTTCTCTTCAGTCTCATTAATAACTTCATGAATAACTGGTGGTGGAAGCTTAGATACAAGTTCTGTAACCTTAGCAGTCAACTCGTCTATACCCTGACGTGTTGCAGCACTAATTACAAATATATCTTCAACGCCCATAGCTTTAACTTCTTCCATAAAGAGTTCAATCTCTTCAGGATCTGCAGCATCACACTTGTTAACAGCAACTACCTGTGGGCGCTTAGACAAATCAGCGTTAAATCTCTCGAGCTCTCTGTTAATAGACTTAAAGTCATCAAGAGGATCACGACCATCATGAGCTGATACATCAACTACGTGAATCAATACTCTTGTTCTCTCAATATGTCTTAAGAAGTCATGGCCTAAGCCTGCACCTTCAGAAGCGTTATCAATAAGGCCAGGAATATCAGCAATAACAAAAGCTGTATCGTATGACTGAACAACACCCAAAACTGGCTCCAATGTAGTAAATGGATAATCAGCAATCTTAGGCTTAGCTCTTGTCATAACAGAAAGCAAAGTAGACTTACCTGCGTTAGGATAGCCTACAAGGCCAACATCAGCGATGAGCTTTAATTCAACAAGAATATTCTTCTCCTCACCTGGATGACCCATATGAGCGAACTGTGGAGCTTGTCTAACACTATTTGCGAAATGCATATTTCCAAGGCCGCCCTTACCACCCTTACAGATGATGACTTCCTGCTTATCCTCTGTAAGATCTGCAAGGATCTTGCCTGATTCTGCGTCTTTAATAACTGTACCAACAGGAACGCCGATTCTTAAATCCTCGCCGCCCTTGCCGTACATTTTACGGTTCATACCCTTCTCACCATTAGGGGCTACAAACTTATGCTTAAAGCGGAAGCTCTGCAAAGTAGTAAGCTTTGCTACAGCATAAAAAACAACGTCGCCACCCTTACCGCCGTCGCCACCATCTGGACCACCATTAGTAACGAACTTCTCGGTATGGAATGAACACATTCCCGCGCCGCCGTCTCCTGCTTTTACATAAATTTTAGAATGATCGATAAACATCTTATTACCCTTTATTAAGAAAAATGCCTGCCGAACAAATTCGACAGGCAATAAATACTACTTAGTATTCCTATAGCAATCAGTTTGCTGGATAAACGCTAACCTGCTTCTTGGAAGAACCAACTCTCTCGTACTTAACGAGACCATCAATCTTCGCATAGAGAGTGTCGTCAGATCCGATACCTACGTTGTTACCTGGATGGATCTTTGTGCCGCGCTGTCTAACAATGATGTTGCCTGCGATTACGCTCTGTCCATCGCCCTTCTTAGCTCCAAGTCTCTTGGACTGGGATTCACGACCGTTCTTAGTGGAACCCATTCCCTTCTTATGAGCGAAGAGCTGTAAATTCATCTTAAGCATAACTTTACACCTCCGTGTTTCAAATTTCTTCAACTATGTTTACGTACTTCTCACCGTCGCCATTTACTGACTCTGCCAAGGATATGAATCCGAGAACTATCGTCTCCATAATCACCTGTGCTCTGTCTTGGGCAGCTTTGTCTCGAATTCTACCATCTGGTATTACGATCTCAGCTGATACATTGCCATCACCCATATCTTCTGCGATTCTTGTCGAATATTCTGTATCTAATCCGCATATTCTCTCGAGAGAATTAGCTAGAGTATATACCAGGGTTGATGCCCCTGCGCAGACTATATCGGAACCGACCTCAGCGTAACCAGAATGTCCATTAAGGAAGATTCCTGTTACTCTTCTAGAACTGTCCCTGACGATTCTTACGGTAATCATCTCAGAATACCTTAAGCGATACCTGTGATACGTACTCTTGTATAAGGCTGTCTGTGGCCATTCTTTCTTCTATAGCCCTTCTTAGCCTTGTACTTAAGAACAACTACCTTCTTGTTCTTGCCCTGCTTAACAACCTCAGCTGTAACCTTAGCAGCAACATCCTTGCCTGCCTTGATACCGTCGTCGTCGCCAACAGCCAAAACTTCATCGAAAGTAATTGTAGAACCAGCCTCAGCGTCGAGCTTCTCAACGAAGATCTCGTCACCTACAGCAACCTTGTACTGCTTGCCGCCTGTCTTAATTACTGCGTACATATTTGTTTCCTCCTGTTCTTCCAGTCTCGCTACTTCATCCAGGCACTGCGAAAAAGCGCAGATTTAAGGAGCCCGTCGTATGCGGTCACCGAAGCATAATATCATCAAGCCCTAGTGGTGTCAACAAAAAATCCTATATTTATTTATAATATAGCAGCAAGAATCAAAGTATATGCGATTCCGTGCAAAATTCCAGGTATCAAAGATCTCTCTGTGTGTCTAATCAAAGGTTTTACCGCAAAATATGGAATAACGAGAATTGCTATTCCGCCAAGACCATTATAGAAACTTCCAATCTCATATGGGATAAGTCCGTATATCATGGAGGCAACAGCTGGAATAAACATCATAGCGAATATTAATCTATTACCAAAACAATTCTTAGCCCCTTCACCTGCAAAAGATGATTTACGGGAAGCATAGATAAGACCAGTAGCAAAGATAGAATCGACTATTAGTGCACCAAGAAGCATACCAGAGGCAAGTCCAGCGTCATTAATGACATGCACTCTCAAATCAGCAAACAACATTATCGTAAATAATAGGAATAATCCTATAACCGACGCAATTGTAATAGCCCTAATACTATCGTTTTTTGTTGGATGAAACTTAACTGCTTTGTTATATATCCACTTGAAGTTAATAGCAAATAAACATCCCATAAATATTAGAGGCATAGACGCCAAAATCATTGGCATAGATACTCGAAGTGTACCAGAAGACGTAGTCGCGATAATACCAATTGTAGTTGCTATTGAGATACCACCAATTAAAGCAATAACCCACTTAGAAATTGGAGCCTTTTTCTTGTCTTCTCCAGTCGGACTAACTACGAGGCCTGCAAGCTGCAAAAGAATCGATACTAACCCAAACATAACTGATATCCACGCGATAACAAACCAAGAATTAATTCTGCCAAAAGATGCATCACGTGTAGAAATATCAAGATAAGTTACGCTTAAGTAACCAGCAAGTTCATTTTGAAAAAGAGGAGAAAACCATACTTTACTTGGATCATTAATATCAAAGCATGATAAAGATAGTGTTCTATTTTGAGCGTTATTTACAAACACCTTAGAGGCAAATAAACCACCTCGCTTGATAGGCGTTCCATATAATGTATCATCACCAGAAATTCTCTCATAAATGATTCTTCCAGGACACATCTCGATTGCTTCTGTAGCAGTATCACGTCCTTCAAATATAGCAATATCACAAGATGGATAAATACCTGATAATTCGTTTATGTATTCTTCTACTAATCCAGGGCATATTAAGATAAATCCAGCAACATTGGAATCATCCTTAAATCTATCTACTACTGATAGCGCCTTAGGGCCAACTCCAACAACAACATAACTCGAACCATCTGGTAAAGCTTCACCAAATTCCAAAAACTCATACTCAAAACCAACAGCATGCAATGAATTAGTCAAAGACAAGTTAGGAATATTGCCCCCATCTTGGTAGATTACAAGCTTAGGATTACGTGTATTCTTACCGCTTCCAGGCACCAAGCAAAGAATAAACATGCTAAGCAATACAACAACAGACAAACCCAACGCAATTAAAGCAATCGGTGTTTTCTTAGCTGATTTTGTATTACCGCTTTTCTTCATATTATTGTGGGCAAAGCTCGTTACCGAGTTCTCTAATATCTTCTGGGCCTAAGATTAAAATCATATCGCCAGGATTAATGAGCTCATCTATACGCTGCTTCAAGTCTTCCTTATCAGCGTAGAACTCTGCATTACCACCCTTGGCATTAATTGCGTCAGCAATATCCTTACTAGAAATAACTCCAGTATTTACTTCTCTATCAGAGAAAATCTCAGCGAAAAGCAACTGCTTACAAGGCAAGAGAGCTTCGACATACTCATCAAACAAAAGCTGAACTCTATTAAAAGTCAAAGGCTGGAAAACTACCAACACATTATTGTTTGGCATGTGGAGAGCCGCATCAATAGTAACCTTTGCCGCTGTTGGATGATGAGCATAGTCTACAACTACGTCACAACCCTTATACTGACCCTTAATAGTAAATCTACCGTCAGCTCCTCCGAAGCTATTTAAAGCTTTAACAATAGAGTTTGCAGATACACCATTAAGATATGCACAGGCAGAAGCGATTAATGCATTCTCGATATTGTGGTTACCAGGAATTCTAAGCTGAATTCTTCCTATAACCTCCCCATTAACACTTAAATCAAACGCTGGATGACCGTCGTTATATTCGATATTTACTGCCATAAAGTCGGCCTTGATATCAGCCTTAGATGAACATGTAATTACAGCTGGCATTGGACGATTCATACTACCGCGAGCATCCTTTGCAATCTCGATAGCTTCCATAACCTTAGAATCTGCGCCATTAACAACGATATATCCATCGTCATCAACCTTATCTGTAAACTTGGCAAATACATCGATTACATCCTGTAATGTTGGATAACAATCGACGTGATCGTGGTCGATATTAGTGATAGCTGCTGTAGTTGATCTGAACTCCAAAAATGACTGCTTAAATTCACAGGATTCAGACACCAAATACTCACGATTAGAACCAAGCTTAACAGAGCCTCCGAATACATCTAGAGGAGCACCGAGATGCACTGTAGGATCAAGACCTTCTTCAATAAGCATCAAGGATGTCATGGAAGTTGTTGTTGTCTTACCATGAGTTCCTGAGATGTTAATTACAGTCTTATATGAATTAGTGATGATACCCAAAAATTCAGAGCGATCGAAGATAGTAAGATTCTTCTCCAAAGCTCTAGCAAGTTCCTTGTTCTTAGGAAGAATCGCTGCTGTCTTAACGATATAGTCTGGATTAAAATCATCTATATTTTCAGACTCCTGAGAGTTATAGATAGACATGCCCATATTAGCAAGCATTTGAGTTCTCTCAGATGGATGATTATCAGAGCCTCCAACCTTAAATCCGTAACCCTTAGTTAGAATAGCAAGTCCACTCATGGAGATGCCACCGATTCCTACGAAGTATATCTTGGCGCCTGCCTTAAGTTCTTCCAATTTAAGATTAGACATAAATAGTGCTCCTTAATTAATAAATCAATTAATTATACACTATTCAGAATATAATCCCTTCAAGATAATTGGTGTCATAATTGAAGAAATAATGATAAGCAAAATTACGCTTGTAAAGAATGTCGAATCAAGCATTCCAACTTGAAGTCCACGCTGAGCAACAATCAAAGCAACCTCACCTCTTGTCATCATACCAACACCAATCTTAAGGCAATCACGATTGCTATAACGCATGCATTTCGAGATGAGGCCGCAGCCGATAATCTTAGACAAAAGACCAACTAGAACAAATGCTAGCGAGAACCAGAGTATGCTCATATTAATGGAAGACAAGTCTGTCTGAATACCGATGGAACAGAAGAATACTGGACCAAAGAGCATATAGGAGTTAACGTCCATCTTACGGTTAATGTAGTCAGAGTCTTTAAGAGAGCAAAGGATAACACCAGCTACGAATGCACCTGTGATATCAGCTACACCGAATACATCGTCTGCTAAGTATGCAAGGCCAAACGCCAATGCAAGACCTAAGATTGGGATTCTTCTTGTATGTGGGTACTTCTTATCATAGTACTTAAAGAGACGATAGATTAAGTAACCAACCAACGCTACGAAAACGAAGAACAACACAGTAAAGATACACACTCTAGCGACGTTTGCTTCAGGATCTTTAAGGCCGATAACGAATGTCAAAACAACGATACCGATGACATCGTCGATAATAGCTGCACTCATAATTGTAGTAGCAACTTCTTCCTTGATTCTGCCTAAGTCCTTCAAAGTCTGAGCTGTGATACTAACAGAAGTTGCTGTAAGAATTGTTCCGATAAAAACTGCACGATAGAACTTCTCGTCACCCCATGGAGCAAAACCGTAGAAACACATATAAAGAACTGTACCGAGAATAAGAGGAACGAATACGCCAAAGACTGCGATGGCAGTTGCCTTAAGGCCTGTCTTTTTAAGTGATCTTAGGTTAGTGGAAAGACCTGCAGAAAACATAAGCATAATTACGCCGATTTCTGCTAATGCGGATAAATACTGAGAAGTGTTAACGAGGTTTAATACTGAAGGTCCAATCAATAATCCGGCGATAATCTCACCTGCTACATCTGGTACCTTAATCTTACGAGCAAGAAGTCCTAAGAACTTCGCTGCCAAGACAATGATGCACATGTCTCTTACAACCATACTTACGTCAAATTCCATATTAGCCTCACTTACATTGTGATGGAACCGACTGTAGCTTCTGTATATTCGACAAGTGTCTTAGCGTCCATTCTAATTTGAACACCACGCTGACCACCACTTACGGATACCATGTCAACAAGCTCAATCATCTCATCAAAAAATGTTCTATATTTCTTCTTCATACCGATAGGAGAACAACCGCCGCGAATATAGCCTGTAACGCCAAGTAAATCCTTAACATGAATTAACTCGACACGCTTTACCTTCGCAAGCTGCGCTGCTTTCTTAAGGTTAAGTTCATCATCAACCGACAGACAGAAAACCAAATACTCGCCGTTATCTCCTCTTGCTGTCAAAGTCTTAAAAACTTCTTCGTAAGGGAGATTTAAAAAGTCAGCAACATGATGACCATCGAGGTCATTTTCATCATACTCGTACTCGATAGCCTCATATGGGAGACCAGCTTTATCGAGCATTCTCATCGCATTTGTCTTCTTTAAATCTGCCATTTCTTTTTACCGCGTGTATATCATAGTACTAACGCATAAATATTCAATTCGAATTTGATGATATAATTTAACAAAAATTATATATAGGAGCGCCATATGCTTAGTAAAAACTATCCTCTCCACGACATTAATGTAGTGTTCGATATGTTCGAAGAGACTATTAAGCGTGGAGGAGTTGCTGATAACACAGGTGATGAGTTAACTTTTTTGAATAAGCTCTTTGCAAACATGCCACCTGAAGCTACTGAATATGCCATGATGATGCTTCACGGAACAAAGGGTGTAGACTTACCTTCAAATGCTAAGGAAATTATGCCTCTTTACATTCGCTTTTTAAATCTCGCTGAATACCTCGAGAAAGTTGATTTCTTACGTGATGTACCTGATTCACCGTCTATGGATGAGATTATGGAGCGTCATAAGATGATGGACTCATTAAGCGAGCATGAGAAGGCTTTTTGTCAGGAGATTCTAGGCTTTAAGTTTAACGCTAGTGAAGCTGAGGTAGAAAAGGCGCCTGAGTCTTCCGAGGAACAGCCAGAGGAAGAAGGTTCAGCTCTTCACTTAATGAATGCTGCAGCACCAGTCTGGGCTTGCGTAGACCCAGTTAAGACAGCTCTCTTTTACGAGAAAAACTTAGGGTTTAAGGCAACTCACTTATCTGATGAAAAAATGCCTCACATAAGACTTACAAGAGATAATATCGTCATAGCCTTGGTCGAGAGTCCAGTAAGAATCGGTTCTGTATCAATGTATGAATTTATCATTTATGCTTCTGAACCAATGCTTTTGTACCACGAGCTTAAATCCAATGGTGTAGAAATAGTAGAAGACCTCCCAGATGCTAACGAATCTGAAAAGGCCTCCTCTAATAGACAGTTTGTCATCAAGGACTGCGACGGCCGTAAAATCTGCGTATCACAGTCAACTGAAATCATGTAATCAATCTATACACTGATAAACAATGATGGTCGTCGTTCCTTTACCGGGACGACGTTCCATTTTGTACTTATTTGGGAAAGATGCGAGTATCTCTGGTATCTTTGTGTAACCATAATTCTTAACATCAAAGTCAGGCATCGCACGCATGATATAAGATCCTGCAGAAGAGACATTTACAAAGCCGTCGTCATCCTGGTAACTGTTCCATGCGATACGAATAAGATTATGAATTTCCTCAATATCAGGAGCATCAATTTCCTGCTTCTGCTTAGTATTTTTCTTCTTGTTAGAAGTTGTTCCACTACTCTTTGTCTGAGCTGGCTTTTTCTTCTTAGGAGTATCTAGGTTTTCTAGAAAGATAAACTCGTCACAAGCATTTCGAAATGCAACTGGAGTCTTCTTCTCGCCTACTCCAATAACGTACACGCCAGAGTCATGGAGTCTAATAGCAAGTGGAGTGTAGTCAGAGTCAGAAGATACTAGTACAAAGCAGTCATAAAGATCACGGTAGAGCATATCCATAGCATCAATTACCACAGCCATGTCAGATGCATTTTTACCAGATACGTAGTCGAACTGTTGCCTAGCATCAATAGCTAAGTTCTTAATCTCGTTTTCCCATGGCTTTAAGGCATCCTTTTTCCAGTTACCATAAGCCCTCTTAACTACGATTCTTCCCTTAGTTGAAATCTGTCTAATAACAGGAGAAATCTTATTAACCTGTGTATTATCCGCGTCAATTAGCATCGCTATTTTCTGTAAGTTATCCATTACGCTTCACCTCTACTGTCGCCTTCTCAAGCGTAGGCCTATCCATTTCCATTATTCTTCCACAGCCGTTACAAGTTAATTTGCAATCTGCACCTACTCTTGTTAAAGTCCATTCCTGGCTTCCACAAGGGTGCTTTTTCTTAAGCTTAACTACGTCGTCTACCTCATATTTGTATAAGAAAAACTTACCTGGCATAATTCACACCTCACCGTAGCATACTCGATCGTTATTTCCGTAGTCTTTTAGCGTTTTAACATTGTTAAACCCAGCATTTATAAGGGTTTGAGCGACTTCCTGTTTTTGGTTATATCCGTGCTCCACAGCCAATATTCCATCCTCTACGAGGACGCTTTTTGCTATTTTACAGATTGGTTCATAGAAAATAAGGCCGTCTTCACCGCCTCTTAACGCCAAGTCCGGCTCATAGTTCTTAACGCTATCGTCGAGCTCATCCATCTCCTTAGAATTGATATAAGGAGGATTAGAATCCACGATATCGAACTTGCCCCACTCCTCAGGAATTCTGCCTTCTAGAACGTCTAATTTGAAAATCTTCACACTTTGTGGCTCTATAGAGGCTTCCTGAACGTTTTTACGTGTTACTTCTAGTGTCTCGTCAGAGATATCACACAAGAAAAGCTCCACATTGTCGTATTTTTTCTTCAAAGCATTAAAGATTGAAATACCAACGCAGCCCGTTCCTGTACATAAATCCAAGATACGAAGGCATCTAGTCTTTGGAAATACACGCTTAGGCGCATGAACAGCATCAGTATAAAGCCAGTCGCGTAAGGCTCCATAGCACCAAAGTGCGGTCTCAACCAAAAGCTCAGTATCTGGCCTTGGAATAAGAGTTGCTGGTGTAACTGTATAGACTTCGTGGTAAAAGTTCTGCTTACCAATCGAATAGCCCATGGGTACACCTGATGCGTACTTACGACATGCTTCTAAAAAAGCTTCGTTATCTGTGCCCAGTTCTTCTAAAAACGGGAAAATATCAAAACGGGCATCTTCTAGTGGGATGCCCGCGTCAGTTAAAATTTTAATTCCTTCGTCTATATTACCAAACATCAGACTCAGCATCCTCAGGGATAACAGCCTGCATAGCAGCAATTGCTACTTCAATAATCGCATCATCAGGCTCACCTGTTGTTGTCTTCTGAAGCCATAGTCCAGGCTTAGCCAAAAGCTTACAAATACCATTGTCATCATGTCTTCCTACAAATCTTAGAATCTCAAAAGAGATACCACAGATAATTGGAATAAAGATGAGTCTTGTCGCAATACTAACTAATGCTCCACCTTCACCAATGATTAGCTCAGCAATAGTGTAGATAAGAATTGATACTGCAAGAACAAGAAACATAAAAGATGTACCACATCGTGGATGGAATCTAGAGTGCTTCTTGATATTCTCTACAGTAAGTGGCTCACCAGCTTCATAGCACGCGATTGTCTTATGCTCAGCACCGTGGTAACGCCATACTCGATCAATACCCTCGATTCTTGCTGAAAACTTAAGGTAGCAATAGAAAATAATAAGTCTTAAAACACCTTCAGCTAAGTTTAAAACTACCTGCATCCATGTAGTAGCCAAAATCTCCTGTGGGATAAACTTAGTTGCAATAAAAGTAATAAGCCATGGCAATAAGATGAAAAGACCTACGCTAATTAAAATACCAAGCACTGCAGACAAAGTAATTAATACGTTATAGTGCTCGTTTAAATACTTATCAAGAGCAGACTCTTTCTTACCTTCTTCTGCCTCTTCCTTAGGAGCTCCCTCCTCTGAGATATCAGCAGAACGCATCAAAGCATCTGTACCCTTAACAAGCATCTTATAAAATCTAATACAACCTCTTATGAAAGGCACCTTCTCAAAGAAAGTTACTCTCTCACTTTGAGCTACTTCTTCAATATGAATAGTACCGTCGCCCTTACGAACAGCGATGGAACTTCTGGTAGGACCTACCATCATGATACCTTCGATCAAAGCCTGACCGCCGATAGTAGTCTTCTTAATAGCTGATTTATTTTCTGACATATTAACTCCAATATTTTTAATACATAAGAATTATAACAAATAAAGGTAAAAAGGGCGGTGAAAAATTATGGCATAAAAATAACCGTCTCGATTGAGACGGTTATTAGTGGGTTTCTTATTAAGCTCTGCCCATTCTCTTGTTAAACTTGTCAATTCTTCCGCCTGTATCAACAAGCTTCTGCTTTCCTGTGTAGAAAGGATGACAGTTGGAGCAAATATCTACGTGTACTTCTGGCTTTGTAGAGATAGCCTCGAATGTCGCACCGCAAGCACATGTAATAGTTGCCATGTAAGTTTCCGGATGGATGTCATTTCTCATTGTTTCTCACCTCTAATCAAAGATATGGTGCGTATTTATATACGTATACCGTATCGGATTTATAGTTAACTCGGAAATATTACTTTATTTAATACCCCTTGTCAACCAAAATTATTCAGTGCATCGATAAAGTCCTGTGAAAAATACCAAAAATCTATTTCAGCTGCAATCATAGCCACTATGAGTATTGCTACAATCACAGCCTGAATAATGAATAAACAGAAATATGATCTCGCAAAATTCTTAACATTCTCATTGCCTGATGCACCACATGCAAAGATAATCAGAATAATCCATCCCACACCAGGAAGTGTAAACAATATCTCATACCCAAGGTATCCCCACATACCTATCGGCTTATATTCTGCAGGAACGTTATCATATTTACCCATATACTATATTCTCCAGTATAAGTATTAGCTATCTACAGCAAACGACTTCTGAGCAGAAAGCACGAAAGATGCGTTGTTTGTAGTGCGCTTCATAAAGTTCAATACTGCCTCTGTTCCAGCGATAGTATCAACATCTGCAATAGCCTTACGTGTAAGCCATACAGAAGAGAGCTGTTCTGGTGTAAGGAGCAGGTCTTCACGACGTGTACCTGACTTATCAACTGCGATAGCTGGGTAAACACGGCGGTCAGCAAGTTTTCTGTCGAGTACAACTTCCATGTTACCTGTACCCTTGAACTCCTCGAAGATTACTTCGTCCATTCTAGAACCAGTCTCAATCAAAGCAGATGCGATAATTGTCAAACTTCCGCCGAACTCGATGTTACGTGCAGCACCAAAGAAGCGCTTAGGACCATAGAGTGAGCCTGGATCAAGACCACCAGATAATGTTCTACCTGTTGGGTTAATTGTAAGGTTATAAGCTCTTGCGAGACGAGTCATAGAGTCAAGAAGGATTACAACATCCTGTCCAAGCTCAACAAGTCTCATTGCACGCTCTAATACAAGCTCTGTAACTCTAACGTGGTTCTCAGGGCGCTTATCGAAAGTAGAATATACAACCTCACCTTTAATAGAACGCTGCATATCAGTAACTTCCTCTGGACGCTCATCGATTAAGAGAACAATTACCTTACACTCTGGATTATTCTCAGTAATAGCATTAGCAACCTTCTTCAAAAGAACTGTCTTACCAGCCTTAGGAGGAGATACGATCATACCTCTTTGTCCCTTACCAATTGGGCAGAACAAATCGATAATTCTTGTTGATAAATCTTCCTTACCAGTCTCGAGCTTTAATCTCTGATCTGGGTAGATAGCAGTTAAGCTTTCAAATCTAGGGCGCTTCTTAGTAATCTCAAAATCGGAGTCCTCAGGAATCTCTACGCCATTAACTTCCAATACCTTACGAAGAGGAGCGTATCTGTCCTTACCATGAGGAGCAACAGCTAGTCCCTTGATATGATCACCCTTACGTAGTCCAAGTCTTCTAATCATCTGGCCTGGAACGTATGCATCATCTTCACCTGGCAAATAATTCTTAGTGTGAACGAATCCATTGAAATCGTTCTTATTATCACCACTACCGATCTCTAAGATACCTTCAATCTCGATGTACTGAGGCTCTTGTGGCTGTGGTTTCTCAGGCTGTGCCTCTTCTTCAGAAGCTTCAGATTCTGGAACTGCTTCACCTTCAGGAATCTCGACTTCTTTAGTCTCCTGCTCAGGGCCAAAAGAGATTCTTCTCTTCTTACGATTCTTAGAATTCTTCTTGCCTTCAACTTTCTCTTCAGAAGCTTCCACTGGAGTCTCTTCAGATGGTGTATTCTCTGTTACTTCAGAAGGCTCTTGTGAAGCTTCAGCTGGAACAGATTCTACTAAAGTCTCTTCTGTCTTTTTCTTCTTACCACGCTTAGCCTTTGGCTTCTTCTCTTCTACAACTGAAGTCTCTTTTGTAGCTTCTGAAGCAACTTCTGCTTTAGTCTCTGTTACTACTTCAACCGGAGCTTCTTCTGCCTTAGTCTCAGTCTTCTTTTTTCTTCCACGCTTTGGCTTCTCAGACTTTACTTCTGTAGCTTCTGGCTTAGCATCAACCTTAACTTCAGCAACTTCCTGAGACTTAACAACTGGCTCTTCAGCTAATACTTCAGCCGGTGTTTCTACCTTTGCCTCAGCCTTCTTAGGCGTAGGCTTCTTGTTCTTTGGTTTTGAAGATTTTGCAGGCGCTTTTTCCTTCTTAGGTTTTGGCTCAGATTCACCATACATAGCTGTCTGAACATCCTTAACGGACATCTTAGCAATAGAAGCGATGAGCTCTTCCTTAGACTTTGTAGCGGCAACTGCAGGAGTATAATCGCCAAACTGTACAGCGATTGCCTCGATATCTTCCTTTGACTTAGAAATCAAAGAATCTAATTCTGACATGTATACCTCGTTTACTTGTGAATAACAATGGTTTTAAAATCGTCAATTCATTGGGAATAAATCGGTCAACACCTTTGTAACCTTGGGCTGATATTATCATTAAGATTATAAACCCGTCAACTATTTTATGTATTTAAATCAAAAGAAAGAATCGGGCGCAAACCCGATTCTTCGACATATCGATTTATATAAATATTTATTCTAATCTATCTATCCTTACTGATCACCCAAAGCTGCGAACTTATCCATCATGTCGAGGGCCTTACCTGTACCGATTGCTACGCAGGAAATTGGATCCTGAGCGATATATACGTCGATACCAATCTTAGTAGCGAGCATTCTATCAAGGCCATAAAGGAGTGCTCCACCACCAGTCATTACGATACCTCTTTGAGAGATATCAGCCATCAATTCAGGAGGTGTTTTCTCGAGAACCACGTGCACTGCCTCGAAGATGGAAGATACTGGCTCTTCCAAAGCCTCAAGCATCTCAGTAGAAGAAACTGTAACTGTTGATGGGAGACCTGTGATTAAGTTTCTACCACGAACATCAAGTGTAAGCTCCTCATCTCTTGGATAAGCACAACCAATCTGAATCTTAAGCATCTCAGCTGTCTTCTCACCAATCAAGATATTATGCTTACGACGAACGTGCTTAATAATAGCCTCGTCAAACTTATCACCTGCAACCTTCAAAGATGCATCTACTACAGGCTCACAAAGTGAGATAACAGAAATATCTGTAGTACCACCACCGATATCAACAACCATAGAACCACTTGCCTTAGTGATATCGATACCAGCACCGATAGCAGCAGCGATTGGTTCACGAATCAAAAATACATCCTTAGCACCAGCATGACGACAAGCATTTTCTACAGCCTGCTGCTCAACTGGAGTAATAACAGATGGAACACATACTACGATTGTTGGCTTAAAATATGTCGCACGAAGACCTGTACATACACGGCCGATAAATGCCTTAAGCATAACCTCAGTTGCTCTGAAGTCAGAGATTACACCTTCACGAAGAGGACGAATAGCCTCTACAACTCCAGGTGTTCTACCAAGCATCAAGCTTGCACTCTCACCTACTGCCAAAACCTTACCTGTCTTATTATTAACTGCGACTACGGATGGTTCCTTAAGAACAACACCCTTACCACGAACATAAATCAATACACTACTAGTACCGAGATCGATACCAATTTCCATTCCTAAACCCATATTTGCTACCTCTATATATAGTTAAATGCCGATAAAACGGCACATTAAGTTCTAATATGCATATGTATTAAAACATTATGCAAAAGTAAAATCAATTAGACAAAGGGGCAGTAATGTTGCAAGTTTATGTCTTTTTTAGAGTTTGATGTGATACAATGTATCGATTTAATTATTTAATAATAAAGAGGTATTTGCACATGTCGTATTCAGTTGATATTGACCGCAAGTGGCAAAAGAAATGGGAAGAGACTGAACTTTACAAGTTCGATCCTAACAAAGAGGGCAAGAAGCTTTACTGCCTCGAGATGTTCTCTTACCCATCAGGCGCTAACCTTCACCTTGGTCACTGGTATAACTATTCTTTGACTGACTCATGGTCACGTATGAAGAGAATGCAGGGCTTTAATGTATTCCATCCAATGGGCTTCGATGCTTTTGGTCTACCTGCTGAGAACTATGCTATCAAGACTGGTATACACCCACAGGATTCTACTTTGAAGAACATCGCTACTATGGAAAAGCAGCTCAAGGAGATGGGCGCTACTTTCGACTGGAATTACGAGCTTGCTACATGCATGCCTGACTACTATAAGTGGAACCAGTGGCTTTTCTTAAAGCTTTATGAGAAAGGCCTCGCTTACCGTAAGAACGCACCTGTTAACTGGTGTCCTAAATGCCAGACAGTACTTGCTAATGAGCAGGTTGTTGACGGCCTTTGTGAGCGTTGTGATACTGAAGTCGTACACAAGCACATGACACAGTGGTTCTTTAAGATTACTGACTATGCTCAGGAGCTTCTTGATTGTCTCCCACAGCTTGACTGGCCAGAGAAGACAAAGAAGATTCAGACTAACTGGATTGGTAGATCCGAAGGTTCCCAGGTTGCTTTGTATGTTGAAAAAGACGGCAAGCAGCTTATGAACGATGACGGAACTCCAGTTAAGCTCGAAGTATTTACAACTCGTGCTGATACTTTCATGGGTGTTACTTATGTTGTAGTTGCACCTGAGGCTGAGATTTGCGACAAGCTTACAACTGATGAGCAGCGCGCAGTAGTCGAAGAGTATAAGCTTAAGACATCTAAGGTTACTGATATCGACCGTATGTCCACAACTCGTGAGAAGACTGGTGTATTTACAGGTGCTTATGCTATCCACCCTCTTAACGGACGTAAGGTTCCAATCTGGGCTGCTGATTACGTAATCGCAGCTTATGGTACTGGTGTAGTTATGGCTGTACCTTCACACGATGACAGAGACTATGAGTTCGCTAAGAAGTATGGTCTCGAGATTATCCCTGTAGTTCAGTCTGAGAAAGGCGTAGAGAACGAGCTTCCATACTGCGAGAAGAAGGGTTACCTCTATAACTCCGGTGAGTTCGATGGCATGGAAATGCACGAAGGTTTGGATGCTATCGTAGCTAAGCTTAACTCCATCGGAATGGGTGAAAAGAAGGTTAACTATCGTCTCCGTGACTGGCTCATTTCTCGTCAGAGATATTGGGGTACACCAATCCCAATGATTCACTGTGAGAAGTGCGGTGTTGTACCTGTACCTGAGAAGGAACTCCCAGTTCTCCTCCCTTACGATGTTGAATTCACACCAGACGGTGAGTCTCCACTTGCTAAGTGTGATTCCTTCATCAACTGCAAGTGTCCATCTTGTGGTGGCGATGCTAAGAGAGACCCAGATACAATGGATACATTCGTTGACTCTTCATGGTATGAGCTCCGTTATCCAGATAACAAGAATTCCGATGAGATTTTCTCTAAGGACATCATCAACAAGCTCGCTCCAGTAGACAAGTACGTTGGTGGTCCTGAGCACGCTGCTATGCACTTGCTCTACTCTAGATTTATCTGCAAGGCAATGAGAGATATGGGACTTGTTAACTTCGACGAGCCTTTCACAAGTCTTGTTCACCAGGGTATCATCCTCGGACCTGACGGCAACAGAATGAGTAAGTCTCGTGGTAACACAGTAGCTCCAGACGAGTACATCTCCAAGTATGGTTCTGACGTATTCCGTACATACCTCGCATTCGGCTTCGCATACACAGAGGGTGGTCCATGGAACGGCGACGGATTACAGGCTATCGTTAAGTTCATCCGCCGTGTTGAGAGACTTGTAGAAGAAGTTTCTGGCATGGATACTTCTGCCGCTTACGAGTTAGGTGATCTCGAGAAGGATTTGAACTATACTTTGAACTACACAATTAAGTCTGCTACTAACGATATCGACAGATTCCAGTTCAACACATCCATCGCTCGTATGATGGAGCTTATGAACGCTATCGGTAAGTATCAGCAGTCTGGTAAGGCTAGAGGCTCTTTCCTTAAGATGGTTGTAGAGAAGCTGATTTTAATCCTCTCTCCATTTGCTCCTCACTTCGCAGAAGAGTCATGGGAAATGCTTGGCAATGAGTACTCTGTATTTAATCAGAAGTGGCCAGAATTTGATGAGTCTGCTTTAGTTCTTTCTACAGTTGAGATTGCTGTTCAGATGAATGGTAAAATCATCTTCAAGGTTAACATCCCAGCTGATGCTGACCAGGCAGCAGTCGAGGAACTCGTTAAGGCTGATGAGAGATTTACAGCAGCTTTGGCAGGACGCAATGTAGTTAAGTTCATCTACGTTAAGGGAAGAATTGCTAATATCGTAGTTAAGTAATATAAGACTGATTTATTTATTAAGAGGCTATCTCAAAACGAGATGGCCTCTTTTTGTTGATGTGTTTTTTGGAATAGGTTCATGTGGCGGTTCATGTTTGGTCGATTAGGTGAATCAACATGATACTGATTATTCAAATACTGTATTGAGGGTCAAATTGCGCAAAATAAAGGATTGCAGATGAACTTAATAATCTCTTAATAATTAATGTGTTAATATTCAATTACGGAATAAAGGAAAGGATGGTGATCAAAATGATCGCAGCAGCAATTATTATATTTGTGCTTGGTTTTGTGATTTGGCTTTGCACCAAGATTGGAGGAGCACTTATTAAGACATTGTTCTGGCTTTGTGTCAGACTTCCAAGCTCACTAGTTCTCTTCTCTTTGGGCGTAGCACTTTGTTGCACATTGATTGGAATTCCACTTGGATTGCCAGTCTTCAGAATGGGCGCAGACCTGCTAATGCCATTCTAAAAACTATTCCTGACAAAAAGATTCCCGCCACCTGCTGGTAGCGGGAATTTTATTTTACTGATGCCAATTAATATTAGCCAATTCAGGATTATCGTAGTCTTTGTCATCTACTATAACATCAGGATTGATAGTCCCTCTTCGGTGCTCAAGAATTCTAGGATTTAAAACATCTCTAAGTGGTGTTTCTTTCTTGACTCTGTTTTTAAAATCTTGCCCGAGCAAACCGCCTTTTGATACATCACTAAGCGTGCACTTCGTGTCTCCTAAGTTATTTGATTTATTAAGCATACTGCCTACTAATCGAAGGGCAAGTCCAGTTCCAAGAGGTACACCTAGAATAATCGCAAAGAATAAAACCATATCAATTACTCTCCCTTCTGTCTCTTGCCAGCAAACTGATTGAGTGTGCTTGCCGATGTTCTGCTTATAGATTTCATAGTTCTCTTAATATAATTAACTCCGGCAATAATACTATAGACAGCACCCGCAACTACAAGAACTATAAAGTTACCGTTGTTATTAGAACCAGATGAGCGATGATGTCCGGAACTACTGAATATTATCGGTAATAATAAATTCATAACCGCCACACATACTATTGAAAGTACAACTGCAGTTAAGACTAGAAGCGCTATAAAAAGAGGCTTATTCCAAGGCAATCCACCAACTACCTTTCCTGTCTGGCCATTTACTATTATGGTGTATGGCTTATCCTCATATCTGAATGTTAAAAACCACGCAGGAAGCATCGCTGTAACCGGCTTCTCATAAACTTCTGCCGTTTCTCTTGAATGAACGATTTTCTTTTTACTACCCTTTATAGAATTCAAAAGTTCCTCATCGACAATAGCTTTTGCTCTCTCTTTTGCAACGCTAATAGCATCTTTCTCTTTAACATCAGACATATCTGAATAAAAGCCTACGAGATAGTCCTCATCAAATTCAACTGCCCTTCTCAGGTTATAAGGCTCTAATCTTTGGCTACTACCATCACTTAAAGTTGTAGATGCATCTGTAGTTATCCATGGCATCGACGCATATCCAGAACGCAAGAAATAGTATGTATGCGAATGCTTACCTGAACTTTGAACCGCAGAAAGCATCGCAGATACATCATATTCGACATTAGTTACATAATAAGGAATATAGATTCCACGAAGAAGTTCTGGCTTAAAATTCTTGATATCCTTAGGAATAAAAAAGCCCGCATTAATATGCTTTCTTACAATCTGAAGTGCTTCTTCCTTAGATACTTCGAAAGGCACAATAACCTCTGGTTTTTTAAGCTTTGCTACTCTAGAGAAAACGATAGCTGGGTTACCACAATAGATGCAAAATGTTGACGCTTCAGTATCGTTAATGGAAATCTCAGCTCCACATGAATTGCACTGATAGATATTGCAATCCATCATATCCTTAAATGAATCTACTATTTCGTTATCAATATAGTCTTCAGATGTATCATATTCACTTACATCAAAAAACGTACCACAAGATTCACAAACAAGGCCCCTTTGGTGAACGTCGTACGTCAGTTTTCCTGCACAATTCTTACATGTCCTAATCATAATACCCTCTTAAATTATATATTTCTCTTTTTATACCTTCTCAAAATGCTGATAATCTTTACGACCTACCCAGTCGCCTCCCCAAGTAAAACCAGCTTCAATAAAAAGTTTATATGCTAAGTCATCGTGATCAATCTTATATGGAGTATCTAGGCTTCGATCAACATACGGAGCGCCTGTTAGAGGCTCAATACTTAATCTATCGCCAACCATCTTTACGTAAGGGTTATAAAGTGGGTTGATGTCGATGGCAAGACCCATTCCATGATTCGATACTGTTGTCGTATACGAGATAAATCTAAAATTAAAAGCAGAAGAATTATTGGCACGCATGGAAGCTTCATCATCGGCATCATACTTATCTATTAATTCTATGCGCTCAATTGGATATCGAGCTTCAAACAGCTTTTCAAATACAGATAAAGTATCAAAAGCAATAGACTTATTAACGACTAACTCACCTTCATGAGTTAAGTCATCAAAGCCAACGTGAAGTACATGTACTAACCTTAAGTCTTCACGCAAAGTTGTACAATCTGATTTAAAACTCTTGCCCTGCATAGATGCAAACAAGACATCATCAATCTCGCTAATGTAAAAACCTTCCATCATGACCCCAACGACATAGAATACATATATATCCTACCATATAAAAAGCGTCTACCAGAAGTAGACGCTTTGATGATTGAAATTAAGTAAAAATTCGTCTGATTGTTAAGATACTCGATCTATCAATAGATCCATATACTGTACCCCACGCTCGACCTCTAGCATCGACGGCCATACCGTTACCTACATAGATACCTACGTGGCCACAATATCCGCCAGAATCCCAACAGATAATGTCACCAGGCATAACTTGATCTCTTGGAACAGCAACACCAACTGATGTAAGAGAACCAGAATAGTGTGGTAAACCAACACCTAACTGTGCATACGCATAACATACAAGACCAGAACAGTCTACAGCAGAGCTTGAAGATGCACCCCATACATATGGTGTACCAACCATAGACTCAGCAATAGAAGCGATTGTGTAGCCGTTAGTACCGTAGCTTACCCAGCCACCGCCGCCTCCACCTCCGCCACCGGAGGAAGATCCGCCGCCTCGTCCACCATTACCAGTTCTACTTGGTCGTGGTGTTGGAGTTGGAGGTGCAGTCTGTGTTGTATAAGATCTATATACATAACCCTCTGTTCCATTTGGAGTTACAACGTGATACCACTTATCAGACAAGCCAATTACGTGAAGTCTGTCATTGCGATAAAGTGTTCCCAAATTCTCAGAATCAACTGAAGCTTCAGCTCTGATTGTAAGAGAACCTGTATCAACCCATACTGTTCTATCTACTGCTACCCATACCATCTCATATGACAGGGATGCAGTAAGTACATAACCTTCTGCACCATCTTCAGTTCTAATCATTGACCATGTATCACCAATAGCGATACGAGTAACTTCATCAGCATAATCGAGAGTCTGCAATGTAATAGAACTCATATCTGGCTTTTCCTTCAAGATAGAGTCAGGAGCAGCGATATAGTATGTTGTCTCATCTGGTGCGAAATAAAGAGGATCCAAAAGCTCAATAGGAAGTCCAGCTTCGTCTGTAGCCTGGAATACTGTAAAAGCTGCTACATCCTGATATTCAGTATCAGTATATAGAGGCTGAAAATCGCCTTCATATGTAGATGAGATAGTACCACCATTAAGGAAATACTGATAATCCTCATCACTAAACTGCTCTTCAATTTCTTCTGGTGAGAGTTCTGGTTCTACCTCTTCTTCAGGGAAAACATCATCATAAGCAGCACGTACTCTTAGTGCTGATGTTACATCCTCTCTTATTCCGATTGGTAGCGCGACAATTGGTAGTGCAATTGATGCACACACGAGAAGCGCCAATATAGATTTATTTCTTGTCTCTTGTCTCAACATATATTTATACCTATACGAATTTTAGCAGATTAATGCTACCGTACGGTTACAATTCTATCTCTTTCGCTTCACTTAATTGTGGGAGAAATTAGGCGCGAAGTATTTGTTAGACTTAAGTTCTTGGGCTTCTGTAGCCTACAAAATCAGCGTTAGCAACGATTTTTCCGTTATCGTCAGTTACCTTAACTCTATAGTTACATACTGTCCTTCCGCTCTTGATTTCTTCTGTCTCAGCGTATAGATACTCGCCTTTGCCTGCAGAGTTAAAAACGATATTAGAACTTAAAGTAACGCACGCCATTGGACCACAATTAGAAGCAATACCAAAGGCATAATCAGCGAGCGTATAAATGCATCCGCCCATAACTACATTGTTACCATTCAAGTGCTTATCTTGGATTTTGATAGCAACCTTTGCATATCCTTCTTTTACGTCTACAATCTCAATATCTGTTGCTTCATTTGCATATCTATCAGTCTTAAAAAAGGCTCTTGCTTCTTCTGGATTCATATAGTCAACCTTCCCCAAAATGTTATTAGTATAATTATATCACGACTGGATTTTTTGCATTATAAAGCTCCAGCGAACCTAACCTTGGCTACCCGAACTACCACAACCCTTTGACAACCACCCGAGCCTTCAATCGCTATCATAACAACCCTTGACCTGCCACAGCTTCCTCTATACCGCTTATCTCGCATCTCCCATTCACCTACTAGAGGTTACTCGGTTTGTACGTACCGGTATAACATCCACCTCGCCTCGGCATCTACCTGTCGGCCCTGACATCTCAGAGGCACGCGGCTCAATCACCGAATCAATTGTCTGTTACAACCTGTGACTTGTAATCGGTCCCCCGACCCGTCAGCCACTATGCTCGTAACTCCTACCATTCGCTAGCTTCTATAAGTCTTGCCCGTCAGGTAGGCGGTCCATGTGTTCGAATACTTAATCTTCAGTATTCCCTGGAGCTACTTTAATAATACGCCCGACCCACCTATACAACAACTCCGCATATGAGCAAATTAGTTGTTCATAAATTGTTTATTCTCCGAATATCTATTAGTTTTTACACGTGTTATAATTATGGTGTTGTGGGTTTATTTTCCAAGGAGATTTTTATATGTACGCTTTGATAGATTCCTGGCTTTTAAGTTTACTTGGCGAGGGCTTACTTTTTGGTATCCTCTCTTCACTAATAAAGATATTCATTGCGATTGCAATCGCATTTATTGTAGCAATTATTCTAGTCGTCATTAATCGAATGTTTGTCAAGTCAAAGAAGAGACTAATGGTAAAGATAGCAGAGTCTGTTATTGCACACAAAATTATCTACTATTTTACTATCTTTATATTCTTTGCAAGTATCAACATGCTCTTTCCTAAGATATCAGCTATCGGAAGCTTGACAATGCTTATGTTTGTTATATGTGCAGCAGCTGATATCGTAATAGATGCATACACTATTAACCCTATTTCACGTAAGCGTCCAATCAAGGGTCCTATAACTGTAATTAAGATTGCTATTTGCATCATCCTAGGAATCATAATCGTATCCGTTCTTCTTAATCAAAATCCACTCATTCTTATCTCTGGATTTGGTGCCTTTACAGCTATCCTTTCGATTGTATTTAAGGATGCTCTTGTAGGTCTTGTTGCAGGTGTGCAGATTACTTCTGAGAACATGCTCGAGATTGGCGACTGGATTTCAATTCCATCAATGGGTGTTGAAGGTGAAGTTGTAGATATCGCACTTATCACAGTTAAGGTAAGAGCTTTTGATAACACTACATTTACTTTGCCAGCTTATACATTCCAGACTACTGCTTGTAAGAACTGGCACAGAACAATCACTAAGGAAATGCGTCAAGTTTCCTACTCAATCTCGATTGATCCAGATTCCATCAAAATGGACGGAGAGGAGACAAATCTTACAAAGTGGCGTCATGCGATACTTGAAGGAATTCGTAAGGACCCTCACCTTAAGGACAAGTTCTCAATTGGCGTTAAGACTCAGGGCTTTTCTAACGGTGAAGGTGTACCTATCAGCATCTACTATACTGTTGATATCGTTGAGTATGACAAGTATGTAGAGTATTCTTCTGTATTTGGTGAGAAGACTATCGCTTCACTTAAGGAATATGGACTTATCCCTTTCCAGAAGCGCCCTTCTAAAGTTTAAGCTATAAACTGTACTGGAACAGAGCGCGGCTACTTAATATTAATAACTACACTACTTTCTTCATTTATACTTAGAATTCCAATCGCGTACTTTCTAGGATTTATCCTTAATATGGGTATTGTTGGCGTAGGTTATGCAGCACCTATCGCTACTTAATTTGATGCATTGATGTCCTTCATTTTCTATCAGAGTTGCAAGAATAAATGCGTTAAAATAAGTACAGATTTATGAGGTGAATTTAAGTGATTGAACTGAATGAACAAGATAGAAAAAGAATCTCTGAGCTAGACGCTCTTGGATATAAGCTTGGTAAAATTAGTGATTTTAGTTTCTCATCTAATCTTAACGAGAAGGAAAAATCACTCGCATCTGAATTCAAAGCAAAAACACTTCAGCAATCTTCGTTCATGATGATTACTTTGATTAGCATAAGCATCCTGGTTATTATCGCTACATTAATTACAGGAGCACCTATCATTATTCCTGCTTTCATAGTTCCTGTATCAGTTGTCGCGACTATTATGCTTTTGGTTAGATCCTTAGGGCCTAAGAAAATTACTTACGCTACAGTTTTGGTTAAGGCTCAAAGAAGAAAATCTTCTCGGGACCGTCCTATATTTTATCTTGTCGCATACCAAGACTCTCCTAAAAAAATATATGCGAGTTACATCTTTATAAGTCAAGCTATGTATAAAAATGTTAATGCTGGAGATAGGGTCGCTATCATCAAATCATCTTTGGACTTTAAGGTTTATAAAGAGGATTAATCTACCCAAAAATAATATTCGAGCGATTTTATTATCTCCTATACGACTTCAGGTATTCCTTTTGCTCGCTACTAATTCTATAGCTGTCAACACATTTACTAATTGTCTTACGGTGAACCCAGTCAGATAGCTTATGCTGCTCTATATATGGCACAGTTGCTTCATATTGCTTTGCCATCGCCGTCGCGAAATACCACGCAACCATCATATTGACATAGTATTCTTCGGATTTTACAGAAGCTACTAGTTCTAGATACTCAGGCTTAAAATCCTCATCTAGAAAGTGGTTCATCAGCATTTCGATAGCAAAGCGACATGTATATGTATGTTCGCTCTTTATCCAAACACGAATTCTATCGAGGAGCTTGTCTTTGTTCTTCGTAAAAGGCTTAGGTTTAAGCTGATCACATGTAGCCCAGTTATCTACAAAGGGCAGGAACCTCTCGACTTCTTTGACTGATGTGTCGTAATCTTTTATGAGGCTGATAATAAACGCATGAAGCTGGTTTTCTTCGAAATACTTATGAGGTAAATCTCTTATAAACTTTTCTGCAACTTCTGGTTCTTCCTTATAAAGTTTCTTAGCATAATCTCTAAGAATAGGTGTCCTTACTCCGATAAAAGAGTCACTGCTTAGAGTTGGTGACAATCCAGCATTAAAGTCCTTATACTGAAGATCCTGATTTGAATAAAAATAGTCAATAATTCTCTTCATAAAAACATCTCAACCTCATTATTCATCGGCAATATCTTATTCTACAATTTCCGTTGTCATCAAACTCTTCTATTTCATACAACAGTGGACCGTCTTTATAAATCTCATCATATATAGCACTCAAATTCTCTGTCTTTCCACAGACTGTAATCCAATCATCAGGTAAATCTACCTCATAATCTGCATCTACTATTAATCCATTCTTAAGAGCAATTACATATTCAATTGAATTTCTAGTCCAATTGCAGCCCAAACCCATAAGATTTGCTCTTCCATATATATTGGACATTTCATCCCAGAACGCCCCTATTGTCGTGTACTGTTCTTCATTTTCAGTTG
>JAKSRJ010000014.1 GCA_024403715.1 Saccharofermentans sp. | reverse complement strand
TTCGAACGCGCAACCGGCGGTTTTGGAGACCGCTGCTCTACCGTTGAGCCACTCCTCTGTACGCGAAAGTTAGTTTACTCATACGTTTGCAACCTGTCAAGTGTAATGTTAACATCTTACTTATTATTTTTATGTTATGAGGTTACTTAATATGAAGCTTACAGTAATCGGTGCAGGTAATATGGGACGTGCTCTTATCAGGGGATTCATCTCTGGAGGAGTGTTAAATAAAGAAGAAATCTACGTATATGACATATACGAGCCATCTAGAATAAAGGCTGCTGAAGACTTTGGTGTAACTGTTTCTGCGGATCCCAAAGAGGATGTTAAGGATAGTGATTATGTGTTGATGGCTGTTAAGCCACAGCAGTTTGATGAGACGCTAAGTGATTTGAAGGATAGTCTTGGTGCTAACACTATTGTACTTTCTATTGCAGCTGCAGTAACAACTTCAAGAATCGCAGGAATTATCGGTGATAAGAAGTTTGTAAGAATTATGCCTAATACACCAGCTCAGGTTGGAAGCGGTGTTTCTGCAGTTTGTCCTGTAGGTTTAAGTGAGGATGAGACTTCATTTGTTCAGAAGTTATTTGAGACATGTGGAATCGTAATTTTGTGCGATGAGAAGACTTTGGATGCTATTGGATGTGTATCCGGTACAGGTCCTGCTTACGTTATGCTTTTCATCGAGGCTATGTCCGACGCAGCGGTTGCTCTTGGCATTAAGAGAACTGACGCTTTGAAGATTGCTGCAGCTACTGTAGCAGGTTCCGGTAAGCTTTGTCTTGATACAGGAGTTCATCCAGCTGTTTTGAAGGATCAGGTTACAAGCCCTGCTGGAACGACTATCGAAGGTGTTATGGCATTGGAAGAGAATGGTCTTCGCAATGCTGTTATCAAATCTGTATTAGCTGCTGATGCTAAAACAAAGAAGATGCAGGGAAAGTAATGCCAGAATTAACAAAGGTAACTATTTATACTGATGGAGCCTGTTCTGGTAACCCTGGGCCTGGTGGTTGGGGTGCGATTCTGATGGCTGGTGGTAAAAGTCGTGAAATGAGTGGTGGCGAAGCTCATACAACCAACAACAGAATGGAATTAATGGCAGTTATTAAGTCTTTGGCTCTTCTGACAAGACCATGTGAAGTTGATATTTATTCAGACAGTGCTTATGTGGTAAATGCTTTTAATCAAAACTGGATTGTCAATTGGCAGCGTAATGGTTGGAAGAATAGTGCCAAAGCTGAAGTTGCAAACAAAGATCTCTGGATGGAGCTTTTGAGATTAACTGCGATTCATAAAGTAACATTTCTTAAAGTTAAGGGTCATGCGGACAACGAATTTAATAATAGATGTGATGAACTCGCTGTTGAGCAAAGTCGTAAATACGCTAAGGAATCATAATGGAAGATAAATATCGTAACCTAATTGAAATAACAGAGGCCTCTGATGTGATATTTCACGGTCGTGTTTTTGATACAATTATAAAGGAGGTCCGTTTGTCTGACGGAAGACTTGCCAAGCGCGAAATCGTTAAGCACAACGGTGGCGCGTGCATTCTTCCTGTTGATGATGAACTGAATTGCTATATGGTAAGACAGTTCAGAAGTCCTTTCGAATGTATTATGCTTGAGGCTCCTGCTGGTAAGTTAGAAATTGGCGAGGATCCTAAGGTTTGTGCTATAAGAGAACTTCATGAAGAGACGGGCTTTGAAGCTGCGGATGTAGTTGATCTTGGATGCATGGTAGCATCTCCTGGATACGACAGTGAAGTAATTGGTCTTTATATGGCTACAGGTCTTAAGCAGTTAGGGCAAAAACTCGATGATGGTGAATTCCTCAATGTCGAGAAGATTCCTTTGAAGGAATTACTCTTAATGGTTGAGACAGGTGAGATAAGAGATGCCAAGACGCAGCTTTGTATTCTTAAGGCTGCAAGGAGACTTGGTATTTGAATAAATCTGAGAGTAAAAGAGAAGTAACTGGAGTAATCCTTTTCTTCTGTGCAATAGCACTTACACTGATGTATTTTCTACCAACAGACGTTACAGGCGTTTTAGGTAGTTTTATACACACTTTTACAGGCGGCTTAATTGGCTTTGCTGCTTTTACTTTACCTATATTTCTATTTTATGCGTCTATAGACTTCTTTCTTGAAAAGAGAGAGGGTGTATCTCCAATACGTATTAGATCAGTCATTATTTTTCTTGTTTGTTTATCAGCTATGCTTGCTGTAATAACGACTGATTTTGATTACTTAAGAAATTTAAGTTTTGATGAGATTGATAGTAAGTATAAAGCCACCAAGGCAATTGCTTTGCTTTGGAAGTCTGGTTCAGATTCTTCTATTCTTGCACCTGCACCAGATAAGACAGTTTTATCTGGTGGTCTTTTAGGAGGTCTACTTGCAACCTCAATTTATACTATTTGTGGCAAGGTAGTTTCTGTTATTGCATTAATTGGTGTTATTGCTTCCCAAATAATTATGGTTTTCCATATATCTCTTAAAAAGACTATGGAGACTACAGCTAAGGTTGTGAAGAATACTGCAAAAGCTGCTTCTAATACTGTAAAAAGAACTGTTCAGAATTATCAGCAACCAAGACAACAGGTTCAGATACCACAGAATGCTTATCCACAGAGCATGTATCCTTCAAGACAGACGGCAACAAATCCTTTTGTAAACACACCTGTTAAAACGGGACCTTCTCCTATATTTGATGATTCTTCTAACGTACATGATCCATTTAATCAGTCATTGCCAGTTGACCATAAAACTGGATTTGTTGATATGACTGATCCTGCATATGGGGTTAATGGAACAGCTGATTCAGGTTCTTTGACATATGTTAATAACAAAGTCGCTACTAGTAGCAATATTGGTGATTCAGATGTTGATTTTGAATTTGGAGCTAATGCAAGAAATGCCAAGCCAAGAAATCATATTAATAAAACAAATGAACCTGAGTTTTTAAGACAAAAAGGGCAGGCTGATTTCTACGATTTAAATGGTGGCGTATATGCTAACGGTGAAGAAATAGATAATGATTATTCACAGGATTTAACAAGTAGACCTATTGCTGGTGGTTATTATTCTCCTGAGGATGATATGCCGTACGAGGTTGAAGAAGAGCGAGAAGATGATCCATACATCTATACTTCTTTTATTCCAGAAAGAAGAATTCGCGAACCTCACATTAATGTGGTAAATACAAATCCACCACCTGTACCTCAACCTGTAGCAAAATCTCCTCTAATTAAGGAAATCGGCATTAATCAGTCTTCTGATGATACTGAAGGTTATACACGTGCTGAAGGTCGTGTAATCGATACTTCTGCAGCTCGTAATGTATCCGTAGGACCTGATGTTCCATCAACAACTCAGGCAAGAGAAGGCAGAGTCATTAAGGCTAATAATTTTAGAAACTATAGACCTGCTCCTACTAGTCTTCTTGCTCAAGACACAAATAAAAGTGCGAAGACAAAGTCTGATGAAGAGAAGCTTAGATTCAAAGCTACTCAGTTAGAAGAGACACTAAGAACTTTTGGAATTACTGATGCTAAGGTAGTAAATATTACTCATGGCCCAGCAATTACTAGATTTGAGGTTACAATTGGTATTGGTGTTAAGGTATCTAAGGTTAAGTCTTTGGAAGATGATATTGCTTTGGCAATGGCTGCTACAGCTGTTCGTATCGAAGCACCAATTCCTGGTAAGGCTGCTATAGGTGTTGAGATTCCTAACGACAAGACATCTGCAGTTTACTTGAGAGAACTTCTTGATTCTAAGGAGTTTAAGGCTGAAAAGGATAAGCCTTTGACCGTTGCGCTTGCAAAGGATATTCCTGGTAAGCCAATCCTTTGTGATTTGTCTAAGATGCCTCACTTGCTTGTTGCTGGTTCGACAGGTTCAGGTAAGTCTGTATGTGTAAACTCAATGCTCATTAGTATTATGTGTAATGCATCTCCAATGGATGTAAAGCTTATCTTAGTAGACCCTAAGGTAGTTGAGCTTTCTGTCTATAACGGTATTCCTCATCTATTGATGCCTGTTGTTACTGATATGAAGATTGCTACAGGTGCTTTGAAGTGGGCTGTAGTAGAGATGGAAAGACGATATAAGCTATTTGCAGAATATGGTGTTAGAGATATTAAGGGCTGCAATGAGAGCTTGGTAATGGAAGGTAAGGAGAAATTACCTCTCATTCTGATAATTATTGATGAGCTTGCTGATTTGATGGCGGTAGCTGCTAAGGAAGTTGAAGTTCAGATTGCGCGACTTGCTGCTATGGCTCGTGCAGCTGGTATGCATATGATTATTGCGACTCAGCGTCCATCTGTTGATGTTATCACTGGTGTTATTAAGAGTAACATTCCGTCACGAATTGCTTTCGCTGTTTCATCTGGTGTTGATAGTAGAACTATTATTGATTCGTATGGCGCTGAAAAGCTTCTTGGTAAAGGTGACATGCTTTATAATCCTCTATCTGCTCCTAAGGCTATCAGAGGTCAAGGTGCATTCGTTTCTGATGGAGAAGTAGAAGCTGTAGTTAAATACCTAAAGGACAAGTACGGTCCAATGTATGACAAGGATATTGAGGATACAGTTGAGAAAATCTCTAGAGGTGAGGGTACTGGAAAAGTTGATAGTGGCAGTGATTCTGGAAACTCAGAAAGTAGTGGAGATGACTTGTTAAGTGCAGCTGTTGAGACAGTAATTCAGGCTAAGAATGCCAGTGTATCTATTTTGCAGCGCCGTTTGGGTGTAGGTTATCCAAGAGCTGCAAGACTAATTGATGTAATGGAGAAGAAGGGATACATCGGTCCTTTTGAAGGATCTAAGCCTCGTAAAGTTTTGATTACTGAGACAGATTGGCTTGAGATTAAGAATAAAGGCGGAGTAACAGAAGAATGATTACTCCTAACGAATTAGTTGAATATCTGACTAATAAGGGACTTAAATGTACATTTGCTGAAAGTCTTACTGGTGGAATGGCTGCTTGCGGAATTGTAGATGTAGCAGGTGCCTCTAAGGTTTTTGACGGAAGTATAGTGTCATATTCTGACAGAGTTAAGATTAATGTTCTGGGAGTTCCAAGTAGCGTAATTGAAGAGAAAACAGCAGTCTCTTATGAGTGTGCTGTTGCTATGGCTAAGGGGGCTCTTAGATTAAGCGGCGCCGATATTGCTGTTTCAGTTACAGGTTATGCTGGCCCTGGTGATGGTGAGGACGGAACTCCATGTGGTACAGTATATGTCGGTTGGTGCGATAAATTAGGTTCTGATGCTGTAAAGTGTCATTTTGATGGTAATCGCGATAGTGTTCGTCGTCAAACTCGTGATAAAGCTTATGAGATTATTATGGAAAGGGCTAGTCTTTAATGACTGAAAAACAGAGTACAAATAATTCTGCTCGTAGTATGACTGTGGCAACTTTGCTTGTTATGGTTGGCCTTGTATTTTCAAAGTGTTCGGGTTTCTTAAGAGATATTTTTGTAGGAATAAAGTTTTCTGATTCAGTTTTCCGTGACAGTTTTACTCTAGCCTTTACTATACCTGATTTAGTTTATAACCTTTTGATTGGTGGTTCTATTCAGTCTGCGATAACTCCTTCTTTATCAGCTTCAATAGCTTCTGGTGAAGAGAAGAAAGGTATTCGTGCAGTAAGTATATTTGTTTCATTTTTTGCTTTATTGCTATTTATTGTCTGTGTTATTGGCACTGTGTTTTCAGAGTCAATTTATACTATTTTTGACAGTGGAGAACACGGCGAATATACAACATATCTTGCTGCAATGGCATCTAAGTGGTTATTTCCACAGATTATATTCATGATGCTTGCTGCTCTATGTATTGGCATTCTTAATGCCTATAAGAGATTTGCCTCTACTGCATTTGGACCTACTGTATATAATGCGTTCGTTCTTTTATCAATAATTGTCTTTGCTGGAAATACACAGGCCAAACTCATGAATACGACATGTGGCATTATGGGTGCTGCTGTTATTTATTTCTTGTTCCAGTACATTATTGGATTTGATAAACTCAAGCAGTTTAAGTTTATTTGGGCTCCTAAGGATAAGGATTTCCATAAGCTCGTTTATCGCGCGCTACCTATATTAATCTCGGCATCTGTAGTTCAGATTAATATGGTAATTCTTAATTATTTTGCCATGATGCTTCCTGATGCTGGTAATGTATATGCTCTTCGAAATGCATCTACTACATGGCAGTTGCCTTATGGAATTTTTGCTGTAGCAATTGGTAATGTAATGCTCCCTTCTTTAGCTGAGCTTTTTGGTAAAAAAGATTATCAGGGTGCTTCGGAGCTTCTTTCATCTAGGCTTAAGAGTGCATTATTCCTAACAATTCCATCTGCAGGCTTTATAATCATTATGAACACAGATGTAATTAAAGCTATCTTCCAGTGGAATTCAGCATATACGGATGCCGATGCCAAGAGAGCTGGAACTCTATTAATCGGATACAGTATAGCTATTATTACTCATACGGTTGTATTTATTATGAATCAAGCTTTTTATGCAATTGGTAAAACCAAGGTTCCTCTTGTAGCTGGCTGTATAGGTTTGATTTCAAATCCTGTTTACTGCAGCATGTTTATGCCTAGATTTGGAGCGTTAGCATTAACTCTAGCTTACTCCCTAACAAGTATTATGCAGATGAGCATTCTTTGCATTGTTTATTGTAGTTATAAAGATCTCAAACCAAGAAAGATGATTGGATTCTTAGTTAAGGCTTTTGTTTCTGTTCTACTAATGTGTGTTTCATTAATTATTTTGAACAATGTAATTAATCTCGGAGGCGGTAAGATGATGAATCTTATGTCTTTGGCAATTAAGGGCGTAGTTGCAGTAATTGTTTACTTTGCAATGGCGTTATTGATGAAGATGCCTGAAGCCAATATATGGATTAATCAAGTTGTAACCAAAATCACAAAGTCCAAGTAATTGGACTTTGTCGCTGTTTGTCGGATTTTTTGTTCTTTTGTCGCTTTCAAACCGTTGACATTGTGCTATTTTATTCGTAGAATGTTTTCAGATAAAAACAAACAAATGTTTACTACGGAGGAAATGACATGGCTAAGAGTAAATCAACTAAGGGTCAGGTTCAGGCAATATCATCAGAAGATCAGGATGCACGTAAGAAGGCTTTAGAAGCTGCTATGTCTCAAATTGAGAAGCAGTTTGGTAAGGGCTCAGTCATGAGACTTGGCGAGCAGGATAAGGTAGAGATTGACACTATTTCCACAGGTTCTATTAACCTTGATATAGCACTTGGTGTTGGAGGTCTTCCACGCGGACGAATCATTGAGATATATGGTCCTGAGTCATCAGGTAAGACAACAGTAGCATTGCACTGTGTAGCTGAAGCACAGAAGCTTGGTGGAACATGTGCTTTTATAGATGCAGAGCACGCATTAGATCCAGTTTATGCTGGTAATATCGGAGTTGATGTTGATAATCTTCTTTTGTCTCAGCCTGATAACGGTGAACAGGCATTAGATATTACTGAGACACTTGTAAGATCCGGATGTATTGATGTAATCGTAATTGACTCAGTAGCTGCACTAGTGCCTAGAGCAGAGATTGAAGGTGAGATGGGTGATTCTCATGTAGGTCTTCAGGCTAGACTTATGAGCCAAGGACTACGTAAGCTCACAGGTATTATTGCTAAGTCTGGTACAGTTTGTATTTTTATTAACCAGCTTCGTGAGAAGATTGGTGTTATGTTTGGTAATCCAGAGACAACTACAGGTGGTAGAGCATTGAAGTTCTATTCTTCAGTCAGACTTGATGTTCGTAAGACTGAGACTTTGAAGAATGGTACAGATGTAATCGGTAACCATGTACGAGTAAAGATTGTTAAGAATAAGGTAGCGCCACCATTTAAGGAAGCTGAATTTGATATCCTTTATGGTCAGGGTATCTCCAAGGAGGGTGGTCTTATCGACTTGGCTGTAGATAACAACATCATTGATAAGAGTGGTGCATGGTTTGCTTATAAGGGACAGAAGATTGGCCAGGGCAAGGAGAATGCTCGACTTTATTTAATCGATCATCCTGATGTATGCGATGAGATTGAACAACTTGTCAGAGATTCTTACAAGCCAGCAGATTTTTTAGCTGAAGATGTTGATACTGATATTGATATCCCAGAGGATGATGGTGATGATGATATCCTTGGAATTGATATGTAATGGCTAAGACACCAGTTTACAATTTATCATCTGTAAGTGACGCACAAACTTGTGGAATCAGACACATCGGTATTGGAGTCTATTCATCGGGTAAGATTCGTGAATACTTAAGACATAAGGGATTCGAATCTAGTGTCTGTGATGAAGCGGTAAAGTGTCTTGTTAAGCGCGAGTATATTGACGATTGTAGAGCAGGGCGTAAAGTCCTGCTCTCTCGTTCTGGTAAGAAGCAGGAAAGTCACGCAATGCTTTATCAACGATTAATGGCTGCTGGTATTAACCGTGCTTCAATTGACATATTACTTTCTGAGGTGGAAGAAGATGTTGATTTGTGCTTTAATCTTTACTTGAGCATTAAGCCATTTATTGATGAAGGTGATGATATAGATAAAATATCGCTTGAACTTCAAAAAGTGGCTGCCAAAAGGGGATTTGGAATGGAGACTTCTAGGTCTGCTTTTAGACTATGGCTCAAGAAGGTTATGAATGATTAATAGAAGCGATATTAGTGTATCTTTAATTGCTCTAGGCTGTTCTAAGAATCTTGTAGATGCAGAATGTATGTCTACTAATCTAAGAACTGCTGGTTATAAGATTAGTAATAATCCAGACGATAGTGATGTTATTGTAATTAATACATGTGGTTTTATTGAATCAGCTAAGAAGGAAGGTATAGATGCTATCCTTAAAGCTGGTGATTTAAAGTGTGGATTTAATGGTTCTAATAAGGTGAAGCACATCATTGTCACGGGATGTCTATCTCAGAGATATCCAGATGATATTTTAAGGCAGATGCCTGAAGTAGATATGGTTTTGGGTACTTCGGAGTATGGTCGTATAGTAGAATGTGTAGACTCATTGTTTGAAGGTGAATTGAAGAGTAATAGGTTTGCTGATGGTGTTGGTGGTCTTACTCATTTGCTTAATGATAGAGATGTTTCTACTGAAGGATATGCTTGGCTTAAGATAGCAGAAGGATGTGTTCATCGTTGTTCTTTTTGCGCTATACCTCTTATTCGTGGAAAATTCATTTCTAGACCTATGGAAGATATTTTGGAAGAAGCGAAGAATCTTGCTTCTAAGGGGTTTAAGGAAATCGTCCTTACTGCTCAGGATACTACAAATTATGGTATTGAGCTTTATAAAAAGAGAATGCTCCCTGAACTAATTAATAAAATATCTGAGATTGATGGTATTGAAGTTATTCGTGTTCTATATGGATATATGGATGGAATAGACGAAGACTTGATTTCTGTTATGAAGAATAATCCTAAGGTTGCACATTACTTGGATATTCCTATTCAGCATGGATGTGACAAGATTTTAAAGGCGATGAAGCGTCACGATACTGCTGATGTTATAACTAAGAAACTCGAGATGATTCGAAGTGAAATACCGGATATTGTTTTAAGATCGACAGTGCTCGTTGGTTTTCCTGGCGAGACAGAGGAAGACTTTAATACGCTTATTGAGAATATAAAGAAGTGGAAATTCGATCGATTAGGTTGTTTTGCCTATTCACCAGAGGAGAATACTCCTGCTTTTGATATGCCTAATCAAGTTGATGAAGAGACAAAAGCAAAGCGTGTTGAGATTGTTTATGATGTTCAAAGAGAAATCTCTCAGCGATCTTCCGATAGAAGAATTGGAAGCGAAGTAATGGTTGTTATTGACTCTGTCGCTGAAGATGGTATCTTTTACAAGGGCAGAAGTTATGGAGAAGCCCCAGATGATGATCCAGTAATCTATGTAGCTGCATCTAAGGAAGAATTAGAAATAGGTGGACGCTATTTGGTGAAGATTATGGAGAGCAATGATTTTGATTTAACAGGAGTGACAGTATGAATTTGCCTAATAAGCTTTCATTATTAAGAATCATTCTTATTCCAGTAACAATGCTATTCATGTTGCCTATTTCAATCTATGGATGGGTTCCTGATAGTTGGAATGCTTTTATTGCAGATAAGGGTATGCTTATTGCAGCCTTCGTATTCATTATTGCTTCAATCACTGACTTTTTAGATGGTCAGATTGCAAGAAGAATGAATATGATAACTAACCTTGGTAAGTTCTTAGATTCTCTCGCAGATAAGATGCTTGTTATTGCTGTTTTGATTGCGTTTGTTGCAACAGGCAGAATATCAGCGTGGCTTTTGGCAATCATTGTTCTTCGTGAATTTATGGTTACTGGCATTAGACTTCTTGCTTCAAAGCAGGGTGTAGTTATGGCAGCTAAGATGATTGGCAAGATTAAGACTACTACACAGATGATTGCTATCATTTATTTGCTCTTTGAACCTAGTATTATGAAGCTTGCAGGCCTTAATTATTGGGGAATCTATGAAGAGCCAAATGTTGTATCAGTTATTGGTGATTTGCTCTTCTTTATATCAGTTGTGATGACTGTTATTTCAGGTATGGATTACTTGCTTAAGAACCTTGATTACTTCAAGGATGCGGATTAATCATACAAATATAGTATTGACTTTTTTTACTTGTTAATATAAAAGTGTTTTGTAGATTGTAACAACAATCATTTATGGAGGTATATAAACATGACTAATGAAGAACTTTTTGAGAAGCTTAAGGGTTTGATCGTTGATCAGCTTGGTGTTGATGAGGATTCTATCTCTATGGATTCTAGCTTCATCGATGATTTGAACGCTGACTCCCTCGATATGGTTGAGCTCGTTATGGCTATGGAGCAGGAGTTCGACATCTCTGTACCAGACGAAGTTGCAGAGAAGGTTGGCACAGTTGGTGATGCAGTAGAGTTCATCAAGAACGCTATCGGCTAATTTAAGTTAATTTGTTACTTCAAGGCTGAATGTACAGCTAATGTACATTCAGCCTTATTTATTTTAGGGAGTTAATATGAGTTTCGATGATTTGGAGAAGAGACTCGGATATGAGTTTCATAACAAAGAACTCCTAAGGCTTGCGTTGACGCATACAACTTATGTGTTTGAGCATAACCAGGGACATCATATGTCCAATCAGCGCTTGGAGTATATCGGAGACGCGGTTATTGATCTGGTAATAGGAAGAAAGCTTTATGAATTAAAGCCAGAAGCAGATGAAGGCTATCTTTCTAAGATCAGAAGCATAATCGTTTGCGAGGAATCTTTCGCGACGCTTGCTCGTAAACTTAATCTTGGTGAGCTTATCTTGATGGGTAAGGGAGAAGAGCAGACTGGCGGAAGAAATAAAGATTCCACTTTAGCTGACTGTGTTGAATCCATTACAGCTGCTATCTATTTTGATTCAGATTTTGAGACTGTTAGAGAGGTAGTATTAAGACTTCTTGATGAGACTATTAATCTAGCTGTAGATGGAAAGATTTTCCTCGACTATAAGTCTAGACTTCTAGAGATTGCTCAGACTAAAAACAATCAGCATAAGGTTGAGTTTAAGGTAGTTGATGAACGCGGACCTCAGCATGACAAAGAATTTGACGTTGAGATTTTTGTTGACGGAAATTTCCTAGCTAAAGCTACAGGAAGGACGAAGAAACAGGCTGAACAGAAGTGTGCCAAGATTGCTATTGGCGAATATGAGAAGCTTTTTGTGATATAATCAAACGATGTTTTTAAAGAAATTGGAGTTACAGGGATTTAAATCATTTCCCGATTATACACTTATTGAATTCGACCGTGGAATGACTGCAGTCGTTGGACCTAATGGTTCCGGTAAATCAAATGTTACCGACGCTGTTCGATGGGTTTTAGGTGAACAAAGTGTTAAGTCACTTCGTGGTGGCAAGATGGAAGATGTCATTTTTAATGGAACTTCCGTAAAGAAGGCTATGAACTATGCCGAAGTTACCATGACTCTTGATAACTCCGATAAGAATGTGAATATCGAATACGATGAAATTGAGATTACTAGACGTTTATACAGATCTGGTGAATCAGAATATCAGATAAATAAAGTAAACTGTCGTCTTAAGGACATCACTAATCTTTTCTTTGATACAGGTCTTGGCAAGGATGGATATTCCATCGTAGGACAGGGCCGTGTCGATGAGATTCTGTCTAATAAGTCTGAGGATAGAAGACGAGTAATCGAAGAAGCTGCAGGTATAACTAAGTATAAGGCGAGAAAAGACGAAGCTGAGCGTAAACTCGCATCAACAGAGCAGAACCTCCTACGTATTGATGATAGACTTAACGAGCTTACAGAACGAATTGGTCCATTGAAGGAACAAGCAGAGAAGGCGACCGAGTATCATAAAGCATATGAGAGACTTAAGGTTTCTGACATTTCATTATTAGTTCGAAGAATCAATGATGCTAATGAAGCAATGGGCGATTATGTCAATGTATTAACGAAGGTTCAAAACGAGATTAAGGAACAGGAAGATCGTTATCTTGAACTTCGTAATTCTAATGCTGATTTGAATACTAAATCAGAAGAATTAGAAATCGCTATTGAAGATAAGCGTCAGGAGCTTTCAGATTTAACCGAGGAGATGCACGATACTTCTAGCGAGATTAAGGTTAATGAAGAAAGAATATCGTCTCTTTCTAGTAGAATCGCAGAGACTGTAAAAGCAGAAAACGAAATCAAAGAGGATATTGCTCGTTTGGAAAATGAGTATAAAGGCCGTATGACGAAGGCTGATGAACTCCTTGATAGTGCTAATGAAGAGAAGAAGAAAACAGAAGAACTTGTTCTAGAGCGCGATAGTCTTATCTCAGAGTTTAACGATACACAGAAAAGTGTAGGTGATTTACGTAAGACAATCGACGATAAGATGCAGGAAATTAACGATGCTAATTCTAGAATCAGTATTGCTAGGGGACAAATAGCTTCAGTTGAGGATCGAATAAGAGAAGTAACTTCCAGCAGAGAATCATCTCGTAAGCTTAAGGAAGAGTTAGATGATAGTATCTCTAAGGCTGAGACTCTTTGGCGCGAGATGATGGAACAGGAGGCTGAGGTTACTTCTGATATCCAGGTAAGAAGGGATAAACTTACAGATTTAAAAAAGCAGGAGAATGAGCTTCTTGCTTCTCATGAGACTAAGACGCGTGAGTTCTTGTCCGATAAGTCTAAGCTTAAGACTTTGAAGGATTTGGAGAGTCGTAAGGAAGGTTATCAGGAATCTGTTAGAAGACTTCTTAATTATTCTGATGCAAATCCATCAGTTAAAAAGAGAATAGTTGGTGTATTAGGCGATCTTATTACTACTGACAAGAAGTACAACACTGCAATCGAGATTGCTCTTGGTAATGCGATTCATAATGTTGTAACTAAGTCTGAGCAAGATGCCGCTGATTTGATTGACTGTTTAAAGCAACAGCGTCTTGGTAGAGTAACATTCCTTCCAATCGAGAATATCAAATCTCGCGAGATTGACAACAAAGTTTTGTATGATGCAAAGCGCGAAGTTGGATTTATTGATGTTGCTTCAGAACTTGTTAAGTGCGATAAGAGTCTTAATGATATTATTTCTAACTTGCTTGGAAGAATTATCGTATGTGACGATATGGATTCAGCAAGAAGCATCGCACGAGCTGTAAAGCATTCGGTTAAGATCATCACTCTTGATGGCGATTCTATTAATGCTGGTGGTTCTATGACTGGTGGTTCTGTGCGTAAGGATGCATCGGGAATTCTAGGTAGAGCAGGAGAGATTAAGACCTTAGAAGCAAATCTTGTTACTAAGGAACAGGATTTGGCTGTTCTCGAAGCCAAGAGACAGGATATTGATTCTTCTATCGGAGATATCGACAAAGAACTTTTACAGCTTAATGAGCAGCTTAAGTATTTTAGCGTTGAGCGAGCTAAGGCTGAGTCCGAGTATAAGAATCTATGTGTTCGTAAAGAAGAGCTTTCAAATATGATCTCTGATGGAGAGAAGCAGTTAAAGCAGATTTCTACAGATAAGCTTCGTCTTGAAGATGATATTGCTGAGTATGAGCAGATTATCAAGGAGATTGAGAACGAGCTTATTGATTATAAGGAAGATGTCGATAAGTCAGATGAAGCAGCTAAGGAATTTAATAGCAAGCTAGATGCAATTCGCGACAAGATTTCTGAGGGTAAAACAAATTCTGAGAGAATTCTTGCTGAGCGTAATGGTGTAATGAATCTTGCATCGCACATCAATGATGAGTTGACTTCTCGTAAGAAAGCGTTGGAGGATTCAGAGAATTCACGTAAAGAAGATAGTGAATCACTCTTAAGTATAAAGGCTGATATGGAAGCTCTTGATAAGAAGCGTTCTTCCTTCAAGGGTACTTACGATAAGATGAGTGAAGAGATAGCTGCTTTGATGAAGGAGAAAGACGAAGTTGATGTTAAGCTTCGTGGTTTCTTCGAGAAGAGCTCTGAGGTTAACGATATCCTTACTAGACTTCGCGAAAGAGAGAACTCTATTGTCTCAAAGAATGAGAAGCATATAAATGATATTGATACTTCTAAGAATAGACTTTGGGAAGATTACGAAGTTACTTATGATAATGTTAAGGATACTTATGAGCCTACAACCAATATCACTGAAGCGGTTAAGGAGATTAACAGCCTTAAGAACAAGATTAAGTTGTTAGGACCTGTTAACCTTAACTCCATTGACGAGTATAAGGATGTATCCGAGAAGTTTGAGTTTATATCCGCTCAGCGTAATGATATATACGATGCCAAGACTAATCTAGAGAAGGTAATTGCTGATTTAGTAGGCGAGATGAAGGAGCTCTTCATTAGTAACTTTACAACTATTAATGAGAACTTTAAGACTGTATTCTCTGATTTGTTTAATGGTGGATCTGCTGAGATTTTACTCAATGATGAGAATGATGTTCTTAACTGTAATATTGAGATTAAGGCTCAGCCACCAGGAAAGAAACTTCAGAGTTTGACATTGCTTTCAGGTGGTGAGAGATGTCTTACTGCTATTGCTCTTCTTTTCGCTATATTACAGCTTAGACCATCTCCGTTCGTTATCCTCGATGAGGTTGAGGCTGCGCTTGATGATGTTAATGTATCTCGTTTTACAGACTTTGTAAGGAGATATACAGCTAGATCTCAGTTTATCCTTGTTACACACCGTAAGGGAACAATGGAGGCGTGCGATCGTATGTATGGTGTTACTATGGCAGAACGCGGTATTTCGAAGATTCTGTCTATGAGGATAGGAGATTGATATGGGACTTTTTGAATCATTTAAGAAAGGTCTTGAGAAAACACGTAATTTCTGGGCGGCAGAGTGGGTTAAAACTACAGCGTCCCATGGTAAGTTCGATGAGGATATGCTCGATGAACTGGAAGAAATTATGGTTAGATCCGATTGTGGTGTTCAGGCTTCAGAAGATGTAATTGATTATGTTAAGGATTATATTAAGAAGACTGGTGATAATACTAACGATGGCGTAATGAATGCGGTTAAGACCAGAATTATTGAAATTTTGGGTCAGAAGCAGACAATTGAGCTTGAACAGGGAAAGCTTAATATCATTTTGATGGTTGGTGTTAACGGTACAGGTAAGACAACTACTGCTGGTAAGCTTGCTATGAAGTATAAAGCTCAAGGACTTAAAGTAATTATGGGTGCAGCGGATACTTTTCGTGCAGCAGCAGTTGAGCAGCTTAAGGCTTGGGGTGAGAGAACATCTACTGCAGTAATTGCTCATGGTGAAGGTGCTGATCCTGCAGCTGTAGTATTTGATGCTGTTGCAGCGGCGAAGGCGCGTGGTGCAGATGTCTTAATTGTAGATACAGCAGGTAGACTTCATAATAAAAAGAATCTTATGGATGAGCTTTCGAAAATTAACAGAATCATTGATAGAGAAGCCCCAGATGCTAATAAGAAGTCATTGCTAATTATCGATGCTACAACTGGCCAAAATGGCGTTTTGCAGACACAGGCTTTTTCAGAAGCTGTTAAGTTGGACTATCTTGGAATTACAAAGTTAGATGGTTCCGCCAAGGGTGGTGTAGCCATTGCAGTTTCATACCTCGCTAAGGTTCCAATCGTATTAGCTGGTCTAGGTGAGGGTGTTGAAGATTTAAGCGAGTTTGACCCAGAAGCATTTGCAAATGCTTTAATTGACACCAATTAAGTGGTGTGATACTATCACTAAGTTGCCTTGACGCGGAGATGGGGTTTGTCCGCCTTTTCTGCAGTCACAGGTGAATATTTAATACGGAGGACAAAACAATGTCTATTAACAAGGCTGAGATCATCAAGACTTATGCTACACACGAGGGTGACACAGGATCTCCTGAGGTTCAGATTGCTATCCTTTCTGCTAGAATTTCTCTTCTTACAGAGCACCTCAAGACTCACAAGGGTGACCACCACTCTAGAAGAGGTCTCCTTATGATGGTTGGTAAGAGAAGAGGTCTTCTCGAGTACCTCGCAAAGGTAGATATCGAGAGATATAGAGCAATCATTGCTAAGCTTGGTATCAGAAAGTAATTTCTGGAATTTAAGTCTTAATTTGAAGGGAGAAACGATTCGTTTCTCCCTTTTATTTTTCTGAAAAACTGTCCCAATAATACTAGATATTGTTATGTTATAATGGTACGAATCGAAAATATGGGGGTTAATATGGCTCGTAAAGCTGATTATGGTAATGAAAGTATTACTATGCTCAAGGGTGCAGACCGAGTTCGTAAGAGACCACAGGTAATCTTTGGCTCTGACGATTTGGAAGGTTGCATTCATTCTTTCTTTGAGATTTTATCCAACTCTGTTGATGAAGCCCGTGAAGGTCACGGAAAGCAGATTATCATAACTAGATTTAAGGATGGTTCTTTGCAGGTAGAGGATTTTGGTCGAGGAATTCCCCTTGATTATAACCCTAAGGAGCAGAGATTTAACTGGGAACTCGTATACTGTGAGCTCTATGCTGGTGGTAAATATGAGAATGGTAGCCAGGGAGACTATGAGTTCTCATTGGGCCTTAATGGTCTAGGTGCATGTGCTACTCAGTATTCTTCTGAGTTCTTTAATGTTACTGTTTTCAGAGACAAGACTAAGTATCAGATTTCTTTCATTAAGGGTGAACCTGTTGGTGAACTTATTAAGGAGCCATATAGATTTAAGCGTACTGGTACAATTCAGCACTGGAAGCCAGATCCAGAGGTATTTACTGACACAGTTATTCCATACGAGAGAATACGCGATATCGTTAAGAAGCAGTCTGTTGTTAACGGTGGTATAGAGTTTATATTGAAGGATGATGTCTTGGGTACAGAGGAGTCTTTCTTATGTCCTGAGGGTATTCTTGGCTATTGCCGTGATGTTTCTGAGATGAAGAATTTTACTGAGCCTTATTCATTTAGTGGTGAAGGCAGAGGTAGAGATGCAGAGAATAGGCCTGTATATAACGTTAAGGGTGAGGTTGCGTTCTGCTTCAATAACGACGTCAACGAGCTTATGTATTTCCATAACTCTAGCTACTTAGAGTACGGCGGTTCACCAGATAAAGCTGTTAAGTCTGCATTTGTTAGTGAGATTGATAAGCAGATTAAGGCTCGTGATAAGTATAAGGCTAATGAGTCTAAGATTAAGTTCGAGGATATTCAGGATTCACTTATTCTTGTTACAAGCACGTTCTCTACAATAACTTCTTATGAGAACCAGACTAAGAAAGCGATTAATAACAAGTTTATTCAAGATTTTATGACTGATCTTATCAAGCAAAAACTTGAGGTTTGGTTTATTGAGAATAAGCAAGCTGGAGATAAGGTAGTTGATCAGATTTTGATTAACAAGAGATCTCGTGAAAATGCAGAAAAAGCTAGAGTTAGTATTAAGAAGCAGCTTACTGCAAAGGTTGATATCAATAACAGAATTAAGAAGTTCGTAGATTGTAGATCTAAGGATGTAAATATCCGTGAGCTTTATATTGTAGAGGGTGATTCTGCGTTAGGTTCAGTTAAGCTTGGTCGTGATGCCGAATTTCAGGGAATCATGCCAGTTAGAGGTAAGATTTTAAACTGCCTTAAGGCTGATTACTCCACTATCTTTAAGAGTGAAATCATAACTGATTTAATTAAGGTATTAGGTTGTGGTGTTGAGATAACAAATAAGCATACGAAGGATATGAGTGCATTTAACTTAGATCAGCTTCGCTGGAACAAGATTGTTATCTGTACCGATGCCGATGTCGATGGATTCCAGATTAGAACTTTGATTTTGGCGATGATTTACAGACTTTGTCCAACATTAATCTCTGAAGGTTTTGTATATATAGCTGAGTCTCCTCTTTTCGAGATTACATATCGTAAGAAGGGCAGAAACCAAGAAGAACAGACATTTTTTGCCTTTAACGAGAAGGAAAAGGTAGAGATTATGTCTAAGTTTGAAGAGAATGCAAATGTTACTATACAGCGTTCTAAGGGACTTGGTGAGAATGAACCAGAGATGATGTGGCAGACAACAATGAATCCTAAGACACGCCGCCTTATTAAAGTGTGCCCTGAGGATGCTAAGAAGACTGCTGAGATTTTCGAAATGCTTCTAGGGGATAACCTTGCTGGTCGTAAGCAGCATATAGAGCAGGACGGACACCTTTACCTTGATATGCTTGATGTAGGATAAGATATGGCTAAGAAAAAAGTACAAGAAACAAATTTAAATTCACTTAAGGCAAAACTTACAGATAGTAATTTGCCAGATATGCCACCAGTAAATCAACCGATTACTGAGATGCTTGAAGTTAACTATATGCCGTATGCGATGTCAGTTATCGTATCACGTGCTATTCCTGAGATTGATGGATTTAAGCCGTCACACCGTAAGCTTTTGTATACGATGTATAAGATGGGACTTCTCGGAGGAAATAGAACTAAGTCTGCCAATGTAGTAGGTCAGACCATGAAGCTTAATCCTCATGGTGACATGGCTATCTACGAGACAATGGTAAGAATGACTCGTGGTAATGCGTCACTTTTGCATCCATATGTTGATTCCAAGGGTAACTTCGGTAAACAGTATTCTCGTGATATGCAGTGTGCTGCTCCTCGATATACTGAGGTTCGATTAGAGAAGATTTGTGATGAACTATTTGCTGGCATTGATAGAGATGCTGTCGATATGGTGGATAACTATGATGGCACATTGAAGGAACCTGTGCTTTTGCCTGCTACATTCCCAAGTCTTCTTGTTAATTCAAATCAGGGTATCGCTGTAGGTATGGCGTCTAATATTTGCTCTTTTAACTTAAGAGAAGTATGTGAAGCAACTATTGCTTACCTTAAGGATAAGAATATTGATTTCTTAGATTATATGCCAGCTCCAGATTTCTCTGGTGGTGGTCAGATTCTCTATAACAGGGACTTAATGCGTGAAATCTACGAGTCTGGTAAGGGATCTATCTCCATTAGAAGTAAATACAATATTGATACTAAGAATAACCTTATTGAGATTACAGAGATTCCTTATTCGACATCTTCAGAAGCTATAATTGATGGTATAGCTGATCTTGTTAAGGCTGGTAAGATTCGTGAGATTAACGATGTTAGAGATGAGACTGACCTTGATGGTTTGAAGATTACTATTGATTGCAAGCGTGGTACAAATCACGAAGAACTCATGAAGAAGCTCTTCAGATTTACTAAGCTTCAGGATACTTTCTCTTGTAACTTCAATATTCTTATCAATGGTTCACCTAGAGTAATGGGTGTAAGAGAGATTATTGATGAATGGCTTTCTTGGAGAAGAGTATGTGTTAGCCGTGAATTAACTTATGATTTAAATAAGAAAAAGGCTAAGCTCCATTTACTTGAAGGTCTTGCCAAAATTTTGCTTGATATCGATAAGGCAATTGCGATAATTCGTAATACAGAACTCGAAGAAGATGTAGTGCCTAACCTCATGAAGGGTTTTGATATTGATAAGATTCAGGCTGACTACGTGGCAGAGATTAAGCTCCGTAATATCAATAAGCAGTATATCCTCAATAGAACTGCAGATATTCAGAGCCTTAAGGATGATATTGCAGATATCGAGGATATTCTAGGTAAGCCAAATCGAATCAATACAATTATCTCTAAGAAGCTTAAGGAAGTTGCAGATAAGTATGGCCAAGATCGTCGTTCCGAGCTAATTGGCCAGGAGAGCGTAGAGACTTATGTTCCTGAAGCTGCAATTGAAGATTATCAGCTTCACCTTATGCTAACTAAGCACGGATATTTGAAAAAGCTTACAATGGCTACATTGAAGCGTTCTGATGACATGAAGATTAAAGAAGATGATGAGATCTTTATGGATATCGAGTGTATGAATAAGAGTGATATTTTATTCTTTACCGACAAGTGTAATGTCTATAAGGCTAAAACATACGAGTTTAAGGACAATAAGATGAGTGAGTATGGTTCTTATCTTGCTTCTGAGCTTGGTATGGATGAGGGAGAAAACGTCCTATACATGATTGTTACAACTGATTATAAGGGTAACCTTATGATTGGTTTTAAGAATGGTAAGGCTGCTTATTTCCCTGTTAATAGCTATGAGACTAAACAGAACAGAAAGAAGCTTGTTAATGCTTACTCTGATAAGTCGGAGGCTGTATCGTTCGTTTATATTCCTGAAGGTGAAGACCCAGACTTGGTAGCTAAGTCAGATCTTGGTAAGGCTGCAGTCTTTAAGGCTTCTATGGTGTCTTTTAAAACAACAAGAACAACTCAGGGTGTTCAACTCCTTATTAGTAAGAAGGGTTCAAATTTGCTAGAGTTAGCATATTTATCTGAAGTGGGTATTAAGGATCCTGAGTATTATCGAATCCGTACAATACCAGCAATTGGTTATTACATTAAGGCCGATTCTTTTGAGAATAAGCAGATAGGATTCGACGACTTAGCGTGAAGAGAATAGAAGATAATATCTTCGATAATTACGAGAAAAAGTCCCAATTGCCATTAGGTCATATTGTTGCTGCTATAATATGCGGACTAACAATTATTAGCATGATTACCGTTGTCGCTTGGCTTAATAGCACGACACGACAAGCTGATAGCGTAATTCCAGAATTCTCTAGAGCACTAGATGAATCTAGATACGATGATGCGCTTGGTATGTATCGTAGAATTCACGATGATGTTGTTGCTAATGATCAATATGCCACAACAGAGGATTCGTATCTAGAGTCGTTGAGATCTCAGATGGATCAGATGGAAGGCTTGGTCAATAGTAGATTATTTGATATTGAAAATGCGATGAGAACAGAGCGATATGTCTTATCTACAGCTGACATACAGTTTATGAATGGACTTGAAGAACTAACTTCATCCCAGATTTCATCATGGCTTAATGATTTGTGTACTGAATTCTTGCTTGGAACTATTGAGAAGCCAGATTTGATTTTTATTTTCAATTCTGTATCTGATATCGGCAATGTCTCGGCTACTACAACTCCGCTGCTTCTCGAAATAGAAACTATCGAAATGGCTCGTGGTGAAGTTCAGGTTGCTGAAAGAGCTTACGATAATGAAGATTATGTTGCAGCTGTTCATGGGTATCAGTCTGTATGTGATAACTATGACGGTTTTGTCTTAAATTTCTCCTCAAGACGATTAACTGAAATCAAAGAGATTATGTATGAACCAATGCTTACACTAGGAGAACATTGGCTTGAGAGATACAGATACTATTCAGCTGAGAGCTTGCTGTCTGATTTAGCTGTTATTTTTCCGGATGATAATCGTATTAATGCCGATCTTTTGGAAGCGACTAGCCATACTACAGAGGTTACTTCATATAGAGGAACGGTGGAAGTACTAAGTATCCGTCAGTTAATTGCAGATTCTTCCAGAGGCGCATCGACAACGGGTTTATATCTATCAACTGATGAATTTCAGCGTATGCTAGAACAATTGTATGCTAATGATTTCGTTTTGGTAGATGCTGAGACTATGGCGGATTTGTCTGAGGATACATTTATTAGTGAAGTAGATTTAACTATTCCAGTAGGAAAGAAACCTCTAATTCTTGTATTAGAAGACTTTGATTACAATGCATCGACAACCTATAACTATGGACTTTGTACACAACTTGCAGTAAATGAGCAAGGACAAGTGTGTGGTCAGTACACAGCTCCGGATGGAACTTTGGTATCATCGAGGGATTTAGAAGCGATTGGTATTTTAGATGCTTTTATTGAGAATCATCCAGATTTTTCTTTTGATGGAGCAAAAGGCGTAATATCAATTTCAGGATATGAATCTGTGTTTGGCTATGTCATTAGTACGGATGAAGCTGACGATAGAAGTGATGCTTTAGAAAGTATAGGTAGACCTAACATCACTTTTTCAGAAAGTGAAATTAATGCTAACAGACAAACAGTAATTGAAATTATGAGTGTATTGAGAGATACAGGTTGGCGATTTGCATCCGCTACATATGGTCATATTAACGCGTATGAAGCTGATATGGAGACGATTGTTGCTGATACAGAGAAATGGATGGAACAGATAAGAACCCTTATGGATGAATGCCACATTATTGTTTATCCAGGTGGTAACTATATTTATGGCACAGATCCTAGAGCGGAATATTTAAAGAGCAACGGTTTTAGAATTTTCTTTGGTATGGGTTATAACCCATACCATATCTACGGAAGTAATTATTTGTACTACGATAGAACACCACTAAGTGAGTACAATTTAAGTCATAACGATTACTCTAGATTGTTTGATGTTACATTGATACTGGATAGTTATGTTGATGCGGTTAACGTCGCGACGACAGAAGGAAGTAGCCAAGAACCGATATAACAAAATTGTTAAAAGTGTTAAATATTTATATCTTTAATAGAATTAATACTTAAAAAAATATATAATCAAAATACTGATTTGGGAGGAATAATTATGGCAAAGACTGATAGATTGTCTGAATACGTAAAAGAGCAGCCGCTGTTGTGGTCTGATAGAAAGCGTTATTTCGGCCTTCCTATTTCATTTACTAAGTATAGTTTTGATTCCGATAAGCTCTATATTAAGAAGGGCTTACTTAATACTATTTCTGATGAAGTTCTTTTATATAGAGTTCTTGACGTAACTTTGGTTAGAAAACTAGGTCAGAAGATTTTTGGTGTTGGTTCAGTTGTTTTAAAGACTGCAGACCAGACATATCCAACTCTTGAACTTAAGAATATTAAGGATTCTGAGCGAGTTAGAACTGCTCTGAGCAATATAGTTGAGAAGGAACGTAACGAGAAGAGAGTTCTTGGAAAAGAAATGTTTGGTGCAGCTGGTGCATTTGAGCATGAATCACATATGCATGATGGTGATGGTGTCCTTGATTTTATGGATGGCGATATGGGCCATACTGGACATATTTGATAGATTAGGGGTTTTGAGTGGAGACTAGATTAGACAGATATGGAGATGTCAGAGAAGCGAAGATTAATCAGCTTCGTGAACTGATTGATCAATCCAAGAAAATAGTATTTCTTGGTGGCGCTGGTATGTCTACAGAAAGTGGTATTCCAGATTTTAGATCTGGCGATGGACTTTATAATCAGGAGAGTGGACTTCAGTATAGAGCTGTAGATGTAATTTCTCACTCTTTCTTCATGGAACATCCTGAGGAATTCTATGATTTTTATAAGCGTAAGCTATTATACCCAGATGCCAAACCTAATAAAGGTCATAAGGCGTTGGTTCGTCTTGAACGCCAGGGGAAGCTCATGGCTATTATCACTCAGAATATCGACAGACTTCATCAGGATGCTGGTTCTAAGAATACAATTGAGCTTCATGGATCAGTATTTAGGAACCACTGCATGGACTGTGGTAAGAAGTTTAAAATGGAGTACATCATAAATCACGAAGGCGTACCTCATTGTGATCGTTGTGGTGGAATTGTTCGTCCTGACATAACTCTATATGAAGAAAACTTAGAGCACGACAAAGTTGATGCTGCTATCAAGGCGTTGAAAAAGTGTGATTTATTAATTATTGGTGGTACATCTTTGACTGTTTATCCAGCTGCTACTTTTAGCCAGTTTATCAAGCATGACAAGATGGTAATTATTAACAAGTCATCCACTTATCTCGATTTGACTGCGATGCTATCAATTCATGATAGTTTGGGAGATATTTTGGATGCTGCTATACCTAAGCGTAAGAAGAGATCTGATGCAGGTAAGAAGCGTAAGAAAACTACTTCTAAAAAGTCTACTGCCAAGAAGACATCGACAGCATCTAAGAAGCCAGCGGCAACTAAGAAATCAACTGCTACGCCTAAGGCAGAAGAGAAATGAATATTACACTTAACAATATGAAAACGGACCTTATGAAGAAAAAGGATTTCTTCGAAGGTAGGAACCGCAGACTTAGCAATCTGCGGCTTGTTTTTTTTATACTTACAGTTGCTTTTGTCTGCCTTGGATTTTTTGCCAAGCATTTAATTCCATTTGTTTGTTTATCAGTATTAACAGTAGTGGTGTTTGCTTATTTGTGCTTTATTCATGGAAAAAGTAAAAATGAGCTTAAGCTTATTCTTAGTAAGATTGAGTGTCTTGATCGCTATGAATCAAGATCTAAAGGGGATTTTTCCAACCTTAAGGATAATGGAAAAGAATTTATTAATCCTTTGCATGATTATGCTTCTGACTTAGATTTATTTGGTGAGCATTCGGTTTTTGCTTTATATAACACATCCCATTTCATTTTAGGCCGTAAAGCATTTGCTGATATGCTTTGCGGTAAAGATTTGGATAAACTAACAAAGCACGATGTTATTAAAAGGCAGGATTTTGTAAGTAAGCTTAGTAATTCTTTGGAGTTTTTAATTAACTACGAGGCAATTTCTAATCTTAATAAGATAATCAAGCTGCCTTCTGCCTTGATTAATCTTGCGAACAGTAAGGAGATAATCAATAATTCAAACAAACTGCTTTATAAATTATCGCCATTAATGTGGTTTATACCTCTAGTTCTTTTCGTTCTGGGAAATAAATTCTATAAGGCTTCAATTCTATTTGTAATATTAGTGAACCTGATTATTTGGTTTTTTACGACTCGTAAATACTCCAAAGATTTTGTAGCAATTGGTAAAGTTTCTTCTCAAGCTAGTGCTTTAGCAAAGAGAATTAATTTCTTTTTCGATGAAACGGGCTCAATCAATGATTTATTTGGTGATTTTTTAAATAATGATGCTTCGAAGAATATTAATAACCTTAGAACTGCGTGTGCTTATTGTGCTATACGCCAGCAACCAATTGTAGCATTGATACTAAATTGTGTTTTTCCATACGATTTACTATGCGCTGATATGCTTTTTTCATGGCGTAAGGAATACGGAGATAAGTTTCTTAAAGACTTGGATGGCGTAGCTAATATTGAGGCTTTGATGAGTGCTTGTTCGCCTGGGTTGTCTTCTTCCTATTCTTGTATACCTGTGATTTGTGATGAAAAGTTAGCTTATTTTTGTGGTACGGATATGATACATCCATTATTAGACCCACAGTGTGCCGTATCTAATTCTATAGAACTTGATTCTCAGTCTGTACTAATTACAGGTTCAAATATGAGTGGTAAAACAACATTGATTAGGACAGTTGGACTAATCTCTATAATTGCCTACACTGGAGCTCGTGTGCCTGCTAGCAGCGCTTCCTTATCCATTATGCGCGTTATGTCTTCTATGCGTATCATTGATAGCATTGAAGGAAATATGAGTACTTTCAAAGCTGAATTAGTTAGAATTGGAAACATTGTTAAGGCGTCTGAGGAGGGAAAGCCTATGATGTTCTTAATTGATGAAATATTCCGAGGAACTAATTCAGCTGATAGAACAGACGGTGCAGAGGCGGTCCTTAACAAACTCAAAAGGCCATATATTACAGGTTTTATGACAACACACGATTATGCGTTGTGCAATAGAGTTACGTCTAAAGATGGCTTTGAAAATGTAGCTTTTTATCACTTTAGCGAGAAATACGAGGGGGAAAATATTATATTTGACTATAAGTTGAAAACTGGTATATCTAATGAATCTAATGCCAAGTTTTTGATGGGACTTGTTGGCATAATTTAAAAGGTTGAAAACGCATTAAAAAACTTCACAATTCCGTCACAATTTTATTGACCTAATCTTATAATTATTATAAATTAATATTATGTTCGAACAGCTAAAACAATATAACTCATTAATTGTTGATTATTCTTTTATCCGCGAGTTTGGTGGAACCGCGCTATTATCTGATTTGCTCGATTTTGTTACTGAAACTCGTAAGGATGTTTATGTAAGTAAATCCTTTAAGTTATTCCACTACTGTGTATTGCATCAGGCAGATGATAAGACAGCTTCTGCAACAAGCGCTATGCGCGATTTTTGCACGGTTCTTTTACAGGATAAGTTGCTTCATTCTGTTCAGGCGACTGAGACATGTGATTTTCTTGATAAAGTAAGTACATTGGAAAACTCATGTATAATCATGGCTCGAGATGGAATTTTTTCAAAGAGAATCAAGGAAAAGATGCCTGCTTATATCGGTGATATTCTCGTTATCGATAAGGCAAAAGAGTTCACCATTTGTCATGGTGTAGCCGAGTTTATAACTCAAGTTCCAGATGTTGAGATTTCTCCTTTAGCATCTTTGGATAAGTATCTAGATGCTCCAATTTATTGTAATGTTGGAGATACTATTCAGACTGGTAACAACACATCAATAACTCTAGAGAAGCGTATTTCTGCTGGTGCTGAAGGAATGGTATTTACGACTAATAATCCTAAGTATGTAGCTAAGATTTACCATAAGGGAATCATTACACCTCTTCGTTGGAAGAAACTTCAGGTTCAAGTAGAGATGGGGCTCAATTCTGTTGGTTTGTGTTGGCCTCAGGAATTGTTGTTCTTTAAGGGGATTCCTGTAGGATACACAATGATTACAGGTAAGGGTAAGACTATGGGTAATGTATTTGATGGCCCAGATGCCCTTTTGAATAGTTTCCCTGATTGGAAGAGAATCGATATAACGACTTCACTTTGTGATTTACTTGAGAAGTATATGTATCTTCATATGCATGGTATTGTCGCTGGCGATATTCAGATGAAGAACTCTTTATTGTATTCATCTAACTCCATTTATCTTATTGATATGGATAGTGTTCAGGTAGCAAATCTTCCATGCCCTGTAGGAACAGAAGAATTCACTGATCCTAGGCTTTGGGGACTCAACTTCTCCAGTTTCTTGCGTAAATTGGAAGATGAAGATTATTCGATTGCAATGCTTGTTTTCTCTTTACTATTCTGTGGTTTGCATCCATATGCTACACGTAATGGTGCAGAGACATTGAGAGAAGAAATTCTCGAGAAGAATTTCCCATATACCCTTGATAATTCTGATGAGGAACATATTCCAAAGGGTGGTTATAACTATATTTGGAGAGCTCTCCCCGTAAGAATTCGAGAGATGCTTTATAACACCTTTAAGCTTGGTCAATCTTATGAAGCTATCGAGTGGTATGATGCGGTACTAACTTACAAGGAGTCTTTGGTAGCTGGAACTATTGAGGATGAAGAAGCGTATAAAGCTTTCCCCAATATGGATTATAAAGCTACTGAACCTAATCCTGTTTCATCTTCTAAGTTTACCCCTAAGACGTTCTCTCCAGCTAGTAGCGTTGGTAAGGCTGCTGCAGCTAAAAAAGGTTTTAAATCAGCGGTAACTACTGTTGATAGTAATAATCCATTCGCTGCAGTTGCTAATAGTGGAAATAGTTCATCACCTCTTGCAGCAACACCAAGAACTAGTAGTGGAATTCATTCTGGTTATGGTGGTAATGCGTCTGTAGGTCAAAAGAAACCTGAACCAACGCCTGTAGTTGAAGAGAAGAAGAATGGTGGCTTGTTTAATTTATTTAAGAAAGGTTGATGACAAAAATGGCTGATAACGCTTTTAACGCTTCAGATTTTGGTAATAGTACAAAAAGAAGACTTCCTATATGTTTTTGTTTGGATACATCTGGTTCTATGATGGGTGAGCCTATTAAGCAACTTAACCATGGTCTAGCTAGTTTCTTAGCTTCTATTAAAGCTAATGATGATACAAGATCAGCAACAGATGTATCAATTATTACTTTTGGTTCTTCAGTAGAAATTGTTATGCCTTTCGGTAAGATTTCAGATGATGGACTTCCAGACATTAAGGCTTCTACTACTATGACTCCTATTGGAGAAGGTATTCTTACTGCATTGGAACTATTGGATGCTCGTAAGGCTGGATATAAGGAACAGGGAATTAAGTACTATCAGCCATGGTTAGTTGTTATTACTGATGGTGCTCCACAAGGTCCTAATGCAATGGCTAATATGGAGACAGCTATCAAGGCATGTAATGAACTAGAGCAGAATGACAAGCTAGTTGTTTTTAATATCGGTGTGGGTAATTCTGTTGATTTTGATATTTTGAAGCGAGTATCCGTTAAGAGAGACGAGCCAATTTCTGTCTCATCAGGTGATTTTGGTAAACTCTTTGAATTCTTAGGATCATCATCTTCTTCTGTAGTTTCATCTGGTATGAGTGATGATCAGCTTTATAATCTTTCAACTGAACCAGAAGGTGAGTCAGTTGATGTAGATGATTTCTTTAAGTTTGTTGAGTAATTAATATGACTAGAATTACAGTTGCTGCAGTAACAATGATGGGTAATAAGCATAAGAACCGTGGTGTTCCTTGTGAAGATTCATCTATTGCTGTAGAGAAAAATGGCGTTTCTTGTGTTGTAGTTGCAGATGGAGCAGGGTCTAAACAATATACACATGCTAAGCTTGGATCTAAGAGTGCTTGTGATTCCATATCAACACTTCTATGCGATCATTTTGATGCGCTATATGATGAGAATCGTGAAGCTGCTGTTAAGTCTATTATAATGGCTACAGTACATATCGGTTTTAGTAAGCTCATTGAGCAATACAAGCTCGATTCGTTAGAAAGATTATCTTGTACATTATTGTTCTGTGCTGTAAAGGACAGACGAGTTTTGATTGGTCATATCGGTGATGGACTGATTGCAGGAGTTACACCTTCAGGTGTTCGTCCAATTACAATGCCACAAAATGACAAAGCAGGACATACATATTTTGTTACAGCGCCACATGCAGCTGATTATTTAAGATTGATCAAGACAACGGTTGATGATTTACACGGAGTTGCTTTAATGACAGATGGAGTTCAGGATTCTGTTTACGATGATAATTCTGGACTTGTTAAGCCTGTAGTAGCTCGTATGGTTGAGACTGCTAAGTCTGGACGTGAGAAGTGTGAAGAAGAGATAAATTCTATATTGGAAAAATATATTGTAGGTGCTTCTAATATGAGCGATGATTCGTCATTTGGTGTACTATTATTTGACGATACAAAGGCACCAGTTACAGATGATTTACCTACTAGCGCTGTCGCTTTCCCTAGAAGTGAAGACACTTTCAAGGATTTGCAGACAGCAATGATTCCAGCTGTTAAAGTAGCAAAAGAAGTTATTGCTAATGCAGCTAATAATAAGCCTGAAGATTCGATTTTGCCTGACGGTGTACCTGTTAAGACTGAGGAAGATGAAGAGGTTAAGCAGGAATCTCCTAAGATAGAAGAAACTAAGATTGAGACACCTAAGATTGAGATTTCTAAGGACGAAAAAAACAAGGATGATGTCGTAAGTGATGAGAAGCCTGCTAATAATTCTATTTTGTTTAAGGTTATTGCAGGTGTAGAATTTGTTGTAATAGTTGCGTTATTGATTAAGATTATTTTGGGGGCATAAATGGAAAGAGAAGAGAAAAAATATACCATATTGCCAGGAGTTAAGACACCTGATATCAAGGCGATAATGGGAGCTGCTTCCGATTTTACAAATCCAGGTGTAGATGATTGACAATTGAAGGGCTTTGATTATAGAAAGACACTTGAGACTGATTCCGAGCCAAAAGTTCCAACATCAGAAGATATTGCTAAGCTCAATGCTCTTGGTGACAAAGTTGCTGAAGAAGAGGCACGTTCTGCAGAGGAGTCTCGTAAAAAGATGGCTGCTATTAAGATGACAGCCGTTACTGCACCAGAAGATTTATCTTCTTTGCAGAAGACTGCAGCTAAGGTTGTTAGTGAAGAAAAGAGAGAGATTATCGAGAAAGAGCAAGCAGAGAAGGCCCAGAAAGCTGCAGAAGAAGAAGCAAAACTTAAGATGCGTGAAGAACGTCGATTGGCTCAGCAGAAGGTTCTTGAAGAGACTCTTGCCAAGAAGGCTGAGATGCAGGAGAGAAATCGTAAGGCAGCAGAGGAGAAGGCTGCCGCTGAAGCTAAGGCTCAAAAAGAAGCTGAAAAGGCTCAGAAAATCGCTGAGGCTAAAGCTAAGAAGGAAGAAACTGCAACTAATCCTAAGGCAAATGAGGATGATGATTATAAGGCGTGGGTTAAAGCAAAGCGTGAAGCTGCTATTGCTGAAGCTGCTAAGAAGAATGCAGCTAAGATATTACCAAAGTCAACAAATCCTAATGCCGAAAAAACTTCAAAGACTGATGATTCTTCAATAGTTGATGTAGTAGAGAAACCATCCATCGCAGATGTCGCACCAGTACCAGAGCGTAAGCTTCCACCTGTAACTGAGGATAGTCAGAAAGTGGAGACTTCAAAGGTAGAAGAAAAGAAATTTGAGGATCCTATTGCATCTGCCAATGAGACACTAGATGATTTCTCTGAATTCTTATAATTCGAAGCTCGATAATGAAGATTTTAAAAGGGACCGTCAGGTCCCTTTTCTTTATGTTAATGATACTAACAGTATGTAAATCACATCGATTATTAATGCACAAAGGCATATAGTAAGCCAAGTTTTAGGAACCGAAAATCCCTTCTTTTTCTTTAAGTGATCGTGGACTGGAGTAATTAAATTCTTAAGGATGATAATCTTCTTTTTTGTTAATCTTCCAATTGTAATTTTAAGAATTGAAAGTCCACCATCTATAAGGAATGGAAGGCAGATTATTAAATATGCAAAAGGCATCTTGATGTACATAAGATAAAAGGCGATGAAAAAACCAATTGCTCTTGAACCTGCATCTCCCATAAGCATCTTTGATGGGAAATGGTTGAACCAGAGGTATGAAACTAAAACTGCGATAAGACCAAGGCCTAATACAAGTCCATTTGTATTAATAGTACCTCTAATAGCAGCAGCTACGATGCTTGTTATTAAAGTAAGAATTGTGAGAGTTCCCGATAACCCATCAACTCCGTCAGTGGCATTTGTAGCGTTAATCGAAACCACAAATAGAATGCAAGCAAGAATGGCATAAAGTGCAATATTTATCTCTACAGGAGTTCCTGTTATACCGAGTATAACTGCATACCCAAAGAAGTTTACGAGTAAAATGCCACCTATTAGTGCAATTACGAAGTCTAATGCTCCCTTGGAGTATTCACCCCAAGGCGTTTTGGCGCGATCGTCAAGAAAGCCAATAACTGACATTATCAATGTAAGGAAAAGCATAATATAAATGCCGATATCTACTTGGCAGAATATACAGCTGACAACAATGAAAACTAAAGTAAAGTAGATGCCTACACCAGTTGGTTTACCAATATTTACTTCAGAACCAATTGCAAATTTACGTCCTCTATCGTGTCCCAATATCTTTTTACCACCAGGGAGAAAATAAAGCATAATAAAACACAGTATTAACCCTGATAAAGATGCTCCAACTATTCTAGCTATATCTGACATTAATGCCTCCAAAAGTACCGTTAAACCCGTGTAATTATAATGTGAATCTGTTATAATTTCTATCTATTTATTTATATTAGGAGTTACTTATGGATTACAAGTCCGTTATAGCAAAGAATTTATCAGTTATTTCCAACCTTCCAGAAGAGCAAATTATGAAGCTCATCGAGATTCCACCACAAAAAGGTATGGGTGATTATGCTTTCCCTTGTTTTGCACTTGCTAAGTCGATGCGTAAAGCTCCTCAGATGATTGCGTCTGATTTGGCATTGGAGGCTTCACTTACAGAAAATGGTGTATTCGAAGTGAAAAATGTTGGACCATATCTTAACTTCTTTATTGACAGAAGCAGCTATGCAAAGGATATTATTGCCTCTATTAATGAGATGGGCTTTTGCTATGGCTCTTCAGATATTGGTAATGGACAGAATACTATAGTAGAGTTCTCATCTCCTAATATTGCTAAGCCTTTCCATGTAGGTCATGCTTTTACTACAGTTCTTGGTAACTCCTTATCTAGAATATACGATAAGCTTGGTTATAACGTTATTCGTATGAATCATTTAGGAGATTATGGTACGCAGTTTGGTAAGCTCATTACTGCTTATAGACTTTGGGGTGATGAAGCCGCTCTTAACGAAGATCCAATTAAGGAGCTTCTAAGAATCTATGTTAAGTTCCATGATGAGGCTAAGAACGATGAGAGCTTAGAGGTTTCTGCAAGAGAGAACTTCAAAAAACTCGAAGATGGATGCGAGGAAGAAGTACTACTATGGCAGAAGTTCAGAGACGAGTCTTTGGTCGTATTTAACAAGCTTTACAGTAGAATTGGTGTTGAGTTTGATAACTATAATGGTGAGTCTTTCTATAGTGATAAGATTCCTGCGGTAGTTGATATGCTTCGTGAGAAGAATCTTCTAGAAGAGAGTGAAGGCGCTCAGGTTGTAAGGCTTGATGATGAGAAGCTTCCACCATGTATCATTTTGAAGAGTGATGGAACTACTATCTATGCGTCAAGAGATTTGGCAGCAGTTCTTTATAGACTTAATGAGTATAACTTCAACAAGAATATCTATGTTGTAGGTATTCCTCAGGAACTTCATTTTAAGCAGGTATTTGGAGTTCTTCGCAAGGCTGGATACAAGTGTGCTGATGACTGCGTACATGTAGGTTTTGGCCTTGTTAAGTTTAAGAATATGAAGTTCTCTACTCGTGAAGGTAATATAGTTCTTCTTGAAGACCTATTAGATGAGGCTGTTAAGAAGACTCGTGAAGTAATCGAAGAGAATGCTAAGCAACGTGGACAGGATATGTCTGAGAAAGAAATTAATGAGATTGCTGAGAAGGTAGGTATTGGTTCTGTTATCTACACATATGTTAAGTCTGGTCGTGAGAAGGACATCGTATTCTCATGGGAGGATATGCTTAACTTTAACGGTAACTCTGCGCCTTACTTAATGTATACATATGCTAGAACTCGTTCGATTATTCGTAAAGCAGAAGAAGCTGGTCTTAAGCCAACTTCTGATAAGGACGTAATTGCTACTTTGACATCTGATGATGAGTATGAGGTTATCTCTAACTTAGCAAGCTTTGAAGGTGCAGTAAAGAAGGCTGCTGAGATTTATGAGCCATTTGTTATCTCACGTAATATTTTTGAGACAGCATCTTCTTTTAACTCTTTCTATAATAATTGCAGAATCTTAGGTGAAGGTGTTGATAAGACAACATCAGAAGCTCGTCTTGCTCTTTGTGAAGCTGTATGTAACACGCTGAAGTCAGGACTTAATCTCTTAGGTATTGAAACAGTAGAGAGGATGTAATTAATTATGGAGATGATGCCAGACTTTAAGGATATCAAGTATCAAAGACCAGATCTTAATGTTATTACTGAGGAAATTAGAGATTTAAGATTGCGTCTTATGACAACACAAGATATTGATCAGGCATCTGATATTCTTCTTGAATATGAAAAGCTAATTGCAGATTTTAATACCATGTATGAACTCTGTATTATTCTTCATGATTTAGATACATCGGATGAGTTCTATACTGATGAGCTTGAGTATTATGATGAAGCCACAGCTACTTTAAGTGAGCTTTCATCTGCTATGCTTCAGGTTATGGTTAACTGTCCATGTGCAGATAAGATCAAAGAGAAATATGGCGAGATGATTTTCCGTAAAGCAGCTAATCATAAGGAGACTATTTCTCCTGAAGTTATCGATGATTATGCACAGGAATCATCTTTGCAGAATGATTATTCTCAGATTCAGTCGGAGGCTTCTATCGATTTTGAAGGTAAAACTTTGAATTTAAGTCTCTTATCACCATATTTAGAGTCTACAAGACGTAAGACTCGTAAAGAAGCGCATAAGGTATTAGATGAATACTATATGGGCAAAAAGGAAACCTTCGATAAGATTTACGATGATATGGTTAAGATAAGAACCAATATCGCTAAGAAGCTTAACTGTGAGACATATACTGAACTTGGATATAAGCTTATGGAACGCTATGACTATAACGCTAAGGATGTCGAGATGTTCAGAAATGCAGTTCTTAAATACATTGTTCCTTTAACAGTTCAGATAAGAAAACTGCAAAAAGAAAGACTAGGCGTAGAAGAGTTGATGTTCTACGACTTACCAACTCTTTTTGAGAAGGGAAATCCAGTTCCTTCTATTCCTGGTATTAGCTACGAACATGTGGCTGGCGATTTTTTTGCAAAGATTTTTGGTTCTAGCCCAAGTTTTTTTGAGGTTTTATCTGAACACGGATTTACGGATTTGCTTTCCCGTAAAAACAAATCTACAGGTGGTTACTGTATGTATTTGGATAGCTTTGCTATTCCTTACATATTCATGAATGGAAACGGAACAGCAGATGACGTTGCGACAATTGTCCACGAGGGGGGGCACGCATATGCAGCGGTAAAGAGTGCAGACGTTTCACCATTTGCTGAGTGTCTATCTCCAACACTAGAGACTTGTGAGATTCATTCTACATCTATGGAGTTTTTGTCTTATTCATTTATGGAAATGTTCTATGGAGACAAAGCGGAACAGTATCGTGAACTCCATATGACACAAGCTTTATTATTCCTTCCATATGGATGTATGGTAGACGAATTCCAGCATATTATTTACGATAATCCTGATATGACTCCAGATGAGCGTCATGGTGTGTGGAAGAAATTAGAGGAAAAATATCAGCCTTTTATTAAGTATGATGAAGATCATCCTTTCCATGCTATGGGTGGTGCTTGGATGAAGAAGGATCATATTTTCACTTCACCTTTTTACTATATTGATTATTGTCTAGCTCATATTTGTGCTTTACAGCTATGGGATTTATCAAGAGAAGATATGAAGCTTGCTTTGATGAAGTACAACAAGCTTTGCTCATTGGGTGGAACTGATACTTTCTTGAATCTGTTGAAGCAGTCTGAATTAGATAGCCCGTTTGATGTTAATGTTATTAAGCGTATAGCTTATGCGTGTTGTGAATTCTTGAACCTATGAGACTCCCAGAAGTGTTTATTACTAGAATGAAAGAGCAGATGAAATCCTCTGGTATTACAGAGGATGGCTTTTTTGAGAGCTTTGATACAGATGGACTTAAGGGAATAAGAATTAACCGTAAGAAGTCTGCTATAGATGAATACGATAAAATCTTAAGTGCGCTTGGTGAAAAAACAAAGAAGGTTGATTGGTGCGATAGCGGATTCTATGTAGGTGAAGATGTATCAGGTAATTCTCCTTATTATCACGGCGGTGTTTTTTATCCTCAGGAACCATCGGCAATGCTTCCTGCTCAGGTGTTATCTGCAAAACCTGGTGACATTGTAATGGACCTTTGTGCGGCTCCAGGAGGCAAGTCATGTCGTATTGCTGAGGACTTAAAAGGTGAAGGTATACTGATAGCTAATGAAATATCTGAGAATAGAAGTAAGGCTTTGCTTCGTAATATTGAGAGAATGGGATTGTCTAATGTAGTTATTCTTAACGAAGACCCTATTAATATGCGTAAAGTTCTTCCACTTTGTGCGGATAAGATTATTGTTGATGCACCTTGTTCAGGAGAGGGAATGTTCAGGAGAGATCCAGGGGCGGTTAAATCATGGGTAAAATATGGACCAACAACATGTAGTGAAATTCAGGCCTCTATTTTAGAAAGTGCTGATATGATGCTTAAGCCTGGTGGCGATTTGGTTTACTCTACATGTACTTTCTGTGAATTGGAAGATGAGGAGCAAATTGCTGATTTTTTATCCAAGCATCCTAACTATACTATAGTTGCTCATCCAGAGATAAAAGGTGTTACTCATGCTGGTAGTAACTCGAAAGCTCCAGGAAGCATGCGCATCTGGCCTCATCTAAGTGAGGGCGATGGACATTTCTGCGTTCATCTTCATAAGTCAGAAGACGAATCTTTTGTATCTGAATTAGAGATTTATCCAAGACTAGATAAGAAGACTTCTTCACGTAATCTTAAGGAGAAAGATTCTGTTTTTGAGTTTATGAGCGACATTTTAAGAAAAGAAGCACTTGATGATTTAAAGAAGAATGTTCTTCCTTATCTGATGGTAAATGGATCTCATATTTTTATTCCTGCTATGGATGTACGAGCTTTACGTGGACTTAAAACTGTAAAGAATGGTTTGTACATAGGTGAAACCAAGGTTACTTCCAAAGGCGTAATTTTAACACCATCTCATTCATTAGCATTAGCTCTTGATAAGAATAATATTAAGGAGGAATCCAAGATAGATTTCTCTTATGATGACAATAGCGTCTTACGTTACCTCAAGGGTGAGACATTAACTGCTGAACCAGGGAAGAAAGGGAATGTAGTTATAACCGTTGATGGTTATCCTCTAGGGTTTGGTAAGAGAAGTGCAGACGGTATTATTAAGAATTTATATCCTAAGGCTTGGAGGCTTTTATGAAAATAGTTATTGCAACTGGTAATAAGGATAAGGTTCGTGAGATAAACGAACTTTTGGAAGGTACAGATTTTGAAGCTGTATCCATGAAGGACGCAGGAATATCATGCGATATCGTTGAGGATGCAGATTCTTTCCGTGGTAATGCTTTAATTAAAGCAGAAACTGTAGCTAAATATACAGATGACTATGTTCTTGCAGATGATTCTGGCCTTTGCATCGATGCGTTAGATGGTGCGCCTGGAATCTACTCAGCAAGATTTTGTGGTGAGAATTCTACATATCCTGAGAAGTTTGCCAGGATTTTTGAGATGCTTAAGGATGTTCCTGACGAGAAGCGTACTGCACACTTTACTTGTGCAATCGCTGTAGTAAAGCCTGATAAGACAAGCTTTACAGTAGAAGAGTATTTCGAAGGAGTGTTACAGGAGCAGCCATCTGGACTTAATGGTTTTGGTTATGATCCTATTTTCTATGTTCCTGAGTATGGTATGACTTCAGCGCAGATGAGTCCTGAGCAGAAGAATAGTATGAGCCACAGAGGCAAGGCACTTCGTAAGGCTGTTGAACAAATTCTTGAAAAGTGCTAATATTCAACGGCACAAAAACATTTGTCCACCGTGCGTGGACTTTTTGGAAAATAATGAGGAGTAAATAATGTCCGAACCTATCGAATATTATCTCGTAGATAAGAAGGTCTTACCTGAAGTCTTCGTTAAAGTAATGGAAGTTAAGCAGCGCCTTAATACAGGTGAGTCTTCTTCAGTTAACGAAGCTGTTAGAAAAACCGGACTCTCAAGAAGTGCTTATTATAAGTATAAGGACTCCGTACTCCCATTTTTTGAAGCTACTAACGGTAAGAAGGTGACTCTTCTGATTACAGTAGAGAACTTCCAGGGTATTCTGGCTTCAATCATTAGTGTAATCTCAGCAACAAAGGCGAGTATTCTTACAATTAATCAGAATATTCCAATTAACGGCCTTGCTGATATTTCTATCTCTCTTGATACTGCATCCATGTTTGGTTCGGTTGAAGATATCATGAATGAGATTAATAAGATTGCTGGCGTACGTAAGTGTACAGTGCTTAGCAGAGAATAAGATATTTAATATTAGGAGATATATTAATGAAGAACGTAGTTATTTTAGGTTTTGGCGTTGTTGGTTCTGGTGTAGCAGAAGTTATCGCCATGAACTCAGACAAGATTGAAAAGCATGTAGGTGATAAGGTTCAGATTAAGTATATTCTTGATCTAAGAGATTTCCCTGGAAATCCATTTGAACACCTGGTAACACATGATTCTGAAGTCGTATTTAATGATCCTGAAGTAAACGTTTTTGTTGAGACTATCGGAGGATGTGGCGTTGCTTATGCTTTCACTAAGAGAGCTTTGTCCAGTGGTAAGAGTGTAGTTACTTCTAATAAGGAGCTTGTTGCTACACATGGTCCGGAGCTTATGGAGATCGCCAAGCAGAATGGATGCATTTATCTTTACGAGGCAGCTGTAGGTGGTGGTATTCCAATCATTAGACCTTTGCACAGATGTTTGGCTGCTAATAAAGTAGTTAAAATCGCTGGTATCGTTAATGGTACAACAAACTATATTCTTACTAATATGAGAGATGCAGGCGTTTCTTATGATGAAGCATTGAAGCAGGCTCAGGCAAATGGATATGCAGAGCAGAACCCAACTGCAGACGTAGAAGGTATTGACGCTCAGAGAAAGCTCTCAATTCTTTCTTCTATTGCTATGGATGGTGCGTATGTATCTCCTGATGAGATTAAGGCAGTTGGTATTTCTAAGGTTACATTGGGTGATATTCTATTTGCACAGAAGGTTGGATGTAAGGTTAAGCTTCTCGCTGTATTTAATAACAGCGCTGATACCAAGCCTGTATCTTATGTAGCTCCACATTTCGTTAAGGCATCTTCTATGCTTAATCCTGTAGAGGATGTATTTAATGCAGTACTGGTTGAAGGTAATGCATTAGGTGAGTCCATGTTCTATGGCCGTGGTGCGGGTAAGCTTCCTACAGCTTCAGCTGTTGTAGGAGATATCTTAGAGGCTGTTATGCCTGTAGATGCTATTGCATATTCTCACAACTGGGTTGTTCCAGCTGAAGGTGAGCGAGTTACTCTCCCATATGAAGAAGCTTCTTCTAATATTGTTGTATGGGGAAAATTTGCAGCGGACACTCTGAAGGCTGCTTTTTCCGGATTAGATGTTGAAGTTGCATTAGATGGCGAGGAGTCTGCAATCTTTGTTAAGAACATCGCTAATAAAGATATCGAGAATAAGGTTTCAGCAGTAGCAGGGGCTAAGTGGATGCACCTCTACGAGTAATTTCAGTTTATTAACATTAGTTTTGAAGCAAATTAAAAGCACCGGAGTTTTCAGACCGGTGCTTTTAATTTTTGCTTTGACTTAAATATTAAATCTGATTATCTGAATACTCACGGTACATAGCTGCGAGTTCTAACATCTCACGGTTCATCTTAATCTGGAGCTTGGAAATTTCCTTCAAATCCTTGCTCTCGAGAGAATTCTTAATGTGAGTGAAGATGGAAGTATTCTCAGAAGAATTCTTAGCAAGATCATGCTTAACCTTCTCAATATCAGACCACATCTCATCATCTACTGGATTGCTAATAGTGTGCTTCTTTGTATAACTTCTAATCTTTCTTAAGTTATTTGGAACAATTCTGTCCAAAAGCTCGTACTGCCATCTGTCAAGCATAGCGTGAGAATAAGAAGAGAGAATCTTCTCGTTAAATACATCACCAGCACAAAGGATTTCTGTAGTACCAGTTGCTTCCAAGAAGTGCTTCAGGGAATCATATACAGTAGCAGCTGGGGCACCAAATAATTTGTCACGCTGATCTTCGCTCATATCTTCGAAGATATCATCTTCACATCTGTAAAGCTTATCCTGAACAAGATAGTCAGAAGGTGTTCCGTATGGCTTTGTAAACTCGGCCTCGAGTTCCTTGGCAGATTTGCCAGATGACCATGCATAATTAATACCATCGAGCATGCACTGGTAAATAGCAGAGAGACAAAGATAAGTATTTGTATGTGGGTTAGGGGAACGAAGCTCAAATCTTGTAGCCTTATCAGACTCCATGGAACGAACAAGACCAAGAAGTACAGATCTGTTACGTGAAGGAGTTAATACGTCCTTACCAATTGATGCTACAGCATGTGTTGGAGCCTCAAATCCAGGCTGTAATCTGTTAAATGCATCTGTAGTAGCTGATACGAATGGGTTAATGAGATCATAGTTCTTCATGATACCCATAAGTGAACCCCAGCCAATACGTGTGAGGTAATCGCTCTTCAAGTCCTTAGGAGCGAAGAGGTTAACTCTTCTGCCATCCTTAAGGAATGCAACTACGTTAACATGTGTATGCTCACCAGAACCTGCAACACCAGGGATTGGCTTGGCGTCAAAACTTACTTCAAGACCATGCATACGGAAGATTTCCTTGATAAGGATTCTTGCTGTGAGTTCGTAGTCTGCACCCTGCAGGGCATCAGAATACTTCCAGTCTACTTCGAGCTGCTCCATGATGGAGTGGAAATCACCAGATGAAGTAACAGCAGCCTTAACACCACCAACTTCCTTATGGCCCATCTCAGGGTTAAATCCATACAGGTCAAGAATCATGATAACCTGCTCGAGAGCGGTTCTTACTACACCCTTAGTACGCTTCCAGTAGGACTCCTTCAATACCTGGGAAATAGAAAGCTGCTCTGTAGAAATCTTCTCATCAGGAGAATTAACCCAGAACTCAAGCTCAGTAGCTGTGATAAGAGTAATCTTCTTTAAATCTTCAGGCTCGAATCCATACTCTTCGCATAAATCCTTGCTGTTCTTTAAGATTTCTGTAACTCGCTTCTCGAAATATTCAGCGGATCTCTTCAACACAGATCTTGAACATACAGCCTCGTCGTTATGGAAGAGGTAAGAAGGGATTCTTAATGTACCAATAGGAAGACCAGTCTTGCTGTCCAGGTGCTCGTAGTTATAATCGATGTACCATACAACATCAACATCAGGTACCAGGTCAACCTTACCATCGTTCAAAGTAGCAATGCCAGGGAGAACAACGGAAGAACCATCAGTCTGAACGGCCTGACCATTGAGATAATTCTCCAGGTGATCGTGGAAGTCTGCAATAGGAATCTTCTCGTCTGTATCGTTGCCAGCCAAATCAACACCCTGTAACGATACGAACTTAATCTCAGGATGAGCTTCGAGAATACTGGTGATGTCTGCAACTGAATGCTTCTCGGCAGGAATAATACAAAGTAAATCTGGGTTTACTTTAAAATCTGTCATATGTTGATACCGTCCTTAATAAATCTCCATTGCAAATTCTACCATAGTACTGCCATAAATATAACTTGTTTTTATTTATTATATGTAGCAAAATTTATCCTATGATTTCTGATGATTATCGTTTTTTTCGTATAGATTCACTTGGAAAAGGTATTTTAGTTAAATGCCTGTTTGCTGTATTGCTTCTCGTGAAGTGTTCAGTGTATTTGTTTCCGATTGGGGATCCTGATTTTTCTGAGTTCATTATCTGGACTGACAAGCTGTTAGCTAATACCAATCCTATGGCTCAGATAGATTTTGAATCGATGCCTTTCACTTTTGAGAATGCTCTGTATGTATGTCATGTACTTGCTGCCAATTTTATTCTCATTATGGGTGCAGTTTTATATGCAGGACTCTATATAAGGCAGTATAGAATCGATCATCAGCCTAATAAAGCCGGAGCTTCAGGATACCTGATTCCTCCCATGTATCTTAAGGAAATAAGCGTTCCGAAGTTTATTGGAAGATTCCTTATTTTGTCTTTGTGCGTGGCTGTAATTTTCATTCCTGCGCTTTACTTCGTGTTGCTTTTATTCGTCGGGTTTATTATAATTTGCCCTTGTGTCGCGATGTATCCGGCCTGCTACTTATCAGGTGATACTGGCTTGTTTAAGAGCTTCTCGGAGATGATTAAGGTCATGAAGGGCTACTTCATCATCAACATGCGCACTATGTCAGTTCTTATGCTGATATATTTTCTGGGAGATTACATCTCTTCAGGACTTATGCGAGTACTTCCTGCGGTCGCATATGTATTAGGACCGTTAGTATCTGTCTTTGTTGCTTTAGTGGCTGGAAGATATGTAGGTATTATTTACTGCAGGATGAGAGAAGTCCCTGGCGGACTTAGAATACGTAATCATGCTTCTGTTAAGTAAACAGAAACTGAATAAATAGATTTATTATAACGGAGGGGTTTTATAATGGACCACAATGAGTATGCTATTCAGAAGCATAAGGAATGGGCAGGTAAGATAGAGGTTATCACTCGTGCACCTGTAAGCTCTAAGGAAGACCTTGCTACAGCTTATACACCTGGTGTTGCTGCACCTTGTCTTGAGATTTCTAAGGACACAGATCTTTCTTATGTGTACACAAGAAGATCTAACCTCGTAGCAGTAGTTACAGATGGTACTGCAGTTCTTGGTCTTGGTGATATCGGACCAGAGGCTGGTATGCCAGTTATGGAAGGTAAGTGTGCTCTCTTTAAGGCATTTGGTGATGTAGATGCATTCCCTCTTTGTATCCGTTCAAAGGAAGTTGACGATATCGTTAATACAGTTAAGCTTCTTGCTGGTTCCTTCGGTGGCGTAAACCTCGAGGATATTTCTGCTCCACGCTGCTTTGAGATTGAGAAGAGACTTAAGGAAGACCCAGAAGTTGATATTCCAATCTTCCATGATGATCAGCACGGTACTGCTGTTATCACATTGGCTGGTATGACAAATGCTTTGAAGCTTGTTGGTAAGAATATCGAGGATATTTCTGTTGTAGTTAATGGTGCTGGTGCAGCTGCTACAGCTATTACAAAGCTTCTTATCGCTCGTGGTCTTAAGGATGTAGTTCTTTGTGACAGAGCTGGTGCTATCTATGCTGGAAGACCTAACAATATGAATCCAGCTAAGGAAGAGATTGCTTCTATCACAAACCAGAAGGGTAAGAAGGGAACACTCGCTGAGGTTCTCGTTGGCGCTGACGTATTTGTTGGTGTTTCTGCTCCTGGTGTTTTGACAGCTGAGATGGTTGCTACAATGGCTAAGGATCCTATCGTATTTGCATGTGCTAACCCTACACCAGAGATTATGCCTGATGAGGCTAAGAAGGCTGGTGTTGCAGTTATGGCTACAGGACGTTCTGATTTTCCTAACCAGGTTAACAACGTTCTTGCATTCCCAGGTATCTTCCGTGGTGCTCTTGATGTAAGAGCTTCTGATATCAACGATGCAATGAAGCTTGCTGCAGCTGATGCAATCGCTTCTATCGTATCTGATGATGAGCTCAAGGCTGATTACATTCTTCCTGATGCTTTTGATCCACGTGTTGGTAAGGCTGTAGCTTCTGCAGTTGCTCAGGCTGCTAGAGACACAGGCGTAGCTAGACTTTGATTTTTTGTTAATTGAATTAATTAGCCTGCAGGTTTTCCTGCAGGCTTTTTGTTTGTTATGCATATTTATATTTATATTAATAATTTGTAAACTTCGTGGTATTATACTCGCATGGAAAAATTGCAAGTCATGATTATTGGGTGTGGACGTGTAGCGTCTAAGCATCTAAAAGCTATATCAAAGAACTCCAAGAACTGCGAATTAGCAGCTCTTGTTGATGTATCTGAAGAAGCAGCAAAGAGACTTTCACCAGATGCAAAGTACTTTAAAGATTATAAGCAGGCTATAGATGAAGTTAAGCCTGATATTGTTGCTGTAACAGTTCCTTCTGGTTTGCATTTCGAGATTGCACAGTATGCGATGGAGCACGGTGCCAATATTCTTCTTGAGAAACCAATGACAATGTCATCAAGTCAGTCTAAGGAAATTTATGAAATTTCTAAGAAGACTGGCAAGAAGATTGCTATGGGGCATATCTACAGGTATTTCCCACTTGTTGATTTACTGCGTAAGGATCTTGCTGAAGGTAAGTTTGGTAAGGTTACTCATGGTTCAATTTATGTAAGATGGGGACATGGTGATGATTACTATGGCTCTGCTGCGTGGAGAGGTACTTGGAAATCCGATGGTGGAGCTCTTATGAATCAGACTATTCATGCTATCGATTTACTTGTTTGGCTTATGGGTTCTAATCCTGTTGAGGCGACAGCTATGCTTTCTCAGCGTAAGGCTAATATTGAGGCTGAAGACCTTGGAATGGCAATTTTGAAGATGGATGACGGTTCCTTAGCATCTATCGAAGGTACTACATGTACTTCAGATAAAGACAAGTGTGCGATGTTTACAGTTTTCTGTGAAAATGGCGTGGCTAGTATGGGGCTTCGTAAGGGTAAGCCTAGCCTTGATATTCGTATGTCTAATGGCAAAAAGCTTAATGGTTATTATGTTAGAAAACAGATTAAGGAATATGGATTTGGTTCACTATTAAGTGCGCTTAATCCACATACTGCAATATATACGGATTTTATTGAAGCAATCAAAGAAGGAAGAGAGCCTATTGCTGACGCCAAAGCTGGTTATACTTCTGTTGATAATCTTATGGGTATTTATAAGTCTGCAAAGACAGGTACGGTAATTAAACTACCATTAGATGATGATTTTTCATCAATGGATATGACGGGATATTTTGGGGGATAACAATGAAAAAGATTATTTCTGCAGTATTGACAGTTGCTATCGCAGTTAGTTTTGTTTTTTCTAGTTTTGCGGTTAAGTCAGTTCAAGCTGATACTACAGGTCTTGAAGGTTTTGTCACTAGACTATATCAACTATGTCTTGATCGTAATCCAGATCCAGCAGGGTTTCAGTATTGGACATCTAGATTAGCTTCTGGTGAAATATCTGGTTCCAAGTGTGCTGCTGGTTTTATTTTTTCAAATGAGTATAGTAATAAGAATTTTGATAACGGTACATATGTAACATATCTTTATAGAATTCTTCTCAATCGTGAGCCTGATGGAGTAGGTCATCCATATTGGACAGGAATGCTTAATAGTGGAACATCTAGATTTGATATATTTAAGGGTTTTGTTAATTCTCAGGAATGGATTGGCGTTTGTCGTGCTTATGGCATTAACCCTGGTGATGATTACCCTATTTCAACCGAAGTTACAGATGAGGATGTTCAAAATTTCTTTTCAAGAGCAGTGCTTATTGGCAACTCTGTAACAGATGGATTCAATATGTACTTTAATGCTTATGGCAGAGGTAATATGGGCAATGTACGTGTTTGCGCTAGAGGTTCATATTCTCTTCTTAACGATAAGACAAATAGAACAGATTACCTACCAAGACTTAATGGTACTCCTATGAGAGCTCGTGATATCATTCGTAACTCTGGTTGTGACTATGCATTTATTTGTATGGGTACAAACGATCTCTATGGTGATGCAGCTGGCCGTTATTATGAATACCTTGATGACATCAGAGCTTATAACCCTAATGTAATTATCTTTGTTGAATCATGTACTCCTAATCATCAGGATAGTCCAAGAAACTCTGATATTAATGCACTTAACGCTGCTATGATTCAGTATTGCGATTCCCATGATAACGTTTACTACGTTGATGTTGCTACACCTCTTCGTGATTCTACAGGCCACTTGGCAACTCAGTATTGTAGTGATGGTGGTGTTCATATCACTTATGCAGGTTATAGAGTATGGTCAGAGACATTAGTTGAGTATGCTCGCGAATATCTCTCTACTCACAGATAAAAACTAATGGTATTTAGCTCGCTCACGTTCCTGTGTATTTTCTTGGTCGCGGTAATAATTCTCGACAGAATTATGCCGAAGACATTTCTTAAGAATGCACTTTTGCTCGTGGCGAGTCTTGTTTTTTATGCATATGGTGAGCCTGTATTTGTTCTGTTGATGCTTGCATCATCTTTGTTTAACTACATATGGGCATTGCTTATTGATAAGTTTTCTGCGCGTAAACTGTTTCTCACGTTATCAGTATTAACAAATCTTGGCGCTCTTGTCTTTTATAAGTATTCCGTATTTATCACTACAAGTGTAAATGATGCTTTTAAGACTACAATTCCAGTGCCTGAAGTTACACTTCCTCTGGGTATTTCTTTTTTTACATTCCAGGCAATGTCTTATGTAATTGATGTATATCGTAAGGACTGTAATGTTCAGAAAAACTACTTTAAGCTTTTGCTATATATATCATTTTTCCCTCAGCTTGTTGCTGGACCTATCGTCAAGTATAAGGATATTGCAGATGAGATTGATAAGCGAAGCTATACTGCAGAAGATACAGCAAATGGAATTAAGCGTTTTGCAATTGGTCTGTCTAAGAAGGTTTTAATAGCAAATAATGTTGCATATATAGCAGATTCTGTTTTTAATTCTGCTCCTGAAAATATAGGTATGGCTGCAGCCTGGCTTGCAGCGATTGCATATATGCTTCAGATTTTCTTCGACTTTTCTGGTTATAGTGATATGGCAATTGGTCTTGGCCAGTTATTTGGTTTCCACTTTAAGGAGAACTTCAACTATCCATACATTTCTTCAAGTGTGAAGGAGTTTTGGAGACGTTGGCATATTTCACTTTCTACATGGTTCAAGGAATATCTTTATATTCCTCTAGGTGGTAATCGTAAGGGTAAGGTTAGAACAGTTATTAATAAGTACATTGTTTTTGCGGCTACAGGAATCTGGCACGGTGCAAACTGGACATTCCTTCTGTGGGGACTTTATCATGGTACTTTCCAGATGATAGAGGAATATATGCCAAAGCCTAAGAAAACAAATCTGGCTATTAAGACATTAGCTCATTTATATTTAATTCTTGTAGTACTTATTGGATTTGTACTCTTCAGATGTGATTCTTTAACTCAGTTTGGGATGATGCTTGGTAAGATGTTTATTCCTTCATCTGCCACGGTATCTGCAAAGCTTCTTACAATGTCTGTTGTAAGGCCTCTTGATATTGCCAGTTTAATTGCTGGTATAGTCTTTTCTATCCCTGTTGGACCAAGACTTGAGTCGAATAAGGTATTTAAGAATTTAATCTATATTCTGGCTATGCTTGGAATTGTTATATCAGTATTGTGCCTGTCATCTGGTACTTATAATCCGTTTATTTACTTTAGGTTTTAATGAATATGAAGAAGTCTGTATCTACAATTTATCTTATAGTTTTTCTTCTGATTCTGATGATTCCATCAGCAGGTATTTTAATCTGGGGTCCAAGTGAGCCAGAAAATGATGATGCTGCTCAGGCTCCTCAGTATGTGCTGGAAGAAGGCGGTTATAACCATAATTATTTAAGTGATCTTGGTAATTATTTTGAATCAAGATTTGCTTTAAGACCTCAGATGGTTACTTTATATTCTGAAATACTTGGACATGTTTTTGGCACTTCATCACAGGTGGGTGTAGTAGTTGGAGAGAACGGATGGCTATACTATACAGATACCCTAGGTGATTTTCAGGGAACCAATTGTCTTAATGTAAGGCAAATGAATAACTGTGTTCGTAACATTGAGCTTATTAATGAGTATTGTGAGAATAATGGAATAGAGTTTTTGTTTGTAATTGCTCCTAATAAGAATTCTCTATATCCAGAAAATATGCCTTATTATACTGCTCGTGGAGTAGGAGGTCAGGCTAATTACAATAGAAGCCAACTAGTTGCAGCTTTGGCTAATACTAATGTTGACTATATTGATTTATATGAGCCACTTTCTAGTTATGATGGAGTTGTGTATTTTGAACGCGACTCACACTGGAATAACTTGGGTGCCGCTATAGCTGCTGATAGTATTTTTGATTTTCTCGGAATTAATCATACAGACTATATAAATATGCCATATTCTCTTGAAATTAATCACAGAGGTGATTTAGAGCAGATGGTATACCCTGAACTTGTAAGAGAAGAAGAGGATGTAGTTTTCGAAAGCATGCCAGCTTTTAATTACGATTCTCCAGTGGAAAGTAATTTTGATTTTAGAATAGGTACTAATGCTAATGGTACAGGAAGTCTCTTAATGTACCGTGATTCGTTTGGATCGGGAATATTACCTTTTATGGCTGAATGTTTTGAAACAGCTTTCTTTACTAGATCAAATGCTTGTCAGATTACAGATATGATGTCTATTAATCCGGATTATGTCGTTTTTGAGAGAGCTGAGAGATTCTTGCCGTTCTTCTGTCAGTATCCATCAAGACTTCCAGCTCCAGATAGAGTGCTTCCTGAAGAAGCAGTTCAAATTGAGGTGTCCGATTTAAATATAGCAGAGGCTGGTGACTATATTACAGTTACAGGAACTCTTCCTGACGGTTCATATAATAACGATTCAACTATTTATATCATAGCTGGTGATCTGTGTTTTGAAGCTTCTCCAGTATCTAATTTAAGCAATGGATTAGAATCATTTAGCGCGCTTCTTGAAAAAAATCGCGTTTCGGATGATAATATTATGTTATTTATTGCGTAAATAAAGGAGTATGGAAATATGAAGAGAAGAGTTATCGCGATTGTAGTTGCAACAATGATGGCTGCTTCAGTCGTTGCTGGTTGTGGCGGTGATAAGACTGTTGAGACTGAGGAGACTACTGTTGAAGAGACAGAAGTAATTGAGACTTCTATTGAGGAGACTTCTATTGAAGAGTCTGTAGCTGAGACTACAGTTGTTGTTGAGGAAACAGAAGCTACAGTCGAAGAGACAGAGTCTACAGAAGGTGGTCCAGTAGATCACGAGAATACAATTCCTCAGGCTGGTGACACATATAATGGTCACGTTGTTGATCATACAGAGGATCAGCCTAATTGTGGCGATTCTAGTCACGGAACAATCTTTATTTTCTATACAGATTCCGATGACATCGACTTTGTTGAATATTAATTAAAACTTATATATCAGGAGCATCTCATGTACAAGAAAGTATCTAGCGACATGAATTTCGTAGAAAGAGAGAAATTAGTTCTCGATTTCTGGAAGCAAAACGACATTTACAAGAAGTCATTAAAGCCTGCTAAGGACGGAGCACCTACATTTACACTTTTCGACGGTCCTCCTACAGCTAACGGTAAGCCTCACATTGGTCATATTAAGACTCGTGTTATTAAGGACGTAATTCCAAGATATCACTCTATGAAGGGCGAAGCTGTTTCCTTCAAGGCTGGTTGGGATACACATGGTCTCCCAGTTGAGCTTGAGGTTGAGAAGGCTCTTGGAATTAATGGTAAGCCTCAGATTGAGTCTTATGGTGTTGAGCCATTTATTAAGAAGTGTAAGGGTTCCGTATGGACATATAAGGGACAGTGGGAAGAAATGTCAGACCGCGTTGGTTTCTGGGCTGATATGGAGAACCCATATGTAACATATGATAACAACTTTATTGAGTCCGAGTGGTGGGCTTTAAAGACAATGTGGGATAAGGACCTCATCTATAAGGGCCATAAGATTGTTCCATATTGCCCACGTTGTGGTACAGCGTTGTCTTCCCATGAGGTAGCTCAGGGATATAAGACTGTTAAGGAGAGATCTGCTGTTGTTAGATTTAAGTGTGTTGATGAAGATGCATACTTCCTTGCTTGGACAACAACACCTTGGACATTACCAAGTAATACAGCACTCTGCTTGAACCCAGACTCTGAGTATGCCAAGGTTAAGGCTAATGATGGCTTTACATACTATATGGCAGTTGCTTTGCTTGATTCCGTACTTGGTAATCTTGCTTCTGATGGTAAGCCTGCTTATGAGATCATTGAGAAGTACAAGGGTACTGATCTTGCTGGTCGTTCTTATGAGCCACTTTATACATGTGCTGGTGAAGAGGCGTTGGCACAGAATAAGAAAGCTCACTTTACAGTTTGTGATAACTACGTAACTATGGAAGATGGTACTGGTATCGTTCACATTGCTCCTGCTTTTGGTGAGGACGATGCTCGTGTTGGTCGTGAGAATGATCTTCCAATGCTCCAGTTCGTTGATACAAGAGGTAATCTCACAGAGAATACTCCTTTTGCAGGTCTCTTTGTTAAAGATGCTGATCCTAAGGTTCTTGAGGATTTGGATTCTAGAAAACTTCTTTTCAGCGCTCCTAAGTTTGAGCACGAGTATCCATTCTGCTGGAGATGTGATACTCCACTTATCTATTTTGCAAGAAGCACATGGTTCATCGCTATGTCTAAGAAGAGAGATGAGCTTTTGAAGTCTAATAACATGGTTAACTGGTATCCTGAGACAATCAGAGATGGTCGTATGGGAGACTTCTTAAGAAATGTTATTGACTGGGGTATTTCTCGTGAGCGTTATTGGGGTACACCACTTCCTGTATGGGAGTGTGGTTGTGGTCACAGACATTGTATCGGTTCTATTGAGGAACTCAAGTCTATGTCTGATGATTGTCCAGAGGATATCGAGCTTCATAAGCCATATGTAGATAATGTTCATATCAAGTGTGACAAGTGTGGTGGAAGCATGACTCGTGTTCCAGAGGTTATCGACTGCTGGTTTGACTCTGGTTCTATGCCTTTTGCTCAGTATCATTATCCATTTGAGAATAAGGAGTACTTTGAGTCTCACTATCCATGTAACTTCATTTCTGAGGCTTTGGACCAGACTCGTGGTTGGTTCTATTCCTTGATTGCTATTAGTACAGTTCTTTTCGGTAGAAGTCCATTCGAGAACTGTATCGTAATGGGCCTTGTTCAGGACAAGGAAGGTAAGAAGATGAGTAAGCACATCGGTAATGTTGTAGATCCATGGGATGTACTTAACAAGCAGGGTGCTGACGCTACAAGATGGTACTTCTATAGTGCAAATCAGCCATGGCTCCCAAGTCGTTTCTCTGATGAGGCTGTTAATGATGGAATTAAGAAGTTCATTGGTACTTATTGGAATACATATTCTTTCTATGTAATGTATGCTGATATCGATGACTTCGATCCTAATAAGTACACACTTAATCCTGCAACACTTGGAGCTATGGATAAGTGGGTTCTCTCAAGACTTAATACTCTTGTTAAGAACGTAGATAACAAGATGGCTTCTTATGATATTTCTGCATCTGCTCGTATGATTCAGGATTTTACTGATGAACTCTCCAACTGGTACGTAAGACTTAACCGTGACCGTTTCTGGGCTGGTGAGATGACAGAGGATAAGATTAATGCCTTCATGACTTTGTATACAGCATTAGAGACATTAACAAGACTTTGTGCTCCATTTGTACCATTTGTTACAGAAGAGGTTTACCAGAACATTGTACGTTCCGTAAGTCCTGATGCTCCAGAGTCTGTACATCTTTGTGAGTTCCCTGTAGCAGACGAGTCCTTGATTGATGCTAATATCGAGAAAGAGATGGATATCGCTTCTAAGGTGGTTGTTCTTGGTAGAGCTGCTCGAAATGCATCTGCTATGAAGAATAGACAGCCTTTGGGTACTATCTATGTTGTATCTGACTCTCCACTTGATGAAGAGTATCAGAATATCGTTCTTTCTGAGCTTAACATCAAGAAGTATGAGGCTTTAAGCGATGCTACTACACTAATGGATTTCAAGTTCAAACCACAGCTTAGAACATGTGGTAGAAAGTTTGGCCCTAAGCTCAATAGCGCTAAGGAAGTAATCGCTGCTCTTCCTGGTAAAGAGACTGTTAAGGCATTGGAAGCTGGTTCAATTACAATCGAGGTTGAGGGCGAATCATTCGAGATGACAAAGGAAGATTTCCTTGTTGAGACTGTACAGCTTGAAGGCCTTTCTACACAGGAAGATAAGGGTATTACAGTATCTCTCGATATCAAGCTTACAGAAGAACTCATCGTTGATGGCTTTGTTCGTGAAATGATTTCTAAGATTCAGACTCAGCGTAAGGAGACAGGTCTTGAAGTAACAGATCGTATTGCTCTTACATATACAGGTAACGATAAGCTTGCTTCCATCATCGAAGCAAAGAAGGATTTCATCGCATCTGAGGTTCTTGCTGTTTCTGTAGAAGCAGGCTGCGACGGCAATACTAAAGAATGGGACATCAATGGTGAGAAACTCACTATCGGTGTTAAAAAAGCATAATGCTAATTGATTTAATTAGAAGTGGAAGATCGGCGACGGAGGTAATTTATTTACTCGTCGTCGTTCTTATATCAATGACTTTAGCGTTCTCGTTTCACGAGTTCATGCATGCTGTGGCTGCAACTTGGTGCGGTGATAATACAGCTCGTAATCGAGGACGACTTACGCTTAATCCATTGGCCCATATCGATCCTATTGGTACTCTCTGTATTGTTCTTGTAGGTTTTGGTTGGGGCAAACCAGTTCCTTATAATCCTAATAATTTAAATCGAATTAAGTCTAAGGTGTTGATGCGCCAGATGGTTCATCTTGCAGGCGTTACTGGTAATTTCATTCTAGCCTTGGTATTTACCTTGATTTCATCTTTTTTAATTGTATTTGCAAATGCGTCTACTCCTTTTGTTAATACAATATTTGATGTATGTACCTACTCAATAGAGCTTAATCTTATGCTTATGGCTTTTAACTTAATACCAATTCCACCTCTTGATGGTTTCCATGTATTAGAAGAGTTTTTACCAATAAAAACTAAATACACAAGTGGTTATAAAACTTTTGTTACAAAGGGACCTCAGATTCTTTGGATTGTCGTTTTAATAAGTAATTTTTCTGGACTTAGACTTTTTTCTTTGATTATTAATGTTATTGAGATTCCAGCTCGATTTGTTCTAGAATTACTAAGATTATTAATTTTCACTATATTCGCATGATAGAAAAAACTGTTCCATCAATTAAGATTCGAGAATTTGAAGGACCTTTGGACCTTCTTTATTCTTTGATTGAGAAGAATGATATCGATATCTTTGATATTCCTATCACGGAGATAACTGAGCAGTATATTGATTATCTCGAACAGATGAAAAAACTAGATATGGAAGTTGCGTCTGAGTTTATAGTTATGGCTGCAACGCTTGTACATATTAAGTCAAGAATTATGCTTCCTACTCGTAAGGATTTACAAGGTAATGAGGAAGAGGATCCTAGAGAAGAACTCGTAATATCACTTCTCAGATATAAGCGCTGTAAGCTGTTGGCAAAAGAACTTAAAACGAACAATGAGTTGTATCGTGATTGCATGTATAGAATTCCATCTACTGCTAAGGAGATGAATGTTGAGATCGTTTATCCTCCACAGGAATTTGTTCCTTCAGAATTTAATGTAGCAATTGAAAATGTATGTAAGCGTAACGAGATTAGATTTGCTGATATTTCAACTAAGATTACACATATATTGAAGCGAGATAAACTATCCGTTCGAGAAAGAATGAAGAGTGTATGGCTTCGAATTACTGGTAGGGGTAAGATGTTCTTCCACGAACTTTTCGAAGGAAAGAAGGACGTCGATAAGATGGATAGAGTTGTAAGCTTCTTGGCTTTGTTAGAGCTAGTAAGAGGTAATAAAGTCGACGTTACACAAAAGAAACCTTTTGATGTAATTTTGATAGAAGAGAAAGGCGAAGGTAATTAAAGATGGAACAGCAAGAAGATTTTAAGCTTTCTTATCAGGAATTATCTCCTGCTTGTGAAGCGATTTTATTTGCTTCAGGTGAGCCTGTATCACAGGATAAGCTGGCCGATATTTTGGGAGTGAATGTAGCTACTGTAGACGAGGTAATGAAGAAACTCATACAAGACTATGAGACTAATCCATGGGGAGGTCTTCTAGTACGTAAAATAGAGAATTCCTATGTTATGTCTACAAAACCAGGAATGATGAAGGTGCTCCAAAGAATGTTCTCGCCTAAAATGCATCCACCACTCTCTCAGGCTTCCTATGAGACATTGGCTGTTATTGCTTATAATCAACCAGTAACTAGAGCTCAGGTTGAAGCTGTTAGAGGTGTGTCATCCGATTCGATTATCTCTAGACTTATTGATAGAGGTTGGATTGAAGAATGTGGCACTTTGGATGCTCCGGGTAGGCCATCACTATTTAAGACGTCTGAGCAGTTTTTACTGGAATTTGGTATTTCTTCTGTTGATGAACTTCCTTCTATGGAACTTATGTCTTACCAGACAATCAGAGATTTGGAAAAATCATTACAAGAAGCTGCTGGCGATACTGATAGACAAATGACAATTGAAGGATTTATGGAGTCTAGTTCCATCGATAATGAGGAAGAGGGTGTCTAAGACGAGTAGCATAATTGAATTAATAACAGAAAAGATGCCGTCGATGAGTAAGGGCCACAAGGCAATCGCAGCATTTATAGTTGAAAGTTATGATAAAGCCGCATATATGACTGCTGCTAAGCTTGGAGAGACAACAGGTGTTTCTGAGTCTACTGTTGTTAGATTTACTACAGAGTTGGGATTTGAAGGTTATCCTTATTTTCAGACTGCATTGAAGGAAGAACTTAAATCCAAGCTTACATCAGTTCAGCGTCTTAATTATACAGAACGTTTCGAAGATGATATGACTGCTGTAAGAGATATCATGAAAAGTGATATGGACAATCTTAAGGATACCATTACAAACCTTGATGATGAAGCCATTGATTCTTTGAATGATGTTTGTGACTCTAAAGATAAAA
>JAKSRJ010000013.1 GCA_024403715.1 Saccharofermentans sp. | reverse complement strand
CTCTTCAAAAGAAAGAGCGAGAACTAGTCGCTTCTCTTAGCCATGATCTTAAGACCCCAATTACTGGAATTAAGGTTACTACAGAATTGTTGCAGGCTAAACTAACTGGAACAGACGAGTCTTTTGCTCAGGATTATAATGACAAGCTCCAAAACATTATGAAAAAGGCTGATCAGATTGATAACCTTGTAAGCGATTTGTTCGAATCAACTCTCGATGATCTCGGAGAAATCAAGGTTAATCTCAGTGATGAAGACGCCAGTGTACTTAATGACATAATAGCCAGATATGATGACAGAAGCCTCGTAAGATGTCCTGAATCTTTGTCCGTGATTATTAATATTGATTTAAGAAGAATGGGGCAGGTTATTGGAAATATTATTTCTAATTCTTATAAGTATGCTAATACAGTAATTGATGTCGAGTATAAAGTCGTTGATGACTACCTATCGATGTGCATAAGAGACTATGGTCCAGGAGTTGCACCTGACGAATTAGGTCTTATTACCAATAAGTTCTACAGAGGTAAAACCACTAGCGATAGTAAGGTTGACGGAAGTGGTCTTGGATTATATATATCTAAAATGCTTATGACCAAGATGAATGGTGAACTTATTCCTGAGAGCGTCGGAAATGGATTAGCGATAACACTTCTAATACCATTAAGTTAATAAATTTGTGACTCAGTTAAGAATTTGATAAGAATTTGATAGTAGTCTGATAAAGAAGTAAATTAAACAGTCATATAGAATACACCTATAAAACACAAAACAGGTTTTCAAGGAGTATTTATATGGCTGTTTCTATTTTAAAAACTGAAAAACTTTGCAAATCATTTTCTAATGGCGGCAATATGCAGCATGTTATTAAGAATCTGGATCTTGATATTTATGAGGGTGATTTCACTATAATCATGGGAGCTTCCGGCTCAGGTAAATCAACTCTTTTGTATGCTCTTTCAGGTATGGATAAGCCAAGCATGGGAAAGATTTTTTGGGGTGAAACTGATATTTCAGAGTGTTCAAATGATCAACTCGCAGTATTTAGAAGAGGTAATTGCGGTTTTGTTTTCCAGAGTGTTCATCTTTTAGAGAATCAGACAGTTTTGGATAATGTTTTAACAGGAGCACTCATTGTACAGAAAAATTCAAAAGAGCTTGTTAAAAGAGCCAAAGAATTACTTACAAGAGTTGGATTGGATGAAGAAGATCAAAAGAAGTATCCTAACCAGCTTTCAGGTGGTGAGGCTCAGCGAGTAGGTATTGTCAGGGCAATTATTAATAATCCTAAGATTGTATTTGCTGATGAACCTACAGGTGCTCTTAATTCAGCTTCAAGTAAGGAAGTACTCGATATTTTCACCGACATAAATAAGAACGGTCAAAGTGTTGTTATGGTAACACATGACTTTAAGACTGCACTTCGAGGTAACCGTGTAATCTTCCTTCGCGATGGCGGAATTGTCGGAGACCTTAATCTTGGTACATTTGATGAAGAGGATACAAAAAACAGAAGAGACAGACTTTCGAATTTCTTAGAGGAGATGGGTTGGTAATGTTTAAGATATTAAGGCTTTCTGCATTCAATATTAATAAGAGTAAAAAAGAATCGTTGGCAATTGCTTTCCTGTCTTTGGTATCAGTACTATTCTTGGGAATTATTGTTGCCAATGTTGGAAGAATCAATTCAACATTTTATGATAGTTTTAAGTTATCCGGTTCATATAATACTGTATTTAGTTTCCCTGCTGATAAGTATAGAGAAGATTGTAGAATAATTCTTGAAGAAGAATATGGAATTGAAGATGTCATTAAGGGTGATGCACTCTTTTCAGTGGGCGCTTCAGTAATAGATACAAATGATGAGAAATACGGAATTAATATGTATTGGGTTACACCATCATTTGAGAAGCAAATTGAAGACTTTACAATGATCGAGAGTATCTCCGAAGATGAACTTAATTTGATAGCACATCCAATCTGGCTTCCTACATATTTTAAGCTTAATAGAGGATTTGAGTTGTCAGATGATTTTATTGTAGAGTTAAATGGAACAGAATATCCATTTACTATAGTTGGATTTTATGAGACAGGTTTGATGGCAGGTGATGCTACTGGTGTAAAGTGTGTTATTACCGAAGAAGATTATTTACTACTTGAACCAATCTGTAGCAGATATGTGAATTTATTCTTTGATTCAGAGGATTTCCCTGTGAGTGAATATCAGGAGAAATGTGATGAGAGAACTTCTGAGAATGTATCTACAGGAATGATAGGATTTAGTGAAGAAATCGAGAAGAATGCTGAAACACAATTTCTAAATATGTTTATTGGGTTTGTTGGTTTTCTTTCTGTGATTACTCTTGCTTCAGCTATGTTTCTTGTAAGACATAAAATCGGCAATGATATTGAGGATCAGATGCAGCAGATTGGTGTTCTTGAGGCTCTTGGTTATAAATCAGGAGAAATATCTTTAGCTTATGTGTGTGAATATCTCTTATCAGGAGGTATTGGTGCATTAGTAGGTGGATGTATTACATACCTTATTACACCAATATTTAGAAATATTATCAGCGTAATGATTGGTCGAACATGTAACTCTGAAGCAAGTATTTGGAGTTCGGTAGTAGTGACAGTATTTGTAACACTGATTATTGTTGTTTTCGCATTATCAAAAGCCTATTTTGTAAAGAAACTCCCACCAGTAGTTGCTTTCAGAAAAGGAATAAAGACACATCATTTTGGAAAGAATCTATTTCCTCTGGAGAAGTTGAAGTGGAATATTAATATTAGAATTGCAATGAATGAGTTTTTTAGCGAATTCAAATCTTCCACTGGCGTTTGCATTTGTATATTAATTTCTTCAATAGCTATTCTATTCGCTGTAAGTGCTGCTTACTTCTTTAATGATGGATATATGGCTTTGGTTAGATTTATGGGTACTGAAATACCTGAAGTCAATGTTATATTACAGGATGATACAGACATAAATGAGATTAATGCTGAGATAAGTCAGATGAGTGAAGTTAGAAAGACACTTTTGACTTATGGTGATTTTACTCAGTTTGTAAAAGTAATCGGTGATGAAACTTCCGGTACACTTGTTGTTTTCGATGACTATCCGGAAACGGAAAATATCGTAGTAAGTGTGGGAAGATTTCCGGAACACGATAATGAAGTAATGGTCTCTGTTGGATGGAGAGAAAGAAGCGGATATAACGTAGGTGACAGTATTACTCTTCAGGGTGATGCATCCGCCGAAAAATATCTAATCACAGGCATTGTAGGTGGAATGCTTAACGGTGGATCGGCAGTTTATATGAATCCCGATGGCCTTATAAGATTAAACCCAAATGCGACACTGAATAGTTTGGCTGTCTACCTTAACGATGGTGTAGTTAGAGAGGACTTTGAAAACAAACTTAACGATTTGTATGGAGACAGTGTAAAAGTCGGTTCTATGCTTGATTTGGCAAAGGGACAGATGGAACCAATTGCCAATATAACCAGAATCTTCGGAATTGTAGCTGCAATAATAATTTCAGGAATTGTAGCAGTAATTCTTGGAATCATCTCTGTTTCAAGCGTCAAGAGAAAGAAGAAGGATATCGGAATAATGAAGTCTCTCGGTTATTCTTCAAAAGACCTTATGACACAGATGGCAATGCGCATTTTACCTCCGACAATTGTAGGTGTAGGTGTAGCCTCAATAAGTATCTTCTACATATATAGATATTTCTGGATTTCTACATTTTCTGTAGAAGTTGATGCTGTACCAGGGGTGGTTGCAGTAACTGGTATTTTGGTAATCATATTCTGTTACTTCGTGACTTATATAAGTGCTGGACGTACCAAGAAGATTTCAGTAACTGAACTTATGACGGAATAATGAGGATATAAAAACATAACCATTACAAAAATGCATTTCGTCTAGAACTATTAAACTGAATTGTACCTAATACCATCAAAGCTGTAGCTCCAAAGCAAATCATTAAAACTGTCATTTTTATTTCCTCCAAGTGTTTGTTTTTTGTTTTGATGATGTAAGTATAAAAATGTGAGCGTTGCAGAAGTGTTGGTCATGAAAATTATCCGCACAAAAGGAATTCTTTATCCGTTAAACATAGCGTTGATGATTATATTTCTTAACCTAACCTACAAAAGATCTCAGATAACGAGTAGATAATCGGGTTATAACCATAAAATGCGTTATAATTAGCGCAGTACTCGCGATTGAGTTTTGGAGGAGAAGATGAAGAAGTTTATCAATGTAACTACATTATTAGTTTTGTTGTGCATGCTCGCTACAATGGCTTGCGGTTGCTCAGGAAAGAGCAGCGAGGAAGAAATCGAGATTGTCGATGAGAGTGTTGAGACTGAGGTTACAGCTATATCTGAGACTACTAGTATAGAAGTAGAAGAGACATCTGCTACAGTCGAGGCTACTACATCTGTAGTTATGGAAGCTGATGCAATTACAGATGAAATGGCAATGGATGCAATCATGAATCGTTGCTGCCTCGCGAATTCTGATTTTGCTAGCTTAGGTGCAGATCACTGGGTGATTGTTTCTAGTACCGATAGCCAGGTAGTAGTATTGTTTACATCATATACAGCAGCGCAGATTCGTTACTATATTGACAGAGCTACCGGTGATACATCTGTTACAGAGCTTGTTCCTGGAATTATTGATGAAGAGCAGGCTACTGATGAGACCTTCAATGTAAGAGATTTTCTTACTGCAGAAATATACGGATAAAGATAATATAAATAAAGCCAAAATAAGGATCGCTTCAAAGCGATCCTTATTAACTGTTATTAATCCATATGGGGGACAAGATGGAAAACCAAGAAATAAATAATAGTATTCAGGAAGTCGTTTCTAAGTCAGAAGTTAATCCTGGACTTAGCTTCAAAGCATTTGTAAAGCACCCTCTTAACTCTAAGCTTAAATCTGATATTGGCAGTTGTGGTATATGTCTTTATGTTTGTGCGGCTTGCACTTTGGTAGTTGGATTAATACTACAAACTTATGCATCAATTATTGATGTAGTGGTATTGGTAGCCTTGGGACTTGGAATTCAGTTAGCTTATAGTCGCGTATGTGCTATCTTAACTGCAGCATATGCTGCTCTAAATGTTGTAGTGTCAATTATTGTTAATGGAAGAACTGGTGGAATTTTACTCGTAATTGCAGCTATCTATGCTATCCAAGGCATCTTTTCTGCTCGTAAGGTTTATAAGAAATATCAAGAGACAGGTGTAATCGAAGACAATTCAAAAGAGAAGTTTGTAGCTATGCAGAAGGCTGCAAAAGATGCATACAAAATGAGAAAGAAAAAGTAATTCATGGATTGTTAAAGAAGTAGATAGTAAAATCGAAAACGCTGGCTATAATAGTACCGATAAAACCGCTTTTATTCGGTGGCTTGATTAGCATTGTAAACCTATACACAAACTAGGTTTACAATGTATAATACTCTAGTTATTTAATACATAGAGGATAAAGCTATGAGTATTTTGGAATTAGCAAATGAGATTATTAATGGAAAGCGAATCACAAGAGAAGACGATTTATCTATATTCCTTAATTGTGAATTAAAAGAACTCTGCGAAGGTGCTGACAAGATAAGGGCGCATTTCGTAGGGGATAGAGTAGATTTATGTTCCATCATTAACGGCCGAAGTGGAAAGTGCCCTGAAGACTGCAAGTACTGCGCTCAGTCGGCTCACCATCACACACAGTGCGAGGTTTACGATTTCCTTCCTCAAGAGAAAATCATGGAGGCATGTAAGCTTAACGAGGCTGAAGGCGTGCACCGTTTCTCTATCGTTACCGCAGGCAAGCGCTTAAGCGGTGATGAATTTCAGAAGGCAATCGAAGCATATAAGGCGATGAACAGCGAGTGTAATATCGAGCTATGCGCTTCCATGGGATTTTTGTCAGCTGAGCAGCTCCATGAACTTCACGAGGCAGGCGTTACAAGCTACCACCATAATATCGAGACCTCTAAGCGTAACTTCCCTAATATCTGTACTACTCACACATATGAGCAGAAAATCGAGACACTTAAGATGGTAAAGGCTGAGGGCATGTATGTGTGCTCTGGCGGAATTATCGGCATGGGCGAGACTTGGGAAGATCGTCTCGATATGGCGATTAGCCTTTCTGAATTAGAAGTAGATTCAATTCCAATTAACGCTCTTATGCCTATTAAGGGAACTCCGCTCGAAGGCTTAGATAGAATCAGCGAAGACGATATTTTAAGAACAATCGCGTTCTTCAGATACATTAATCCTAAGGCTGAGATTAGACTCGCAGCCGGAAGAGCACTTCTTACTAATGACGGCGAGATCGCATTTAAGTCAGGTGCTTCTGCGACGATTACAGGTGATATGTTAACTACTGTTGCCTGCGCGACTATAAGAAGCGACAGACAAATGCTTAAGGATATTGGAAGAACAACATAAGGTATTAATATGGCTCACAAAATATTTGTTACAGGTACTGGAACTGATGTCGGTAAGACTTACGTGACAGGCCTTATCGTAAAAAAGTTACATGAAGCTGGGCTTAATGCAGGTTACTTCAAGGCTGCAGTGAGCGGCAATGACAGGGATAGTAGTGGCAATCTTATCCCAGGCGATGCCAAGTTTGTAAAGGATATTTCAGGCATCAGTCAGCCGTTAGAGACGATGTGCCCTTACATCTACGAGCGCGCTGTATCGCCTCACCTCGCATCTAGAATAGAAGGCAATCCAGTCAGGATGGATGTGGTTAAAGCTCGCTTCTCGAGTGTAGTTGATACATACGACTACGTGACTATGGAAGGTAGTGGCGGAATCTTATGCCCTATAAGCTACGACGACGAGAAAATAATGCTCGAGGATGTAATTAAGGAGCTTGGATTATCTACAATACTTATCGCTGATGCTGGGCTTGGAACTATTAACAGCGTAGTTTTAACTGTCGAATATATGAGAAACAAAAAAATTCCTGTTAAAGCTATTATTTTCAATAACTATATCGAAGGCGATGTTATGCAAGAAGATAATCTTAAGATGTGCGAGGAGATGACAGGCCTTAAGGTTATAGCTAAGGTAAAATACGGCGCGACTGATATCGATATTGATATCGATACTTTGATTAACTTATACGAATAAGGGGATAATTATGATCTGGTACCCATATCAGCAGATGAAGACCATGCGTGAACCATATAGAATTGTTGACGCCGAAGGTGTCTATATCTATACGGAAGATAAAAAACTAATCGATTCCACTTCATCTTGGTGGAGCGTAATTCACGGGTACAAAAATCCTAAGATTACAAAGGCAATTAAGGACCAGGCTGACGTTTTTTCTCACGTTATGCTCGGAGGCTTAACTCATGATTCGGTCTTAAAGCTCGCATCAAAATTAAAGGATTTCTTGCCAGGGGACCTCGATTACTGTTTCTTCTCTGACTCTGGCTCAGTAGCTGTAGAAGTTGCACTTAAGATGGCTTTGCAGTTCTATGTTAATAAGAATGACCTGAAGCGAACAAAAATCTTAAGCCTCACACATTCTTACCATGGCGATACTTTTAAGACTATGGAAGCAGGCGACGATGAGGACTACCACTTTATTCTTAAGGCATATGGTGAGAACCCTAACGTCGTTCATGTTGATACAAATATTGATGACTTAGAAGCTGCTTTTAAAAAGCATCATGAGGAGCTTAATTGCTTTATCGTTGAGCCTTTGCTTCAGGGCGCAGGCGGCATGAGAATGTACGATATCTCATTTCTAAAGCGCGCTAGGGAACTGTGCGATGAGTATGGAGTTCTTCTAATCTTTGACGAGGTAGCAACTGGATTTGGACGCACGGGATATCGATTCGTATCTGACCTAGTGCTTCCTGATATCGTGGTATTAGGCAAGGCATTAACAGGCGGCCATATAGGTCACGCGGTAACTGTTGCTAACCAAAAAGTATATGACGGTTTTTATAGCGATGACCCTGACTGTGCTTTAATGCATGGACCTACATTCATGGGTAACGCTTTGGCTTGTAGTGCTGCGTTGGCGTCGATTGAGCTTTTCGAAGAGGGAAAGTATATGGAGAAAATCGCGCATATCGCGCAGCTTACTAAGGAGACTATGGAAGGCTTTAGTAGACCTGGAATCAAAGACGTTCGCATGATGGGCGGATGCATCTGTATCGAGGTGGAGGATAGCAGTCTTCTTAAGGGTTACCAGGAGTTCGCATACGAGCGTGGAGTTTTCGCGAGACCTTTCCTTAATTACCTCTATGCGATGGTGCCATACATCATTACCGATGATGAGCTTCTTAAGGTTCTTAATACTATGAAGGAATGGTTTGACCGTGGCTGATAAAGAATTATTCAGTATAAAAATGAGAGCCAGCAAGGAAGAGTCTGGGTCTGCCAAGCATATCTCGGGCGCTGAGAAGATTCTATCCGAGAAGCAGGTATATCAGTGCGTGGATTCTCTTATCGAGCGAGGGCTTCATCACGATAAGGGCGAGGCGGATTTCCTTAACATCAAACTCGAGAAAGTAAACGAGGATGATGTTTTGTACTTAGACGCCCTTCAGGTTACTACAATAGAAGTTGATACCTATAAGGAAGGCCTTCTAGAGATTGATAAATTCTTAAAGGAGATTAATGCTCCGAGTCTTGATACGATAATGCCTTTTATAGAGCAAACATATTCTATGCGAGGCGCAATGCTTCTTGATGTTAAAAAACTTATTCGCCTCGAGCCAGATCTGCAAAGGGGTATAAGAGCTACTTATATGGATCAGGATAGATCTGGAAGCAAATCCATATCTAACTTTAAGAACCACTATGAGGAAGCTATCGTGCTTGCTACTAAGGTCGTAAACTGCCCTGGAATTATAGGCGAGATTTGTATTTCGGATGACCCTAATTATTTGACGGGTTACGTCGCTTCTAAGGACGTGGGTTATCGCCGCATTACAAAGCTTAAGGAAGCTGGCAGCGAGAACGGAGGTAGGATTTTCCTTTTTGATTCTGATAAAGCGACTCCGGCTGAGGCTATAGATTTCCTTCAAAAGCAGGTAGTTATAGTTAAGAACGTTACTAGCCTTGATACTATGGAACGTAAAAATCCGATGGAAGTTCTTGCTAAGACTAACGAGAGATTAAAAGAGAATAATTTGTTCAGAACAATGAAATCTATCTCTTCTGCTCAGGGATCACATGTTATTTTGGACGGCAAAGAGTATGTTCTTATGGCGTCTAATAGTTACTTAGATCTAACTAAGCATCCATATATGATAGAAAAGACTCTCGAGGCGATTAATAAGTATGGCGTGGGCTCAGGTGGATCTAGGCTTACTACTGGAAATACTTCGATGCACGATTTGCTTGAGGACAAAATCGCGAAGTTTAAGGATACTGAAGCGGCTATAGTTTTTAATACAGGATATGTTGCAAATCTCGCGACTATTTCTGCGATTATGCGAGAGGGTGGAGTTGTCTTTAGCGATGAGCTTAACCACGCCAGCATAATTGATGGCTGCCGCCTATCTAAAGCTAGAACGGTAGTTTATAAGCATAATGATATGGCGGACCTGGAGCGTAAGATTCTGGAGAATCCATGCGACTTTGGTATGGTCGTAAGTGACGCTGTATTCAGTATGGATGGTGATATTTTAAATCTTCCAGAGTTTATTAGAATCTGTCAGAAATATAAGCTTCTATCTATGGTTGATGAAGCTCATGCGACAGGCGTTATCGGAAAGACTGGACACGGTATAGTAGAGCACTATGAGCTTAACGTTACGCCAGATATTTTGATGGGTACGCTAAGTAAAGCTATAGGCGGCGAAGGTGGTTATGTAGCTGGAAGTAAAACGCTTATCGAGTACCTTCGTAATACAGCTAGAGGTTTTATCTTCTCTACTTCGCTGTCGCCTGCGATTATGGCAGCAAATTTGGCTGGAATAGAGATAATTGAAAACGAGCCTTCAAGAGTTCAAAGGCTTCAGGAAAACGTCTTATATTTTTGTAATTGCCTTAAGGAAGAGGGCTTAGATATATCTTCAAAGACGGCTATTATCCCAATCATAATTGGTGATGAGAAAAAGGCTATGGATGTATCGCAGAAGCTTCTTGAGAATGGATTTTTTATTTCTGCTATTCGTTATCCGACAGTTGCTAAGGGACAAGCTCGTCTTCGCGTGGCACTCATGGCGACACATACTCACGAGGAGCTTAAGCTCGCTGCTAGGTTGATTGTAGAGAGTATGCGTGGTTAATGGCAATAAAAAGTCTCTGTTTCAGAAGTGATGCACAGTGAAAAATATTTCAAATCGTTCCAAGTTAAGTGTTCGGTTCAGTAAAATGCACCAAACACTTAACCATTTGCTTAACTTTGGCTCCTAAACCGTCGAAGTTAAGCACTAGGTTAAGTAAATCCAGTCAACTACTTAACCAAACACTTAACTTTTCGCTGGTTACGCGACATTGCGGGTTCGGCAGTATATAATTAACCGATTATAAAGAAAGTTGATCATATGCCCGACTTAAAAAACAAGGCGACGTATAGTAGCGTGCTTCGCGCTTTATTACTACTCTCAATCCCGACTGTAATCGAGGAGATAATGAGCATACTGCTGCAGTATGTTGATACTGCCATGGTCGGAAGACTAGGTGAGCAGGCGACTGCGGCGGTAAGCACGACAACTACAATTAACTGGCTTATAGGCTGCGTGCCTCACGCACTAGGTGTAGCCATTATGGCACTAACCGCTAGAGCAAATGGTTCGGGCGATGAGAAGACGACCAAGAAACTCACAGCTCAGGCGCTAAGACTAACTATAATCTACGGATTAATCCTAACAGCAATCTGCGAGGTGTTAAGTCCATATATTCCTGTCTGGATGCACGCGGCTCCCGAGATTAGATCTGAAGCTACGATGTACTTTTCTATCATCAGTTTGTCGCTCTTGTTCAGAACTTCAGCAATTGTATTTGCAACTTCAATAAGAGCTGTCAAAGATACCAAGACTCCAATGGTCATTAACCTCATGACTAACGTTCTTAACGCTGGCCTTAACTATTTACTCATCTATAAAGTCGGCCTCGGGGTTAAGGGTGCAGCTATAGCGACTCTTATTAGTTACACATTATCTGGCATCGCGATGTATATTGCTGTTCGTAGCAAAGTGGCGCTTAGGTGGGATAAAGAAGACACAAAGGCTGACCGCGAACTTCAGGATAAAATTTATAAGATTGCAATTCCTGCCTTTGGAGGAAGCGCGGCGTCGTGCCTAGGATATGTAGTGTTCGCGAGTATGGTATCAAGTCTAGGAACGACCGTCTTCGCGGCGCATTCGATAGCGGTAGAGGCGGAGACTTTGTTCTATATACCAGGCTACGGCTTTAGAACCGCGACATCATCGCTTATTGGTAACGCGCTTGGCGAGAAGGACAAAAACAAAGTCGACATCACGCAGAAGATATCGATTATTATCACGGTATCTGCGATGTTTATTAGTGGAATTTTCCTATTTGTAATCGCGAGACCTCTGATGGGAATCTTTACTGAGTCGGAAGCGGTAATTAGCCTAGGCGCTATGGCCTTAAAGTTAGTTGCCTTTAGCGAGCCTTTCTTTGGATTGATGGTAGTTATGGAAGGAATCTTCTACGGTGAAGGCAAGACGCGCGAGGTTTTTATCGTGGAGACTTTAAGTATGTGGGGTATACGAATTCTGTCGACATTTATCTGCGTCGCAGTGTTAAAGCTTGGACTTCGCGAGGTATGGTACTGCATGATTGCGGATAATATTTTTAAAGCCGTGATGCTGTATAATGTGTTCGTGTGGCAGAGACGTAAAGCGCGTAGCAAGAATTAGGAGAATTAACAATGAGCACAGTAGTTTACACAAAGAATGCACCAGACGCTATTGGTCCATATACACAGGCTAGAGTTGTCGGAGGCTTGGTTTTCACATCAGGTCAGATTGCTATTAACCCAGAGTCTGGCAATGTAGAAGCGACAGACATCGAGGGTCAGACACATCAGGTTTGTAAGAACTTATCTGCAGTATTAGAGGCTGCCGGCTCATCTCTCGACAAAACAGTTAAGACAGTTTGCTTCCTCGCGGATATGGGTGACTTTGCTAAGTTTAACGAAGTATACGGCTCTTACTTTACAGGTAAGCCAGCTCGTTCATGCGTAGCAGTTAAGACTTTGCCTAAGAACGTATTGGTAGAGGTTGAGGTAGTAGCTGAGGTTTAACTCTTTTATTGAAGTGGGTCAGACAAATGAATTCAGTACTAAAAAGCATATCGGATACTAAGATATTAGTTTCTTCTCTTATTACAGCTTTGCTGATAGGGTATTTTATTAATCCTTTTAGCGATAATAAGCTTCAGAGTTGGGATCGTACGTTTAGTTCATCTGTTATGAATGGTTTTTCAATCAATAGTAGAATTACCAGTCTCTATCTATTTCTTCTAGTATTTCTTCCTATTGCTTTTGTTATTAGTAATGGCATTTATTCGTATGTTTGCGCTAAAAGAGATTCATACAAAGAAATATTTTTAAAATTCAATCTTATTTTTTCTGTGCCGTTAGCAATTGGCTATTTTACCCGGTATACAGGATCTAATTACTCTGCTAGTAAAAGCCCACTGATTTTGATGATTACGGTATATGTACTGTTTTTGTTAATTGTAGGCATATTAGATTTGGATTTAAAAATAAATTTTGATGACTTACTTCAATACTTTATTGTATTTGCTGTTCTGACTGTTTGTATACAGACTTTGTTAATAACGGATATCATAATTGCGATTTCTATTTCGCTGGTGTTTTTATCGTTATTACTTTTTACTAGAACAACTGCCTTTGCTAATAAAAATGCAGTTACTATAAAGAACTTTCTATATTTAACGATGTGTCTTCCCCTAGTAATTAGGGTTTCTCTCGAAATAATCTATGCTTGTGTGGAAAAGGGGACGCTTGTTTCTAATCTCAGGCTAGTTTTGATTATTATAGCCATTTTGTCTTTGTTATTTTTCTGGATATTTGCGAAGAAGCAGCCGAATAAGAATTATAAGTCGATAGGTTATATCAGTCTTGTGATAGGTTTAAGTTTAATTAGTTACTTCCAGTTTGCGTACAAGATTGAGTGGAATTATGGTTCTGTACCAGATTTGTACGAACTGGGTAATAATACTGTAGCGGTTGATTCTTTCTTGATGGGGAAGCTTCCATTGGTGGATTATTTCTCGGCACATGCATTGACTGATGTTTGGACAGGTCTTTTATATAGTTATGTTCATTCGGATTATATGGGGATAATTGCAAATCCTTACTCAGGTCTTAACGAACTACTCTCTAATATTTGTGTCTACTTTCTTATAAAGAAGGCCGTTAATGAAGATACCGCGATTATGTGCCTATTGTTGATTCCATTAGGAGGCGAATACATTTTTGACATAGGTCTTAGTTGCTTTACAATACTATTTCTCCTTAAGTTGTTAAAGGAAAATAAGTATTGTAACAACTTTTTGTTTTGGCTATCTGCGTTGGTTGGCCTTTGTATTAAATATGATGAAGGCTTTGCAGTTGGTGTGGCATGTATACTATGCTATTTGTTGCTGGGTGTTCTAGATAAGGATTTAAAGCGAATTATTACTTTTATTTCTACGGGGATAAGTACTGGCATCTTGGCATTAGTATCTTTGCTGTTATACTGCAGAATAAATGGTATCAACGCTTGGTCTCGCCTTAAGGAATGGATTTCAGTTAGTGCTGGTTCTAGTTCAAGCTGGGCTACGTTAAGCTTTGGAGATGCATTTTATTCAAACTTTACGGCAGCTTATTTTATAGTTCCAATTCTTGTAATAATTATGCTTGTAGTCGCTTGTTATCTATATAAAACTCGAGATGATAACAGGGTGATTATTCAGATGATGATTGCATTTGGAATAGCAAATCTTTTGTTTATCAATAGAATGATTGTTTATCATAATTTAGTTATTGATGGAGCTTTGAAAGGTACTATTCTTAACTATGCTAACTGGACTTTCGCCTTGTTTGCATTACTTTGTTATTTGAATTATTCGCGTAAAGAGAAACACGTAGCTATCTACTGGATGATGGTATTGGGTGGAACAATAGTTGTGTTAGGTTCGGTTATCAATTGGACTATTCCTAGTTTGGATCAGAGTTTGTTTAGTAAAAGTGTTCTCTCGGCTCAAACTTGGACATATGAAGAGAATTTGACTTTAGCCAAAAATGATCAAAGAATAGTGTTTGATGAAGAGACGGAACGGTATATTGGTCGATTCAAATTGGTGTTCGATACATTACTAACTGAGGATCAAACATTTATTGATTTTGCGAATGTTACTTCTCTGTATGCGTTAACAAATAGGGAAAGACCTTGTTATGTTGGACAAACTCCTAGCTTGTTAACAAATCTTTACTCTCAGGAATGCTATTTGGATGAGATATCGCAGTATGATTGTCCTTTGGTTGTTATGGGTACAACAGCCCAAGACTTTCTACAGCAAATGATTGGTATTCCTCATAACATAAGATATTACAGAATCGCTGAATACTTATATTCTCAATACCGTCCCCTGGTTAATTTTGATGAATATTCTATCTGGTGTAGAGAGGATTTGCGCGAGGCTTATATTGAACAGTTGTTAGCAATCAATATTGATGAGATAGAAGATTATTCTCTAGTTGATTATGGTTATGATGTGAATAGTAAAACTGGATTAGCATATGAGTTTCACGACTATAATTTGTATCTAATTCCTTATATCTGGGCTAATATTGATGAGATGAATGCGATATCTAATGAGGTAGTTGAATCGTTAATAGACAATGGTAATTACTACAGCATGAGTGGTTCAGATAATCTTTATAATTCAGAGGGTAATTATCTTCATATTCGAGCATACTGTGAAGAAGAAAGAATTGTGCAGATAAGTCTATCTGACTCGCATAACGAAGAGGGACGTTATAGTTATTCATTTACTGCAGTCCCTGGCGAGAACGATTATTTATTCAGAATAAGTTCAGACTATTTCTGGAATGCATATGTTATCGATACAGTTCAGCTAAGTGACAGTGTTAATTTTGAGATAACTCAAATAAATATTCTTGCTGGAGACTAAAAAAGCAAAACATAAGCCACGGCGCGAACCGTGGCTTTTTGTTTTATTCAACTGTCTGACTAGGGAATTACTCTTTACCGTTCCAGCAGTATGTGCAGAGCTTGCATCTCTCAAGTCCTGTAGCATCTAGCATATCGTCGAGGCGGGCGAACTGGAGTGTGGAGAAGTTAAGCTCCTTACAAATCTCGCCAATCATTGACTTATAGCGCTCTGTCTCTGGGTCAGCGTACTCGCTTAAGATTTCCTCTGTTACGTTGCCGTTCTCAAGTCTCTCGATAACTCGACGTGCGATCAAATCCATTTCGGACTTAGAACGAGAGAAGTTTAAGTACTTACAACCAAAGAGAAGTGGTGGGCAAGCAGGTCTGATGTGAACTTCCTTAGCACCGCTGTCGTAGAGATACTCTGTTGTCTCTCTAAGCTGTGTACCACGAACGATGGAGTCGTCGATAAGAAGGATGCTTCTATCTACAATAAGATCATCAACAGCGATAAGCTTCATCTTAGCAATTAAGTTACGCTTGCTCTGCATTGTTGGCATAAAAGAACGTGGCCAAGTAGGTGTGTACTTAATAAATGGACGAGAGAAAGGTACGCCAGACTGGTTAGCATAACCTACTGCATGAGCAGTACCAGAGTCAGGTACACCAGCTACGATATCAGGCTTAACATTATCTCTCTTAGCCATCGCGATACCGTTGTTATAACGCATCTGCTCTACAGAAATTCCCTCGTATGAGCTTGATGGGTAGCCGTAGTAAACCCAGAGGAAAGTACAAATCTTCATGTCTGTGCCTGGGTTACTAAGCGTAACGCAATTCTTCTCAGTGATTACACAAATCTCGCCAGGACCAAGTTCCTTATAAGTCTTGTAGCCTAAGTTCTTAAAAGCGAAGTTCTCGAAAGAAGCACAGAAGCCTTCCGCCTTTTTTCCTATTACAACCGGAGTTCTGCCTAAGCGGTCTCTAGCGCAATAGACACCAGCCTCGTTAAGGAGCAAGAGGGACATTGATCCGTCGACTGTCTCCTGAACGAACTTGATACCATCGATTAAGTTTGCCTTGGTATTAATAAGAGCGGCAACGAGCTCAGTCGCATTAATCTCGCCAGTGCTCATCTCCTGGAAATGTGCGTTACCTGCTTCGAAGATTTTCTCTAGAATCTCATCAACGTTGTTAATCTTACCAACAGTAGTCAAAGCATATGTACCGTGGTGGGAACGAATAACGAGTGGCTGTGCTTCGTAGTCGGAGATACAACCAATACCGTAGTTACCGTGCATGTCCAAAATATCTTTATCGAACTTAGTTCTGAATGGAGCATTCTCGATATTGTGGATTGCTCGCTGGAAACCAGCTTTACCGAAGATGGCCATACCGCCACGTCTAGTACCTAAGTGTGAATGGTAGTCAATTCCGAAGAATAAGTCGAATACACAATCTTCAGTTGATGTAACGCCAAAGAATCCGCCCATAATATGCCTCTTTTCTTAAAACATCATAAGGTCCTTTAAGACCACGTTTATTTTAATAGTTAGGGGGATTAATAATCAACACAAAAATAACAATAATAAATACTTATAGTTAGTTAATATTATTAATGGCATACGTTGTAGATATAGTACCAATTACCAGTCGCGTATACAGCTATATTTTCATACTCGTCATATTGCTGAGCAAGCTCAAAATTGGTTGTGATGATTACATTGTCGCCTATATCACCAGTAGTTTTAACTCGATTTAAAATCTCATCAGAAGCGCTTCTACTTTCCTCAAAATTACCAGATCCAATACTAAAATAGGTTTTCATGTGGTTGGTGTAAGCCCAAGCCGTTATAGGAATGTAGTTTTCCTGAAAATCATCTGCCAATAAATATGAGTTTTGGCTTGCTATAGAAGTTAAAACTGGATCATCAAGAAGTGTTGATACAGAGAAACTATCATTCATATATTTGTGTTTTTGAGAAATGCAACCACTAATATCGTATATCTGAAGAGCAACTATAAGGGCGAGAATGATAAAAGCTGTGTATTTCTTGCCATTAGAAGTAATTCGCCACAAAACTACAATCAGAGATACAAAAATCAGGTAATATACAGGATAAAACATTCTAGAACTTGCCCTAAAAATAGCGCAGATGCCTGTGATTTTTTCAGGTAATTTAAGTTCATATAAGATTTGGTCATCCAAAGTAATAACGTTAGTAATGGCAAATAGTGTCAGTAACACACACATCACTATAAGCAATGCGTGATCTTTAATCATTTTAAGCAACAATTTGATTTCCCCTGTATAGATTAGGAGAGACAAATCAACAATCATAAATGCTAGGATACCAGCTCCTAAATAGCTGAAGCCATCATAATTACCTAGAGTCTGAGAATGGGTAGTAAACAGCTTAGACCATTCATATGCACCGATACTATAAGGATTAATAGGTGCATTTAGATTCATAGAGAAATAACCATATCCCCATCTTGAAGGCGATACATCATTTGCGAGAGCTCCTATTATAAACCCAAACAAGAATGTAACAGCTTGAATTACAACAATATAAATGATGCTTATCCATTTTCTTAGCTTTATATCTTCGACTAAGCAAAGGAACTCAAAAACAGCAACGAGTGGCAAAAAATATGGGTGTATTCCGATAGATAGTATTTCTAGAAGCAAAAAACAAACCCAGGTCTTAATGCTCTTCTTGTCTCTATATTCGAGATATAAGTATAAGGCGAATAGAATCAGCCATTGAGATCCTAATGCCGTATGACGAAAGGCTCTCTCGACCAGAACTGGAGCAAAAGTAAATAATATGGTAGCAATGGAGGAGTATATATAATTCTGTGTTTTTAAGTAAACGATTTTAAAAGCTGCGATTGACTGTAAAATAAAACACAAAAGTGTGTATAAACCAAAGTATTGAAAAGCAGCTGGGAGAAAGCTTCTGAATACTTTCAAAAGGATAGCTACCAAAGGGATACTGTCCGTGTATGTTATATAGGTTCCATCACCGACGGCCATATCATTAGCTAATCCTAGAGGGAAAGCCCATTCAGAATTTCTATAAGCTAGCCAACCTGAGTAGTGCTGAATAATGTCACTCTCGTCATATCCCAATAAAATCCAGTTTACGTTAGATACTTTAAGAGGGTTAATACCGTAGATAATAAGAAAAGTAATTAGGCCAATTATTGCGGGTATTATGATGCTGCTTGTTTTACGCATATTTATTTTGGGCATAATTTGGCTTCCTTATATTTATATTTACTATTGAATTATAGCGCAAACCTCTAAAATATGGTTTAATTAATCAGTTGGGAGGCGCCAGTGAACAACATCGATCCGGTAATTAAGAAAGAGACAAAGTTTATAGCGCTTGTTGTGCTGATATTAAGCGCACTGATGCAGGCGGTCTTTCTAATCATTGGATTGTGGGATCTTCCGGTATTATTCGGTAATATCCTAGGCGGCGTAGTCGGAATCTTAAACTTCTTCTTTATGGGACTTGGACTTCAAAGCGCACTTAAGAAGGAGACAGCCGACGCGAAGCAGACTGCTAAGTTTTCTCAGACTATGAGGAACTTAATGATTGTCGTAACAATCGTTATCGCGGTCTTTGTTAGTTGGTTTAACTTAGCATCAACAGCAATCGCGATTTTCTTTCCAACAATCGGTGTCTTTGTGAAGGCATTTGTTATTAACAAAAAGGGAGGTAATAAAGAATGAGCATAGTTTTCTTAATTCTTTCTGTACTTCCAATTATCGCTGGAATCCTAATTAAGGTATTATTCGTCCCTGCAGCTGATGGTATCGATATCACTGGTGCACACGTATTCTTTACTATCGACCTACCACTCGGAGGTCTTCCAATCACTGAAGCACAGGTTAATTCCTGGCTCGTAATTTTATCAATTATGTTCTTCTGCTTATTCTTAACTCATGGACTTAAGACAAAGAATATTTCTAATAAGCAGGTTATCGTAGAGTTCTTAGTAGAAAAGGTTGACGGTCTTATCAAGGCTAATATGGGTGAGTACTTCATGGGATTTGCACCATTTATCGCTGCAATCCTCTCATTATCAGCACTCTCAAGCCTAATGTCACTCTTCGGACTCTTCCCACCAACGTCTGATATTAATATCGTAGGTGGTTGGGCTATCCTCGTATTTATTCTCATTACTTACTATAAGATGAAGTGTGGACCTCTTATTTATGCTAAGAGCTTTGGTGATCCGGTACCTTTCTTAGCTCCACTTAACATCATCTCTGAGGTAGCAACTCCTATCTCAATGGCGTTCCGTCATTATGGTAACGTACTCTCCGGTTCCATCATCTCCATGCTTATCGCGGTAGCACTTGCTAACCTCTCTAACTTGGTATTTGGTTGGATTCCTGGATTTGTTGGCGATATTCCATTCTTCAGAATGGGTATTCCAGCCGTTCTCTCTATTTACTTTGATTTGTTCAGTGGATGCTTGCAGGCTTTCATCTTCGCGATGCTCACAATGCTCTATGTAGCAGGCGGCTTCCCTCAGGACGAATATATGAGACGTAAGGCAGCTCGTAAGGCTGCACGCGAGAAGGCATCAGCAGAATCTGTAGCAGCAGACGCAGCTGAGGCTTAATAAAAAGAAAACTAATAACACTAAAAATACTAACGGAGGTATTTAATATGTTGGAATTGGCAATTGGTATCATTTTGGGTGGATGTGCACTCGGTGCAGGATGCGCAATGATTGCTGGTATCGGTCCTGGTATCGGTGAGGGTAACGCTGTAGCTGCTGCCTGCGAGGCAATCGGAAGACAGCCTGAGTGTCAGAGCACAGTAACTACAACAATGCTTATGGGTTGTGCTGTAGCTGAGACAACTGGTCTTTATGCTCTCGTTATCGCAATCTTGTTGCTCTTTGTTGCACCAGGAAGATTTGTAAATATTCTTATAAACGCTATCGGATAATAACAAATGAATAATCTTGACATTATTTCAGTAAATATCTGGCAGATTGCACTCTCCCTGATAAATCTTGTTATTTTGTTCTTGATCCTTAAGAAGCTTCTCTTCAAGCCGGTTAAGAAGATTATTGCCGAGCGCGAAAAGGAAATTATGGCCGAGTACGACAAGGCGTCTGCAACTAACGCAGAAGCAGAAGAACTCAAGGCTTCCTGGGAAGAGAAGATGTCAGGAGCACAGGCTCGTGCTGACGAGATTATTCAGGACGCTGTCGATAAAGCTGACCGTCGTAATGAGGTTATGCTTTATGAGACTCGTGAGAAGGCTGAGGCTATCATCAAGAAAGCTAAGGCTGATGCAGACAGAGATCTTCGTGATGCTCAGGAGTCAATCCGTCAGGAAATTATCAGTGTATCTACTGCTCTTTCAGAGAAGATTATCGGTCGTGAGATCAATATGGATGACCATAGAGACTTAATCGATTCCTTCATCGACAATATGGGGGATGAGTAATGAACGGTAACGGTAAAGAGTACGCTTTGGCAATGTTCGGCATCGCTCTCGAGAAGGAAAATCTCGAGGTAATGCAGGAAGATATGCAGATGCTTAAGGAGGTCCTTGGAGAAAACCCTGGCTACCTCGAGTACCTTGTAAACCCTGCAGTTAAGAAGTCTGAGAGACTTGAAAATATCAAGGAAGTCTTCGAAGACAAGGTATGTGAGGATGTTTATTCTTTCCTCTGTATACTGTGCGAGCATGAAGATACTTACTGTATCAATGAAGCTATTAATGAATTCTCTAATATGTATGAGAACTATATGCATTTCGCTACAGCAGTAGTTACGAGTGCGGTAGAGCTTACAGAAGAGGAGAAGGCAAAGCTTATCTCAAAGCTTACTAAGGTTACTGGAAAGCGAATTGTTGCTTCTTATGAGATTGATAAGAATCTTATGGGTGGTATCACAGTAGAAGTTGACGGAATGTTCTATGACGGCAGTGTACGTAAGAACCTTAAGAATATAAAGGAAGTAATATCTTAATATGAGCAGAAAATCTGAAGAAATCAGTAACATCCTTAAGGAACAGATTAAGAATTATAAGTCTCACGTAGATATGGGCGAGGTTGGTACCGTTGTTATCGTAGGTGACGGTATCGCGAGTGTATATGGTCTTCGTAACTGTATGTCCACAGAGCTCTTGGAGTTCGAGGACGGAAGTGTTGGCCTTGCGCAAAACCTCGAGAACGAGACAGTATCAGTTGCTATCCTTTCTGATAAGAACGACATCAGAGAGGGAACTAAGGTTAAAAGAACAGGTAAGGTTTTGTCCGTTCCTGTTGGTGAAGCCTTCTTAGGAAGAGTTGTAAACCCACTTGGTGAGCCAATTGATGGTAAGGGTGCTATCTATAACGACGGCTTTAAGCCAGTAGAGGCAGAGGCTCCTGGTATCATCCAGAGAAAGAGCGTATCTACTCCTCTTCAGACAGGTATCAAGGCTATCGACTCCATGATTCCTATCGGACGCGGACAGCGTGAGCTTATCATCGGTGACCGTCAGACAGGTAAGACACAGATCGCGCTTGATACAATCATTAACCAGAAGGGTAATGGCGTTATTTGTATCTATGTTGCTATCGGACAGAAAGCTACTTCCGTTGTACAGCTTGTATCCGATCTCAATAGAGCAGGCGCTTTGGACTATACAATCGTAGTATCAGCTACTGCAGCTGAGAGTGCTCCTATCCAGTACATCGCTCCATATTCTGGATGCGCTATGGCTGAGTATTTCAGAGAGCAGGGCAAGGACGTATTGATTATCTATGATGATCTCTCTAAGCACGCTGTTGCTTATCGTGCACTCTCCTTGCTTATCAGAAGACCTCCAGGACGTGAGGCTTACCCAGGTGACGTATTCTATCTCCACTCAAGACTTTTGGAGAGAGCAGCTTGCGTTGATCCTGAGTTTGGTGGCGGTTCTATCACAGCCCTCCCTATCGTAGAGACACAGGCTGGTGACGTATCCGCGTATATCCCTACTAACGTTATTTCTATTACAGATGGACAGATCTTCCTCGAGACTGAGATGTTCCACAGCGGCGTAATCCCAGCTATTAACCCTGGTATCTCCGTAAGCCGTGTTGGTGGTTCCGCTCAGGTTAAGGCGATGAAGAAGGTATCTGGTGAATTGAAGCTTCTGTATTCACAGTACAGAGAGCTCCAGGAATTCTCTCAGTTTGGTTCTGACCTCGATGCAGATACTAAGGCTAGACTTAGACTTGGTGAGCGTATCGTAGAGGTATTGAAGCAGGATCGTAACTCTCCAGTAGTTGTTGGCGGTCAGGTAGGTATTATCTACGCAGTTATCAAGGGATACTTAAACAACATCCCTGTAAATAAGGTTAAGGAATACGAGAGTGAGCTTTACGAGGTACTCGACCACGAGCACAAGGATTGGCTCATCCGTATCGCTAATGGTTCATGGACATCTGAGGATGAAGACGAGCTTAAGGGCGTACTTAACAAGGTATCAGATTCTATTGCTAAGGAATAAAAATGGCTAAGGACATTAAGGTGTTAAGGAAGAGGATAAAGAGCTTTGACTCGACGCTCCATCTAACGGGCGCCATGGGTCTTGTCGCGTCTTCCAAAATGCGTAAGGCTACTGATGCCATGATTGAAGGCCGTAAGTACTTGGAAGCTGTAGACGGTGTAATGTCAGATATAGCTAAATGCCCAGAATGTAAGAAGTCTATGTTCTTCAAGGGCTGCGATGACGGTATGACTCGTCTTATCGTAATCGCTGGTGACAGAGGTCTTTGTGGCGGATATAACGCCAACGTATTCCGTATGGTTCGTGATATGGACCAGGCTGATATTATTCCAATCGGTAAGCGTGCTTTTGATAGATACACAAATAACGATGAGTACGACGATGACATCACGGATGAGAATACATTTGAGTCTTCTGAGTACTACACATATGCGCAGGCTTATGAGCTTTCAAAGCAGTGTATAGATGATTTTGTTAATGGCAAGATTAACAAGCTTGGAATCGTATATAACAGATATGTATCCATAATGACCCAGGAGCCTGATGTTAAGTGGATTTTGCCTCTAGAAAAGCCAGCAAACGGCGAAGTATCTACTGGCGTTTATGAGCCTGATGCAGATGCACTTATGGGAGATGTACTCCCACAGTATATAGCTGGAGTTTTGTATTCGCTTGTTAAGGAAAGCTTCGCATGCGAAGTAGCAGCTAGAAGAATGGCGATGGATAACGCCAAGAAGAATGCGACAGAAATGATCGAGAACTTGCAGCTCGAGTACAACCGAGTAAGACAGGGTAAGATTACTCAGGAAATAACCGAAATCGTTGCCGGAGCCGGCAAGTGAGGAGGAGCTTAATATGACGAACAAAGGAATGGTTGCACAGGTAATGGGACCTGTTGTTGACGTTCATTTTGAGGAAGGGTGTTTGCCACCGATTAACAATGCTTTGCAGATGCAAATCGGCGAGAGAACACTTACAGTAGAGGTTGCTCAGCATATTGGTGATAGCACAGCGAGATGTATCGCGATGGCTTCTACTGATGGTCTTAAGAGAGACGCTGAAGTTATTGATACAGGTAAGCCTATTAGCGTTCCAGTAGGACGTGAGACATTAGGTAGAATTTTTAATGTATTAGGTGAGCCTACAGATATGGGACCTGCTCCTAAGGACGCAGAGAGATGGGATATTCATAGACCAGCTCCTGAGTACGCAGAGCTCTCCTCTAATAAGATGATCCTCGAGACAGGTATCAAGGTTATCGACCTCCTTTGCCCATATTCAAAGGGTGGTAAGATTGGTCTCTTTGGTGGTGCTGGTGTAGGTAAGACAGTACTTATCATGGAGCTCATTAATAACATTGCTAAGGAGCACGGTGGTCTCTCCGTATTTACAGGTGTAGGAGAGAGAACTCGTGAAGGTAATGACCTTTATAACGAGATGAAGGAGTCAGGCGTTTTAAGTAAGACATCCCTCGTGTATGGTCAGATGAATGAGCCACCTGGAGCTCGTATGAGAGTAGCTCTCTCAGGTCTTACAATGGCGGAGTATTTCCGTGACGAAGAGAAGCAGGACGTGCTTTTGTTCGTAGATAATATCTTCAGATTTACACAGGCTGGTTCTGAGGTTTCAGCTTTGCTCGGTCGTATGCCTTCAGCCGTAGGTTATCAGCCTACACTTGCTAACGAGATGGGTGCACTTCAGGAAAGAATCACTTCTACAAATAAGGGTTCCATCACATCCGTACAGGCTGTATACGTACCTGCCGATGACTTGACTGACCCAGCTCCTGCTACAACTTTTGCTCACTTGGATGCTACTACAGTATTGTCCAGAGCTATCGCTTCTCAGGGTATTTATCCTGCTGTTGATCCTTTGGAATCTACATCCAGAATTCTCTCACCTGAGGTAGTTGGTAAGGAGCACTATGAGGTAGCTAAGGAAGTTCAGAGAATTATCCAGCGCTACACAGAGCTTATGGATATCATCGCTATCATGGGTATGGACGAGCTTTCTGACGATGACAAGCTCCTCGTTGGCCGTGCTCGTAAGATTCAGAGATTCTTGTCTCAGCCATTCCATGTATCTGAGAAGTTTACAGGTATCGAGGGTACTTATGTACCTCTTAGTGAGACAATTCGTGGATTTAAGGAAATCATCGAAGGTAAGCATGATAATCTTCCTGAGTCTGCATTCTTGTTCGTAGGAACAATCGAAGAGGCTGTTGCTAAGGCGGCTGGAGATCAAGAGTAAGTTATGAAGAGTTATAAGCTTACAGTTTTATCTCCAGACGGCGAAGTCTTTAGTGGCGATGCGATTTGTGTGTCATTAAGAGGCGCAGAGGGTGACCTCGCGATTATGGGCGGACATATTCCTTTTATTACGACTGTAAAGCCGGGGAAGTGTGTAGTGACACTGCCGGATGAGTCGGAGATGGAAGGATATCTAGAGACTGGAATACTGGACGTCGGTAAAGAGGATGTCAAATTGCTGGTCGGTGATAAGAATTTATTTAATAAGTGATATTTAATAAGCGGGGCGAGGCCCCGCTTATTTGTTTGACTGCCTGGCTGTTCATTACACGTCTGGTGATTCATGTGGCCGTTCATCTTTGACTGATTAGATGAACGGGTAGATGAATATTTTGGTCTATATTCATCTAGTTGGCCACCTAAATGTCGATTCGTGAACAGGTAGATGAATCAATGACGCTCATATCAGCGATATTGTTAATTGTCATCACTATTAAATTACGAATTGTGGCGACATCAGGCAAATAATCCTTAGTTCCATTAAGTAAAATAAGGTCTTTGCAGAATTCATAACCAGAAGTTATGTAATTGGAAATACGAATTCCGTTTTTAAGTGAATAATTAGCTTTATCAGTCATACCCAGACATTCGATAATAAAACACATACCAAGTTCAGGAAGATAGACAATAAAATCCGGATAGATTATTTCTCCACAAAGATTAAGTGCTGCTTCATATTTAAATTGTAGATTAAGTGAACCAAGTTCTGTAGCGACTATCATTTCGAAGCGAGAACGCAGGTGAATATTATTGTAGTAGTATTCAGAGTTGATTGGTTCAGGATTAGCGCAGTCGGGGAGCTTGGCCCACTTATCATCAGTCATTCTAATCATGCCTATAGGTTTAAGTCGAATGCTATGGTTAGGTAGATTTTTAACCTCAGCTAATAATTGTTCACGCTCTTTTGCAAGAGAGAACATAGATAAGTATGAAGGACTAGAAGGAAAATGTTTGTTATATGATTTCTTACCAGATTCGGAGAAATGATACTCACGAATAACATCTTCTCCATTAAGACGTCCTAATTTAATAATTGGTATTTGAAGTAAACGATTACGCGCCCAATTAGATCTAGCTATAAGAAAGCTTTTGTTAAAAGTAATGTTCATGAGAATAAACTACAACTAATTAACAAAGAATTGGACGACAATTGTCGACAATTATCGACAAAAAACGACAAATTGAAATATCTAATAAGAAGCTTAATCTCTACCGCCAAATGGATGCTTGAGCTTATCCTTAATAGCGGATGCGATGATTCCAGATGCTATGTCTGAGATTCTAACTGCTTCTGCATCGTCTATGTTAAGAGCACCTGCAATTTCAGATTCAACTGCTCTCTTACTGTTCTTACCAATAAAGCTGTGGTTTTCCATAATCTCATTAACTGCTGTTGCCTGATCATTAGTGATACCGGCTTCTGCTACTAATCTATTGATAAATTCTGTCTTATTCATTGTGTAATTCCTCCGTTTGATTTGTATGGGCATACTATACAGGGGAAATTATTAAATAATCATTAAGTGGCAACAAAAAAGAACCCTAAGGGATAGTGGTGGCCGGAAGTATGCGTGGGCTACGCTCTCGGCTTCCGCCTTCGCGGCGGTTATGAGTTATTGATCTCATCACTTCGTTCGATTCGATCAATAACACATAACCCTCATGTAGATTAACTACACATGGTTATGTTAGACTTAAGCTCCATTACAACTACATAGGGGTGAACGACAATGTGGCTTCAGACAATTGAAACCATTAATTCTTATTTGAACAATTTTATCTGGGGACTTCCTGCCATGATCTGCATCATTGGCGTAGGACTTCTTCTTAGCATTAAGACTAATTTTATCCAGGTTAGAAAATTTAAAGATTCGATGCGTAACACCATCGGCAAGATATTCTCTAAGGAGAAGACCAAAGAAGGTGCTATGAGCCCATTTCAGGCCGTATGTACTGCGTTAGTGGTACAGTCGGTACTGGTAATATCGCAGGCTTTACTAGTACATATGGTAGCTGGGTATCGCTCTTTACTGCAGTATCAATGTGCTGCTTTGCATTCTCGACCATCATTGGCTGGGGACTTTATGGCTCTAGATGTATCGAGTTTATCTTTGGAAGTAAATCTGTAAGACCTTTTCTTGTTATCTACTCATTCGTATCTATTGTAGGTGCGGCGATTGACCTGGGGCTTTTGTGGGATATCGCAGATACATTTAATGGCTTTATGGTAGTACCTAACCTTATAGCTTTGTTCTTGCTCTCAGGTAAGCTCGTAGAGACAGTAAAGAATCATTATTTGTAAGCTACTTATAATTATTCTGTTTGTAGAATTTCTTGATGAATCCTGATAATTCTTGAAATTAGATGAATTTTCCTGAATTTTGATGTAAAACTAGATATTTTGAACGAATTAACCTGAAAATACTTGAACTTCATGGTATAATTTCAGTGAATTTCAGGAGGATAATATGACATCAGAAGAATTACTAGAACTATTAGAATTAATTCAGCGAGAGAAATGTGAAACACGGACTAGAGAAATTAAGAGTGCTAATTTGGGCTGCCCACAAAGATTATATGACACATTATCCAGCTTTTCTAATCAAGATGATGGAGGAGTAATTGTTTTTGGAATAAACGAAGACTCGGATTATGAAGAAGTCGGGGTTTATGATCCTCAAGATATTCAAAAGAAAATCAACGAGCAATGCTTGCAAATGGAACCAGTTGTCAGACCTCAGCTAACTGTAGTTGAGAAGAATAATAGGTTCTTTGTTTCCGCAGAAATACCAGCTGCCGATATTGTAGATCGCCCAGTTTTCTATAGTGGAAGTGGTAGACTAAGAGGCTCATACATCAGATGTGGCGACAGTGATGAGCGAATGACTGAATATGAAATATACAGTTTTGAAGCATATCGCAAAAAATACCAAGACGATATTCGTGAAGTATCTAGAGCGCCAATCAATGCTCTAGATCATAATCTTTTGAGTAATTACATTAATCTACTAAAAAACAATAGACCAAATTTATCTACATTAGCAGACGATGCAATATATGATTTGATGAGCATAAAATCAGGCGATTGTGCTACGGTTAGCTCGGTATTAAATTTTAGCCCATATCCACAAGCATATTTCCCTCAACTGTGTATAACTGCGATTGTTGTGCCAGGAGAGAAACTGGGTGATCTTGGAACGATGCAAGAGCGATTTATCGACAATAAGCGAATAATCGGAACTATTAATGAAATGTTAGATGGTGCATTGAGTTTCGTAAGAAAAAATATGAAGAACTCCACTGTTATAAATCCTTCTTCGGGTAAAAGGATTGATATAACTGAATATCCTATTCTTGCAGTAAGAGAAGCTATATTGAATGCGTTAGTTCATCGTGACTATAGTATTCACACAGAAGGTATGCCGATACAAATAATAATGTATAACAACAGAATCGAGATTAAGAATCCTGGTGGTATATATGGAAGAATTAGAGTTGATCAATTAGGTAAAATTCAGCCTGATACTAGAAATCCTGTGTTAGCATCTGAACTAGAGATTCTTGGTGTTACGGAGAATAGATATTCAGGTATACCAACTATACGAAAACTGATGAAAGATAGTAATCTTAGTGAACCTCTGTTTTTGGATGAGAGAGGAACTTTTACTGTTATTCTATATAACGATACTGAGCCAACTGACAATATCACTGTAGGTGAATACTTTTCTGTAATAGATTTTTGCAGAACACCGCGTACTCGAAAAGAAATAGCAGATTTCTTCGATATCAAAGATGTGTCATATGCAATTCGCACCAGAATTCAGCCATTGATTGAAGAAGGCGTAATTAAGTTAATGTATCCAGATAAGCCGAAGAGTTCAAAGCAGAAATACTATGCGGATGAAAAATAAGTTTCACTATACATAGTGAATAACAAAGGAATGGAAATACAATGAAATTAATTGAATTCTCAATTACAAATTAAGTTCACAATATGTAATGGATCTCCAGAAGCAGAATTTGAAGATATAATAAGTGAGAATAATACTTAAATATCAGTGCTAGTTATAATCATCACTCCAACCTCCAGCCATCTTCGCCGTGGTAGATCATCTGCTTTGTCATGCCGCCGTCGATGGTGATGTTCTCGCCGTTAATAAACGATGCTTTATCTGAGCATAAATATAAAACCATATTTGCTATATCCATAGGATTACCGACGCCTCCGCTTGGCTGCTGGTATGCGTCTGGTCCTTCGTATACGACATAATCTGTATCTATCCATCCAGGCGAAATGGAGTTCACTCTAACGCGGCCTCTAAGACTCATCATGAGAGCGTGTGTTAGAGAAGCGATTCCTCCCTTAGCAGCGCTGTAGCTCTCTGTCTGTGCCTGGCTCATGCGATCACGTGAAGAGGAGATATTAATAACACTGGCACCATCAGCAAAATAGCGGTTAAATAGCTTAGTTAGATAAAACGGTGCTGTAACTCCGACCTTAAGTGCATACTCGAATTCATCGTAAGAGCAGTCGTCTATGCCCTTCATTAGAGGCGCTGCGTTATTAACAAGCACATCGATGTGCCCATGCTTCTCGATAACATAAGACGCAAAGGCTTCAATGTCTTCTTTCTTAGATAAATCTCCAACGAAGTGATCTCCTGGAAGAATATCGATAACTTCTACGAGACTTCCATTTTTTTTGAATTCTTCAGTAATGCACTTGCCAATTCCGTGTGCGCCACCTGTTATTACTACGACTTTGTTATTCATAATAGGTATCCTTAAGAAATAATTTACCAATATTCTTTCCCTAATGATTGCGCTAATCGGCTTATTGATTAGTGTAATCGTGTTAGTTATAAAGCTATTTGCCTTCTTTGATACTAGGTATCAGAGAAAAAGGTAAATAAAAACCTACCCATAAGGATTGGTGTTCTTGGGTAGGCATTAACTATTCCGAGGCAACCGTCCAAGTGGACTGTGCTTTTCTTGTGCATATGATATCACTCTTTAGGCAGTTTTTCTATAGATGCGACAACACTCTAAATAGCGTTCAAATGTGACCGTTTTGTTAAAAATGGTCAAAATTTCTTCATGCTTTTATTGCTAAGTTGGAAATGCACCTTTATAATACAGTTACCTGACTATAACTGAGGAGATGAATGTGGCTGATAATAAGCAGGAAAAGGAAGCGTCAACTCTTTCTTTTAAGATAATGACGATTGTAGGAATCATCCTTTGTATCATTTTGGTTCCAATCTTAATCGTTAATATTACCTTAATCGTAAGAAGTTATTCGAATCCTGGTAAGGTTCCAAACTTTGGTTCTGTAGTTCCACTTATTGTACTCACAGACTCCATGTATCCTAATATCCAAAGTGGTGATCTCATCATTTGCGATACATTGGAAGCAGAAGAAGTTAATGAAGGTGATGTTATCGCATTCTTTGATCCTGCTGGTAATGGTTCATCAGTCGTTACCCACAGAGTCATCGAAGTGACAACTGAAAATGGTGCAATTGCATGGCGCACACAGGGTGATGCCAACAACACACCAGATTCTAGTCTTGTTCCAGCTGACAATCTTGTTGGCCGTTACAAGTTAAGAATCGCAGGAGCAGGCAATGTAGCTATGTTCATGCAGACTACTCAGGGCCTTATCGTCTGTGTAGTACTACCAATTATTTTATTAGTTGGTTACGACTACATCAGAAGAAAGCTTTATGAGAAGGCGCAGAAGGAAGATACAGATGCGTTGCTCAAAGAACTTGCAGAACTTCGCTCCAAGGCTGGAGAAAAAGATTCTGCCGACAATTAATTAGTCCTTCATAGCGTGTATTTATACAGCTATCAAGTATAAAAAGGAAGGGGAATATTTTATGAAAAAGAATATTATGATGAGAACAGCATCAGGTTTGTTGATTGCAGTCATGTTGACATCAAGCATTATCAGCGGAACTCTTGCTAAGTACACAACATCTGGTAGCTCTACAGATTCTGCTAGAGTTGCACATTTTGGTGTTACTGTTAGTGGTGCTGGCGATACAGCATTTGCAACAGAGTATAATACAGATAATGGTACACCATACAGCTATACAGGTACTTTGTCTGTTAAGTCTTCAACTACTGACAAAGTAATAGCACCTGGAACAACAGGAAACCTCGCAGCTATTAGTGTTTCCGGTACTCCAGAGGTTGCTGTAGCTGTAACATATGTAGCTGATTTTGAAATTGGTGTAGATGCAGATTGGACTGTGGGTACTGGTGATGAGGCACAGTTTTATTGTCCAATCGTTATAACTGTTGGTGATCACGTGTATTATGGAAGAGATTATACATCTGCACAACAGTTTGAAGAGGTAGTCGAGAGTGCTATTGAAAGCGATTTATCCAGAACATATGCACCTCTTACTACTATTTCAGCAGCAACACAGGCTATTACATGGGCTTGGCCATATGAGGCGAATACTACTTATGATCGTCAGGTCGATGAATTCGATACAGCGCTTGGTAATGCAACAACTCCAGCTACAATCAGTCTTGCAGTAACTGCAACTGTAACTCAGATTGACTAATTCATTAATGTTAATTTAATACACAGCTTATTGGTGGGTGTGGTGGCTTAATAGCCACCTACCCACTTAGTTGTTTATATACTATATAAATCGGAAACAATACATGAGCGATAATAAGAAGTACAATGTACGCCATACTGGCCGTAATATTTGGATTTTAGTATTGCTTTTAATACTAATAATCCTTCTTACGTGGGCTTATTTATCCGGTTTATTAGGTAACTTTACTGGAAGAGACAGGAATACTATCAATATTGCTAATTCTTCCTCGGTAATGAATTCCGACGATGATGAGAACACATCCGATGTATTAATCGAGAGTGAAGATATTAGATGGGAGACCAATACTTCAATTAATCTCTTCAGAGAGTTTTATACAAATGAAGATGGCGCTATCACAGTCTTAAGTGAAGATGAGGACAAGGTAATAGCTCCTGGTACTTCTAACGAATATGAGTTCACTATCAAGAATACTGGTAGTGCTCCTATCGACTATATTCTTACCCTAGATAGCATTTTTGCTCTTGAAGACTACGATTTACCTATGGTAGTTCGTCTACATAAAGGCAGTGAATGGCTTATCGGAAGTGAAGACGAATGGGTAGCAGTAAGTGAGTTAAGAGAGTATACCGATTCAGACAGCTTAGACATTAACAACAGCGCTATCTATGTATTTGAATGGCAGTGGCCATATGAAGTAGGAGAACAAGAAGAGTTAATCCTTAATGATCTTAATGACACTCTTCTTGGAAATACTGCGGTAAGCAGGGATGTGGAGTTTACTCTTAACATCAAAGTGGATTCTACTATTAATCCTGCCTATATCGAAGATGGTGCTGACAACAAGGTCCCTATTCTCCCATTAATTCTGCTAGCTATAGGTTTAATTACAGGCTGTGGCTTCATCTGGATTATTCTCTGGAGAACACCAGTATATGTTACAGGCTTTGTTCCTGGCATGGCTAATCACAAGATTAAGATTGGCAACAAAGAAACAGAGGTTCTTGATAGCACTAGATTCATATTTAACAGAATCTATACTGGCAAGCATAAGATATATTTCGACGATGCGGAGCAGGAATACAAGTTCAGACTCCATCGTAAGTCTAAGCTTGATGGTATTGAGATAGAAATCGAGAAGGACTTAGTTACAGTATCGATTGGACGTAAGGTTCAGGCTATCGAGCTTTATATGGTAGCTATGCCAAATACGCTAATGATTAGACCTGACGACTGGGCTGCAATCGATAAGAAATGTAATGTTATCACTCCGCTTGGCATAAAGAAGCCAGATGATGGATATAACGTTACACCTGGAGGATTAAGCATCGATAAGCATAAGAATATAGAAGTTATTGATGCTAACTAACAAAAATGAACGAGAAGAATAACAAGGGCATATTAACAAATCTTGTAAGACGGTTACTTCTCATAGTAGTGGGCCTGACTATAGGTGTGAATATGTACTTGGCCAACGCTAGAGGTCTTACAGGCAATCAGATGCCAATGCCGTTTGGTACAGGGTGCGCTGTTGTTCTCTCGGGAAGCATGGAGCCTGAGCTTAGCGTAGATGATTTGATTATCGTTCGCGAGGCAAAGACTTATAATGTAAATGATGTTGTCGTCTATCAAAATGGTTTTGAGCTTATAGTTCATAGAATCATTAATATAGATGGTGATGTAATAACAACCAAGGGAGATGCCAACAACGTCGAGGACACTCCTACAGATATAAGTGCAATTAAGGGCAAGGTTGTGGCCAGTATTCCTAGAATAGGACTAATTGCGCAGGTGCTTAAGACACCGCTAGCGATTTTGCTTTTGGGTGTGCTGGCATTTGGACTTATGGAAGTGTCCTTTCGTAAGGAAAAGGAAGCTGACAGTAAGAATCTCGATGCGATTAAAGAAGAGATTCGCTTACTGAAGGCGCAGATGGATGCAGAAGGTAAGGATGAGGAAGAGTAAAAGAGAAGATAAGCTCATAATTCTCGTTTACCGTGTAGTAGCGGGGCTTGTTTGTGCGGTGTTAATTACTACAAGCATCGTCTCTGGCCTTTTCGCGAAATACACATCCACCGGTAGCGCGAACGACTATTCTCGCGTAGCTAAGTTTGATGTTTTGGGAGAAGGCGTATTAACAGAACCTATATTGATATCGCTAGCTCCGTCTGATGAAGGTCGATTTGTCGCTGATATTAGTGTTAATAGCGACTGTGAAGTAGCGGTAGCGTGCAGTGTAACTATAGATAATCAGTATCAAAATATAGTCCCACTCCAGTTTGAATTAAGACAAAAGAGCGGCGATGATTATATTGATAGTGATGGCGTTACTACTTTTACTTACGATCCTGCGAGTGAAGATGGCGCTCAATATGGTTTGTTCTTATATGTTCCAGAAGATGAGAACACGCCTGATAGTAATTTACGGTATCGTGGAATGGTAGATTATCTGATAGTAAACGTAACTGCGACACAGATAGATTAAGGAGAAATAGCATTGCTTAATAAAGTGCAAAACTTTGTTTTTGGTGACAAGAGGAGAACGGCAACAATTGTTGGTGTTGTTATGTTCCTTTGCGCTTTATTAGTTATTGGTGTTGTTTATGCCAAGTATGTTAGGTCGGTAGAAGGAAATGGTTCTGCAGTTATGAAGGAGTTCTATTTTACAAGCGACCTCTTAGACGGCAATCAGCATACTCTGGCTGCGGGAAGTACAGTAGTAAGTTTTACATTAAGCAATCACGCAGATGCACTTCGTTATTCTGAGGTTGATATTAATTATACGGTTGAGATTAATGACGCTAATGACTTGATATATTATAGTGAAGGTGTATTGGTTAGCGGTAGTACTAATGACGATACCATTACTATAAGTGATCTTACCCCAGGTAACACCTATACCATTACAGCCACAGGTAATGGAGGTTACCACCAGGAATTAACAGCAACTATTGTTATTCCAGAAGCAGAAAGTCATCTTTACTACTATCTCGACACTAGTAACACAGAGTTTGTAATTCTAACTGTATGGGCACAAGGTTATAGCGGTGCGGTTACAATTACTCCTCCTAATAGCGTTATTCCTGATAATACGGATGTAGTTATGAGAGGGGTAAATGTAGGCGCTGCATTTACTGATAGTGTGAGTTTTGCTGATAATGGATATTCGTCTCATGCTTATAGATTCTTTGGTAGTGGTGTAAGTGTTGAGCAGTTTATTGTTAGTAGTGGTACATCAGTTGAAGCAGAAGTAAGAAGTCCAGGTTAATTAGGGGAGTGTAGATGTTTAAGGATAAGAAAAAGCTATATATTTTCTTAGCAGCTCTTCTGCCGATGTTATTAATATCGGTATTACCTTGGATTGGCTCTGCGAAGGCAGAGGATTATACATTAGGTGATACTAATCAGTATATTTACTTTGATTTGGCTGCTGGTGACGTATTGGTTAATGGTAAGGATTTCCGTGGTTCTTTCTATGAGATATATGCTGATGGAACTTATGAAATTAAAACAATAACAGGTAATATAGATAGTCCTGAATATGCAGGCAAGCAGTTCTATATTTATCAATCTAATAGTCCTGCAAGTGCAGGAGTATTCCATGTCAATCCAGAAGCTCCAGAAGATCCAGAAAATCAAGAGAATCCAGAAACTCCAGTAGCTCCAGACACAATTGAACTGAGACTTCCTGTATACGCTCCTGTTACATATAACGGGCAATTGTGGCGTGATTACATCACCAATAATACAAATGTTGAAGAAATTAATGCTGCATGGCCTATTGATGCTGCGGAATTTCAGGGAAGAAAGCCTACTAATCACAGAATTTATGTTGTTGGTGACGGGGTAGCTTCTGGTGATCCAAACGCAGCAACAGATATCACTTTCGTATTTGATAATCTGTGGAGTAGCTATAATACATCTGCTGTGAAAATAGACGAGTACCATACACGTGGTGGTTACGCTGATCAGTCACCAGTCGCATTCAATCCTAAGTACGGCAATGATTTTACTGTCTTATTAAAGGGTGATAATAGATTTTCACATTTTTGGTCTGTAACTTGGGCGAAGAATCTGATAAACAAAAATCTGTTTCCAGCTACATCTGAAATGAGTGTTATTACCCAAAAAAGAGATCAAAATGATGGAAGATTAGTAATAAATAATTATGATTCCAGTAATCCTGGAAGTATTACTTTAACGTGTTTAATAGATAGTCTATTTAATAATACATCAATCTTCGGTGGCGATGATAAGATGGCATTATATATTGATGGTTCTTGGAACGTAACGAGTAATAATGCTCGTAATGATACTTATTATGGCTTTTCTAATATTTATATCGATGGCGGAGATGTATATGTAGGTGTACCTAAGTATAAAAATGATAATTGGGCCAATCTGTCAGGAGATGCTGTTAGAGTAACTCATGCTTTGGGCTCTCGTAATTTAAGTTTCATTACTATCAATGGCGGTACAGTTACATCTATTTCTAACAGTACTGCAGCTGCTATCGGTGGTGGTGGTGGATATAATCAAGCTGGTGGAATAGGTGTAGTATCGATAACTGGTGGTGAGGTATACGCATATAACAACAGTGTTCAGGGAACAGGTGTATATGTTCCTAGTACAGCTATTGGAAGTGGATCTTGCGTTAAAACGAATGCGGCTACTGCTGTCGTATCCATCACAGGAGGCACAGTATTTGCTCAAAGTAATGGTGGTACAGCTATCGGTGGCGGTAGCTCAGGAAATGCGACTGGTGGATCTGGTTATATAACTATCAGTGGAAATTCTTATGTTCGTGCGTTGACTAATCAACATGGGGATATCAATAGTGTAGCTATTGGTGGAGGCTTTTCTGGTAATCAAAGTGGAAATCAAGGCGGTAATGCGATTATTAGTATTACTCATGCCCCTGACAATCCAGATATATATCCGACTATCTTAAGTGGTTCTATAGGCGGAGGTACAACGAGAGGTAAAAATGGCATTAATGGCTATGCTGAAATTGATATTGATGGTGGTAATATTTGCGCTCAATTCGTAATGGAGGTAGGTGGAGCCAAAGATTCGAAAGGCAATATTATTCCTTGTACATTTAATATGAGTGGTGGAACTATACATGATGTAAATGTCTCTGGTGGTTCGATGAATGTTGAGGGACTTCCAATTCCTATTTACTATGTTCACAATGTTGGTGGAGCAGTATGGATGAAGGACCCAAATGGTCTGTCTGAAATAACGGGTGGTTCTATTGAAAACTGTACTGCGGTGCAAGGTGGCGCCGTCTATATGACGGGTGGTACATTTACTATGTCAGGTGGTTCCATTACTGGCTGTAGTGCAATCGGTAATGCTAGTGCGAACCCTCCTGTAACTGCTGATGGTGGTGGTGTTTGTATTAAGAGTGCTTCTGGAGCCAATGTTCAATTCAGAATCAACGGTGGTGATATAAGTGGTAATTCTGCAACTAACAATGGTGGTGGAATTTATCTAGAGAATGCTTCAGTTAGTATTTTGAACGGAAGTATTAGCGATAATAGCGCTGAATATAATGGTGGTGGTATATGTGTTAACGAAGGTACTATCACTATGTATGGTGGTTCAGTAGATGGAAATAACGCTTTACACGGCAACGGCGGAGGATTGTATGTATCAGCTAATAACAATCCGACTTTGATTGATTTCTTAAGTGGTTCTTTTAGCGGCAATTATGCAAACCAAAATGGTGGCGGTATTGCTGTCGAGAGTACAACAAACCAGAAAATTGATTTCATTATGGGTATTAATGTTATCCATCCAGGTACACCTATATCTTATGATGGCAATTACCTTGGACCAGGACATGAAGGTCATGCTAACCATATTAGTGATCAAGTCCATGCGACATGTCCTACTGTATCAAATAACACAGCTGAGAATGGTGTCGGTGGAGGATTCTACCTTAATCATGTAGTTGGTAATGGTGGAACAGATAACGATAAGGTTAACCTTCAGATTTATTGCTTGGAGGAAAGTGATAATAGAGCTTCGAATCCAGAGGCTAATGGTATGTTTATGCAAGGTGGTATTGTAGAAATCTTTGGTGACAAAGGTTACGATGGCCAGGGTAATCCTGCATGTAATGTACACCTTGGAACTTCAATTTTGGTAGAGGGTGGACAGGTAAGTGTATATGGAACTATGGACAATCCTCACTTTGACGCACCGATTACAGTAAATATTATAGATCCAGCTAATGACTACTTCCATGATTTCAGATTTAATAACAGCCCAGAACATGAATACTTTACCGTAAGTTATTTTGAAAACTTTGAAGGAACCGGTAATTATAAGCAGTTCCAGTATGAGATTAGTGATGATACTGATGACTTTACAATTGTGCAGAATATTTATGTGCATGAAGGTTATCAGTTGTTAGGATGGGATACTCAGCCAGATGGTCTTGGAATCAGATTTGAAGTAGGTTCAAGTTATAACTACTTGGATAATCCTGAGCCAGGAAGAGACAGCCCATGGAGAGATAATCCTGATGCTACAGGCGATAGACAAACTTTGACTCTCTACGCTATATGGCAAAAGATTGTTTACTATATTGACTATGAGTCTAATGCACCTGCAGGAGTTCCTTGTAGTGGTACGATGGAATCACAAAGTGTTACTATTCTTGGAACAAATCGCCTTAATCCTAATGGTTACTCTGTTCCTGGTTATAGATTCTTAGGTTGGACACTTAATCGTGAAGGTACTGGTACCAGATATTCTAACGAGTGGTTAATTAATCCACCATTTACGCGAGAAAACGGTACTCGTATTACCCTCTATGCTCAATGGGAGCTCTGTACTCATGAAAACTGTGTATTGACAGCAAATGATAACGTAATTACTCAGACTTGTACTGAATGTGGTCATACGGCTACAGCAAGTATTACTGCAGAAAGCGTTGATTTTGATGGTAATGAGCATCCTGCTAGAATCATATATTCTGATGAATGGGCGGGAGCACATAATCTAGGTATTACTTACTATTTGGCTCCTAATAGCGAATGGGATAGTAGAGATGATATCGATGATACGTTTATTCCTTCTACAGTCCCTGTTCACGCTGGAAATTATACAGCTAGCGTTGTAATTGATAGCGAGAATTCTATCTCATGTAGCTATGAGATAAGAAGAATTAAGTGGCCTAGTCCGCCAAGCTCTCCAACTATTAATCTAAATACTGATTTATCTGTTACGGTTAATAGTACTCCTTCTGCTGGAGCAAGTGTCGAATACTGTATGGCAGAAGGATCAGGAAGCCCATCGAATTGGTCTGAGAACAATAGCTATCCGAGCTTAAGTGCAGGTAGCTACTATATCTTCTATGCGAGAAATATGGCCGATCGTGACCATATCGAGTCAGATAGCAGTCGATCAGAAGTATATCTTTATGAAGGTGGCAATACTGTAGTTCTCCATCCTGAGACAGGTCTTAATAGTGATGTAACAGACATGACTCATTTTACGATTAATCTCGAAGATGGTTACCACTACGATGGATATAGTGTAACAGTAACTGTCGATGGTGAACCAAGAAGTGATGTTATTATTCAGGATAGTCTTACAGACCAGACTCATAACCATACAATAGTCTTACCTGCAGATTTTAGAAATCATAGAATCGATATTTATATTACAGGTGCTGTTAAGGATTGTACTGTTGATTCTTACATCACAGAAGGTGAAGTATTCACACCGTTTACAAATACCAGTGCAACTATAAGTACTGATTCTGCATTTACTGCAAGATTTGTAGTAAGTGATTGTCGCGTTGGAGATTATATAAATCAGAGTTTTGTATTTGGTAAATCATTGCCAGTAGGCACTACGCTAATTTTAAGAGAAAGTGACGGAAGCTACTGGTACTACAATGTCGCTTCACCAATATCAACTCTACCAGTAAGCTCATTTGTACGAATGGGTGGACATGTTGATGGAGAAAGAACGGTAGCAGCTATTACTGACGAAGACCACTTCACATATCAGCTCATAGTTGATTTTTCAGATGTAGCAGATGATAGCAGACTTAGTAGCAGCTTATCTGTAACTCTTAGCATGACACCTAATCCTAATGATCAGGAAGTACCAGAATTAGCAAATACAACTGTAACTGCAAATCTGGTTGATGTGGCTTCGTTTACTATCAATCCTGGTACTTCAACTATTCCTGGTAATTCACTAACAGCTAGTTGTACTTATACACCATCTAGCGGTGTGGCATCTATCTGGGATAGACGTAATACATCTCTTGTATTAACTGCTACAGATACTTCTATAGTACCTAGCGATTTAAGTCTTACTATTTACGATGGTCAGGCAACAAGAAACTATCCTATGAATGAGAATGGTCAGTTCATTATCCCTCTTGGTGGATTACGTACTTATAGTACACTAAGGATTACTTTGAATTCTGATGCATTCATAGAAGATAAGCTCGCATTTAATGCTACATGGTATGTATCTGCATCAAAATCTGGAATGGCACCTCTTAACGGATATGCAGCAGCTAGTGCAGTTTGGACATTTAATAATCTAGGGGTTCAAGCACCATCTCTTAGAATCAATGGTGTCAATAATGAGAGTCATGTATATACTGGCACGACTAGTGTTCCAGTAGATGTTAGATATTTGAATATTCCAGACGGATACAGTGTAGATATCCTGCTATTTAATCAGCAGACAGGTACATATACTGGTTGGAGTACAACTATAACTGATTTTACTAATAATAGTACTCGTGTAACTGTACCAGTGACTGATTCAGGTAGTTATTATATTAGCGCTATGATCTCAAGGTCTTCTGGTGGTAATGTACTTAGCGATCCGGTCCGTTATTACTTTATAGTGAGATAAAATATACCTGTAAGGGTGTAATCTACCATTATGAATGCTATAGCTGAATACATGAAGAAAATTGCAAAACTTTTGTCACAGGTAGACGATTTAATCATTATGTGTAAAGCATCGTATTTGCCTCGTGAAGCATCTTATAAATTGGTGGATTTGATTACTCATAGAAGCTCGGTATTACAAGGTTTAATGGTATAATTGGTAGTTAGATTTTGTATATTTTACGGGGAAATGTAAATGAGTAAAAAGCGTAAAGCAATACTATGTGTACTACTTCTAATATGCTTAGTAGCACTTGGTGTTATTGCATATACAATAACAAAGAGAATTCAAGCAGAGCGTTCATATGATGTCTTAAGAGATATCGCACATGAGACAACGGCTCCAGTATTAACTGAGCCTACAGAATCAACTGAGGCTATTATTCCAGAAGAGACATATCCATCCATGGAGGTTGTTTACGATTCTCCAATAAACTTCGTAGAGCTTCAGAGAATTAACCCTGAGATTTATGCTTGGATTGAGACAGCTGGTGGCGCTGTATCCTATCCAGTATTACAACACAGAGATGACTATCAGTACTATCTTAACCACACATTCGACGATCAAGTAAGCTCTGCTGGTTCTATCTTTACAGAAGGCTTTGCTCGTCACGACTTTATGGACCCTGTTACTGTCGTATACCGACATAACATGCGTGGTGAAGGTTACATGTTCGGTTCTCTCCGTCACTATCGTGAACAGGACTACTTTGATGCTAATCGTGACATCACAATCTATACGCCAACTGATGAGCTACACTACACTATCTTTGCTGCTGTAACTTACACAAATGCACTAATTTCTTATGAGTATGAAATCACAACTGTAGAGGGGGCAGAGGCATTTATTAATCACATTAATGATATGCGTAATCTCAACAATATTTTTGCTGATGACGTAGAAGTTAACCCAGCTGAAGATCATATCCTCGTGTTAAGCACTTGTAACGGTAACTCCTCACAGCGCTTCTTAGTATTAGCTGTTCTTCAGGAGGATTAATGGCAACTAAGACTACTAATAATAAGGCAAAAATAATTGTCGTAGTATTAATCCTTGGCATCATTGCTATTGTAGGTGGTGTAGTAGTAGCACTACTTTCGACACCATCAGCATCACTTATCGAAGAGACACAGGTGGTAGAAACAGGATACACAATACCTACATCTACTACAGTGGAAGCTGATTACGATAACTGGGGCGACTCAGTCGTATATAATGGAGTTACTTACTATCCTAATCACCATCTAACTACACTTCTGTTTATGGGTGTTGATCAAAATTCTGATTATGAGAGCTCTGAGTTAATTGGTAATGGTTGTAGAGCTGATACCATCATGCTATTTATTCTAGATAACGAGAATAATACATTAGATATTCTAGAAGTTAACCGTGATACATGGTCCCCAGTAGATGTATACGACCATGATAGAAACTATCTTTATTCTGGCGACATGCAGCTTTGTTTACAGTATTCATTCGCTGACAGCCCAACAAGAAGCTGTATGCTTATGAAGAGCAAAGTATCTAGTCTTCTCTATGGCGTAGGCATCGATTACTACTGCTCTCTTACACTCGATGGTATGCGTAATGTAGTAGAAGCTATGGGTGGACTCCCAGTAACATTTGATGAGAACTTGTCGTTTATTGACCCAGCGTTCGTGGAAGGGGCAACTGTAGTTCTCACACCAGAGCAGGCAGAGAGACTATTCCGCTACAGAGACATCACTCAGACAGGTAGTAACCAGGGCCGTATGAGCCGCGCTGCATTTGTTATGCAGCAGCTCTTTGACACTATGGTCGGAACTGATAGTGAGACACTTCAGACTTACTACGATGCTGCAGGTGACGGTCTTACTACTGATGCAGATGCAGATACACTCTATAGCATCAGAACATATCAGCTTAATAACATCTATACATTCTCTGGTACTTATCAGACTAATACATACGATGAGTTCTATATTGATGAAGACGCTCTTCAGGAGATGGTAATTGACCTCTTCTACGTGGAGGCTGAATGATAATCGACTTCCACTCACATGTGCTACCAGGAATAGATGACGGTAGCAAAGACTTAGATATGTCTAGAGAGATGCTTCAGGCTACTAAAGAGCAGGGTATAGCTATTCAGGTAGCAACACCTCACTTCTATGCTCATAAGATGAAGGCTGATAGTTTCTTAGAAAAACGAGAAATCGCATATAACAGTATTCTCCCTGAAGCAGAAAAGCTTGGCATCGACTTAAGACTTGGAGCTGAAGTAGCATTCTCCAGGACTATGTCAGAGTGGGACAATATTCGGGATTTTACTATTAAGGGAACTGATTTAATTCTAATCGAGATGCCATTTAAGCAGTGGTCATCTAAGGAGAGAGATGAACTTATAAGAGTTAGAGACTTGGGGTTAAAGCCAATACTAGCTCATGTAGAGAGATTCATCCCTTATCAGAAGGATAAAGATACACTAGACGATATTTTAGACTTAGATTTTATATATCAGTTTAACTGCGAAGATTTATTGTCTTTTATGCGTCGTGGTAAGGTCTTAAAGTTGATAGAGAGCTTAGATAATGTTATTCTAGGTTCTGATTATCACAATACTACAACTAGGGCTCAAAACCTCATGGAGGGAAGAGCCATGATAGAGAAGAAATTAGGTGGAGAAGCACTTCAAAGTATAGATGAATATGCTTCATCACTACTAATATAATTGGGGGCACATATGCAGAACGATAATTTCAATCGAGAAGAAGATACAATCGATTTGTTGGACCTACTTAAGTATCTCTGGAATAAGGTGGCACTACTAATCGTAGCGGCTATGCTTGGTCTTACAATTGCTGTTATATACACAATCTTCTTTGTAACACCACAGTATCGTGCATCTTCCATGATTTATGTATTCAGTAAGACTACAAGTGTAACATCTGTAGCAGACTTACAGATTGGATCTCAGCTTACAATCGACTTCCAGATTATCGCTACTACAAGAGATGTTATCGAAGCTGCAGCTCAGGATATCGGCCTTAATGCATCTTATGAGAATATAGTACGTAAAGTAACAATTGAGAATCCAGGTAATTCTAGAATCATTAAAATCGTTGTTACTGATGCTAATCCACAGCTTGCATGTAATCTGAGTAATGCCATCGCTAATCAGCTTCGTATGCGAATAGCGACAGTTATGAATACAGAAGAGCCATCACTTGTTGAGGCTGCTATTGTACCTATTCACCCTGTAAGTCCATCTATTCCTAAGAATGCAGTTATTGGTGGTGCAGGAGCGTTTGCCATAGTCGCTGCAGTACTCGTCGTTATCTACCTCTTAGATGATTCCATCAAGTCTGAGGAAGATATTGAGAAGTATCTTAAGCAGAATGTACTTGCTGTTGTACCAGTAGTTAGTAGCATGAGTGAGAGTAAGAAGGGGAAGAAGTCAAAGAAGACTACTTCTAAATCAAATGTAAAAGTACAGCACGTATAAGCGCTGTTACTAAAGAAAAACAAGCAAAATAAATACGGCTCAATCTGAGCCGTATTGTTTGTAAAAAATATCAGTTAATTACTTCTTTGACATACTACTCTTTCCCTGTTCATAGTAGCCATATCCGTATCCGTATCCATACTTCTTATAGCCACTACGCTTAACAGAATGCTGATTAAGAACTACACCGATAATTGGAATTCCAGCCTTCTCTAATAGCTTAATAGCGTCCTGTGCGAGCTTTCTAGAGATAGAAGCTGACTTAACTACGAAGATAGATGCGTCTGCATATGTAGCTAAGATAGATGCATCAGTAACAAGAGTAATAGGTGGACAATCGATAAAGATATAATCGAAGTTCTTACGTGCCCATTCCATAAAGTTAACCATAGTAGGACTGGACAAAAGCTCTGCTGGGTTAGGTGGAACACGTCCAGAAGTAATTATGTATAAGTTAGGAACGTTCTCAACCTTACATAACACATTCTCTAGTTCAGACTGTCCAGATAAGAAATAAGATAGTCCTTTGGGCTTAGGACCCTCGATCTTAGTATGTACTTCGGATTTACGAAGATCTGCATCAATAAGAAGAACTCGTTTGCCGAGTTCGGCAAACGAGCTTGAAATCTGGAAAGTAAGAGAAGATTTACCTTCATTAGCTATGGAAGATGTAAGCATAATTACTTTGTTCTTAGAACCACTATACTCGATATTAGTTCTAATCTGCTTAATCTCTTCTGTAAAAGCCTGAGGTAACTCCTGCTTCTTAAATTTTACAACCTGCATAAGGTCTGATTAAACTTCCTTCTTAGTAGCAACTACGAATGCGGCAGAACCAGCAACAGCGAGTGTAGAGATAGCCATAACGAGTACGGAGCTACCTGTTGCAGGAGATGTTGTAGCAGGATCAGCTACTGGAGTTGTAGCGTCAGCTGCTGGAGCAACTGGAGCTACTGGAGCAGCACCTGCACCTGTAGCCTTACGAACGATAGCTACTGGAGAAAGGCTTGTGAATGTAGCTGTAACTGTAGGACCAACTCCTGTAGCAACGAGCTCCCAAGCACTACCATTGTAGTGGAATACATAGAGAGTATTGCCATCTGTACCGTTAGCACCGAATGTAAGTGTAGCAGGAAGAGAAGTAGCTGTGATGTTCTTCTGCCAAAGTACTGTCAAATCAGCGGCATTATCGCCTGTGATAGAAGCAGCAATCTCAGGTGAGATAAGTGGAACATCAGATGGAGCACAAACAGTGTTAATAGCATTACCATTACCATCTGTTGCAGTAAGAACACCTGCGAGTTCTGTAGCACTGCCTGCAGCAAATACTGATGCAAAAGCCATCATAACTACTGTAGCTGCTGTAACAACTGTAGTAAGTAACTTCTTCATAGGATATTATTCCCCCTCAAAAAATAAACTCGCATATCATGTATGCATAATCAGTCGCAATTACTATAGCACTATGTTGAGCATATGAAAATAGTAAATGTTACAAATATAAACATAAAAAGATACGATTTATTGACAAATGTATCTTATGTGGTTCAACAAAACTATGATATTATTTTTAAATATTGGGGGGAAGTGTGCATATGAATAATATTCATAGTGATAGTGCAGATGTCCAGAAGCATAGATTTTTCTATCATTGGCACATAGTTACTATTGGACTCGTAGTTTACGATTTTTTGGTAACAATATTCTCTTTTGGTCTAGCTCTCTGGTTAAGATTTGATTGCGTATTCAGTTCAATTCCTTCAAAATACCTAGATTGCTACGTCAGTACTATAGTGATTTATGCGGCTATATTGATACTGCTGTTATTTGGTTTCAAGCGATATCGTAGTATCTGGAGATTCGCAAGCTATAGCGAGATAGTCCGAATGGGATTCGCGACTTTTATCGCGTTTATTATTTATACAGCTGGCACGGTCTTATTTATTGAGCGCATGCCGATATCTTATTATGTTGTGGGTACTGCACTCCAGTTTATATTCACATTAGGTATCAGGTTTTCTTATAGATTTGTGCTTCTCTTAAGAGGTCGTAATGCTAAGACTAAGATTCCGCCTAAGAATGTCATGATTATTGGAGCTGGTAATGCTGGCCAGTTTATTCATAGGGACATTAAGGCTTCCGTAGAGCTTAACGAGAAGGTTGTCTGCTATATTGACGACAATCCTAATAAGGTTGGCAGATACATTGATAACGTTCTTGTAGTAGGTGATCGTAATAGTATTCTCAAAGCTGTAGAAGACTATAAGGTCGAGAAGATTTACCTTGCTATTCCTAGTGCATCAGCAGCTGATAAGCGAGACTTACTTAGCATTTGTAATGAGACCGATTGTAAACTCATGAACTTACCAGGTATTTATCAGCTTGCTACTGGCGAAGTTAAGGTTGCTCAGATGAAGGAAGTATCAGTAGAAGACTTACTAGGTCGTGATCCTATCAAGACTGATATGACTGAAGTCCTTCGTAGTCTTACAGGTAAGGTTGTAATGGTAACTGGTGGTGGTGGCTCCATCGGATCAGAATTATGCCGTCAGATTGCAGCTCAAGCTCCTAAGACTCTTATTATCTTTGATATCTATGAGAACAACGCTTATGATATCCAGTTAGAACTTAAGGAGAAATATCCTAATCTTCACTTGGAGACACTAATCGGTTCTGTTCGTGATAGCAGAAGAATCTTCCAGGTGTTTGAAGATTTTAAGCCAGACATCGTATATCACGCGGCTGCACATAAGCATGTACCTCTTATGGAGGATAGCCCATGCGAAGCAATTAAGAATAATGCTATTGGCACTTATAAAACAGCTTTTGCTGCTATGGCTCACCACTGTGATAAATTTGTACTCATCTCTACTGATAAGGCTGTTAATCCTGCTAACGTTATGGGTGCGACAAAGCGCCTTTGTGAGATGATTGTACAGGCTTTTGACCGTAAGATTAGAGCTGGTGAAGCAAATCAGATTCCTCAGTTATTTACTCACTGGATGCAGGAAATTTATAAGAGTGAAGAGTTAACAGAGGCACTTAGTACAACTAAGACTGAGTTTGTAGCGGTTAGATTTGGTAATGTATTAGGAAGTAACGGCTCTGTTATTCCTCTATTTAAGCGTCAGATTGCTAAGGGAGGGCCTGTTACAGTAACTCATCCGGACATTATCAGATACTTTATGACCATCCCAGAGGCAGTAAGTCTTGTGCTTCAGGCGGGAACTCAGGCTCATGGTGGTGAGATATTTGTACTTGATATGGGTGAGCCAGTTAAGATTGATACTCTTGCTCGTAATCTAATTAGGTTATCAGGTCTTAAGCCAGATGTAGATATAAAAATTCAGTATAGTGGTCTTCGTCCTGGAGAGAAACTCTTTGAAGAAAAGCTTATGGCTGAAGAGGGACTTCGTAAAACTGATAATGACAATATTCATATAGGTTGTCCAATTCCATTTGATATTGAAGAGTTTTTGTCGCAGCTTGATACCCTTATGGAAGCAGCTTATAAAAATAAAGATGATATAAGAACACTAATTGGTGGTGTGGTAAATACATACCATCCAGAGAGTAATTAATAATTGGAGCATAATACAAATGTTTGTTAAAGAATCTGCTAATATTGCGCCTTTTAAGTCAAAACTATATTTGGCTAGTCCGACTATGCATGACGATAGTATGAAGTATATGCAGGAAGCATACGATACCAATTGGATGTCTACTGTAGGAGCCAATATTGATGAAGTGGAAAGAATAGCTGCAGAAAAGTCAGGTGTAAAACACGCTGTAGCATTATCTTGTGGAACGGCATCATTGCATTTATGCACTAAGTTAGCAGGCGAGCGTCTATACGGAAAAACTAAGGTAGGACATGGTTCATTAGGAGGCAAAAGAGTATTTTGTTCAGATATGACATTTGCTGCGACTCTTAATCCAGTAGTGTATGAAGGTGGAATACCGATATTTATCGATACAGAGCGCGAATCCTGGGGGATGGATCCAATTGCTCTGGAGAAAGCATTTACTATTTATCCTGATGTTAAGCTTGTTGTATGTGCTGAGTTATATGGTTTTCCTAGTAATATGACTCGAATCAAAGAAATTTGCGCTAAGCACGATGCACTTCTTATCGAAGATGCTGCTGAGGCATTGGGAGCTACATGGGATGGTAAGCCTTGCGGTTCGTTCGGTGATTATTCAGCTATTAGTTTTAATGGTAATAAGATTATTACAGGTACTTCTGGAGGTTGTTTACTCACAAATAGTCTCGAAGATGCAAATCAAGCTCGTAAGTGGTCTACTCAGGCTAGAGAGTCTGCAGCATGGTATCAGCATGAGGAAGTAGGCTATAACTATAGAATGAGCAATGTTATTGCTGGTGTAGTTAGAGGTCAGTATCCATACTTGGAAGAACATATTGCTCAGAAGAAGTCAATATATGACAGGTACAAGGAAGGCCTTAAAGATTTGCCAATATCGATGAATCCATTTGATGAGTGTAATAGCAATCCTAACTATTGGTTGAGTTCGATGATTATTGATGAAGCCTTTATGTGTAATCAAACAAGAACAGATATGAATGCTTCTTATATATCAGAACATGGTAAGTCCTGTCCTACAGAGATTCTTGAGGCAATTGCTAGTATTAATGCAGAGGGACGTCCAATTTGGAAGCCGATGCATATGCAACCGATTTATTGTGATAAAGATTTTGTTACGGTTGAAGATGGAATTGATGTTGGAGCTGATATATTCAATAGAGGCGTGTGTTTGCCATCTGATAATAAGATGTCGATAGAACATCAAGATAGAATTATCGAAGTAATTAGAAAGTGTTTTGAATAATGGTTAACAATCACATTCCTTACGGACCATATGAGAAATACTTTAAGAGGCCAATAGATATAATCTGTGGTCTTCTTGCTGTTGTTGTATTCGGTTGGTTATATTTGATTCTAATTATTCTTGGTACTATTTTCATGAGAGGAAATCCTTTTTTTACTCAGGAAAGACCTGGTAAAGACGAGAAAGCATTCAATTTAATTAAATTTAGGACAATGGACAATCGCCGTGATAAAGATGGCAAATTACTTCCTGATGACGTCAGATTGAATAAGTATGGAAGGTTTTTGAGATCAACTTCTCTAGACGAACTTCCAGAGGCTTTCAATATTATTAAGGGAGATATGAGTATTATTGGTCCACGTCCTTTACTGTGTGAATATATCCCATACTATACAGAGGAGGAGCACCATAGACATGATGTAAGACCAGGACTATCTGGTTGGGCTCAGATTAACGGTAGAAATGCAATCGATAGTTGGGAACAGCGATTTGCATATGATTTGGAATACGTGAATAATGTGTCATTCGCTTTTGACATTAAAATATTGGTTATGACTGTTTTTAAGGTAGTAAAGCGTTCTGATATTCAAGTTGGAAGTCAGATTAAAGTTGGTCGATTAGACGCAGCACGAAGGAATATTGATAATGCTAGTAACAATTAGAAAATTTGAAAGAGATGATATTCCTAAAAAGGTAGAGTGGATTAACAACCCTGAAAATAACCAATTTTTACATTATGACATTCCACTTGAGGTAGAGAAAACTCGAAAATGGTTCGACAATAATGTGGGAAGGTCAGATCGTTATGATGCTGTTATTGTTGCTGATGGAGTGCCGTGTGGAACTATTGGGTTACTATGTATAGATCAGAAGAATAGCAAGGCAGAATTTTATATTGCTATGGGAGAAACCAACCTAAAGGGTAAAGGCGTTTCTACGAAGGCTACTAGATTAGTACTCGATTATGGTTTCTGTGAGTTAGGATTAAACAGGATATATTTGTTTACAGAGACAGAAAATATACCAGCTCAGAAATTATTTGAGAAAGTCGGTTTTATTAAAGAAGGTTGTGTACGCCAAGATATAATTTCTCATGGGCAGTTTGTTGACAGATTTGCTTATGGAATTTGTCGTAGTGATTACAAGAAGGTCTAAAGATATGTGGAATACGCCTATTCAACAAATAGAGAGCAACATATTCGTCAAAAGAGATGATTTAATACCATACTCTTTTGGTGGCAATAAGGCTAGAAAAGGCTTTTTGTTCTTTGAAGAAATCGATAGAGGTAACTATGATTGTGTTATTACCTACGGAAGTAGTCATTCTAATCATTGTCGTGTTATTTCTAATATGGCAGCAGCGAGAGGAATGGAATGTATTCTAATAGGACCAGAAGAAGTCTCTGATCTTACATATAACAGTAGATTTATGGAACTCTTTGGTGCAAAAATAATAACCGTTCCAGTTGAACAGGTACATGACACTATTGAAAATACATTAGAGCAACTGAAAAAAGATGGAAAGAATCCATATTTTATCCCAGGTGGAGGGCATGGCAACATTGGTACAGAGGCTTATGTTCAGTGCTATGAGGAAATAAGAGAATATGAAATGAAGAATAACGTCCATTTTGACTACATATTCTTTGCTTCAGGGACTGGTACTACACATTCTGGATTAGTGTGTGGTCAAATAAAAAATGGTGATGAGCGCGAGATTATTGGAATTAGTATAGCCCGAAAGAATCCACGTGGAAGAAACGTTGTTATAGAAAGTATTAGAGAGTACATGCCAGAGGCTCCTGAGAATGTAATACAAGAAAAGACGATTTTCTTAGATGACTATACTGGTGATGGATATGGAAAAGAGAGTACAGAGATTTCTGATACGATTAAAGATTCGATGGTGAAATATGGCATACCATTGGATAGCACATATACAGCAAAAGCTTTCTTTGGTATGAAGAAACACATAGAGAAAGAGCAGATAAAGGATAAGAATATCTTGTTCATCCATACTGGTGGCACACCACTATTCTTTGACGATGCTGAAAAGATGATTTAGGAGAGAGAACAAAATGAATATTCTGATTTTAAGTTCAGGAACAAGAAATAAGATTGTTCAGTATTTTAAAAAAGCACTTGAAGGAAAAGGAAAAGTTATTTGTACAGATATGAGTAATCTTGCACCTTCAATTTATGACGCTGATAAATATTACATTGTTCCTAGAATGACAGCTCCAGGATATCTTGATGTGATACTTGATATCTGCAAAAAGGAAAAAATAGATGGTGTTTTGTCTCTTATCGATCCGGAGCTTTCATTACTTGCGAAGAATAGAGATAAATTTGAAGTTGTGGGCACTACGGTTATTGGCTCTTCATACGATCTATGTGAAATGTCTCTTGATAAGTCATTAATGTATAGTTGGCTTAAGGAACATGGATATAAGTGTGTAAAGTCATATATGAATAAAAATGATTTCTATGCAGAGGTTGAAGCTGGAATTGCAAAATATCCAGTATTTGTTAAACCTGCAAGAGGAAGTGCAAGTATTGCAATATCTAAGGTTTACGATAAAGAAACCATTGAATTGCTTTTTGCGCATAGTGAAGGATTAATGATTCAGGAATTCCTTGACGGTCAGGAAATAGGTGCTGATGTTTATATCGATATGGTTTCTCATGAAATAGTTTCGATCTTTACAAAAAAGAAAATTCTCATGCGTGCTGGAGAAACAGACAAAGCGGTTTCATTTAAAGACGAGAATCTTTACGAACTTATCAAAAAGTTCGTAACTGAGGCCGGATATAACGGACAAATCGATATCGATATTTTTGATGTTGATGGAGAGTATTATATTTCAGAAGTTAATACGCGATTTGGTGGTGGCTATCCTCACGCGTATGAGAGTGGAGCTGATCATATGAAACTTATTGTGAATAACATTGAAGGGAAGGCGAATGAGTGTGTGATAGGCGATAACTATGATGTTGGAACCTATATGATGAAATACAATGAGGTTATGGTAAAGAAATTTTAAGGTGGAAAGTGTTATGAATATTCTATTCTTAACAACAGGTCGAATGGATAGTATAGAACAACATGCCATTTACCCAGATTTATTAAGATGCTTTAGAGATAATGGGCATAATGTATATACAGTAAGTTCTTATGAAAAACGCACAGGAAAAAATACAGCGTTAGTTGAAGATCATGGAGCGCATATGCTTCACGTAAAGATTGGAAATCTTACGAGAAATAATACTATTGAAAAAGGTATTTCAACCGTAATGATTGAAAATCAATATAAATTCGCAATTATAAAATATTTATCAAATGTTAAGTTTGATCTTGTAATGTACTCTACGCCTCCAATTACATTGGTTAAGGTAATTGAGTATATAAAGAAAAGAGACAATTGTAAGTCATATTTACTTTTGAAAGATATTTTTCCACAGAATGCAGTTGACCTTGGCATGATGAAAAAAACTGGCTTAAAGGGCATTTTGTATAAGTATTTCAGAGTAATGGAGAAGGAACTTTATGCAATTTCTGATTATATTGGCTGCATGAGTCAGGCAAATGTTGACTATGTGATTAAACATAATCCGGAAATCAATTCAGAAAACGTAGAGGTGTGTCCGAACTGTATTGATGTGAGCGATACGAGTATTTCAGTTGAAAATAGAATAGAGATTAGAAATAAGTATGCGATACCACTGGATAAACAAGTATTTGTATATGGAGGAAACTTAGGCAAACCACAGGGAATACCTTTTTTGATTGAGTGCCTTAAGAAAGTTGAGAACCATAAAAATGCCTATTTTTTAATTGTTGGCGGAGGTACAGAATACGGAAAACTTGAAGCGTATATTAATGATTCAAAACCACAGAACATTAGATTGATGCAAAGTTTACCTAAAAATGACTATGATGCGATGGTAGGAGCCTGTGATGTGGGAATGATTTTCCTAGATTATAGATTTACAATACCGAATTTTCCGAGTCGTTTGCTAGCATATATGCAGGCCAAGTTACCTGTGTTAGCAGTTACGGATCAAAACACTGATATTGGGAAAATAATCGTTGAAGGCGAATTTGGTTGGTGGTGTGAGAGTAATGATGCAAATGAATTTAGAAAAATTGTGGAAGAAATTACGAATGATAATTTACGTGATAAAGGAATCAAAGGATTTGAATATTTATTGAAGCACTATGAAGTTAGTGATTGTGTAAAACAAATTGAGTCACGTGTGGGGTAAAATATAAATGAGAGTGCTTATTGTTATGGCTGGTTTCTTTCCGGGGGAAAAATATGGAGGTCCACCTGTTAGTATTGACAATTTTTGTTCTTTGATGCGTGAATTTAAAGTGTATATCGTCACACATAATCATGACAAAGGAGAATGCGTTCCATATGAAGGAATACCGACAAGGAAATGGGTTGAAAGAGATAATTGTAAAGTTATGTATTTAGACAATTCTCAGTATAATGGAACAATGTTTAAAAGAATAATTCATGAAATTCAACCGGATATATTGTATTTACAAGGATTATTTCAATCCTGTATTATCCCATGCTTGAGGATTGCAAAACGAAAAGGATTAAAGGTTATTTTAGCTCCAAGAGGTGAGTTGTGTGAGGGTGCATTCAAAAAGAAATATAAGAAAATACCATATATTCAATTATTAAGGGTAATGGGGTTATTAAAAGGGGTAGTTTTTCAATCAACTAGTGAAGAGGAAACAGATGCAATTGGAAAGTATTTAGGAGTTAATGATAATCGTATTTGTTTTACAACTAATATTCCTTCATTTTCAAAGAATAAACCTAATAAGGTAAAAAAAATTACAGGAAGAGCGAAATTTGTCTTTATTTCGAGGATTCATCCAAAGAAAAATCTATTACAAGCATTGAAGTGTTTAAAGAGTGTTACAGGGAAATGTGTCTTTGATATTTATGGACCAATCGAAGATGAAGCGTATTGGAATAAATGTCGACAAGTAATATCGAGTATGAGTAGCGATATATCTGTTAATTATTGTGGAGTACTATCTCATAGTCAGACAGTGGAAACTTTTGGAAAATACGACGCTTTTATTTTCCCTACTTTTAGTGAGAATTACGGCCACGTTATATCTGAATCGCTAATGTCTGGATGCATTCCAATAATCAGCGATCAGACACCTTGGACTGATGTGAATAATTATCAAGCTGGATGGGCATTACCAATTTCTAAGGACGATGAGATAATAGATGCGTTACAGTTAGTCGTGTCAATGAATGATGACAGAATAAACGAAATTAGAGATAATATACGTAGATATTTGAATGATAAGATAAAACTCGAAGAAATACACAGAGTATATTATTCTATGTTTATAAAAGGACAGGCATAATGAATATACTGTTAGTTATTGCATCAATGGGAATTGGTGGAGAGCAGAGAGCAGCAAGTACTATAACTGATTATTTTGTGAATTTAGGTAATCAGGTTCATCTGTTAACGTTTAATGCATCAAATGAAAAATTTATACAATTTAACGACAATATTGAGATAACTATTGCCGAGAAGAGTAAAAAAAACATTTATAGATTGTGGTCTATTCGAAGTGAAATAAAGCGTTTAACCCCCGATGTTATTATTGGTTTTGCTGTTATTCCGAGCATTTTGTGTTCTCTAGCTGCTTTAGGGTTAGGCATACCAGTTATTGTTTGCGAGAGAAATGATCCTGAAGTATATCCTGCTCTATGGAAAAAAGTTAGAAGAATTGCGTATCATTTTGCGTCAGGTGCTGTATTTCAAACAAATGATGCGAGCGCATGCTTTGATGCTTCCTATTTTAAAAGCAGGATTGTAATTCCCAATCCAATCCAATCTGATATAAAAAAATATAGAAAACCTTTTGATGAAAGAAAGAAGGTCATTGTTAATACTTCTAGATTGACTAAAGCTAAAAATCAAGATCTTATTATTAAAGCGTTTTCAAGAGTCTGCAATATCAATAATGAATATTGTCTTGAATTATATGGAGACGGCGAGTGCAAAACTTCTCTTCAGAAGTTGATAACAGATAATAAACTTGAAAATAAAGTGACAATTAATAACGCGTCTTCCGATATTTTTAACATTATTTCTCAGGATGCAATATTTGTTTTGACTTCTTCTCATGAGGGATTTCCAAATTCTTTAGCAGAAGCTATGGCTTTAGGACTAGCTGTAATTTCTGTAGATTGTAGAATAGGTGGTCCGAAAGATATGATAAATGATAATATCAACGGTCGACTGATACAATCAGATGATGAAAATGCTTTAGTTGATGCGATAGTTGACATAATTGAAAACAAAGAAAAGCGAGAGTATTTGTGCATCAATGCAATGACACTAGCGGATACACTTAGTATTGAAGAAATTGGTAAGAAATGGGAATGCTATTTGCATAAGGTGATAGATGATTATGCGAGAACGAATAAAAACAATTGCTAATGTAGCGATAACTCCTGTGGTGATTCTATTTATTATCATCCAGTTATTTGCATATGTAGCAGATATTAATTTAATGTCTCCTTTTGTGCTTACTATCTATGGCTTGTTTTCTATAGTATTAGTTATATATTTGACGGAATCAAAAATACGAATGTTTTCACCATTTTATATTGTTGCATTATACACGATAATTTCACACTTTGGATTCTTGATTGTTTCTATAGTACAAAATAATCGAGTTTTTAGCTATTTAAATTCGAATAGGCATGTTTATATCGAATATTTGCCTAAATCATTGCAGATAGCATCTGTAGGCGTAGTTTGTTTAATTCTAGGATTTCGATTAAATCGGGGAAAGAATAATAACGATTTATATTATGAGAAATGTACTCTTAAAGCCTATAGCAATAATGGTATTTATAAAAAATATATATTATTTGCGTTGATCGTTTATTATGTGTACGCGGCAATTCTTTTATATTTAGCATTAAAGTACAATCTATTTGGTGCAAATTATGCAACAGTAAAAAAAGCGTTGTCATCAGGGTCTTTAATAGTACATTTCAGGACAATGTTTTGGGTTGCAACTATTCCTATAGCTGTATTCTTTAATAAAAGAATACTAAAGAGAGTAATTGTTCCAGGTATCATTATCTTCTTAGTATTAATGTTTACTGGAAATAGAAATGACGTTTTATATCCTTTAGCTATTGGTTATAGTCTGTACTGCTATAAGAATAAAAAGACGAGTAGATTAGTAAATACAATTGCAATTGTTATTTTGTTTGTAATAAATCCGACAATATCTGAAAACAGATCTTCTGGTGGACTGTTGAGTGCTTCCTACTCACTAAATATTACAGATGCGATAATGGAGATGGGAGCTCAGATTAGACCTCTAACTGTTACATTATCTCTTTTTAGTAATGGCACAATTCCACATTTATGGGGAATGTCTATGATTGCTCCTACAGTGGCTGATATAAACTTTGGTTTAGTGTATTCAGGAAATACCTATAGAAAATCAATATATTACATTCCTAACATTTTAGCATTAGATAATCATTATGGACAGGGATATAGTATGGTGTCTGAATTATGGCTGAATTTTGGCTTGATTGGAGTTATATTGATATGTTTCTTTATAGGCTATAGCTGTGCTTCAATAGAGAAAAAAGAGGTTACTGAGAAGCAACTCATGCGTTATGGTGGCTGGACTATGATGCTGTTTTATTGGACAAGAAATAGTCTACAAATGAATTTTGAAATAGTGATTTTTACATATATAATGGTTTTGCTATGTGAGAAAGTCGTTCTTGGAAAAAGAGGAAATACCGGATGAAAATATTGATTCATGGAGCGACAAATGGATCAAATTTTGGAGATTGTTTGTTTGCTCACATTTTTTATGAAGTTCTAAATGACTACGGTGATGTTGATTTTCTTCGAATCCCAAAATTTGGACTTTGTAAATATTTGAAGAATGAAATTGCATCATATAGCACAAAATTTAGTTCATACAAAGAAGCAGATTGCCTGGTTTATATGTCAGGGGGGTACTTTGGCGATACAACTAAAAATTTGAGAGAATCTCTAATAAGATATTTTAGGTATTTTAGAGTGGCAAAACATTTTATTCAAGAAAAGAAACCTATTTATATTTGTGGTGTTGGGGGAGGACCTGTTAGTAATACCTTTTTGAGAAAAAAGATGGTTGAGATAATGAACGCTGCTAAGTTTGTGTCTGTACGAGATACGGAAACAGCAGAGTATTTTAAGGCACATGGAGTCAGAAAAGAAATATATGTGACAACGGATAGTGCATTATCAATTTGGAAAAGAGATTTACCAGAATTAGATGATTCTTTAAAGGAATTAGTAGCTGATAAGAAGAATATTTTCTTTCATGTGTATGGTAGCAATGAGAGTAATAAAGAATTAGCACAGAAAATATTACCTGCATTAAATAGGTATATTGCAGAACATCCAAATGAATATAGAGTTTTTGTTGGATCAGACAATGTTACTAAGCATAAGATTAGTGACTTAGATATATACAAAGATTTATGTGCAGATAAGATATCGGTAGATTATTCAGCAACATGGGATTTTTGCGCCTTACTCAAGAATATGGATTCTGCGATTACGGTGAAACTTCATGTTGGAATAGTATCTTCACTGTTTAATAAAAGTGTTATTTCGTTTCCAAAGCACATTAACAAAACCAAACGGTACTATAAACAAATTGGATATAGTGAAAGATGCAAACTCCTTAGAGAGTGTTGTGAAGAAGATGTATATGATATGATTAGCAAATATATAGATCAACCAATGAATATAGATTTGCGTCTTATTGAGAAATCGAATATTAATTTGCATCCATTTTACAATGATTAAGAGGTGAGAGTATGTCGTTATTTAAAGATAAAACACTTATGATTACCGGAGGAACAGGATCTTTTGGGAACGCAGTGCTTAATCGTTTTCTCCAAACTGATATTGGAGAAATTAGAATTTTCTCTCGTGACGAGAAGAAACAAGATGATATGCGCCATGAATTCCAGATGAAAATGCCTCATGTAGCAGAGAAGATTAAATTCTATATTGGAGATGTAAGAGATTTACAATCATGCAAAAATGCAATGCATGGTATTGATTATGTTTTTCACGCTGCTGCCCTCAAGCAGGTGCCGTCATGTGAGTTTTTTCCAATGGAGGCTGTAAAAACAAACATTATTGGTACAGACAATGTCCTTACTGCCGCTATTGAAGAAGGAGTAGAAGCTGTAATCTGTCTTTCTACAGATAAAGCTGCATATCCAATTAATGCTATGGGCAAATCAAAGTCTCTTGAGGAATCTGTGGCTATTGCCAAGAGTCGCTATAGTGGAAAGACTAAGATTTGTTGTACACGTTACGGCAATGTAATGTGCTCTCGTGGATCTGTAATTCCACTCTGGATTGACCAGATTCAAGCCGGAAATCCTATTACAGTTACTGAACCTAATATGACAAGATTTATTATGTCTCTTGAGGAAGCGGTAGATTTGGTAATTTACGCCTTTAAAAACGGTGAAAACGGTGATCTTCTTATTATGAAAGCTCCAGCCTGTTCTATAGGACTTCAGGCAGAAGCTGTGTGTGAGATGTTTGGAGGTAAGAAAGAGGATATTAAGATTATCGGTATCCGTCATGGCGAGAAAATGTATGAAACATTACTTACCAACGAAGAGTGTGCTAAGGCTATCGACCTTGGGGGGTTCTACAGAGTACCTGCTGACAACCGTGGACTAAACTACGATAAATTTTTCAAAGATGGTGATGCAGAACGTAACACATTAATGGAGTTTAACTCAAATAATACCAAACTACTAACTAAAGAAGAAATCAAAACTAAGATGATGGCACTTGCTTATATCCAGGAGAGGCTAGCTAAAGAATAAAGAATTCATAGGGTTTAAAAGCATAATGAGAAAGAAAAAGGCAATAGTAAATATTATTTTTTCTTTATTAGTAGAACTAGTTACAGTAATATCTGGGTTAATTGTTCCGAGATTAATTATTGGAACATTCGGTTCTGATGTTAATGGTATGATAGGCTCTATAACTAGTTTTGTTGCATACATATCTTTATTGCAAACGGGTGTTGGGAGCGCTGTAAAAGCGGCATTGTATAAACCTTTAGCAAAAAAGAACCATGAACAATTATGTGTTATTGTTAAAACGTCAAATATTTTCTTTAGGAAAATAGCATTTGCAACAGTCGTTTATATTGGCTTTTTAGCGGTATTGTTTCCTTGTGTAATCGCAAAGGATTATTACTGGTTATACACAGCATCTCTCGTAGTAATCGTAGGAATTAGTACTGCTGCACAGTATTTTTTTGGAATAACTTACCAGATGCTTCTAGAGGCAGATCAGGCAGCTTATATTTATTCTGTAATTCAGATAATCACTGTTATACTTAATACAATTTTTGTTGTAATTACTGTAAAACTTGGATGTTCTATTCAAATTGTTAAATTAGCTAGTGCAATGTTTTTTGTAGCGCGACCAATTATTTTGTCAATGTACACTAAACGGAAGTATAAGATTCTTTTAGATGTTCCTGTGAATAATAATTTGATTGACCAGCGTTGGGATGCGTTCGCTCAGGGAATAGCTTATTTTATTCATTCCAAGACAGATATTTTTGTTTTAACTGTTTTTGCAACATTTTCAGATGTATCAATTTATAGTGTATATGCATTGGTTACAACAGGGTTATCATCTTTGATTAATTCTATTGATAAAGCTGTTAGGTCAGCATTTGGTAATATAATAGCATGTGATGAAAAAGATACATTACGAGAAACTTTTAATGCATACAACGCATTGGTTCATATGTTGACCACAACATGTTTTGCAACCGCATCAATCACTGTATTTGCGTTTGTGAGTGTATATGTGAAAGCTGTTGAGGATGCAAATTATATTCAACCTGCATTTGGAATATTACTTATCACTGCGGAAATGATGTATTGCTTAAGGTCACCATACAATAGCATCGTATATGCGGCAGGAAAGTTTAAAGAGACAAAGATTGCTGCAGGAGTCGAGGCTGGACTTAATATTGTTGTATCATGTGCACTTGTACCATTTTGGGGATTAGTTGGAGTTGCAATTGGTACACTTGTTGCGATGACATATAGGATGATTTCATTTGCTAATTATTTAAGAAGGGATATCCTTCGGTTTTCTATTGCGTCGCAGTTGAAGAGATACGGAATTACTTTTTTTATATATTTTTTTTCAATAATCGTATTTTATAATATCCAGTATCAACCTGTTACCTATCTAGCATGGTTTATTTATGCTGGTTGTATTTTTGCACTTGTTGGACTACTAACGTTCTTCTTTAACTATATTTTTGATTATAAAAATACAAAAGGAGCAGTTGATATGCTGTTAAAGAGAAATAGGGAAATGATAAATGAAGAATAAAAGATGAGTAATTATTGTTTTGTTTGGAATACTAGTGCATCTTTTACTTTTCTATTATTCATAGTTGGAAATTATTTTGCATATTGAATTACAGACTGATGAAGGTGTACGAGTTGATTATCATGGTGTCGAAACAAATATACCATTCACGCGAGCATTCTATAAGCGGAT
>JAKSRJ010000012.1 GCA_024403715.1 Saccharofermentans sp. | reverse complement strand
CCATCAGCGAATCAGGATTAAATCTCTCTTCACCACTTTCCATATAGAAAAAACTAGATGGATAGCATGCCTCGAACAATTCTACATCGCCTGTAAAAATAGACTGAAAATAGCCCTCTGATACATTAACAGAAGAAGTATTAACATTATCTATTGTAACGAATTCATCTGCCTTATTATTAGCACATCCAGTAAACATACCAATCGCGATAGCAACAGTTAATACAAAGCTCAGTATCCTCTTATTCATTGTTATTGGTCATCCTTTCAACATAATCTAGGTATTCAGTAATTCTCTTTTCATAACCTATATCGGTAGGTTCATAATACTTCCTACCACGAGTTACATCAGTCATATACTCCTGCTTAGTTACATGCCCAGGATAATCATGCGGATACTTATATCCCACTGAATACCCCAGATATTCCATACCCTTAGCAGGAGCATTACGAAGATGCATTGGTACAGTACCTGTATCACCATTATTAACATCATCTAATGCTTTATTAATAGCCAAATAAGCTGCATTAGATTTTGGTGAAGTAGCAACTATAATTGCCGCTTCAGCAAGTGGTATTCGAGCCTCTGGCATACCAACTGACGCAGCTGCCTGATATGCAGCATTAGCGACTAACAGTGCATTAGGATTTGCAAGTCCAACATCCTCAGCTGCACATATAACAATTCTTCTAGCCAAAAACTCAATATCTTCTCCACCAGCTAGTGCACGAGCCAAATATAAAACTGCTGCGTCAGGATTTGAACCACGCATAGATTTAATCATCGCACTAATATTATCGTAATGGCTTTCTCCGTCTTTATCGAAAATAACTGTTCGTTTTTGCATGCAGTCACTTACAACTTCATCAGTAATTACTATAGTGCCATTACTATCAGCTGGGGTAGTAATAACAGCAAGCTCAAAAGCCTTAAGTGCATTTCGAGCATCTCCTCCTGATAAAGCTGCAATTTTACTTAAAGTTGAATCAGAAACAGAAATGTCAGTAAGACCAAACCCACGTTCTTTGTCTTCGATAGAATTCTTAATAATAGTTACAATATTTTCATCAGTGAGAGGATATAGCTGAAGTACAGTAGAACGTGATACCAAAGCTTTATTAACCTCAAAGAACGGATTCTCTGTCGTAGCTCCTACCAATATAACAGTGCCATCCTCAACATAAGGGAGTAAAGCATCCTGCTGAAGCTTATTAAAACGATGTATCTCATCGATAAATAGAACCGTCCTCTTACCCTCTGAAAGTATTGGATTTAATGCATCATCAATAACTCGCTTAATGTCACCTACACCTGAGGTAACTGCATTAAGCGATTGAAACTTTGAGGTCGTCGAATTAGCAATAACCCTTGCCAAAGCTGTCTTACCAGTTCCCGGAGGTCCAAAAAGGATGACTGAGGACAGTCTATCCGCCTCAATCATCCTTCTTAGCATTTTGCCTTTTCCGATAATATGCTCCTGACCAACGTATTCGTCGAGACTTCTAGGAGCCATTCTATAAGACAGTGGTTGTCTACTTAAATCCTTATCTGACATTAGTTGAAGTCAGGGTAAAGAGGATACTTCTCTGTAAGAGCAGCAACTCTCTTAATAACCTCATCCTTCTTATTCTCGTAGTCGAAGATACAGATTGAGATGAGATCAGCAATCTCAACCATATCCTCTTCCTTCATACCACGAGTAGTTACAGCTGGAGTACCAATTCTTACACCAGAAGTAATAAATGGCTTCTCAGGATCAAATGGAATTGTGTTCTTATTAGCTGTGATATTACAGTCGTCAAGACGAAGCTGGAGTTCCTTACCTGTGATACCTGTTCCACGAAGGTCAATAAGCATAAGGTGGTTATCTGTACCACCAGAAACGAGATTTACGCCACGAGCAAGAAGTGCATCAGACATAGCCTTTGCATTCTTAACAATCTGGTTAGCATAATCTCTGAACTCTGGAGACAAAGCTTCCTTAAAAGCAATTGCCTTAGCAGCAATAATATGCATCAAAGGACCACCCTGCTGTCCTGGGAATACTGCAGAATTAATCTTCTTAGCAAGAGCCTCATCGTTACACATGATAATACCACCACGTGTACCTCTCAAAGTCTTGTGAGTTGTAGTTGTTGTAATATCAGCTACTGGAACTGGGTTTGGATGAAGACCTGCAGCAACGAGACCCGCGATATGAGCCATATCAACAAAAAGATATGCACCAACCTCATCAGCGATTTCTCTGAACTTATTGAAATCGATGATTCTTGGATAAGCAGAAGCACCAGCAACAATAACCTTAGGCTTTACTTCCAAAGCACGCTGTCTTACTTCCTCGTAATCAAGAACACCAGTCTCCTTGTTAACCTGATAGAACTCAGAATTGTAGATTCTACCTGAAACATTAAGCTTCATACCATGTGTAAGGTGACCACCGTGAGAGAGGTCCATACCAAGAATTGTATCACCTGGCTCAAGGATTGCGTAATAAACAGCTGTGTTAGCCTGAGCACCAGAGTGTGGTTGTACATTAACGTACTGAGCACCAAAAAGCTGCTTTGCTCTATCAATGGCAAGCTGCTCTACTACATCTACGAACTCACAACCACCGTAGTATCTCTTTCCAGGATAACCCTCAGCATACTTGTTAGTTAATACGGAACCAGCAGCCTCCATAACAGCTTCAGATACGATGTTCTCAGAAGCGATAAGCTCAATCTTATCTCTCTGTCTTCCAAGCTCATCCATAATAGCTGAGTAGATTTCTGGATCCTGTGCCTTAATCTTGTCGTACATATTAGTACCTCCAAAAAATAAATTACTTATACATAGTGTGCTTCGACATTGCTTGGACGAAGTACAACGAAATCATCCGGCATCATCTCTACTTCATTTATATCCCAATCTTCAGGCTGTCTTTGCAAACAAGAATCGCAACTACAGTCAATGACTGAAAAATAATTACCACCAAAATACGCATAATTAGTAAACTGCCTTGAATAACCAGTAAAGCCATATGCGTTATAGTAAACCATATGACAACTAACAGCGCGTTGTTCAACCAACCTATATGCCATAACTATCGACCATTCAGAATCGAGTGATCTAGCACAATGGCATTCATGAGTCTCACTGTTAACTACTTCAAACTGCCCAGGTCTTTGTAGTGTCGATAAAACTCTTGAAGTAGGCCACCTTCCGCAATTTGTTCTATTCAATACAGTAATAGCAACTAGGACTTTATCAGTGATATTGTCCACATCATCAGCGCCTTCACCCTCGATTACTCTCGCAAAGAAAATAAAATCGTAAGTAGAAAGACCACATGCATAGGCTTTAACTTCAGAAGGCATATAATATCGCTCTTCATCTGTAGCATTCATCCACATGAGTTCAAATTTCTCATAACGAGAAGCTGCACACGCAGGCTCAGCTATCGTAAAAATTACAATAATAGCTAGAAGAACCGCTACAAACCTATTAAATATGCTATTTTTCCTAACTAACAAAAACACACCAAATTTTACACTTGATTAATTGTTAACGCAAATAATCAAATCAAAAAGTGAATAATTAAACTAATCAAAACTGCCAGCAATACTACTGATAGCATCGAAAGCCACATATGATCCTTCATAAATGGAACAAACGTCATAATCATAGTAACGATAAAAGCACCCAGCAATACTAATACAGGATACAAAGCAAACCAAGTTGCGTTACTGGCAATAATAAAGATTGTAAGTGCAGCAACTGTTAATGGAATAATGGCAAGCAGTGCTGAAATTAATAATTTATGTCTCATATCTGTATGCATATTACTTACCCTCCGTAGAGCTCTCTGTGCTCAATGGCACTTGATATAGTAAATCAGATAGTGAATTGATGAATTCATCATTATAAAAGAAGTCGTTATGATATAGTCCATCAAATGTAACGAAGTCAGTAATATTGTTCGTAAATCTAGTAAACAAGTATCTTGAAGATTCAATAGGTATAACTTCATCAGTTGTTGAAGCAAAAATAGTAACTGGACACTTAACTTCTGTAGCGTATCTGTCAGAATCCATTCTAACTGACACTAATAATCTTAATGGGCCATGGAAAATATCGATTACATTATTGAATAAATCATAGGTATTAGCGTAAGGAGCAACAAGAATAACCTGGTCGATTATTACACCAGTCGAAGCTAAATAAGTCGCGGCTCCAGTCCCCATTGAATAGCCCATAACTGTGATGGAACCTGTCGTTTCCAATCTTTCTACATATTCATAAGCTGAAACTGTAAAGTCGCGAATATTATCATCATTACATACCCCAGTAGTATATCCGTAACCAGGATAGTCGATAAAAATAAAGTCATAAGCATCATGTAAAAACGCTAAACGATCGTCGTTAAGAATATTAAGAACCATGGTAGCAGAGTCTTCACCATTGCCCCCAAAATATAAAATTACAGGTCTCTTCTCACCATCTTTAGCAGTGTTAGCAGGAATTCTCCAACCATACAATCCATCATAATTAATTTCTTCAACATGCATTGTATCTAGCCTTGCTATTGAATCACTATTAACATGAGGCATTAGCATCATTCTAGATCCAATCTGATAGATTGTTGTAGACATAACAATTATTACAGATAAAAAACCTATAACGATAAATACTGGTATTCTGACCTTGGAAGGCTTACCTTCCAAAATCAAATTAGTAATAAATGATATCACGAATACTACAGCAGCACTGATAAGAATAAATAAAGCAATTCCTCTAATACTTGAGGATAAAAGCAGAATTAGAAAAGATCCTAAGAACGCAGCTATTACCGCGGTTATCAGTGACAATTTAATTCTTTTTGTAAAAGGCATAATAATCTCCATTAGCAAAATTTACTTTTAATTATATAATTGTATTATGGTTAAAACAAAAAGAAGAAAAAAAATAAGATTAAATAACAGAGGAAAAGCAGCGCTTTTCTCTTTCATATTCTTTATAACAATTATCACAATTATTGTGATTAGCCTTTCGAGATGTTCTAGCGAGAAGCCAGCTATCAGTAGTCCAGTTGAAACTTATGTAGAAACTATTGCTCCTACAGATACTCCAACGCCGACCCCTACACCACTTCCACACATCGATGCTATTGGAAACTTATATAGTAGTGAAGCTATATTGATTGATGTTGAGACTGGTTGTGAACTCGATTCAGTTAACGCTGATACAATTTCATATCCAGCTTCTCTCACAAAGATGATGACTTTATTGTTAGCATGCGAGAACATTAGTGACTTTAATGCTTCTTATACAATTCCGGATGAAGTATATAATGCTATTTATGGAATGGACTTATCAACAGCAGGCTACGAAGTTGGCGAGACAGTTACATTAGATGATTTACTTTATGGTTGTATGCTTAGATCAGGAGCTGAATGTTGCCTAAGTATTGCGTACAACATAGCTGGAACAGAAGCTGATTTCGTCAACCTTATGAATGAGCGTGCTACTGAAATAGGCATGACAAATACTCATTTTATGAATAGTACTGGTGCTCATAATGATAACCATTACTCAACGGTACGAGATATGTCTTTACTCTTAAGAGAAGCTCTTAACAACGCTAAGTTCAGAGAAGTATTCTCTACTAATGCTTATACATCATCTTCAACTATTCAGCATCCAGGTGGATTAAGTTTTGTATCTACTTTCTCAAATACAGTATATACAATGGAAATTGATGGTGGTGAGTTAATAGGTGGCAAAACAGGTTATACATCTAACGCTGGCCAATGCCTTGCGTCTTTGGCACGCATCTATGATCGCGAGTACATATTTGTAACATTTGGAGCTGTTAACGAGACTGGAGAATCAGCAGGTACAAGACATCTACATACAGCAGATGCACTTAGTACATATAGTGCTTTGGCTAGTTATTTAGCAGTTAACCCAATCAATTAGAACTAAATAAACTAGCTAATCCGTCAAACCCATCAGAAATAGTATCACCTAAATACTCTATTGCATCACCAGTAACATCTCCGGCGATATTATTAGAATTAAACGTATTAACGAGTTGATTTGTTGAAGCACTATAAACTTCAATTCGACATGAGTCATCTTGATTTCCTTCTAATGCTCCGTAGACCTCACCAATAGCGAAAAGCTTACCAGACAATGATAATAGTTCTGCTTCTGATGCATTATCCTGAGCAACAACATAAAAGACAGAGTAATTCTCATTGTGATTTATTGAGACAATATTCCCAGTAACTAACCCTGTCAAAACATTATTATCACAAGCTTCGGATGCGTTATACAAAACTTCAGATCTAACCTCTGGAGTCATGATACAAGAAATCGATCCATCACTATTTTGATTTATTTGAACAAGTCCATTGGAACTCTCTAAAATCTTATTAAGTTCAGACTGAGGAATCAAATTATTGTATGTAGCAGGAATACTTACTGAATACATAAGTTCACCACTGTTACTATAGAATGTCTCAGTTACTGGCATCGGAATGAAGTTACTTGTTCCCGTCTCAATACCAATACTATTCAAATACCTATCAATTAGTGGTCTACATAAGATTAAGACCACCAAAATAACAATAACACCAAGTATAAACTTAAACAGATTTTTTAAAAACTTCATGATAATTAAATCTTAATAATCTCGAGATCAACGTTAACGCCTTCTTCAACCATAGCAGCTATATCAAGATTCTTCTCAGCTTCAATAATATCCTCTGACTTTGGATGAGTTTTAGGATGCTTTGCTACAAATACAGTACAGCAATCCTCATAAGGAAGGATTGAAGTCTCAAATGCTCCAATTTTACGAGAAAGATCACATGTAGCTTCCTTATCAATTCCAATAAGAGGTCTAAATACAGGCATCTTAGCAACTTCATTAGTAATGTTAATTGCCTCTAATGTCTGGCTGGCAACCTGACCTAAGCTCTCACCAGTAATAAGGCACTTACATCCGCTCTGTTCTGCAAGCTTCTCAGCAATCTGCATCATTACACGACGCATAACAATTGTAAGCATATCGTGAGGTGAATTTTTTACCATATCAAGCTGGATTTTAGTAAAGTTAACAACATAAAGGTTCATTCTTCCGGAGAAACCTGAAACAATTTTGGCAAGGTCAATTACTTTCTGCTTTGCCTGTTCAGATGTATAAGGGAAAGAATGGAAATATACTGCATCTAATTGCATACCACGAGAAGCCATCATATAACCAGCTACTGGAGAGTCAATACCACCAGATAAAAGAAGCATTCCCTTTCCTGCAGTTCCAACAGGAAGACCACGATGTCCCATCATCTTACCTGCATATACATAGTTTTCCTCTCTTACTTCTACATATAATGTGAAATCAGGGTTATGTACATCTACAGTAAGATTTGAAAAATTATCTAAGACATTGCCACCAACTTCTTCACAAATCTGAGGTGAATTAAGTGGAAATCTCTTATTTCCGCGCTTACACTCTACTTTAAAAGTTTTATATTCAGGATTACGTTCAAGAGTATGAGCAACGTAATCAATTGCATGCTTAATAATAGAATCCATATCGCCATCAAAGCGCCATGCAAGACTACAAGATACGATACCAAATACCTGAGTTACAGCCTTCATTATCTCAAGTGCTTTATCATCATCTTCAAAGTATTCATTTCCATCTTCCTTAGCAGAAATCCAAATTCTACTTTGACTTTGAGTAATTGAAAGCTTTCCAAAAGCCTTAAGTCTGTATCTCAAATTATTCTTAAGCTGATCCTCAAAACGGCCTCTATTTAAGCCCTTAAGAGCTATCTCACCCATCCTAGCTAATATAACCTTCTGTGCCATATCATCTCACCTTAACTTCGTATAACTTATATATCTCATCGATGACTTCAACGAATCTCTTCGCCTCATCCAACGTATTATATCTCGAAAATGAAAGCCTCACACTATTAGAGGAAATTTTACGATCAATCCCCATATTCTCCAGTACATAACTTGTCTTCTTCGACTTAGAAGAGCAAGCAGATACAGTAGAAATAAACACATCATACATCTCAAGACAGTGAAGCATTGTCTCAGACTGAAAATTCTTAAATGCTACATTGAGAACAAATGGAAGTCCATCTTCAGGAGAATTAATAACTGCATCCCTTTTAGTAAGTTCTTCTCTTAAATATTTGTTAATAGAAGAAGCAACAATATACGCGTCTTCTCTATTAGATTCAGCTGTTCTCATTGCAACAGCCATTGAATCAGCGAGTGGTAGACTCTGAGTGCCTGATCTCATTCCATTTTGCTGACCACCACCAATTATTAATGGAGTAACCTTAATATTTTTTCGGATGTACGCCAATCCAACTCCCTTAATGCCGTGAATTTTATGTGCAGAAAAAGATGCCATATCAATTCCAAGCATCTTAACATTAATAGGTAACTTACCTAATGACTGAACACAATCAAGATAAATACAAGCCTTAGGGCACTTTGTTTTCTTAAGCTTAACTATCTCATCAATAGGAAGAATGGAACCAGTCTCATTATTAACGTGAGTAAAACACATTAAAGCAACATCGTCACTTAAATTCTCTTCTAGTACATCAAGCTTAGGCTTTCCTGAATTATCTACAGGAATATAAATAACGTTATATCCAAGTTTTTCAAGTAAAGCTAATGATTCAAGCGAACACTTATGCTCAGTTCTAGTGGAAATAACAGTTTTACCAGCACGTGGATTCGAAGACATATACCCTTCAATAATCATATTTGCTGATTCTGTACCACATGATGTAAAGAACACCTCATCTGAAGTAGCTCCAATACAAGAAGCACAAGAGTTAATCGCATCAGAATAAGCATTAGATGCCCTAGTTCCCATATTATGAAGAGAACCAGGATTCCCCCAACAATCGCCTATTAAATCACTGTTCAGAGCATTAATAACCTCATCACAAGGTCTAGTTGTCGCACTATTATCAAAATAAATCATATTGCTTACCAAAAAATACTGCCGACCGGAATAAATCCGACCGGCAGTTAATATCATAAGTTAAAAACAAGAATTAATTAGCAAAGTCCAGCCTGCTTAGCAACTTCCTCTGCGAAATTATCTTCCTTCTTCTCAATGCCCTCACCAAGACCATAACGTGTAAATCTAACAACAGAAATCTCTGTACCCATAGCCTTAGCCTCGGAAGCAATGTACTGCTCGATTGTCATAGAATCATCACGTACATACTCCTGAGCGTTCAATACGTTAAGCTTGTAGAAGTTCTTGATCTGACCAGGTACGATTCTTGTAGCAATAATCTGCTCTGGCTTACCCTCTTCGAGAGCCTTATTTGTGATAATTGCTGTCTCCTTATCAATCTCAGCCTGTGGAACCTCAGACTCAGAAACCCAAGATGGGTTAGAAGCTGCAATCTGCATACCGATATTCTTAGCCATAGCCTTGAATGCATCTGTAGCAATAACAGAATCATCAGCAACTGCGAACTCAACGAGTACGCCAACCTTACCGCCCATGTGGATATAAGAAGTAACTGCACCATTACCATTTACTTCGTAAAGAGCAACTCTTCTAACAGAGATGTTCTCAGAAATATCAGCGATAGCTTCCTTTGTGAAAAGAGCAACGTCCTTAGAAGCATCATTGTACATTGCGGAAGCCTTCAAAGCCTCAACATCAGCTGGCTTAACTGCCATAATCTGATTCTTAATCTCGCCTACAAATGCCTTGAACTTATCTGTTGCTGCAGCAAAGTCTGTCTCAACGTTAACTTCAACGATAGCACCAGTCTTCTGATCATCAGAAATGATAGAATCAACGATACCCTCAGCTGCTACACGGGAAGACTTCTTCTCAGCCTTAGCCATACCCTTCTCACGGAGCCAAGCCTTTGCCTTCTCGAGATCACCGTCAGACTCAGCAAGAGCTCTCTTACAATCCATAATACCGCAGTTTGTGAGCTCACGAAGCTCCTTAACCTGTTGTGCTGTAATAGCCATGATTATTATCTCCTTAAGTAATTAATTTAAAACTAAAGTTAGAATTAAGCCTCAACAGCCTCTTCATCTGCCTCAGCCTTAGCCTCTGCCTCAGCGTCGATAACGCCAGCATCCTCACCCTGGTTAGCCTCGATAACAGCATCAGCCATCTTAGCAGCAATAAGCTTAACAGCTCTAATAGCGTCATCGTTACCTGGGATAACATAATCAATTTCATCTGGATCGCAGTTTGTATCAACGATAGCAACAACTGGGATACCAAGTCTCTTAGCCTCAGAAACTGCGAGGTGCTCCTTCTTTGTATCAACAACAAAGAGAGCAGCTGGAAGACGATCCATACCTACGATACCACCGAGGTTCAAATCGAGCTTAGCCATCTCGAGCTTTAACTTTGCAACTTCCTTCTTAGGAAGAAGATCAAAATAGCCATTCTTCTCCATATCACGGAGTTCAAGAAGTCTAGCAACTCTTGTCTTAATTGTTCTGAAGTTTGTAAGTGTACCACCGAGCCAACGGTTGTTAACATAGTACATACCACAACGCTCTGCCTCTTCCTTAATGGAATCCTGAGCCTGCTTCTTTGTACCAACGAAGAGAATATCACCCTTAGTAGCGAGCTCCTTCATTGCGTCGTAAGCCTCGTCTACCTTCTTAACTGTCTTCTGTAAGTCGATGATGTGGATTGTGTTACGCTCTGTAAAGATGTACTCCTTCATCTTAGGGTTCCATCTTCTTGTCTGGTGTCCAAAGTGAACGCCTGCTTCGAGCAACTGCTTCATTAAAATAACTGGCATAAAATTTTCCTCCTTGTTTTTCTTCCGTAGGACCTATACTAACTTTGTTAGCACAAGAATTTTTCGTCCCACGTGATTTTTATGCTCGAGTATATTAACAAAAGGATTAAATGCAAGCAAGCATTTTTTGAAGTTTTGCCTTATATTATTAGTAAATAATTATTTATGGAGCAATTATATGTCATTAAATGCATATCAAACAGAGTTTTTAAGCAAATTGCTCTCCATCCCTTCTGTTGGTGGAGATTCATTAGATGCTGCACCTTATGGGCATAAGCCTCTTGAAGCTCTTGATTTTTTCTTAAATAAAGCGAGTGAAGCAGGTTTTACTACAGGAAAACTTGATAACAAAGTTGGATTTGTTGAGATAGGCTCAGGTGAAAAACTGATTGGTATTGTATGTCACTTAGATGTTGTTCCTGAAGGAGATGGCTGGAAGGTCCCTCCTTTCGCACTTACTGAACTTGATGGGAAGCTTTATGGCAGGGGAATAGTTGATGATAAGGGTCCTGCTGCCGCTAGTTTCTTTGCTATGAAGTACATTCTTGATAATGAACTACTCCCTGAAAACACACGTATTCGATTAATTCTCGGTACAGATGAAGAACGCACATGTTCTTGCGTCGAGTACTATGCTGAGCACGGTGAGATTCCATCATTTTCTATCACACCTGATGCAGAATACCCAGCTATTTACTGTGAAAAAGGCATTTTACACTTAAAAATCAAAGGTGACGGTCTTAAAGACATCGAAGCAAATGGTGGTAATGCAGCTAATATGGTACCAGCTAAAGCAACTTTCGATGGGTTAGGTTTAAAGATTGAAACTATTGGTAAGCCAGCTCACGGGTCACGACCAGAGCTCGGTATTAATGCTATTACTTTGCTAATCAATGAGCTTAAGAATAGAAATGTGAATCTTAGTGAGATCCCTGTACTTAATTACCTAGATGAATTCAATGCAGCCGATTTTACAGGTTGCGTAATGGGTGATGAATCTGGTGAACTAACTTATAATCCAGGAATACTTAAGATTGATGATGACGAACAGTCAATTGTAATCGATTTCAGAGTTCCTTATTCCTATGATCTCGAGGATGTTGTTAAGAACGTCGCTCAATCTGCAACTATTTATGGTCTTGAGGTTGAAGTAATTTCATCAATGGATTCGATATATATGGATAAAGATTCTAAGCAGATTAAATGCTTAACAGACATCTGGGAAAAGCATATGGATAAGTTTTCTGGTTTTAAAGAAGAATATCGCGAAATGTATTCTCAGCCACTTGCTATTGGAGGTGGAACTTATGCCAGACACTTACCAAATACTGTGGCATTCGGTGTTCAAGCACCATGGCAGGTAGATCAGTGTCATCAGGCTAACGAAAGAGTTGAAGAAAGTGATTATCTCGAATGGATTGAAATCATCAAAGAAACAATCTTGAAACTAGCGTAAGTATTCAAATAAAAGGCTGCCTCAAATGAGACAGCCTTAATTGTATTAATCATTAATACTAAAACTTAGGACTTAGGTGGCTTAACCTTATCCTCAACATCCTTAAGAAGTCTGTTTGCCGCATCTTCTACAGACATTGCACCAAGCTTTCCTTCGAATCTAGACTCGAGAGTAACAGTACCGTTCTCCATCTCCTGATCACCAATAACCATAGTGTAGATAACCTTATTAACAGCAGCTTCACGAATCTTCTTACCAAGCTTTTCAGAACGATCGTCAACCTCAACTCTTAAGCCCTTCTTACGGAGTTCATCACGAACCTTAAATGCGTAATCCATATGAGCATCAGAGATAGGAAGGATTCTTGCCTGCTCGTAAGCCATCCAGAGTGGAAGACATCCAGCATACTTCTCAATTAAGTAAGCAAGTGTTCTCTCATAGCAGCCAAGAGATGTTCTGTGGAGAATATAAGGTGTCTTCTTCTGGCCATCAGCATCGATGTACTCCATACCATAACTTGCAGCAAGAAGCATATCAATCTGAATAGTAACAAGTGTATCTTCCTTACCATATACATTCTTGTACTGAATATCGAGCTTAGGACCATAGAAAGCAGCCTCATCGATACCAACTGTATAGTCTACGCCGAGGTCATTGAGAATCTTCTCCATTGTTGCCTGAGCTGTCTCCCACTGCTCCTTTGTACCCTCATACTTATTCTTAGGATTTGCTGGATCCCACTGTGAGAATCTGAATGTACAATCCTCAAGGAGACCAACTGTATCAAGGCAGTACTTAGCCAAATCAAGGCACTCACGGAACTCTTCTTCGAGCTGGTCAGGACGAACGATGTAGTGACCCTCAGAAATAGTGAACTGACGAACACGGATAAGACCATGCATCTCACCAGAATCCTCATTACGGAAGAGTGTTGATGTTTCTGTAAGTCGCATTGGAAGATCACGGTAACTTCTCTGTCTGTTGAGGAATACCTGATACTGGAATGGGCATGTCATTGGACGAAGAGCGAAGCACTCCTTTGTAAGATCATCCTGATCAGCCTTATCACCCATTACGAACATTCCATCACGATAGTGATCCCAGTGACCAGAAATCTTGTAAAGTTCTCTCTTTGCCATCAAAGGAGTCTTTGTAAGCATACAGCCACGTGAAGCCTCGAGGTCCTCAATCCATCGTTGCAAAATCTGTACTACCTTAGCACCCTTAGGAAGAAGAATTGGCAAGCCCTGTCCGATGTAATCTACTGTTGTAAAGTACTCGAGTTCACGGCCAAGTTTATTATGGTCACGCTTCTTAGCCTCTTCCATACGATCGAGATGTTCCTTAAGCATTGCCTTATCAGGGTAACTTGTACCATAGATTCTCTGAAGCATCTTGTTCTTGGAATCACCTCTCCAGTATGCACCAGCAACAGATGTGAGCTTAAATGCCTTAATCTCACCTGTCTTTTCTACGTGAGGACCCTTACAAAGATCTGTAAAATCACCCTGCTTATAGAAAGAAATTGTAGCTTCATCAGGAAGATCATCAATCAAAGCTACCTTATAAATCTCGCCCTGTTCTTCCATGAACTTACGAGCCTCTTCTCTTGGGAGTTCATAGTACTCTAGAGTAATATTCTCCTTGACGATTTTTTTCATCTCGTCTTCGATCTTCTTTAAATCCTCTGCTGTAAAAGGCTCTTCTCTATCGAAATCATAGTAAAAACCATCATCGATAGCAGGACCGATTGCAAGCTTAGTCTCTGGCCAAAGTCTCTTTACTGCCTGGGCCAAAATGTGGCTGGTAGTATGACGAAATCTAAGTCTGTCTTCTGCGTTGTTAAAATCTACCATTTTCGCGTCCTCCCGCTTCAAAATTTGTATTTGGGGCAAAAAAAACACCCCGGTATATTAACCTTGGGATGCATGCTTGCACGGTTCCACCCAATTTGCATATCGTCTCTATCGAATGATATGCCACTCAATTCAAGCCTTAACGCGACTTATACGGCTCAGGTTAGTTCATATCGTTTGTACCCTGGCAGCTCAAGGGTTGTATGTAAGTGTCGCTATTCTATTGGGGCTTTCAGCGCGTCACCCCAACTCTCTGTAGACGCATAACAAGAACACTTGTCCCTATCAAAGCTTTTGTGTATTGAAGTTTACTATTATTAATTTACGTTATCAAGGCTAAATTCAATAAATTCGCCTGTTATTGGATGATTAAAACCTAAATAATATGATTCAAGGGCAATTCCACTATTACTCTTAGGTCCACCGTATTTTACATCACCTAATAGAGGATGACCAATATGAGCAAACTGAGATCTAATCTGATGACTTCTACCAGTTAGAAGATGTACGTCAACAAGAGAATTCTCACCAACAGTTTTAATTATCTTGTACTCTAATTCACATTTTTTTGAATACGGAACTTCCTTATCGTATACCTTAACTTTATTGGCACGTTCATCTTTTACTAGATAGTTTACTAACTTACCACTATCTGATTTCAGGATTCCCTTCACAGTTGCGTGATACTTTTTAATAAGCTTCCCTTGTCTTATTTGCTCTGAAATGCGAGAAGCACACTTACTTGTCTTTGCAAAAACCATTACACCAGATACATTACGATCTAATCTATGCAGAAGACCTAAATAAACATTACCAGGCTTATTGTATTTAACCTTAATGTAGTCCTTAAGATATGTGAGCATATCAGGACTATCAGTGCCATCACCTTGAGATAGAAACCCTACTGGCTTAACAGCAACTAGTATATGATTATCTTCGAATACTACGCGTGGGGAGTCCATCTAGCAGCCTGTCCACAAGGTAGATTAATACCCATTCTTGATACCGGAAGTCCAAGTTCATCACAAACAGCCTTACCACCATGCTTGGAGCCGCATGTCAGATTCAAAACATTTCCTACAGCAGATGAACCAAGTTCAGTAGCATATGAGCTAATTATTACAAATAACGGATTATCGGAAAGCAAAAGAGAAGTTCTTTCCACGAATTCATAAAGAGACTTCTCAATTTCCCACAATTCGCCTGTTGGTCCTCTTCCATATTTAGGAGGATCCATTATAATTCCATCATACTTACGACCGCGACGAATCTCTCGCTCAACAAACTTACGACAGTCCTCATTGATGAATCTGATGTATGCATCTTCCAAACCTGATGCTACTACATTTTCTTTTGCTCGTTGAATCATTCCCTTAGATGAATCAACATGAACGACCTCGGTCGCGCCATGACAAGCTGCAGCACAAGTAGCAGCTCCTGTATATGCAAAGAGGTTTAAAATCTTAATATCATCTCTACCGCCTGCAACCGCATCGGAGATAAGCTTGCCTGCAAAATCCCAATTTGAGGCCTGCTCTGGAAATAATCCGGTGTGCTTGAAAGATGTAGGTTCAATAATAAACTCTAGATGCTTGCCTAGAGAATCATAACCAATATTCCACTTAGACGGCATGGACTTAAGTTTCTGCCATGAACCACCACCCGTAGAACTTCTATTATAAGCTGCATTAGGGGCTTCGATTTCATTCCAAGTAACTTCTTTGCCGTTACAAAAAACGGGCCAGATAGCCTGAGGATCTGGACGACGTAAGTATACGTCGCCCCATCTCTCATACTTATCCTGACCACCGGCATAAAGAATTTCATAATCTTTCCAACCGTTAGCTAAAAACAAAAATCATTACTCCTAATTAATTAGCAACTGTTATATCTTCAGATGCGACAATTCCGCCATCAAAATACACATTCACTGTATAAGTACCAGGAGTGTATGCCTGACCAGAAAAATCACAATTAGCAATAGACTGATTATCTACAATTACATCGATAGTCTGAACAACAGAACCATTCTTAACAAGTTCAGCTGTAAATGGAAGATACATAAGTCTATCAAAATAAACTACCATCTGAATTGCAACCGGACTTGAAATTGATGCACGATCCAATGGATTTCCCATTACTGGATCATAATAAACTGCTGCAACAACACACTCATCAAAGAATTCCTGATTAAATGCTGTAGGCATACCATTTTCATCAATATACGCAATACGAGAATATGGTTCAAAGAAAATTGAATAATAATCAGGTTCATCTACTACTTCCCATTTAGATTCATTTCTCTTAAGCGTGTATGAGACTTCAACATCATTAGTTGAGGCATTCTCAATATATTCAGCAACTTCCTCTTCCGTTCCGACAGGGATATCGTTAAGAACTCGAACATTTTCAAAAGTAACATCAACTGTTACTTTATCACGAGAACTATTCATCTTAACATCCTCATCGATAGAATAAGTAACATCAGAAAAACCATCTAACGCGATTGCTAACTGATTATCATCTAGATCATCTACATTAACAACAGAAGCAGGATCAGAAATGAAGTCAGCCAAAGTAGAATCGAGTGCATCGATAGCCTTACGACTCGCAATACCTTCCAAAAAGTCGGAACAACCTGTTGCTGTGAAAATTACAGCAACGGTCATTACGATAGATAAAGATTTCTTAAAATTAATCATATTAGTAGTCAATTACTGTACATGTAGAATCTGCAAGTACACAACCATTATTGTCCATTACAACAATTCTATATGTTCCTACTGGCATTCCATCTCCACTGTATGATGGAACATCTTCTTCATCACAGTAAGTCTCAATATATGTTCCAGAAGAAGATACATAGTAGTTATCAGAATTCTCAATAATAAGATTTCCATTGTAATAAACATCATAATGGAGATTCCAGCTAGCAGCTTCAAGAGCACCCTCAGAAGTTGTCCAGATATCAAGCTCAACCATAGAGTTCCATGTTGAGTAATAAGTATCATTACCACTATCTGTCCAGTACCAGTTTACATGGTCAATCAACTCGTCATAATTTGCAAATGGAAGTTCTGTATCAAGGATATCTCCCATAATATCGTCAAGAACGTCCTCGATATTGGATACATACCACTTATCCTTCTTGCCTAACTCGAATTCGATAGTAGTAGTAATCTCTATTGTATCTACATCTTCAAGCAAGTCGATAAGCTCATCCATATCCTCTGGATCCTCATCAAGAGCTTCCTCGTAATCAGGGATGATAACTGTGTACTCAATCTCGCCCTCACCCTTCTTAGTTGAACAACTCTTAGAACCAGCTTCGAAAGAAGCGTTGTCAAGAATAGCAACCAAGAATTCATTATCAAGAGCGTAATCTGCAAGTATCTCTAATGCCTCATCCTCATCAATAGTTAACTCAGCAATATCGTCAGCATCACAAGATAGAATTGCATCCATAAAGTTATCACCAAGCTCTGTACATTCCTTATTAGCCTTATCAAAAAGAGAACAACCAGACATTGATGCTAAAGCCATAGATGCAACAATTACAGTAGAAAGAATTTTTTTCTTCATAAAGACTCCTCCAAAATAAATATTGTTGATTATACACTATTGATAGAGTTTTTAATATATAATGATATGACGACAAATTCGAGGAGCGTAACAACTATGGCAAACATTCCCCACATATTAATTTGTGATGATGACCAAATCGTACACGAATCCTTAAGTCTATACTTTGACAATGAGCATTATACACATGCAGATGCTTATGACGGCAAGGAATCAATCGAGTTAGCCTTATCTGAAAAACCAGATCTTATACTCCTCGATGTTATGATGCCAGAAATGAATGGTATGGATGTTTGTAAAGAATTACGTAAGACTATCTCAACACCTATCATTATTTTGACTGCTAAGGGAGAAGAAATCGATAGAGTATTAGGTCTCGAGCTTGGCGCCGATGATTATATAGTAAAGCCTTTCTCCCCTCGCGAGGTTGTAGCAAGAATCAAAGCAGTTCTTCGTCGTATTGAATTATCTCAGGATGTACCAGCCTCTGATATTATTAGGCTCGAAGGTCTTGAGATAAATGTAGCTAATTACTCTGTTAAGGTAGCTGGTAAGCAGGTATCTTTTACACCTAAGGAAGTAGATATTCTTCATTTATTAGCTTCTCACCCAGGATCAGTACTTAACAGAGATCAGATTATCAAGAATGTATGGGGTGATAGTTTTGATGGTGACCCTCGTACTATTGATACTCATATCAAGAGAATTCGTCAAAAAATTACATATGACGGCTGTGGATATAATATAAACACAGTTTATGGTGTAGGATACAAATTCGAGGTTCTATAAGTGTTTCGAAGAAGTTATATTATGCGAAGAATGTTCATGCTGGTGTTCATTGCACTAGCATCGGCAGCTATACTCGCTGGTATTGCTTTTGGTATAGCCGGTAGACAAATTTCTTTTAATTACCAAGTTGAAGAATCATACAGTCAAGCTTTAAAAGTCTCTGAGGTATTATCTGGCAATAATAATTTGTCGCTTATTAATGTATATAATTATGTCTTATATCCATCTTCATTAGACAGTCGTAGTTATATCATCGTTGATAGTGATGGTAATCTTGTACTACCAGGAAATTTCAATAATGAAAACGACGAGAATAAAAACAGATGTCTAAATTTTATTAAAAATAAACTTAATGATGAAGAATCATGGGAAAGCAGCATGGCTTTCAGCGATAGTACATCTTCATTCAACAAAATTTTGATGATAAAGATTCCTTTTCAAAAAGATGGAACACAGTATTATGCCATTCAATATTCTGTTGTTAATGAAAATAACGATTTAATTAATGAGTATTTAAATATTTTATTTTTATCAACTATGGCTTCCGCGCTTGCCATGATGGTTCCTACAGTAATCTCCGTTGATGTTATTACCGAACCACTTCAAGATGTAAATAATGTCGCACGAGAGTATGGTCGTGGGAATCTTAATGTAAGAGCTGATGAAAACAGCATTGGAGAAGCGGGTGAACTAGCAGCTTCTTTTAATACAATGGCTGATAAGCTATCAAAATCAATTAATGATCTTACTAACGAACGTAATAAACTTGAAAATATCTTCAACGTCATTTCTGAAGGTATCATTGTATTTGACGAGAACGAATCAATTACATTCGTTAATGAATTGATGAAATCATTCTTCAGTAAAGTGCCTAGCAAAAACACATTCGTCGAGCGCTTACAGATTATTCCATTCGAGGAGTTTTGGAATGACTTAACAATATGTATTAATGAGCATGAAAGCAAAAAATCAACTATCGAAAATGTAAATTTTGCTTATGAATACGATATAGTTCCTAGATTCGATGCAGATGATAAAGAGTTATGCATAGGTGCAATTGGTTTTTTCCGTGATATTACAGAGGAACACAAACTCGATATGACACGCCGAGATTATGTTGCCAACATTTCTCACGAACTAAGAACTCCTCTTCAGACACTTCGTGGTTTGATAGAGCCACTAGCTGATGGCATGGTCAGAAAAGACGAAGATAGAATGAGATACTACGATATTATTCTTAATGAGACCCTTCGACTCTCTCGCCTTATCGACGACATGCTCGAGCTCTCAAAACTACAATCAGGTACTATCACAATGCAGATGTATCCTTTCGACATGAATAAAATTGTAGATAGTATTTATGCTCGTTTCACACCAATCATGCGAGAGTCAGGCATCTACTTTACAATCAATAACAACACAGGCATGTTGCCAACTGTTAATGGAAATCCAGACCGTGTTAACCAGATTCTTGTAATCTTGCTTGATAACGCTAAGAAGTATACTCCTAACGGGGGTTCCATAACTTTATCTACGGAGTATGACGAGAATACAGGAAAGATTTATATATCGGTAGCTGATACGGGACAAGGTATTCATGAATACGATATAGCCCATATTTTTGAACGCTTTTTTAAAGCAGATCGTGCCCGCGGTAAAAAAGGTACTGGCTTGGGATTAGCTATTGCTAAGGAACTTCTCAACTATATGGGGGAAGAAATTTCTGTTAGAAGTGAATATGGTAAAGGTACTACATTTACATTTACACTTACGAAAGCTGAGGCTGTCAGCAAGTGGGTGTAAGAGTAAATAAATACATTGCCTCGTCAGGTTTTTGTTCTAGGCGCGAAGCTGATCGATTAGTCGAAGCAGGAAAAGTAACAGTTGACGGCATTATTGCCGTTAATGGAACTGTTGTTGAAGAGGGATCTTCTGTGTGTGTAGACGGCTTAGAGGTCTTCCCAGAGGAGACTCATATTTATATTGCACTACATAAACCGCTCGGAATTACATGCACTACAGATAGACGCGACCCAACTAATATTATTGACTATATTGGATTAGATGATCGTATATTTCCAATTGGCCGCTTAGATAAAAACTCATCTGGCTTAATTCTTCTTACTAATGATGGCGATATTGTTAATAAGCTCCTACGTGCGGAACACGGCCACGAGAAAGAGTATCAAGTTCGTGTAGAACAGCGTATCGGCCGTGAATTTAAAGAAAAGATGGAAGCTGGTGTTTATCTTAAAGACTTGGAGCGTAAAACTTTGCCATGCACGGTTAAAGTAACTAACCCTCATACTTTTAATATCATTTTGAAGCAGGGCCTTAACCGTCAAATTCGTCGTATGTGTGATGAATTAGGCTACAGAGTTACAAAACTACGTCGAGTTAGATTCATGAATATTGAACTTGGTGATTTACCTTATGGCGAGCATCGAATTCTAACTGCTTCGGAGATTCGCAAACTAAAAGATTCCACTAAATAAAATATTGTGTTTTAAAACTTTCCAATTAATCGGACAAGCTTTTCTAATGGCCTTTTAAGAACGACATACCATATCTCTTTTTTACTATAACGCTCAACTAAAATAGTATAAACAGGCGCAGTCTTCCCAGCTATTACATCTGTAAAAATCTGATCTCCAACCATGACACATTCGTCTTTGGTAACATTCATTTTCTCAATAGCTTTATAAATACCAACAGGCCTTGGTTTATGCGCATATGTAACACATGGAATACTAAGTGAAGATGCTATACCTGAAGATCTTCCGGACTTAGCATTAGATACTAGAATACACTTAAAGCCCTCTTTCTGAATCTTGTCTATAAACTCTCTTGAATAATCAGTTGGTTCTGTAGAATGATCAGGACCTAAAGTATTATCAAAATCAAGCAAGAAACAGGTCTTACCTGCTTCTTTCAATTCTCTAAGAGGGATTTCTGTGACTGCTTTATAAACAGCATCGGGTTTCATTGCCTTAAATATATTCATATTGGCAATTTTATATATAAAGTACTTAAAAGTAAAATATGTTGTGATATTATTAGTCGAATAAATATTGAGGTGACATTTATGAAGATTGCTAAATTCGGTGGTTCATCACTTGCAAACGCAGCTCAGATAAAAAAAGTATGCGACATTGTACTCGCTGATTCTGATCGTAGAATTATTGTTGTTTCAGCTCCTGGTAAGCGAACTTCTGACGATATTAAAGTAACTGATTTACTTATCGCTACAGCTAAGGCTCGACTTAACGGTGGTTCTTATGAAGACGAACTTAATGCAGTTATTGCTCGCTACAGAGAAATATGTGATGACTTAAATATCGAAGATACTCTTCCAGACGTTATCGAGACACTTAAATCAGCCGCAGCATCTGATACTACAGATGCAGTTACATATGTGGATACTGTTAAAGCAATGGGTGAGGATTGTAACGCAAGAGTTGTTGCAGCTTATCTCTCTTCTATTGGACACCCTGCAAAGTATTGCAATCCTAAGGAGTGTGGTCTTTTCTTGGAGCATGATGCTGCTGGCAAAGCAAAGATTCTTGGTGAATCTTATGACAATCTTGCAGAACTTGCACATGAAAAGTGCATCTGCATCTTCCCTGGTTTCTACGGCTATGGACGCGACGGCAAGATTATCACATTCTCCCGTGGTGGTTCTGATGTAACAGGTGCAATTCTTGCCGGTGCAGTAAATGCTGAAGTATACGAAAACTGGACTGACGTTGATAATGTATTTGCTGTAAATCCCAATCTCGTTAATAATCCATTCCCTATTACAGAGATTACTTATGATGAGATGAGAGAGCTTGCATATGCTGGTTTCTCTGTTCTTCACGAAGAAGCATTGTATCCTGTATACGTACGTGATATTCCAGTACACATCAAGAATACAAACAATCCTTCTTCAAAGGGTACAAGAATTGTAGCAAACAGAACTCGTTACGATTCTCTTGTTACTGGTATTGCGGGTGAAAGAGGATTCTTAACCATCACTGTTACAAAGTATCTCATGAACCACGAAGTTGGATTTATTTCTAAGCTCTTAGAGATTCTCGCTGAGGAAGGAATTCCTGTTGAGCACCTCCCTTCTGGTATCGATTCAATTACAATTATTGCACGTAAGAAGTATTTCACACCTGAAAAGGAAGAAATCGTTATTAACCGTTTCCGTAACGAAGCAAAAGCAGAGACAGTTAAGGTTGATCGTGACTTAGCAATCGTAATGATTGTCGGTCAGGCGATGGAAAAGTCTGTTGGTATTATGGCTCGAGCAGCATCTGCATTGTCAACAGCAGGTATTAACCTTCGTATCGTTAATCAGGGAGCTTCCGAGATTTCAATGATGTTCGGTGTTTCAGAAGAATACTGCGATTACGCCGTAAGAGTGTTGTATAAAGAATTGTTCAGATATTAATTTTTAATTCTACTGTTTTATAAGCCCCACGAGTAAATCGTGGGGCTTATAATTTATTCTAAATATTCTTCGACATAATAATACGATTCATAAACCTTAATGACTATTTGCCCTGACTGGTCAGTACGATATACTGTTGACCCTGAATGGGATAATCGATCTATTGTAGCGCTACTTGGATGTCCATAAGAATTATTTCGTCCTACTGAAATTATAGATACTTCGGGGGTGCATGAAGACAATAACGCCGATGAAGTTGAATACTTTGATCCGTGATGACCAACTTTTAAAACATCACAGTTCAAATCAAAACTATCAATTAAAACTGTTTCAGTTTCAAAACCAGCATCACCAGTCAAAAGCATCGATAATCCTGGACTTCGAAGCATTAAGATAACACTATCTTCATTTCCTCCATCTATTACTTCACGTGGCCATAGACACTCTAGATATACTGATTCATTTATAAAAATTTCATCTCGACACGTTAAATCGTAGCAAGTTAGTAATGAATCTATTCTTCCTGCTGAATCCAGATATATTAACCCACCAATATGATCTTCATCCATGTGAGTGGCAATTGCAACATCAATACTATTAATTCCATAGTAATCGAGAACATCCATCAAAGCATATTGTCCTTCACTAGTGATTCCTCCATCAACCATTACTGACTTGCCATCACAAATAATTAAGCAGCAATCGCCCTGTCCCACATCTGGAAATACAACTATAAATTCAGGTCGATTAAGATAATCTCTGACAGAAATACTACTACTTACAACGACAACACAAATTGCAGGTAACAATAAGATACGTCTCATAAGACTCTTAGGCATCAAAAATACTATTAATAGAAAGAACAGTGAATACAGAGCAAAAGATGAGATAGTACGACTCGAGGACCCATCTATTGAGAACTTAGAACACCATTTCGTCAATATTAAAAGTAACTTTAAAAGTATAGAACATGCATGAGGCAACCCAAAGACAACGGAAGGAATAAAAAACATACAAGCAACAGAAGCAATAAAGGATGCAATTAACTGTACGAAGATATGAATACATGAGAAGTAGTAAGTATTATTAATCCAAAATGGCATCATACCAAGTGTTGCGGACATCATTGGTGCTAGCATTGAAATTACAATCTTTGGAAAACTAAAAAATTTAAGCATTTCACTAATTCGTCCACCAAACATTCGTATAAACAAAGCTGCCATAAAACTCATTTGAAATCCTGAACTCATACAAGAGAATGGATTAGCCAAAATCATAACTATTGCCGCTAATGACATTCCAGACAAATAATCTCTTGATGCATAGGCACAGGAACTCATAATTGAAGCGCGAGTGACCGATTCTGACCAACCTGTAAAGCAACCAAGAAGCACACAAAACAGTATATATACAGGAACACAATTACGCTTTTTAAATCTCATCTCAGATAAAAATGCCGATACTATCATCAAAAAGCCAGAGAAATGTGTTCCTGATACAGCAAGTAAATGTGAGCAGTTAGATAATTTAAAATTTCTAATTATCGAATCATCAACTAGAGATTTATCTCCCATAAACACAGCACTTGCCAGACCTTGGTCTGATTTATCAAAAAGGCCAACAACATAACATCTAATAATAAAACAGGACTTATTAATCCAATCTACAAAGCCACATCCTGTCGAACCAATAACAACAATCGAATCAGCATATAAAACACCTGTTATTCCCCTGCTCTTTAAATATCTAGAATAATCAAATTCACCTGGATTAGTCGGAGGATCAGGTACTTTTACAACTCCGTTAATTACTACGCTGTCGCCTACATTAAGCAACTCAGAGTCTCTGGGACGATATATAACGCGAGATTTACCAATTTTGATTTCATATGTGGCACTTCCATCAAGTTTGTAATCACTACTACGAACATATCCAACAGAATCATGACAGCTAAATCCAACAGGATTAAAACACAAGTAAACAAAGATATTTACGACCACGATTAAAAAACAAGCCGGAAACACAAGTGGCCTTTTAATAAAACACTCGCGTAAAAAATCTAATAGTACAACCATCTCATTTCTTTGTATCATAAAAGGTATGTTAGAATATAAAAAATGAAAATTGGGACAAAATTGTCGACAAATAACGACAAAATTTGTCGTCGGGAAAACAATGAATAATGGTGGTCAATATCCATGGAAATAGACTTTCGTAAAGCAAAACTAGAAGCAGTAGCAGGCCAGATGGATCAATGCCCTGATTCAAATCTTCCAGAAGTAGTCCTCTCTGGAAGATCTAATGTTGGCAAGTCCTCCCTTATCAATGCTCTTGTTGATAACAAAAAACTTGCAAGAGTGTCATCTACCCCAGGTAAAACGAGAGCCGTTATATTTTTTAATATCGATAATAAGATAAGACTTACAGACCTTCCTGGCTATGGATATGCTAAGATTGACCAAAAGCGTAAGGCTGAGTTTTCCGCTTTAACCGATAGCTACTTCACTTCAGGAAGAAAATTCGACTTAGTACTTAACCTCCTAGATATTAGACGTGATCCAACTCCTGAAGATGCAGCAATGATTGATTATATGAATCAACGAGGTATCCGTTATTTTACGGTTTTTACTAAATGCGATAAGTTTTCAAAAGCGCAGTTAATGAGAAGACTAGAAGAACTCAAAGAACTTTATGATTTTGATGAAAATGCTGACATTTTCGCTGTTTCATCAGAGAAAAAACTAGGTCTACAGGAACTTCGAAATGCATTAGCCAAAGTCTTATTAGAATAAATCGACAAATTTGTAAAATTTAACAATTACTTTTAACCGTTGTTCATTTATACTTATTAAGAATACTTTTTCAGGAGATATAGAATGCTGCAGCTTGAACCATGTGGTCCTATCGGTATCATCTCTCACAGCGCTAACCGCGAATTTGTTCAAGCGGTAAGTAGCACTCTATACCAAAAGCGTAAGTCTAGATATGATAATAACGCTAATCCTTTTGTAAATAATCCTGGTTATCTTAGATCCGACTACATTTTGGACTCTTCACTTATACGTTTTCAGACCGGTGAGGGTAAGTTTAATCTGGCTGAATCTACTAGAGGCCATGATATTTTTATCATTACTGATGTTTTATCTCATAACGAGATAATTAATATTTCTGGATTTGACCATACTATTTCACCAGATGATCACTATAGAGATCTCTTACGAATAGTATCAACTTGTGCAGGTAAAGCTAGAAGAATCAATGTAATTATGCCTTTCGTATATGAGGGGCGCACTGAGAATCGTGGTTCTTCTAATGAATCTATGGATGTATCTTCTATGCTTCAGCAGCTTCAAGAGCTTGGTGTTGCTAACATCATAATCTTCGATCCACATGATGCTAGAATTGATAATTCAGTTCCACTCATGGGTATTGATTTCCCTAGATGCGCATACAAGATTATTCAAACTTTACTTAATACTACTTCAGTTAAGCTTAATAAGGACCATACTATTGTTGTAAGTCCTGATGAATCTGGTGTTAATCGCGGTATCTTCTACTCTTCAATGATGAATTTACCTCTCGGTATTTTCTACAGAGATAGAGATTATTCTGTTAAGGTCAACGGCGAACATCCTATAAAAGCTTATAAGTATCTGGGCGATGATGTTAAGGATAAAGATATTCTCATCATTGACGATATGATTAATTCTGGTAGCACGATGCTCCGTACTTCAAAGATATTGAAGGACCACGGCGCTCGCGATATATATTGTTTGTCTACATTCGGTTTATTCACAGGTGGACTTGAAGTCTTTGATAAGGCTTACGAGGACGGGCTTGTTAAGGCTGTATTGTGTACAAACTTAATCTATAGAACCCCTGAACTTCTTTCACGTGAATGGTACAAAGACGTTGATATGATTCCTTATGTGGCTCGTATCATCGATGCCCTTAACGTTAATGAGTCAGTAACAGAACTTATCACTTCTACTACCCGTATTCAAGATTTGCTGGATCAGGTTAGAATTGATGATTTATTTGATTAAAAGCAGAAAACAAATTATAAAAAAGAGGTGCAACATGACTTCAGTTCCTGCAGATGAGAAATCCTATTCCCGTTATAACCAGTACGGTGAAAACCCAATGGCTCCTGTAGCTCCTATCGGACTTATCGCTCTTAGTGGTAGCGTGGATTTCACAGAGAAGGTTAACTACTACCTTAACGCTAGAAGATCTGAATACCAGCAGGAGGCTATTGTTTCAAAGTATCCAGGTTTCTTCCGTCAAGATTATAGAATCGACGTAGATAATGCTAGATTCTCATCCGGTGAAGGTAAAGCAGTTGTTAAAAATACTGTAAGAGGTCATGACCTTTACATCGTTAGTGATGTAATGAATCCTTCTATCACATATAAGATGTTTGGTCAGGACAACAGAATGTCCCCAGACGATCACTATCAGGATTTGAAGCGTGTAATTCTCGCCTGCTCTGGTAAGGCTAGAAGAATTAACGTAATCATGCCTTTCCTTTATGAGTCACGTCAGCATAAGAGAAACTCCCGTGAGTCCCTCGACTGTGCTTTCGCTCTCGAAGAGCTCTATAACCTTGGTGTTTCTAACATTATTACGTTTGACGCACATGATGAGCGTGTTGCAAATGCTATTCCACTATCAGGATTTGAGTCTTTGCCAGCTACATACCAGATTATCAAGGAAATGTATCGTCAGATTCCTGATCTCTCCTTTACTAAGGGTAAGTTCATGGTAGTTTCCCCTGATGAAGGTGGTATCTCCAGAGCTATGTACTTCGCTTCTATTCTCGGTGTTCCTCTTGGAACTTTCTATAAGAGAAGAGACTATACAACAATTGTTAACGGTCGTAACCCAATTATCGCTCATGAGTTCTTGGGTGATTCTGTTGAGGGTATGGATATCCTCATTGTCGACGATATGATTTCTTCTGGTGATTCAATGCTCGACATCGCTAAGGCTATGAAGGAGCGTGGAGCTCGTAAGGTATTCTGCGCTGTTACTTTCGGTCTCTTTACTGAAGGAATTGAGAACTTCAACAAGGCATATGAGCAGGGCATCTTCGACAAGGTTTTTGCTACAAACTGCATTTACAGAAGACCTGAACTCCTCGAGGCACCTTGGTACGCTGACGTTAATATGTGCAAGTTCGTAGCACTTCTTATCGATGCTATTAACCACGACGCTTCTCTTTCTAACCTCATCAATCCAACTGAGAAGATTAAGAAGCTCCTTGAGTCTAAGGGCGACCTTAAGTAATGGCTCAAGCGAAGCGTTCTAGCAGCAAGAAGTCATCAAGCTCATCTCGAAAGTCTTCCTCGAGTAATTCTTCACGCTCAAAAAAGTCCGCTTCATCAAACAATTCCAACTTTTGGGATTATTATCATGCATTTTCTAAATCCAGATTCTTTATCCCAGTCATGACTGTTTTGGTTATAACTGTGGTAATCCTTCTGGATTTACTTTTTGCCTGGAATCAGTATGATACCTTCTTCAAGATTCTAGGTTTTGAACTGTTAATCATCGGTATCATTTGGGTAATCGTGATGGCTCTTGATATGGGTTCATCATCCGGAGAAAGTTAATTAATGGCTTTTGACGGCATCACAGCTCATCTTCTAGCTAGAGAACTAGATAATAAGCTCTCTGGCGGTAGAATTGACAAAGTTTATCAGCCAGACAAACAGACTGTAATTGTTACTATTCGCGCGAATGCAAAAATGGAAAAACTACTAATTAGTGCTAATCCATCTTGTGTTCGAATGAATTTAACTTCTTCAACAAGAGAAAATCCGAAGATGCCGCCTTCATTTTGTATGCTTCTTCGCAAGTACTTGTCTGGTGCAAAAATCGAATCTATTTCTAGTCCATGCTATGAACGCATTATAGAAATTAAGGTATCGAATAATGATGAGCTTGCTGATCTCAAACACTACACTTTAATCTGTGAATTAATGGGTAGATATTCAAATATCATTCTATGCAACGAATCAGGAAAGATTATCGATTGCTTAAATCACGTCGACATGAGTGTTAACCGTGTTCGTGAAGTCATGCCAGCAAGAATATATTCATACCCACCAACTCAAGATAAAATGAGTGTAAATCAAGCACTTGTTCTCTGTGATGCTGGAAAAACTCCAATTAAGGATGAAGAACTTGGTCGACCAGCGGACAAAGCATTACTTAACTCGGTTAAGGGTCTATCCCCTATATTAACTAGAAGAATTGCTGCTAAGATTGACGCTGATGATAGAACCCCGATTCGCGACTGTTCTAATTCAATTAAGGAAGCGTTAATACGCGAAGCTGCTTCATTATTTAAGTCTATATTAGATTTTGAAATTACACCTTGTGTTTACTATTCTGAAGACGATATTCCAACTGACTACGGACCATTTTTCTTTGAATGTCCAGGTAGAATCATTAAAACTGAGAGTATATCTCAAGCAATCGATAGATTCTATGAATCAAAAGATAAAGCTATTGATCTCGACCGTAAAAAGCACGAATTATCTTTAGTAGTTGATGTTGCTTTATCACACGCTGTACGTAAATATGATATTCATAAAAACGACTACGAAGAAGGTCGTAAGGCCGACGACTATAAAAAATGTGGTGATTTAATTCTTGCTAACACATGGCTTCTCAAAGGTCATGAGACAGAATTTACATGTGATGATTACTACACTGAGCCTATGAGTAAAATAACTATAAAACTCGATCCATCAATGGATGCTTCAGCTAATGCACAAGACTATTATAAGAGATTCCGTAAAGCTAAGCGTAAGTATCAAATGTCAGAATGCTATATCGAGAGCGACAAGGAAGCTATAACATATTTTAGATCTTTAAAAACAGCTGTGGCTGCAGCATCTTGTGAAGAGGATATTGACGCTTTAACATCTGAAATTAGAAGTTTAGCATCAACTGAAAAGAAAACAGCTGTTCCTAAGCCTGGAACATCAGGCTATGTAGATCCAAACAGAACTGTCGGTATGGCAAAATCAGGCAAAGCCTCATCAAGAGCTATGAGAGAAGCTGCAAGAAGAGCTCAAATGCGTAATAAAGAAATCTCGCAAAAAAAGCCTAAACAAACATCTTCTTCATACCGTAAGTATTACACATCTGATGGTTACGAGATTTTATGTGGTCGAAATAATATTCAAAACGATGAACTTACTTTTAAAGTTGCTGATAAAGAGGACTGGTGGTTCCATATTAAGGGGTTACCTGGAACTCATGTAATACTTAAGACTCGTAAGGGTGAAGAATTCCCATCTGATAATGCTGTATTGGAGGCTGCTTCTCTAGCTGTCTTCTTCTCTAAGAGTATTATGGTTGAAGAGCACGCCGAAGGAAAAGGAAGCCACGCCGGTGAGATTAAAGCTGAAGTTGATTACTGTCCTGTATCACATGTAAAGAAAATACCAGGAGCAAAACCTGGCATGGTGATTTATGAGAGTTATTATTCAGTATTAGTAAGTGCTCTAGAGCCTAAGCAAGCCAGAGATTAAGCTTCAAAACTCTTGTATATTTTTTCCTTAAACTTAGATTCCTCTAGAGAGAAAATACATCCACAGAATTTCTGTCTATATAGGCCAATCTCTCTTGCCATATTTTGACCTTCTCTAAACCCTGGTCTGAAATCAACATACTCAAAGTTAATACCATACAGTTCTGCTTTTGCTCTAGCTGTATCGCAGATAACCTCGTGATTCTGATATGGGCTTACAAGCAAAGTTGTTGTAAAAGCATCATATCCATTCTCAGCTGCGAATCTTGCTACTGCATCTAAACGAATGTCGTAACACATATGGCATCTAGACTGGAACTCTTCAAGATATGTCTTTTCTTCCCAATATGCCTGCAAGCACTCATCGCCACCCTCAATTAAGCGAATATCAAAGTGATTTGCAACTGCATGAAGATTCATTAATCTCCTATTCCACTCATACTCAGGATGGATATTAGGGTTATACCAAAATAAATCAAATTCACGATTATCCTTAAGAAGAGTATCAACAGGATACATAGCACAAGGTCCGCAACAAGCATGAAGTAATAAAGACAATTACTTGTCCTCCTTATTCATGATTCAATCCATCGCTATGTTCTCCAAAGCAGCTTTATTATTCTGCTGGAAATTTACCGGTTCAGCAATACCTAGATGCTTAAAAGCACGAGTAGTCAAAACACGACCACGTGGAGTCTTAGCTAAGAATCCATTCTGAAGTAAAAATGGTTCATAAACATCTTCAACAGTAACTGGATCTTCACCTGTAATTGCAGCCAATGTCTCAAGGCCAACAGGTCCACCTTTGAAGATATCTGCTATAGCTGTAAGAATACGTCTATCAACTGCATCAAGACCAATCTCATCGATATCTAAGGCCTTAAGTCCAAAATCAGACACTTCTTGATCGATAATGTCTTTTTCCAAATGCAATGCATAGTCACGCATTCGCTTTAAAAGCCTTATAGCAATACGAGGCGTACCACGAGATCTCGAAGCAATATTACGAAGGCCATCCTCATTAATACTGATCCCAAGAATATCAGCATCACGCTTAAGAATCTTCATTAATTCATCTGTCTCATATAACTCCAATCGGTGAATCATTCCAAATCGGTCGCGAAGAGGTGCTGATAACATACCAGCTCGAGTAGTAGCACCAACCAAAGTAAACTTAGGTAAATCTAATCTGACACTTCTAGCAGATGGCCCTTTACCAATCATGATATCAAGACTATAATCCTCCATCGCTGGGTATAACACTTCTTCAACATTCTTATTAAGTCTATGAATCTCGTCAATAAAGAGAACTTCATTCTCCCCTAGATTAGTAAGAATAGCAGCTAAATCTCCAGCTTTCTCAATAGATGGACCGGTCGTAATATGCATATTAACGCCCATCTCAGCAGCAATAATACCAGCTAGAGTTGTCTTACCCAAGCCTGGAGGTCCATACAAAAGTACATGGTCCAATGCCTCTCCACGGGATTTAGCAGCCTTAATAAAGATTTCAATATTAGACTTGACCTTTTCCTGTCCACTATAGTCCTTAAAAGATATAGGTCTAATATTATTCTCGTCACCATCTCCAAACTGCTTGGAGCGGCTCATATATCTTTCTTCTTCAAAACTATTATATGAATCGTCGTTATAATTCATCTTAACTACCTATTATCTAGCCATACTCTTCAAAGATTTCTTAATCAATTCCTGAAGTGCGATTCCCTCTTCATAACACTGAGAAACAACTTCTGCAGCCATACTCTCTTTATAACCCAAAACAATCAATGCTTCTACGGCATCAGATGCTACACCACCAACGGCTGGATTAGATATTACATCTGTTGTTCCAGATACTACTGTACCAGCGTTAATAGCATTGTTTGAGGCAAAACCAGCCTTCTTAAGCTTATCCTTAAGTTCCAATACAATTCTCTCAGCGCCCTTCTTACCCAAGCCCTTAACCGTAGTTAGGAATTTTACATCTCCACCGATTACAGCAATAGCGAGTCTATCAGGTTCAACTTGTGCACAAATAGAATGAGCTACCTTAGGACCAACGCCACTTACAGTTATTAACTGTAAAAACATATCCTTCATCTCAGGAGAAGCAAAGCCATATAAAGTAATATCATCTTCCCTAACACTTTGGTATAGCCATACGGTAACACTATCACCTAATGAACCTAAATTAGCAGAGATTGAATAAGGGCAGATAATCTCATAGCCAATACCCTGATTATCAATTACGATAATATCCTCATCCTTTTTCTCTATAGTTCCTTTTATGTAAGAATACATTCCCATAGTTTAACCTCAATTAACCAAATTCATTACGTTTACTATAACCATAACGCCCATACTGGTAACCAGAGACAGCTTTACCAGAATTCATTGTACCAGTATTAGCAAGACAAATAGCAATTGCTAAAGCATCAGCAGCATCATCAGGCTTAGGCATCTCCTTCAAGCCGAGTAACGACTTAACCATAGTCTGAACTTGCTTTTTCTCGGCCTTACCATATCCTGTAACCGCAAGCTTGACTTGCCCTGGAGTAAACTCATATACAGGAATGTTGGCTCTAGCAGCTTCAAGAATAACAACACCTCTCGCCTGAGCTGTACCAACAGCAGTAGTTCTATTCTGAGAAATAAAAATCTCCTCAATAGACATATAATCAGGCTTATACAGCTCTAATAGGCCTCTAATCTTCTCATTAATAGCTAATAGTCTGACTGGAAATTCAGTGTGAGCCTTAGTCTCGATTACACCATAATCAATGACCGATAACTTATTACCCGTCTTCTTAATAATTCCATAACCAGTGATGGCGTAACCAGGATCAATACCAATATATGTTGTACTTCTAGGCTCGTTCATTAGCACCTCTGAACATTTGTTCTAATAGTACACTTACACCCCTAGAATGTCAATAACAGCACAAACCTCATCAGGCTTACTACTACTTATCTTATACGCACTTAAAACCATTTGTTCTACGCGTTTGATAGTTTCAGTTTTGTCGACAAGCTTAGTTTTACTTCCGAGATACAACTTACAGATAGTTTCACCTTCTATAACAGCATCTCCTCGCTTCTTCTCAAAAGAAATACCAGCACCAAAATCTATCTCGTCATCTTTCTTAATTCTTCCTGAACCTAACTGAACAGATGCATGGCCAATTACATCTGCCGCTATAGCTCCTATATATCCTGTTTGGGAAGCCTTTACCTCATAGACCATGTTACACTCATCTTGATAGACAGGCTCGCCATTTGAGCCAATTACACCACCTTGGGACTTAATGAGTTTTATATATTCGTTAAGAACACGACCGTCCATAATTCGAGCCTTACATTCATTGACTAGAGATTCACCTTCAAGGGCACCATTTTTCCCCGCAAGCTTAACCATCCATGCACCTATGTTAGAAGCAACTTCAATAACATCAGAAGTACCCCTACCATTTAAAACCTCGTACACCTCATGCATCTCAATGATATTTCCACAAGTAAGTCCTAGAGGTTGATCCATGTCAGTAATTACTGCAACAGTTCGTCTTCTTGCAAGATTACCAATCTTTATCATTGCAACAGCAAGTTCTTTGGCACGATCTACTTCCTTCATAAAAGCGCCACTACCACATGTTACATCTAATACTATGGCACCTGCTCCTCCTGCAATTTTTTTACTCATAATTGAAGAAGCAATTAATGGAATAGAGTCTACTGTCCCTGTAACATCACGAAGAGCATATAAAACTTTATCAGCAGGTGCTAAATCAGGAGTTTGGCCTGAAATAACCATTCCTACGTCATTCACTAATCTTGGAAAATCTTCCTTAGGTACATCGATGTTAAATCCAGTAATTGAAGCAAACTTATCTACAGTTCCACCAGTAAAACCTAATCCTCTTCCTGATAGCTTTACACTATTAACTCCAAATGTCCTACATAAAGGCAAAACAATCGGAGTAATCTTATCACCAACTCCACCAGTAGAATGCTTATCAACTGCTATACCACCAACATATGATAAATCATTTTTAATTCCAGAATCAGCCATACTAATAGTAAGAGTCGTCATTTCACGCTCATTCATACCATTAAGTACAATAGCCATTAATAGTGCAGAAATCTGATAGTCAGGTATTGTTTTATTAGTTACACCATTAACAAAGAAAGCTATCTGCTCATCAGACAGCTCTCTTCCATAACGCTTATCAAGAATAATATCAACGATATTCATAAAGCTCCAATTAAATCAATCAAAAGACTTAGCCATAAAGCCCGCTTCAGTGCGAGTACTTATTCCATTAGCGATTGTATAGAATGGTCCATATACCAATTCATGGCCATCAGCACTATTAAGATATGATCCATCAGGAAGACCTAAGAATTTCTTGTCTCTACTATCAAATAGAACTAAATTATCAATCTTCTTACCATCAACAACAGAAGCCATAGTCTCATCATAGTGAGGTACAATCTGAACATTAGTTAGTCCAAGGCCAGGCAAAAATTTTACAAAAGAATCTGCTGTCTCCCCCTCTACTTCAGGAATAGCATAAACTTCCTGTGCAGCATTCATAGAACCAGCGCTAATGCCCAAAACAGTGCCATTATAGCCTTCAAGCTTAGATTTAAGATCAATCTCATTAAAGAAACTGTTCTGAGTTGGAACATGACCACCTGCCAAAATAATTAGATTGTGCCTCTGAATCTCTTCTTTACTCATATCTGCATTCTCGTTATCAAGTACATCCATAGACTTAACAAATACACCAGCGCTGTTAATAGCATTTTTAAGCTGATCTGCAAATCTGAGTGTAGCAACTCTATACGTAGGATCAGAAGCTATAAACAAAGCATTATTCTCGTAAGACAAGCTATACTTAAAGTTCCATAAAAAGTCATTAGCATCATTGATGCTACCGTCCTTCTTAAGTGGATTGGATGTCAAAAAAAGATTCATAATTAACTCCTCACTATTAATAATTAATTAACCACACAATAAGCATCACAACTAATATTATAGTACTAATTAATCCAACTAATATAGCAATACTCGATAGAACTATACCGAAGATTGCAAACACATTATGAGACTTCTGATTTTTGTAAGCACTTATGCTCACAAACAAAGCTACGATTCCTAGTATTATCGGTAATACTGGCACACCACATAACACAGATGATATTAATGCCAAAATAAAGGCAAGTAGATTCTTAGGAGCTGTATCATCTTCAGACTTGTCACCATCAATATCCCCAGGAGAAGAAATGTACGGATTAGAAGACATATAATATACCTTACATGCTTTTCCTTTTAATCCATAATGTATATCTCTACTATATCCAACCTTCGTTGTTCCATAGTAGGTTTTACCATCAACTTCATATTGATAGATGGAAAATGGATGCTTACCATTCTGAACACCAGTTGCCACATATAACTTAAATGTACCTTTTTGCTCGTTAAAGAACTCTTCAGCAGTCATCCCCTGCTGAATTTTCTCCATAAACACCTGACGATTAATTGCATAATAACCAGTGTAAAAACCTACACAGTGTGAATCATAAGTACCCATAACTCACCTCTTACAAAACTACTATGATTATACTATTTTGCGCATAATAATCGCCATCCCTTTCGAGATGGCAATCATAAAATACAAAAAATATCTTGGCGAGATATCAGAACATTGTAGAAATCAATTCCATTGCCTTAGCAACAATCAAACCTCCACCTGTACCTACAACGTAACCCAAGAGAGCCATAACGATACCAACTGGCACTAAAGCATCACTATAAGATGCTGCAAGAACTGGAGCAGAAGCTGTACCACCTACGTTAGCAAGAGATGCAACTGCACATGTGAATACATCAAGCTTAATAAGCTTAGCAAGTAGAATCATAATTCCAACGTGAATCAAAAGAATTACAAATCCACAAAGAAGCCAAATTGGAGCTGTAGCTACACCAGACAAGTCAGCACGAGAAGCAATAAGTGCAACTACTACATAAAGCATTGTGTTAGATACTTCTTCTGTTCCCTTAATCTTACCAAATGGAGTAAGAGCGAAAATAACACCGAGAGCAGTAATAATAAGAACTGTCCATGTAGCCTTATCAAGAAATGGCGCAACAGAGTTAATTAGTGCACCAATCTTCATTGTAACTGCAGAAACTAAAAAACCAGCGCCTAAGAGAATCATGATATTCTGCCAAACAAGCTTACGTGTATCAGCCTTAGCTGCTTCAGCCAAATTAGCACCAACCTCATCGATTGCCTTAGTATTTGCCTTAGTCCACTTATTAAACTGAGGAGCCTTAGTTACAGCCCAAAGTAGGAACATGATATAGAAAGATGCGCATACAGAGTCCATAACAAGTGCGAATACCATATCACCTTCACTTACATGCAATGCATCCTGAATAGCAAGCATATTACCTGTTCCACCCATCCAAGAGCCACAAAGAGCTCCAAGAGCATTATAAGCACCTTCGCCTAACCATCTACCGAAGATTGCATAGGAAACAATAAATCCTAAGCCAATGGAGAAAGTAGCAGCAAAGAAGCCTACTAACATCTTAGGTCCAAGCTTAATAATCTTCTTAAAGTCACATCTAAGAAGCATAATAAAAAGCATGGCATAAAGAATTGGATTCTTAAGAGCTGAGTATGTAGAAGCTGTAGCCTCTAAATCCCAAACCTTAAGTGTACAAAGAACCATAAATCCCAAGTACATAAGTACGATTGGTGCAGCGAAATTAAAGAACTTCTGAGCAATCTTGCCAGTGAAAATCTTAGGCAACATTACGAGAATTCCTGTAATGAACAGAAGCACCGCGATGTAAGTAAAACCGTCAGTTATCATAGGTTCACTCCTTTTCTATAATTATTTTACTTAAAGCATTTCTAATACACGAAGCAAATACTTATAGCTTCGCTCTACTGAAGCAATATTCATCCGCTCCATAGGTGAATGTACATACTCAATAGTTGGTCCAACAGAGACCATATCCATATTCGGAATCTTCTCACCTATAATTCCACACTCAAGACCAGCATGCATTGATGAAATCACTGGTGCTTCACCATAGAAATCTGCATAAGCCTGAACCATGATGTCACGAAGTGGCGAATCTAGACGATACTCCCATGCAGAGTATGAGGTATCAATAGTCATCATTCCTTGAAGTTGATCTGAGAGCAAAGATATCTTACGAATAAGAACCTTCTTTCCATAATCAGCATTCGAACGTGCCATATAACACATTGTCAAATTATTATCACTATAATCAATCTTACCGAGATTTATTGAAGTTTGAACCATACCCTCAATATCTGGGCTCATCTCAGTAACACCATGAGGACACTCCATTAATGCAAATATCATCTGCCTTGTACCAGCAGGAGAAGTGCCTTCAGAAGGAACTTCAACTTCCTTAACGCTAAAAGTAATTCCTGGCTCAGTTGATAAGCATTCTTTCTTCATTAATCTAACGAAATCATTAATAATTGTCTGTGTTAATGCCTTCTTGTCCTTATTACAAACAATCACTGTAGAAGCCGTATTGGGAATAACATTAAGTCTTCCACCACATTTAAAATCACATACTGAAATTCTTACTTTATGAAAAATCCAATCTAATAGTTCAGCTAAAACTTTACCAGCATTACGTCTGTGAGCATTAATATCAACACCAGAGTGTCCGCCTAAAAGTCCACCCACAGAAATATCAAAAGCAACACATTCTTCACTATTAAGTTTTTGCTTTGATACAGGAATCTCAGAGGTAATTCGAGCAGCACCAGCACAGCTAACAGTTATAATACCTTCCTGTTCAGAATCAAGATTAATAAGCTGACGACCACTAAGCATTGATACATCTAGTTCATGTGCACCAATTAGACCAACTTCTTCATTAGCAGTTAATAAAACTTCAAGTGGCGGATGCTTAACCTCATTACTAGCAAGTATTGCTAAGCAAAATGCTATAGCTACACCATCGTCACCACCAAGTGTAGTATCCTTAGCCCATAACCACTCACCATCAGTCATCAACTCAAGCGGATCTTTTTCCATATCAGCAGAAGAATCTTCAGTTTTCTCACATACCATATCCAAATGGCCCTGTAGTATTACTGGTTTATGATTCTCATATCCACTTGTACCAGGCTTATAAATAACAATATTACCGCCATCATCACGCTTATAATCGAGGCCATGACTTTGAGCAAATTCTATACAATAATTAGTGATACCATCTAAATTATATGAACCATGTGGAATTGTAGATATTTCTGCAAAATATCCAAACACATCTCTAGGCTTCAAATCCTGAATATTCATACATCCCCCAAAAGATTACAATGTAGAAAGTATATCAGAATATATCAATACGTTTAGATTATCTAAGTAAGTTTTACAACTTGTTTATATTACTCAAACACCAATTCCCGTTCTACACCATCTACAGTAAGGTTCATCAAGATAACTCCATCGTTATATACACCATACATGATTCCATCATCAGTATGGAAGATAACATTTACGCCGTCAAATTCATAAGTTCCACTTATTACTCTAGTATCGTAGTAGCCGTTACCTATAGCACCTTCAATGGTATGAATAACTGAGTTAAGCATATCTTCATATCCTTCATACTCCATACGAATAGCATATGCTTCTAACTCTTCCATTTCAGCATTATTAAGCCCAGTGAAATTGATTATTAGTTGATAACCATTAGCCTCAATATAGTTGAATTTTGACATTATAATTGCGTATTCATCAATCAATAATTCGAAATTCTCGTCATCAATATTCAAATCAATTGTAGCTTCGACATCGCCCACAAAACCGCTAGTTAAACCATCACCATATAATTCAAGTTCATTCAATAAAGAATCTGTAAGATTAATTGATGTTTGATAGGTGCTATTTGCTATATGTGTAATAACCAAATCTCCATTAGCAATTAATTCATCCATTAAAACTGCTAGAGACTCAATATCAACACCCTGATTAACAAAATCAAAACCTTTAAAAAGATTATTATGAATACTAACAATGGCATCTCCATTACTAACTACCTCATAATTTGTAGGTGTTGCCTCACATATTGCATTTTCCATTACATATGCAATCGCATCACTCTTACTACCAAGAAAATCAATATATGATTCATCAGTAGCATAAATAGACAAATACTCACTTGAAGGAATAGGATACGTCTCACACAAATACTCGAGGTATAAACCTAAAAACTCACGCTTTACACTTTCGTTATTATTAACGCAATCCCAATTAGGTGCTTCGAAAGTAAAAGATGAGCCTGTAATACTAACATTTTTAAGATTACACAACTGCATATAAAACGCTTCAACTCTATTTAAAAAGAGAATTTCTTGCTGAGAATAGTTAGAAACAGTAGCACAGTTCTCTTCTACTTTTAACGTATCAAAAGCCTGTGTTACACGTATTCTATTAAAAATAATAAAACTGCCAAAAATAAAAATAATAGCAAAAATAACAAATATAGGAACTACTATTGATTTTCTATTCATAAGTCACCAAATAAACCAAGATATTGACTAATACTAACATAATTTTAAAGCAATAAAAAACCTGGTGCTACGAATAGCACCAGGTCAATTTAGCAATTAATAAACAATTACTGCTCGGAAATAGCTCCTACTGGACATGTCTCTGTGCAAGCACCACAAGAAATGCAAACCTCAGAATCAATGTTGTACTGTGTCTCACCCTCGGAAATTGCAGAAACTGGGCAACCCTCAGAACATGCACCACAAGATAAGCAAGAATCAGAAATTACATAAGCCATTTTAATTCACCTCCAAAGTGTTATCGTGAATATTATCTCACATTTCGCATAATAAACAAGATTTACTCATCGTCACTATCATCAACAACGGGCTCATTTCCTCTTAAATCAGGATTTAATGGTTCAAGTCCGGCCCATTCATACACAGTAGATGTATTAGATTCACCATCAGTAAATCTAACAGTAATCTTTTCCTCAACGTAGTTAACATCTCCTACAACACCCATACCTTCTGGTGTTCTAATTTTCTTTCCCTGCTTTGGCAGTCTTCGACGAGCGTCCGCATACGCGTCTTTCTCGAACTGCAAGCAACACATCAAACGACCACACGCGCCATTAAGCTTACCTGGATTTAAAGACATACCCTGATCGCGAGCCATACGAAGAGTAACAGGAGCAAACTTAGATAAGAATGTACAACAACATAATTCACGACCACACATACCTATGCCACCAACAAGTTTAGCCTGATCACGAGAACCAATTTGACGAAGTTCAATTCGAGCTCTAAAACAAGCAACCAAATCCTTAACAAGTTCGCGGAAATCAACTCGATTATCAGAAGTAAAATAGAAAGTAACTTTCTTTCCGTCAAAAGTAAAAACTGCATCAACTAGATTCATATCAAGTCCACGCTGAGCGATAAACTCGTTACATAAATCAAAAGCTTCTTTTTCTTTCTGAATTCTAAGCTTACTACGCTCAATTTCCTTATCAGTAGCTAGTCTTAATACAGGTAAAACATCTTCTGTTATGAGACTATCTTCAAGCATCATTGGAATACCAGCAACATGCCCCAGGTCAAGAGCACCTTCGTACTCTGCCATAACATAATCTCCACACTTAAGATCCATTCCTTCACAGGTATATCTTGTAGATTTTCCACCTTCGCGAAAAATAACATTAACCGTTTTTCTCATCTGTTAACTCCTTATATATACTCAACAGCATGTTACAACACGCTACCTCAAAAGTTGCATTAATCTTAGAGTTCTTTATATACTCCATAATTGAACGTTCAGCATTACTTATATTCTGTAAAGTAATGCCTCCATTTTCAGTTACAAATCGAACCAATTCATCCTTACGATCAATATTCTTTATATTTGATGGACTAGGCGAACCAATTAAACTAGCAACATCACCCAAAGTCCAAATCATCAACAGTAATAATTCATCAATTCGACCCTTATTATCGTTAAAAAACTTAAATTCATCACTTAGAATATCAGTATATCTTATCCTTGGCATACGCATAATTAAATCAAAGATATAATCACGCTCTTCCATGAACTCAGAATCCCCCATCAAAGCAAGCGCTTTACCAGGAATATTTGAAGAAAACGAAGAAAAGAATTTAATCTTATCATCTGCTATAGTCTCAGAGGAATTCGATAAAAGTATTCGCTCCATTTCTTCATCTGTATAAGCTTTCATCGGAAGTTCAGTAACTCGAGATAAAATTGTTTGTAGCAACTTGCTCATATCAGAGCAAAGCAAAATGTACACTAAATGGTCAGATGGTTCTTCCAAAGTTTTAAGCAGAAGATTTTGACAGTCAAAAGAAATCTTATCTGCGTTAATTACAATTACCTTTGTGGATGATATCTGAGGCTTAACTTCAGCATCTCGTACAATCTCACGTAGATCAGCAATTCTGATGTTCTTACGACCTTCTGTAGGCTCAACAACAACATAGTCAGGATGCGTACCAGCATCAATATACTTACATGAAGCACATTCGTTACATGCGCCATCTGATGTCTTATTTTGACATAAAAAGGCTTTTGCAGTCTCACGAGCAAATAAATGCTTACCTATACCTTCTGTACCTGTAAAAAGTAAAGATCCAGAGTTACCTCTGTTAGTTAAGGTTCTAAGTCGAGACTTAATCTCCTCCTGTCCTGTTAGACAATTAAATCCCATACTTTTTCCTTAATAATCGCGAAAATTGCTTCAGGAGAGTTTACTGCATCTATCTTTACAACTCTATCTTCATTGGCTTCAATTTCTAAATATCCAGCACGAACTTTATCCTGATAATTTAGACCCATCAATTCGATACGATCCTCTTCTTCACCACGATTATTACGTCTCTCGTAAGCTGTCTTTGGATCAATATCAAGTAAAAAAGTAACATCAGGTTTTAGTCCGCCTGTTGCTATATCGTTCATAGAGGAAACTAGCTGAGCTCCCATTCCATTAGCATAACCCTGATATGCAGATGATGAATCAAAGAATCTATCACAAATTACACACTTACCACATGCAAGTGATGGCTTAATAACTTCTTCTACAATCTGAGCACGTGCTGCTTCAAATAGTAACAGCTCAGCCATTGGGACCATGGAATCATTCTTTTTATCAAGAAGAACACCTCTAATCTTCTCTCCTATCTTAGTTCCGCCTGGCTCACGAACTTCCACATACTCAATATTATTGGAGTCAAAAAACTCCTTTAGCAAACGAAGCTGCGTACTTTTCCCGCAGCCATCGATACCTTCAAATGTAATGAATAATCCCTTTGTCATTCGAGCTTAATAGTATGGATTTCAGCAATATCAATCCAAATCTCTTTCTCAATTCTGTCATTAGCAGCCTTGATATCCTCAAGAGTCTCCTCAGCTGGCTTAATCAGCTTCTTAGGAGCATAATCAGGTCTATCTTGACGACGATTCTGGTTATTACGTCGCTCATTATTACGCTGATCGCGATTTGGGCGATTATCATTACGCTTATTTGCACCATCACGATTGTCACGACGCTGCTGATTCTGCGCATTCTTATTACGTTGCTCAGGATTTACCTGGCTATTAGCAGGCTTGTTTTCCGATGCCTCACGGCCTTCTTTATTATTGTTATTGCGATTTCTATTACGATTACCGCGATTTCTATTACGATAGTTATTATTACGACGATTGCCGCCATTAGCACCCTGATTATTAGGATCCTGGAAATTAGCATTCTCTGCCATTAATCTTTCTCCCCATTCATTAACTTACTTCAAAATTATAACATACCAAATTCTTTATAAAAGCGAACTTCCTTACCGCCAGGAATATCTGAATCATATAGACCTAGCTCCTTCATTGGAACTAAAACAAAAGCTCTCTCATGCATTCTAGGATGAGGTAAGATTAACTCTTCACAATAACTTTTAATCTCATCAAATTCTAATACATCTAAATCAATTGTTCTTGGACCATTTTTAATAGTTCTAACACGATGTAATTCTAGTTCTATTTTCTGTAATACATGAAGAAAATCTAGAGGTTCTAGTATTGTCTCGATAACCGCTACACCATTAAGGAAATCAGCTTGATTCTCATATCCTACTGGTTCAGTCTCATACAATGAAGATATTCGTTTAATACTAACGTCATCTCTATCATTTAGTATACTAAGTGCATTACGAATTATCTCTTCCCTATCTCCCATATTACTGCCAAAACTAATTATGGCATTATGGCGCTTAAGATTGATTGAAGTCTCCATGCATTCAAATTCACCATCAACAGGAGCGTTCGGCTTATGTACAGTAACCGTGACTTCAGATGCCAAACTATAGTTTTTCAGAATGCATCTTCCTATCTCGCTAGCTAACTTCTCGATAAGATTAAATTTATACTCAGTAGCGATTTTCTTTATTCTCTCGAAAGCGTCAGCATAATTAATAGTTCCATTCAATTCATCTGTAACTGAACCCGGTAGAAATGGACAAGCAATATCTACAGTAATGATAAACCACTGACCATTCTCTTTTTCAAAGTCCAGACATCCATGATATCCATAGAACTTCATATTACGCATTACTATGTGATGCATTAGATTCCTCCAGCAAAAGTCCAAGCTCTTAAAGCTCCAACTGTTTGCTTTACATCATGAACTCTTAAAGCAGTGGCACCAAGATTAAACCCTAGTATGGCCAAAGCTATGGAAGCACCATCTCTTTCTTTGGCAACAGTTTGGATTGGATAAAAAGTACCCGTAATTCTCTTACGAGATACTCCTAATAATACAGGAAGATTAAAACCATCAATAATGTCAGGAATACTATTTATTAGCATCAAATCTTCATCACGTGTTTCTGTAAATCCAACACCTGGATCTAATATGATATTTTCAGTTCTAATACCAGCCTTATAAGCGCGCTCAAGACTATTGTTAAGTATCTCTTCAAAACCTGACATAGACATATCAAATCCATTACGCATCAAAACTAGACCTGCATCATACTGAGCAACAACAGACGCCATATCTATGTCATCTAAGCCAGATACATCATTAATAATTAAAGCGCCAGCATCAAGAGCAGCTTTTGCCACAACAGAACGGAAAGTATCAACTGAAATAATAGCGTTAGGGCTTTTCTCCAAGATACCCTTAATAACGGGAACAATGCGATTGATTTCCTCTTCTACAGGAACATCAGAAAAACCAGGACGAGTGGACATTCCACCGATATCAATAACATCAGCACCTTCCTTTATCATCTCAAGTCCACGATTAACAGCTACATTAACGTCAACAAAATCTCCACCATCAGAAAAAGAATCTGGTGTTACATTTAATATTCCAAATATAATGAACTTATTCTTAAATGAATTGAATCCTTTAAAGGACATGATTAACTCCTTGGTCTATTAATGAGAGCGAGAGCTTCATTACGTGTTCTAGCGTCAGTTCTACATCCGCCTCTCATTGCTGATGTTACTGTCTTTGAACCTGGCTTACGAATTCCTCGCATAGTCATACAAAGATGCTCTGCTTCGATTACTACACATACAGCTTTTGCATCTACAGCATTCACGATAGTGTCTGCAATCTCACTAGTAAGTCTCTCTTGTATCTGTGGCTTACGTGATAAAGTATCGACAATACGAGCTACCTTAGATAGTCCTAGAATCTTGCCTTCGCTTGGAATATAAACTACATGACACTTACCATGGAAAGGAAGCAAATGGTGCTCACACATTGAATAAAAAGGAATATCACCAATCAAAATCATCTCGTCATTACCAGACTCATTAAAAATTTTGATATCCTTATTAATATCTCTATGAAGGCCAGAAAAAACCTCTGCATACATTCTAGCTACGCGCTTAGGAGTCTCCTTCAATCCTTCTCTCTCGGGATTCTCACCAATAGCTACTAAAATATCTCTAACCGCTTTTTCCAAAGCTGGTAAATCCATATTTTTACGACTCTCCTCAGGAATTTGGAAGTCGTTTTCATAATCGTACATTATAATTACCCCTTAGCATTCATTTTACGATACTCAAGTGGAGTCATGCCCATCTGCTTTTTAAAAGCTACATTAAATCTTTGTGGACTTGAAAAACCAGCTTGAGACGCAATACCTGAAACCTTAATTTCAGGGTTAGATAATAACTCACAAGCTTTATTAATTCGCTTCTTCATAAGGTAAGTCATTGGACTTACTCCAAACTCATCTCTAAATGCTCTAGTGAAATAACCCTGACTTAAAAATACGTAAGATGCAGTTTCCGCTACAGTAATGCCACGCTCATAATTTTCATCAATATACTCTTTGGCTATATTAACTAGTTCACGAGCCTTACCATTCTTTACACGCAATGATTCTTCCCATTCATGCTTTAATGCACGAGACATAATAAGAAGCAATTCAACAGTCAAAATCTCAATCATTAATTCGTGATTAACTGCATCAACATTCCCTTTTTCTTCAAGGATTCTATCCATTACATTGTTAATACTCTTCTTATAACTACCAGAAATAACAATAAATGGCTGAGCCTTATAATTCTCGGATGCTTCTATTGAATCACTACCTGCAAAATCCAAAAAACTTTCTAACGAAGGCTGAGCAGAACCAAAATTCACCGGCTTGGAAAAGCCAAAGTACAAAGCAACAGTGTCTATTGTCGGAGAAATTACTCTAATTTTATGACCTACATTAGGCTTAATAATAACTGCTGTATTACTCTCAATAATCTGCTTTTTATTATCTGTAATAAATTCCAATCGACCAGAACGAAGATAGAACATCTCATGAGTATTGTGTACAGACATAGTAGAAGGAGCTTCTTTCTTCTCACGAATCTGTTCAATACCAGAAAAAACAACCGGCATAGATCCACAATCATTTTTCATGCTGTTTTCAAGCGCTGGAAGTAACTTATCAAACATGATTCTGCTCCTTATAAAAACCTTATGTTATCAATATAGATTTCACCATTACGCTGTGAATCTGCAATAGAAAATTTAAGTGAATCCAGAACTATATCGCCCTCTCCTGCCCAGTTAATCTCTAATGTCTGCCAATTAAGAGATTGCTTAATCTCGGCCACACCAAAACCACTAACACGGAGTTCCTTTTTTACTGTATCAGGGTTAAATACATCAACTAAAATCTTAGTCTTTCCACGAATGATAATTGGACCCATAAGTGATGCATATTCTAGATTAGGCTCAAATCCATATAGAGAATTCTCAGTCTCATAACGTATATGGAGTGAACCATTACCTTCAGATTTATTAAGCGTATCTGCATAGATTACGCCATTACCTTTAAAGTTACGATAAACCTTAAGCATTTCAAAAGGTGCATCCCACTCTTTCTTTCCAACAAACTCTAGATTATCACAAGAAGCAAAGAACAAATCCGGTACATAGTAAGACGGAGCTCTATCAAAGCGGAATGGCATTACAGGCAAGTCATTAAGATTTTTAAATGTAGCTGCATGAGGGAATGGAGTAAAGCCATAAGTAACACTTACTGGTTCAGCAATATCGTCTCTCCAAACCATGACGCGAACACCATGTAGTATTCGTGCCTGAGCCGGTAGATATATTCTATCCTCTCCACAAATAGCAAAGCCTTTTAGTTCAGTCTGACCTTCTGCCAAACGGAGACCGTCAGTTAAGTTATCAAATTCAAGGATAAGCTTATTACCTGCCTTTTGGGCTCCTATACATTCAGGGCAAGACTTTGGCATCTTAGGTGTAATGTGGTTTCCTAAAGCAATTAATGCTAGTCTAACACCTAGAGTGAAAGTCTTAGTCTTATCAGGTAAAAGCAAATCGTGAAGACTGATCATTCCTGACGGCATATTAAGCCTTCCCATAAACGCTCTTACATCTTCATTAAACTCAATAACCTTATAAGGGAATTCCTTATCGACGCAGCTTGGATGCATACATACAAACAAGAATGAAGGCATCAAACTATCATCAAATACTTCCTTAGGTTCAAACACCTGAGATAAAGTACCAAGCAATCCCATCATAAGGAGATCGTAACGGCCAAACATTTGCTCCTCTTCTTCAGGAGAAAAGCACATACCCCTAATTGCTAGTCCTTCTAAAGCTGCAAGCTTACTCTTGTAAAGAGTTGATGGTCTGAATTTTTTCTTTATATACTTTGAATCATCAATCTTCTTTCCAGACTTAACAGTCATATTAGACATCATATTAAAGTCTAGTGTCTTAGCAGAAGATGAAGCCTCTTCCTCGGTAATTTTGACAGCACTATTGAATGAAGAATTCTTAGAGCCAGGAAAATCTAACTCGACTGCAGCGTCAATATTCTGCTGAGCTGTAGCCTCACCCATAATCTCGCCATACTCTTGGTCTTTTTTTAAATCAAAATCAAGATTCTTTTTACCTTCAGTAATATCAGTCTTAAGCTTATTCTCTCTTCTAATCTCTCTATCACGGCGAACTAATGATTTATATATCTCTTCATCTGTATTGATACCTAACTCATCAAGATAATCCTTCAATGCCGTCTGAGCTTCGATTACATCATCAGAAATCCAATTGAGGATAGTAGAATCCTCACATGACAAGTCGACAACACCGATTGGATAATTAACCTGATCAGCAACAGTATAGGCAAAAGAGAATGCAGAAGAAGCTACTTCAGCCAATTCCTTGGTATCAGTAATCTTAATCCATGTAGCATCCTTGTAGTGAGTCTTTTTTTCATAAGCAATATCTTCTTCGCCATTCTCTAGACCATCACGAGAAGGTGTAAAGAATCGTAAATGACTCATTACCTGACGCTTAAGTGGAGCCTTAGGAGCATTAGCATTCTTCATAGGAACATGAAGAAAGTCATTTCCCAAGAATACCCATACATCACCACATCGAATATCATTAAAACTTATTACATTAGCAAAACACTTAAAAACAAAAGTGTAGGTATCAGTAGAAGCTTTATAAGCAGGAATCTCAAATCTGAATCTTCCCTTATCAGATGTAGTTGTCTCCAAACTTAAGATTACTCCATATTCCTGGTCGAGCTTAGATACTTTACGTCCATCAGTAGGATCTTTGGAAATTTCCAAAGTAATAGTTGCAGAAGGAGCTGCTGTTCCTTCAATTACAAAAGGAACATTTTGCTGGAATACAGCCTTGTTGCCAATCCAGCTAGGTAATATTATCGGATTAACCTGGATCACTTACGATCCTCCCCAGCAATCAAAAGATTGATGCCCTTAGATCTAATATAGTCAGCTGTCTCTGAAGTAATATTATCGTCAGTAATTAAATAATTAATTCTATTAGGAGTGATAAATACTGAAGAAGAATCATCCCCTATTTTTGTAGAATCAACAAGGGCTACAATATTACGACTTTGCTCACCACAATTTTTCTTCAATTCAAGCTCATAGAAATTATTACCAGAAAGACCGCTGTCAGCAGAAAAACCATTGCCAGAAACAAAATAATACTCAGCAGACAATCTCTTAATCATTTCCTTACTCATAAGACCTTCAATAGTACCTGAGTGAGGACGAAGCATTCCACCTATTAAAATGATTGACTTAAAATTATTATATCGCTGAAGCTCAATAGCTGTATTTATACCATTAGTAATTACAGTAACATCAACAGTATTAGCAAGAAAAGGAATCATATGGTAAGCAGTAGAGCTTGCATCCATGAAAATAGTATCGCCATTGCCAACTAAGGAAGCGGCTTTCTTACCTATTCTCCTCTTCAAATCTGTATTAGTAATGGAACGAACCATATAGTTTTCAGAAACTTCATCACGAGGCTTTTCAGGGAGTCTTACACCTCCATGAAATCTAACTACAGCACCCTCGCGCTCTAAGTCTCTTAAATCAGTTCTGATAGTAGCACCAGTAACACCCAATCTATCAGACAAGTCATTAGTATTAATCGATCCCTCAGATGAAAGGATATCAAGTATTTGTTTTCTTCTCTCTAAATTAATCATAACTTGAATTTTAACAAGTCGATTTTTACAAGTCAATCATTTTGCTTTTATTTGTTTTCATTTGGAAGTATTGTAATAATTCAAAAAAAAATCGGTTCTATTGCTAGAACCGATATTGGTGGGAAGAGATGGATTCGAACCATCGAAGTCACTGACGACAGATTTACAGTCTGTTCCCTTTGGCCGCTCGGGAATCTTCCCATATATACTATTGTAAGCATTAGGCGGTGCTTGGTGGGCCTTCAGGGACTCGAACCCAGGACCAACCGGTTATGAGCCGGGAGCTCTGACCAACTGAGCTAAAGGCCCACGCCTCACCTGCGCCTTCAAAACGCTTAGATAGTATATAAATACTTATGACCTAAGTCAAGTACTTTTTTAAGCAGTTACAATTTTGCTTGCATTCTCAAGAGAATGACGTGTTACAGCCTCTTCTCTCATCTTGTACTTCAAGATTTTACCAGCTGCGTTCATTGGGAAACTATCAACGAAATCAACATATCTTGGGCACTTATGCTTTGCCATATGTGCAAGACAGAATTCTTTAATCTCCTCAGCAGTAGCCTCTTCACCTGGCTTAAGAATGATGCATGCATCAACTTCCTCACCGTAATCCTTATCAGGCACACCAATAACCTGAACATCCTGAATCTTAGGATGTGTATAGAGGAAGTCCTCGATTTCCTTAGGATAGAGGTTTTCACCACCACGGATAATCATATCCTTGATACGACCTGTAATCTTGTAGTATCCGTCTTCTGGTCTTCTGAGGGCGAGGTCACCAGAGTGGAGCCATCCGTCTTCATCGATAGCAGCTGCTGTAGCCTCAGGCATCTTATAGTAACCCTTCATGATGTTGTAACCACGAGCACAGAACTCTCCAGGAATACCGTCAGGAAGCTCTTCGCCAGTCTCAGGGTCAACGATTTTTGTCTCAACACCAAAGAGTGAAGGACCTACAGTATTAACTCTCTGCTCAATAGTATCTGTTGTCTTACTCATTGTTGTAGCAGGAGATGCCTCTGTCTGACCATATGTAATAACGATCTCTGGCATGTGCATCTTTTCGATAACCTCTTCCATTGTCTTAACAGGACAAGGTGAACCAGCCATGATACCTGTTCTCATATGTGAGAAGTCAGTTGTTGGAAAGTTATCGTGGCCAAGCATAGCGATGAACATTGTAGGAACGCCGTGGAAGCATGTAATCTGCTCCTGATTAATACAAGCAAGACCCTTACGTGGAGAGAATGCTGAGATAGGAGACATTGTTACACCGTGAGTAACGGAAGCTGTCATGGCAAGTACCATACCGAAGCAGTGGAACATTGGAACCTGAATCATCATCTTATCGTGTGTGGAGAGATCCATACAGTCACCGATAGCCTTACCATTATTAACTACATTGTAGTGTGTGAGCATAACGCCCTTAGGGAAGCCTGTTGTACCGGATGTGTACTGCATGTTACATACATCATCCTTCTCAATTGTACGGCGAATCTTCTCAACCTCAGAGTATGGAACCTCAGAAGACTTTGCCATTGCCTCTTCCCAGTTATAACATCCAGGCTTATCCTCACCCTTACAAACGATAACGTTCTTAAGGAATGGAAGTCTTGCTGCAGCAAGCTCACCTGGCTTTGAATCCTTAAGCTCTGGGCAGATCTCATTAATAATCTCGTTATAGTCGATATCCTTAAACTTATCAATCATTACAAGAGTATGTGTATCAGACTGACGAAGGATATACTCAATCTCGTGAATTCTGTAAGCTGTATTAACTGTTACGAGTACGCATCCAATCTTAGTAGCTGCCCAGAATGTCAAATACCACTGTGGAACGTTAGTAGCCCATATAGCGATATGATCACCCTTCTTACAGCCCATAGCGAGGAAAGATCTCGCGAGAGTGTCTACATCATCACGGAACTCAGCATATGTACGGATATAATCAATATCTGGCTCTGTGTATCTGAAAGCATACTGATTAGGCCAGAGCTCACAGATTCTGTCCAATACATCAGGGAATGTCTCGTTGATGATTGTCTCCTTAGGCCATGGATAGTAACCTGTACCACGGTTATCTGTCTGAACTGGATACTGAGCCTTAGTCTTATATGGCTCCATGTAACTAGCAAAGTTAGGAACTACAACACCTGCGCTCTCCATATCCTTAGCCCATCTTGCTACCCATTCTAATGATACGTAACCAAGATAGTTAATTGACTTAAGAGCATCGATGCACTCCTTAAGAGGCATATCACCTGTACCCATGAGCTTATATGTAATTGTACCATCCTCGCTCATTACGGAATCCTTAATATGTGTGTACTTAATGTACTCACCAAGGTTAGCAACTGTCTGCTCTGGAGACTCGTTCATAAATCTGTATGGGTGATGCATATCCCACAAAGCAGCTACCTTACGGCTTCCGATAGCATCGATAACTTTACAAAGTCTCTTTGTGTCAGCGTATACACCGTTTGTCTCCAAAAGAAGTGTTACATTGTACTCTTCTGCCATTGGAACGAGCATCTTCATTGTCTCGATAACAATCTCATCATCAATCTCAGTTGTTGGTGCAGCATTACGATCACCAAGAACACGGATATAAGGTGTACCAAGCTTTGAAGCAAGCTCCATATAAGCTGTAATCTCAGCAACAGCCTCATCTCTTGTAGTTCTGTCATTTACTGGCTCGCCAGAAGATAGGCATGGAATCTCAAGCTTGAGCTTTTTGAGCTTCTCGATTGTGTTAGGAAGCTCCTTATCTGTGAAAGGTGCAGCCTTTACAGAGAAAATGTTTTCTCCAAGGCCTCTTACTTCGATACCATTGAGGTTGAAGTCCTTAGCCATAGAGTAGATGTCCTGCCATGAAAACTCAGGACATGCGATTGTCGAAAAACAAGTTAACATTTGTTTATCTCTCCTATAATAAAAATATTAATAACTACTTAAATACTACCTGCGATGTGACGAGCTACATAAACTCCACTTGCAGATGCATGTGAGAGCGAATGTGTAACACCTGAACCATCACCGATAATATAAAGTCCCTTATGCTTTGTCTCGAGGTTATCGTCGATAGCTACTTCCATGTTATAAAACTTAACTTCTACGCCATAAAGGAGTGTATCGTCATTTGCAGTACCAGGGGCAATCTTATCGAGCGCATAAATCATCTCGATAATGCCGTCTAATACACGCTTAGGAAGAACCAGCGACAAATCACCAGGAGTTGCCTGCAAAGTAGGTCTTACAGTAGACTCCGCGATTCTCTGATCATTAGATCTTCTTCCCCTCATAAGATCGCCAAATCTCTGAACAATTACTCCACCGCCTAACATATTAGACAGTCTAGCGATTGATTCACCATAACCATTAGAATCCTTAAATGGTTCAGAGAAATGCTTGGCAACCAGCAAAGCAAAGTTTGTGTTATCAGACTGAAGTTCAGGATTATCGAAGCTGTGACCGTTAACTGTCACAATTCCGTTTGTGTTCTCATTAACTACATAACCATAAGGGTTCATGCAGAATGTACGAACACGGTCCTCGAACTTCTCAGTTCTGTACACAATCTTGGACTCGTAAAGTTCTGAAGTAAGATGTGAGAATACGACTGCTGGAAGCTCTACTCTTACACCGATATCTACTCTGTTAGAGTAAGTCTCGATATCAAGCTTCTTGCAGATATCCTGCATCCATCCACTGCCAGATCTGCCAACAGAAATAATAAGCTTATCGGAAGTATATTCTTCGCCGTTAGCAGTAACAGTATATGAACCATCCTCGTTAATAACTACATCGTCAGCCTGACAGTTGAACTTAATATCAACCTTATCACTAAGCTGATTATAGATATTACCAAGAACCTCATAATTCTTATCAGTACCTAAATGTCTTACTGACGCATCGAGTAAGAAAAGCTTGTTTTCAAGACAAATCTTCTTGAAGGATGAACCTGCAGTAGAAAAGAGCTTTGTTCCCTCTCCACCATTCTTAAGATTAATCTCGTCGACATACTTCATCAGCTCGAGAGCCTTCTCCTTACCGATATGCTCATACAAAGTACCACCAAAATCATTAGTGATATTGTACTTACCATCGGAAAAAGCTCCAGCACCACCAAAGCCACGCATAATGGCACATGATGGACAATTGATACAGGACTTAATCTTCTTACCATCAATCGGACACTTACGATTCTCAAGAGGCTTTCCAGCCTCCATCAAAAGAACCTTAAGGTTAGGAGATTCCTTGGTAAGCTCATAGGCGGAAAAGATTCCGCCCGGGCCTGCACCAATAATTATTACGTCATACTTAGAACTCAAGTTTATTCCCCCTTAGTTCTCAGCAAGCTTTGAGTCTGATAACAGTTCTTCAGTCAACTTAGCATCTGGCTTCTTTGTAAAGGAAGAAACGATTGGAACAATGATAAGACCACCAACCATTGCGATAACACCAGAGTTGATAGAAGACTTAAAGATATATGCGATAACTGGACCCATACCGCTTACATCTACACCACCGAGAGTGATGATGAGCTGAGCGATAGCGATACCACAACCCCATACGAAGCAAACATATGCAGATGCCTTAGTAACACCCTTCCAGTACAAGCTGTAAAGGTAAGGAGCCAAGAAAGAACCTGCAAGAGCACCCCATGAAACACCCATCATCTGAGCGATAAATGTTACCTGTGGATTAGCATCCTTAAATACAGCGATGATAGCAGATACAGCGATAAAGAATACGATGAACACTCGCATGATAAGTACTGTCTTCTTCTCATCAATATCTTTCTTGGATACTGGCTTAATAACATCAAGAACCAATGTGGAAGATGATGCGAGAACCAAAGAAGAAAGTGTGGACATAGAAGCTGACAATACAAGAACGATTACGATAGCAATAATTGGATTCTTCAATGTAGAAAGCATTGATGGAATGATTGTATCGAAGAGAGGCTTTGTCTTCTCAGGATCAGCATACTGAATCTTGTCAGCATAGAGACGGCCAAAACCACCGAGGAAGTAGCATCCACCAGCTACTACGATAGCAAATACTGTAGAGATGATTGTACCTCTGTGGATATCCTTCTCACTCTTGATAGAGTAGAACTTACCAACCATCTGTGGAAGACCCCATGTACCTAAGGAAGTGAGCAACACTACGAAGAGAAGAGCGAGTGGATCAGGTCCTAAGAAGGATGAGAACGCTCCACCTTCCCAGCCTTCTGCTGGAACTGCGGAGAGAGCTTGTGTAGCTGCAAGAAGACCACCATTGTCATGAAGTACAGCAATGATAACAGCTGCGATACCAAACAACATGATAACACCCTGAATGAAGTCATTTACAGCTGTAGCCATATAACCACCAACGATTACGTAGATACCTGTAAGAACAGCCATAATCAAAATTACAACCCAGTAAGGAACGGAGAATACAAGTCCGAACAAAGCGGAAAGACCGTTATAGAGGGATGCTGTATAAGGAATAAGGAAAACAAATACAATAAGTGAAGCAATAACCTTGATTGCCTTGGAACCAAATCTCTTACCGAAGAAATCTGGCATTGTCTTAGCATCCAGGCGCTGAGTCATAACTCTTGTTCTTCTACCGAGGATACTCCATGCGAGAAGTGATCCGATAAATGCATTACCAAGACCAGCCCATGTGGAAGACAAACCATATCTCCATCCGAACTGACCAGCGTAACCTACGAAAATAACGGCGGAGAAATAAGATGTACCGAAGGCAAAAGCTGTAAGCCAAGGACCAACGGAACGTCCACCCAAAACGAAACCATTAACGTCAGTAGAATTTTTACGGCAGTAAATACCAACACCGATAAATACTACGAAGAATACTACCAACAATACTGCTGTAAGTACCATAACAACGCTCCTTAAACAAATAATCCATAAAAACAAGAGTTTCCCGGCTATAAGTAACCGAGAAACTCCCTTATAGCATAGCAATTTTAATGTCTATGCCAATTATTTTCAATTAATAAGTAATAAATAATATTATTTTATTTTGCCAAGTCAGCGATGATATCAACGCACTTATCCATACCGAGTTTTGATGAGCAAAGACAGATATCATAGTTAGGAGCATAGCCCCAGTCTAAGTCTGTGAAGTGCTTATGGTTAGCCTTCCTCTTCTTATCCTTGTCCTCTAATCTCTTCTCTGGCTTATTGTCAGTATTACCGTATAATCTGACAATTCTCTCCTTACGGAATTCCATATCAGCGTAGATGAAGACGTTAAGGACATCATCATATTCTCTTAGGATATAATCTGCTGAACGGCCAACAATAACACAAGGCTTGCCAGAATCTGCAATCTGCTTAATTACCTTACGCTGCTCAGACCAGATATAGTCATTCATCGTCATACCGTTCATGATTCCAGGAACGCCCTGACCATCAAAGCCGTAAGAGAAAATGGACTTACCAGGAGCTTCCTCACCTCGTGACGCAACTACATCCTTGGTAAAGCCTGTCTTCTTGGCGACTTCCTCGATAATCTCCTTATCGTAGTAATCGTAACCAAGCTTAATTGCTAACTGCTTGGCGATTGATCTACCGCCACTGCCGAACTGTCTTGAGATAGTTATAATTTTTGCTGACACAACAATCACCTCTTTCTTTGTGATTATTTTATAAAAATATTTTACTATAAAATTGACTGATTTATGATTGAAAATATCAACACTCTGTTTCATAATTTAAAAGATTTTTATATTTTCGGAGGCATTATCAATGGCTATTAGAATTGGTATTATTGGCTACGGCAACCTGGCAAGAGGTGTCGAGAGCGAGATTAGAAGATGCCCTGACATGAAGCTTTGCGGTGTATTCACAAGACGTGACCCAGCAACAGTTTCTATCAAGACACCAGATGTTCCTGTATATTCTGTTAACAATCTTAAGGATAAGACAGCTGATTTTGATGTAATGATTAACTGTGGTGGTTCTGCTACAGATCTTCCTGTAACAACTCCTGAGTATGCTGGCCTTTATAACGTAATCGACAGTTTTGATACACACGCTACAATCCCAGAGCATTTCGCTAAGGTTGATGCAGCTGCTAAGGCTAATGGCAAGACTGCTATCATCTCTGCTGGATGGGACCCAGGAATGTTCTCTCTTATGAGACTTTATGCTAACTGCGTACTCCCTGAGGGTCAGGATTACACATTCTGGGGTAAGGGCGTATCTCAGGGTCACTCCGATGCTATCAGAAGAGTTCCTGGTGTTAAGAACGGCAAACAGTACACAATCCCAGTACCAGCGGCTTTGGATGCAGTAAGATCTGGTTCTAACCCTGAGCTTACAACTCGTCAGAAGCACACAAGAGAGTGCTTTGTAGTTGCTGAGGAAGGCGCTGACCTCGCAGCAATCGAGAAGACAATCAAGGAAATGCCTAACTACTTTGCTGATTACGATACAACAGTAAACTTCATCTCTGAGGAAGAGTTCAATGCTAACCATGCAAGACTTAACCACGGCGGATTCGTATTCAGAACAGGTACAACTGGTTTTGATGGCGAGAACAAGCACGTTATCGAGTATTCCTTAAAGCTTGATTCCAACCCTGAGTTCACAGCATCTGTAATTCTTGCTTATGCTCGTGCAGTATTTAAGCTCTCTTCTAAGGGCGACTTCGGTTGTAAGACAGTATTCGATATCGCTCCTGCACTTCTCTCACCACTTTCTGGCGAGGAGTTAAGAGCACATCTTCTTTAATCTTCTAGGATAATAGATAACAAACTGTCGGGGTCGGAGCAAATTACTTCGGCCCCATTTTCTTGCAAAAATTCGTGAGTCTTAAATCCCCAGTCGACACTAATTGGTCTTATTCCTGCAGCAATCGCGGTCTTTATATCAACCTCTGAATCACCAATAAAAACAGTTTCCTCTGGAAGCACGCCCTGATTCTTCATCGTCTCAAAAACAAAGGTTGGATCAGGCTTTACAGGGATTCCGGGAACATTACCATGAACTTCCTTAATAAGCCCGTCGAAATGCTCCTTAATCAAAATCTTCGCTGGCTTATCAGGCTTATTTGTAACTACAGCGCATTTGATTCCTGCTTCATTAAGCTTAATTAACATCTCATTAATTCCATCATAAGGAAACGTATCATAATTACAGTTCTCGGTATAAAACTTACTATAGTCTTGGAAGAATTTCTCTTCGAGGTCTGCCCTGTTATCAAGCTTTAAGCTTCGCTTGATTAAATTACGGGTACCATTACCAATCATGGAAGCTACCAATTCAGAGCTTTGTGGCTCGAGCCCGTTCATCTTACGAACTTCATTAACAGCGTGTGCAAGACCTCCAATTGTATTAAGTACCGTTCCATCTAAATCAAAAATTGCAAGTTTATATTTCATAACAAAAACTCCTTAAAACTCACGTAACATCTTACGACGTGCTTTATAATCAGGCATTATTGATTCCACCTGAGCCCAGAACTTAGGCGAATGATTCGCCTCTATTAAGTGGGCTAACTCATGTACCACTACATATGCTATTAATTCCTCTGGTACTTCAAATAAATTAGTATTAAAAGTCAGTTTTCTTTTTGAAGGCATACATACGCCCCATCTACTCTTCATAGTGCGAAGCGCAATTGTATTTACTGGCTCTACGCCTTTAGCAGCAAACATTGGATAGTAATACTTATACATCTCAAAGATTTTATCCCGGAGAGTCTCTCGTCGCCATTTTTCATATGTCTTTATTACAGCTATTTCATCCTTTGCTTTTATGTAGATATCAGGATAGTTATAATCGATAACATTTCTACCAGAATTAATCACAACATGTAATGCCACTTTTTCTCCAAAGACCTTAACAATCTCACCATCCTTGTATTCGACAGGGCGACTACTGTTTTGTTCACGTTCTAGCATCTTATCGACACCATTAATTATAAAATCAGCATGAGATAACAAAAACTCTTCTATTGATTTCTCGGATACTCTTGGTGACGCTGAAACAGAAACTTTCCCACCATGAGAGATTCGAAGATTCATATTTTTTACTTTTTTACGGGTTAATTCATATTTAATTTCACACCCGTGAAGAACTATTTGCTTCTCCACTTTATTTTGCACGTGAATATACAGCCTTAATATAATGAATTATTTCAGTAGGATTTAAATTACATGCACCATATACAGTACGCTTCTTCTCTTCGTCTATGGAACACAACTTATAAGTCATACGACCCATTGCCTCGTCTGTTTCCACAGTAAAGAACATATTATTATTCATCGATGGTGAAAACACATAAACTATAGCAGCACAAAGCATAATAGATTCAGGATTAGGGAGAGTTACATAGCAACCTAACGTACCATCATCAAACTTAAAGCAATTAGTTTTAAACTGTTCAGGAAGATAAGGAGATACTTCGCCAGTACGCTCGATTAAAATCTTATAAAGTTTATAAAATGTATTATTTCCAGGCTCCAATATACTTCTAATTACATCCTTCGGTGTCTCGAAGAATTGTGTTGGAAGACTATCCTGTTCTATGCTATATCGAGTTCTATAAACATTCTTATTAAAAGCCATACTTAAATTATATAATTAATCATGACATTCTTATATTGCTATTATTTGACAATACAAACAGTTAGATAATTACATCAAATAATCCACTACTAATATTACTACACTTATGCCAATCATAATTGAACCAGCCACACGACTTAAAGTTTTGGCAGGCGCTTTATTAGCAATTACTGCGGCTATACGTGCAAAAATGAAAGTAAAAACAATACATAACACCAAGCTTATAATATCAGGTACTCCTGCCACTACAAAATGACTCATCCCCCCAGTAAATGCAGTAAAAGCCATAATGAATACACTAGTTCCTACAGCCATATGCAGTTCATATCCTAAGAATGAAGTAAGCACAAATAGGAGCATCATACCACCACCAGCTCCCATGAAGCCACAAATGCTACCAACGATAAGACCACCAACTATAGCTTTAATCAATCTCTCCTTCTTACTCATAGAAGAAACTTTTTCCTTGGGATTATTTACAGGTTTAATTAAAAATTTAAGACCAACCATAATTAGACCAAACTGAGTTGTGGAGCTCATAGCTCTATTAGGAAGCAAACTTCCAAGATAGCTACCAACTATAGTCATAATTAAAACACTTATAATTAAAGGAAGACTATTCTTAATATCGAGATTGTCATTTTTCTTATAAGTCCATGCACTAATGGCACTTGCTAAAACATCACTCGCAAGTCCGATACCAACAGCTTGATAAGCTGGAAGACCCAGAAAAACAGTCAGCATAGGACCAATAATTGCTGCTGCACTCATACCAGCAAAACCTGTACCAATTCCAGCTCCCGCGCCAGCAACAAAGCAAACTATGACTTTTATGAATAAATTCATTAACGCCTCCATCGATAATTATACGCAAATATCCCTAATTAACAAAAAAACGGGGCAGAAAACAAGATTCTGTCCCGTTAATAAATACTAACTATACTTACTTATAGAGCTGGCGTTGTTGCTGCAATCTTATAAATATTAGTAATATCTTCTGTTGAGAGTGGTATAAATACACCGGTCTTTCCATCACCAATACCAAAAGTCTTAACAAGAGCTCCTGCCTTAGATTACATATCTTTACCGAATGCGAACTTGGTTGGGCTATAAAATGTAAAATTCTCCATTTGTATACCTCTAATTAATAATTCTCGGCCTTAACGAGAGCCTCTTCCAAAGTCATATCAGCGAAGTCCTGAGCATGGAAAATACGACCACTCTTCTTGTCATCTAAGAATGCACCAACAAGAACGCCAGGGATAGCACTCTCAGGAGAATTAGGTGCATTAGGTCCACCAAGGTCCGTTCTACACCATCCTGGATCAGCGAGATTAATCATTACATCAGTCCCCTCCATCTTGGATCCAAGATCAATAGTAACCTTATCAAGAGCAGCCTTAGATGCGGAATATCCAGCCTGATGTGGATCAAGAGCGATACCACTTGTAGTATTTACTACACGGCCAAATCCACGCTCTACCATACCTGGCATGAAGTGATAACAGATAAGCATTGGAGCCATTGTATTAACAATAAAACTCTTCTCATAATCGTCGATTGGAGTATCAAAATATTCTGTTCTATAGCCAATCTGGAAGCCAGCATTATTAAGAATTATATCTAGAGTGATTCCCATAGAATCAATCTCTTCACACATAGCCTTAACAGAAGCCATATCACCAAGTTCTGCTGTAACAGCCTTAACATCTACGCCCTTAGCCCTAATCTCATCAGCCATTACTGCTACAGAATCCAAGTTACGGCAATGGAGAATAACGTTGCATCCCATATCTGCCATAAAATAAGCAGAAAGCTTACCAATACCACGATTAGCACCTGTAATGAGGGCCCATCTATTCTTAACATCAACCATCTTAAGTGACCTCCTGTTATGTATATTTTAAGTATATAGATAAGTCATGCTCCACGATGTCAAATTTATGGTAAAAATTACATATTTATCTCTGATAATTAATCAGCAAATAAAAAACCTTGAAACAATAAGTCTCAAGGTGTTTTTGGTGGAAGTGAGGGGAATTGAACCCCTGTCCGAAACCATATCCGCCGGGACATCTCCGGGTGCAGACAGTGTTTAAAAAATTCCCTTTGAACAGAACCCGCTGTCAGGTATGCTCGCCAGTAGCTTCATAAATACAACAGAAACTCAAAGCTTTGCTTCTGAGGTGGTCCTGTTTAACCTCTGACAGGTAAGGTCTGCCGCTGACGCCTATCCAAGATGGCAGATGGTCAAGGTAGGCGGTAGCAAAATTAAGCTGCTACGAGCTGTGTGTCGTTTGCAATTACTTGCGTTTCCCGTTTTTTAAAGAGGCCAACGAGAATCCTCTACCCGCTTTCCCAGTATCAACGACCCCGTCGAAACCGGTGCACCCCCATATAAAGTCACAGCTCAATACATATGAGATAAGTTAAATTAACATACTTACATCAAATCGTCAAAGTTAAGGTCTTTTGTCACATCATAAGGCTGATATGGATTATTCTTCTGGGCTTCTTCCCATCTCTTTTGCTGTTCTTCCAAAGCCTGCTGTTCTGCAATAACTGCATTTGCTTGCTCAGCTAATTCACGTGCTTCATAAGGATTAAGCACTGCTTCCGTGCCGCAGTAGATACATTTTATCTTAAATGGGCCATTGAATTGAGCTTTAGAACCACACTGTGGACATGCCATCCCTTTAAGTGAAACAACACCTCTGGCGTTAATCTCCATAACTTCAGTCAAAGCTTCGTCCAGCTGCTCATTAGTTACTCCCATACGCTGTAGTAATAACCATAACGCATGTATCATTTGCTCATTGGTAGTTATTTTTCCATTAACTTCATTAGCATCAAGCGAGGATCTTTTAATAATTCCGTCATTTATTGCTTCATTTGCACGATCGTTTGAATTCATATATGGCATAAAATATCTCCCTTAAGATTATCCGTTATAAAGATTATTGCAAAACTCAGATATAGCTTCAGCGACAACTCTCATATTATCCTCAACTAATAAGCGCTCTTCATCATCACTATTAGATAAGAATCCAAGACTCAATTGGAAAGCTCGCAAACTATTAGCGTAATTAAGCCCAGCATAGTACTGAGAGGTCAGTGCTTCATACTCTTCAAAGCCTTCAGCATTAGCTACCAAATAAGCTAATAGCTGTGCATACTCAGGCGAAGTATCTGTATAACTACCAGAGCTTGGTGTATATACTCGTACACCAGAAGTGATTGGATCATTGGCACTGTCAGCATGTACTCTTAAAAACAAATCGGGCGCCGCATTAACAGCGATCTGAGCTCTCTCTTGATTAGAAATATTAACGTCATTTTCTTCTCTAATCATTATTACTTCAGC
>JAKSRJ010000011.1 GCA_024403715.1 Saccharofermentans sp. | reverse complement strand
TTATTTCGATTATCAAAAAAACATTTATCGAGGTCGTTATGAATAGTAAAGACAAACTTAAGCCGATGCTCTTCTCTGTTATGAAGAAGTATAACGGAAAGCAGTTCGTAAACGATGTAATTGCAGGTATTATCGTTGCAATCATCGCGCTCCCTTTATCCATCGCTTTGGCACTTGCTTCTGGTGTAGGCCCAGAAAATGGTATCTACACAGCAATCATTGCAGGATTCTTAATTTCCTTCTTTGGTGGTAGCCGCGTTCAGGTAGCAGGTCCTACAGCAGCTTTTGCGACAATCGTTGCAGGTATCGTTGCTAAGAACGGTATGGATGGATTAGCACTTGCTACAATCATGGCAGGTATCATCTTGATTGTTATGGGTTTACTTAGAGTTGGAAGCTACATCAAGTACATCCCTTATACAATCACAACTGGATTTACTGCAGGTATCGCAGTAACTATCGTAATTGGTCAGATAAAAGACTTCTTAGGTCTTACTTACCCAGCAGGTACAGTAACAATCGAGACATTAGAAAAGCTCGAGGCTATCGCCAAGAATATCGGAACATTCAACTGGCAGGCTATGGCAGTTGGTGCAATTAGTCTCTTCGTATTAATCCTCTGGCCTTATATCAACAAGAAGATTCCAGGATCCTTACTTGCAGTAATCGTCGGTATTCTTCTTTCAAAGTTTGTGTTTACTGATGTTAAGACAATCGGTGACTTATATACAATTAAAAGTGGTCTTCCTACATTTGTAATGCCAGCATTTAGCTTAGAAGCAATGCGTAACGTTGCTCCAGATGCATTTACAATCGCCATCCTCGCTGCTATTGAGTCCTTACTCTCTGCAGTAGTAGCTGACGGTATGATTGGTTCAAGACACAGATCTAATATGGAGCTCATCGCACAGGGTATTGGTAACGCTGGTTCTGCTCTCTTTGGTGGTATCCCTGCAACAGGTGCTATCGCAAGAACTGCAGCAAACATTAATAATGGTGGTCGTACTCCTATTGCTGGTATGGTTCACGCTTTATCTCTTGTACTTGTTGTATTGTTCCTTATGCCTTATGCATCATGGATTCCAATGCCAACAATCGCAGCAATCCTTTTCATCGTTGCTTATAACATGTGTCAGTGGAGAGCATTCGTATCTCTTGTTAAGAAGTCTTCCAAGAGTGATATCGCAGTATTGGTAGTAACATTCATCCTCACAGTAGTATTCGATCTCGTAGTAGCTATCGAAGTTGGTATGCTCATGGCATGCGTTCTCTTCATGAAGCATATGGGTGATGAGGCTGAGGTTCGTGGATGGACTTACGACATTCCTGATATGGAAAACGATAAGGATGCTACATACTTAAAGACAGTTCCACACGAAGTTCGTGTTTACGAGATTTCTGGTCCTATGTTCTTCGGCGCTGCAGATCAGATTGCAAACATCACTTTGAAGGACTTCACTAAAGTTCTTATCATCCGTATGAGAGGTGTACCTGAGCTTGATGCTACAGCAATGCACTCACTCGAGGGCCTTTATGAGCGTTGTAAGAAGAATAACGTTAAGATGGTATTCTCACACGTTAACGAGCGTCCTATGAGACTTATGGAAAAGGCTGGATTCATCGAAGCAGTTGGCGCTGATAACTTCTGCGCACACATCGATGCAGCTTTGGAAAGAGCAAACGCTTTACTTAGCGATAAGTAATCCTTACTCATTGAATAAATAATTAAGCCTGGCTTTTATCGGCCAGGCTTTTTAAATGCTCAAATAATCAACTGTATTAATTAATATCCAGCTAGGAACTCCTTGGTTCTGTCGTTCTTAGGATTATTAATAACTTCAGATGCTGGGCCCTGCTCTACGATTACGCCACCATCCATAAAGATGATTCTGTCTGCTACGTCTCTTGCAAAGCTCATCTCGTGAGTTACGATAACCATAGTCATCTTCTCTTCTGCCAGGTCTCTTATAACCTTCAATACACCTGCAGTAAGCTCAGGGTCCAATGCAGATGTAGGCTCATCGAAGAATAGTATTTCCGGATTAGTAGCTAAAGCACGTGCAATACTAACTCTTTGCTGCTGACCTCCTGAGAGATTACATGGATAGCTATCACCTTTCTCAGAAAGTCCCATCTTAGCTAATAACTCATCACAAATGCTATTAGCCTCTTCTTTACTCTTCTTATGAACAGAAACCAAAGCCTCTGTAATGTTACGACGAACAGAGAAATGAGGAAACAGATTAAAGTTCTGAAATACAAGTCCAAACTTGGATCTGATTTCTGTCATCTGGTGCTTATCAGCATAATGCGCTTTATCAGAACCTGCCGGAGTTGATACCAGTGTATCACCACCAATAGAGATAAAGCCGCTGTCAATTGTCTCCAAAGTAGTAGCGCATCTTAAGAGAGTAGACTTACCTCCACCAGATGGACCGATAATGGCAACAACCTCTCCCTGCTCTACTGATAAATCAATCCCCTTAAGGACCTGAAGGTCACCGAAGGATTTTTTAACATCTTTCATTTCGAGTAGCTTCATAAAAATCCTCCTTAGTGATAGTAATTCATGCTCTTCTCAAAGCGGTTCATAACAATCTCAACGAGACCATTCATAACATAGTAGAACACGCCAGCTGCAATCAAAGGCATAATGGAAACCTGTGCAGAAGACAACGCCTTTGCTGCAGTAAACATTTCTGTTACGGATAAAACCTGCGCGAGAGATGTATCCTTAACGAGAGTAATAACTTCATTAGTTACGGCTGGAAGGACATTCTTAATAACCTGTGGCAAAACAATCTTGAAGAATGTCTGTGTATTTGTAAAACCGAGAATCTGAGCGGCTTCGTACTGACCCTTAGGGATAGACTGAATACCACCACGGAAAATCTCAGCGAAATAAGCTGCATAATTCAAACTAAAACCAATTACAGTAGCTGTAAGTCTGTAATCAACGCCTCCAAAATTCAAATCACGGAGAGCAATACCAAACAACATATTTGGAAGAAAGTAAACGAGTAAAAGCTGTAGCATCAGAGGTGTGCCACGCATAATAGATATATAAACTCTGGTAATTCCACTTATCACTTTGAACTTTGACATACGAAGCTTTGCTACAAGCAAGCCAAGTGGAATAGAAAAAAGAATAGTAAATGCAAAGATAATAAGTGTGAACTTAAATCCTGCTGCAAGCTGTGTGATTGTCGAAATGTATCTTTCCATTAGGACCCCTGTTAAATAAAAAAATCCCCACCACTTTAACGTTCGCGGTGGGGATAAAAAGAATCAATTACTGACCAATTGTTGTGATGTCTGTACCGAACCACTCAGTAGAAATTCTAGCGAGTGTGCCGTCAGCTGCCATCTCCTCGAGAGTAGCCTGAACCTGGTCACGGAGCTCTGTATTATCAAGAGCGAAACCAACACCATACTCCTCTGGAGCCAAAGACTGATCAAGAACGATGAAGTCATAATCAGAATTCTCAATCTCATAACGAGCAACGATCTCATCCATTACGATAGCGTCTACACCGTTAGCACCAAGCTGCATCATAGCGTTAAGGTATGTATCAACCTCAACTACATCTGTAGCAAGAACATCAAGTCCAGCCTCATAGATAGCTGCAAGACCAGAAGAATCTCTCTGAGCACAGAATACTGCGCTGTTAAGATCATCAAGGGATGTAACACCAGAATCAGCTGCTACAACAATTACCTGTGCATTGTTCATGTAAGCAGATGTCCAGGCATAAGCATCCTCACGGCCTGTCATTGTAAAACCATTCCAAATACAGTCGATGTTACCGGAAGCGAGCTCCATATCCTTGGAATCCCAGTCGATTGGCTGAGCTACGAACTCCATACCAAGTCTTGAAGCAACCTCAGCTGCGAGATCAAGGTCAAAACCTGTGTAGGAACCATCTTCAGCAATGAAACCCATTGGTGGGAACTCTGCGTCAAAACCAACAACGAACTGTTCCTTTGTCTCTTCCTCTGTCTGAGCAGAACAACCTGCGAAAGGCACTACGAGCATAGTAGCTGCAAGTGCGAGTGCGAAAAACTTCTTCATACCATTTCTCCTTTTTGTTTCATAACACCCGCGTATTATATCAGCAAAAACGCTTTAGCGCGATAGAGAACTTACCACTTCCACTCGCTGGTCAGATTATTTTTTTCGGTCTTACGCTTCTTTCCTTCATTTACAGCCGCAATAGTAATGAGGATTACACCTGTTAAAAGCAAGTATATTAGCCATACGATACTTGAGCCAAAAGTAATAGAAAAATAAAGACCGATAAGTATAATCGCCACTAATGACTGAGTAAACCAAAGCTTACGCTTAATGATAAAGGATGTAATGAATATGCCGACCGAAGTAATACCAGTAATAAGCAAATCAGTAATATATCCTGTAAATAGCGCTGCAAATCCTTCGATAACCAAAGCTAAAGAAACTGCAATAAACCAGATAATTCTCATTGCCTTATCACTAAATGGTTTGATTACATATCTGTTTAATAATACGCAGCTAAGCATCATTAATATAAACAGTCTGACTTCTACACTATTACTCAAATCCATATGTCTGCTGATTGCTGTATAGACGCATGAGAACATAAAGATAGATGAAATACCAATTAGTGTTCTGGTCTTAGTCTTTGTTCTACCAATAAAGTTAAGCACGAACAAAGCCAAAACTAATGCTGAAAACTCATCATTATTGAATGTAAACATCAAAAGCACAGGTATTAATGAGAACCAGTCAAAGATACCCTTAGCAAAGTACTTCTTATGGAACACATGACCAATTACACTTAAAGCAACAAACAAAGCAAGTACGATTAAGTCATATACTATTCCAGTTGCACCCAAATCCTTAATAATATCTACAGATACAAAGACTGAAATAGCCATTGATATGAATCCAAGATAGTTAAATCTATATAGATACATAATTCCAAGATTAATTACAGCAAATAAGAGAGTAACCCACAAGGTATCAAATACAATCGCACCCAGGCATAACATAATAGTTCCAATTGTAATAGAGATAATTCCAAGAGGTCTCATATACTTCTTAGCGGTATTTGTTAAGCTGTCAGGCATAAACTTAAATACCAAAGCCAAGAGGTTCATCAGTATAAGCGAAGTTACGGTAAAGTAATCGAAGTTTACATTCTTAAAATAATCAAAAATCACTCCAGTTAATACAATAGATGAGATCATTGTAAACGTAGCAAAAACCAATGTGCTAATATATGGCTTCTCTCTATCAGCTCTCTTATAAGCTATACTAATCAAAAGCATAAGCCATAGCACCATTATGAATGCAGCTATAACAATTCTTTGGATATCATTGTTAGTAATAAACAGATTAATTGTAGTGAACATCAATCCAGCGGATGTCATAGATTCGCAAATTAGTCTACTCTCACGAACTTTCTCACTTCCTGCTACAAATCTGATACCGTAACTTAGGATAGCAATCACATTCATAGCAATCAAAGTATAATAAACGATATTGTTACTATCAGGATAAGCTAATGCAAATGCATTTCGAGCAGCTAGAGGAATCATCCAGGAGAATATAATCGCAGCTAAAACCTTAATCGCGGTGTTAGTATTCTTACGCCAAGACATATTGGCCATGATAGTGGCTGCCATAATGATAGAAATCAAGCCGCCTACAGTTAATCCATTATCAGCAATAATCGCGAAAAGTACCATTGCCAGAGGATAGAGAAAATCAGTTAAATAGTTATTACGCTTCATTGCAAAGAAAGCAATATAAAGTAATACAATAACAAGGCCGCAGATTAAGTGCGCGTAACTATTAGCGTAATCAAGGGCGAGATTAATAGTGCAGCCCCATACTGTAAGAGCAACAATAGGAGCAACAAAACTTACCCAGGATCTTCTAGGATTCATGGAAAGAAGAACCATACTACCAGACACTGCGATAGTGCCGATTAAAGCAGGAATACTATTATCAGAGAACATATAAGCAAAGCTTGCAGCTGCTGCAATATAGGTTACTGACTCTCTATAGATACTAAAATACTTAAGGTTAACTCCTTTCTTAAGGCAGTTAATAATCTGAAAAACAAGTGCGATTACTCCAAGTAAAGCAAATCCTACAACATGACCGCCTATCTGACCTGCAATAAATAAAGCAGCCCAGGTAAAGCCAAGATAAGAAACCGCATAGTAAGAATTTTTCTTATAGATTTTGGTACCGATAACACCACAAATACCAAATGATAAGGCCGCACAAGCACCAACTAAAGCACCGTTACCAGCAGAAATTGAAAATGCATCTCCGAATAAGTTAAGTACGCCAATACCAGTGATAATAATTGGGAACAAGAAGCTTCCAAGTGTATAGAAAGCAAAACCAGTTTGCTTAAGATGTAAAACCTTATCAGATAAGAAAGAAAGTCCAAATACGATAGCTAGGTAAGCAAGAAGAACTACTACTCTTCCTATGTCACCAATAAATCCCCATGAAGAAGATACAAATACAGCAGCAACGATTGTAAGAAGTAATACACCAACACCAAAAGTAATAGTAATGCCAGAGAACTTCTTAGGTGTAGGCGCTTTGGCAGGAGTTGTTGTCTCAGGAGCTGTAACTGGAGCTACAGTTGCTGAAGATGCAGCAGGAGCCTTAGTTACGACTGGAGCTGGAGTTGCGACTGATGCCGTTGCAACAGGAGTTGTAACTGCAACCTGAGTCTTGGCTACTTCAGCAGCTTGAGATGGAGCAGGTGCAACCGTTTCCTTAAGCTTGGCCTCTAAAGTCTTAACCTTAGACTTCTCCATCATATATAAAACAAAGAACACCACCATAAGTACAGGTGATGCAACAGTTAGTAATGCAATTAGTATTAGTAATAATTCCATAATTACCTCCTTAACACTATAAGTGTAATTTTACACTATTGGTGATTACTGTCAAGTATTTCTGATGAGCAAACAAAGAGGCACTACAGAAAGACCTGCAGTGCCTCTTGGATTAATTATTAGTTAAAGCTTATACAGCCTGCTCGAACTGAGCGTTATAAAGCTGTGCGTAGAAGCCATCCCTGGCAAGCAACTCCTCGTGGTTGCCCTGCTCTACAATATCACCATCTCTCATTACGAGAATGATATCTGCATTCTTAATTGTAGAGAGTCTGTGTGCAATAACAAAGCTTGTTCTGCCCTTCATGAGCTCTTCCATAGCCTGCTGAATAAGATGCTCTGTTCTTGTATCTACAGATGAAGTAGCCTCATCCAAAATCAGGATTGGGTTATCAGCAAGGAGTGCTCTAGCGATTGTAAGAAGCTGCTTTTGACCCTGAGATACGTTTGTTGATTCCTCGTTCAATTCCATATTATAACCACCAGGTAAGGAACGAATGAATCTATCAGCTCTTGCTGCTCTTGCTGCCTTAACTACTTCTTCATCAGTGGCATCCAAACGGCCGTAACGGATATTCTCCATAATAGTACCGTGGAATAACCATGTATCCTGAAGAACCATACCAAAGTTCTCTCGAACCTCACCTCGTTTGAACTGAGTAATTGGCTTGCCACCAATACGAATCTCACCACTATTTACATCATAAAATCTCATCAAGAGCTTAACGATTGTAGTCTTACCTGCACCAGTTGGACCTACAATAGCGACCATCTTACCTGGAGCAACATCGAGATTAAAGTCGTGGATGATTGTCTTATCAGGATTATAACCAAACTTAACGTGATCAAAGCTTACGCTACCATCAAGACCTGTAGCATCAATGGCATCCTTAACATCAGGAGTCTCTTCTGGCTCATCTAAGAACTGGAAAATACGCTCTGCAGCAGCTGCCATTGACTGAAGCATGTTAGATACCTGAGCCATCTGAGTGATTGGCTGAGTAAATGTCTTAACATACTGGATAAACGCAGTGATGTCACCAAGAGTAATCTTACCTGCAGACGCGAGCATTGCACCTGATACAGCTACAGCAACATAACCTAAGTTACTAACAAAGTTCATAATTGGCTGCATCAAACCAGAAAAGAACATACTCTTCCATGCAGACTCATATAAAACTTCATTAGTCTCACAGAAATGCTCAAGCTCCTTGTCCTCACGGTTAAATGCCTTAACAACATTGTGACCAGAAAATGTTTCTTCAATCTGACCGTCTATCTGTCCTAAGTACTGCTGCTGTGCAAAGAAGTACTTCTGAGAACGCTTTACGATAACAGATACGAGAACTACAGAAACAGGAAGAATAATCAAAGTAAGACCAGTCATAAGACCTGAAATAGAGAACATCATAACCAATACACCAACTAATGTACATACAGATGTAATAAGCTGGGTGATTGACTGGTTAAGAGACTGACCAAGAGTATCTACGTCGTTAGTAATACGAGAGAGGATATCACCTACTGTATTACCTTCGAAATAGGAAAGTGGCATTCTGTCAATCTTCTTATTAATATCCTCACGAAGTCTAAAACTCATCTTCTGTGAGATAGTTGTCATTATCCATCCTTGAACAAAAGCAAAAACCGCACTTACACCATAGATTGCTAAGAGTGTAAGGAGGATCTTTGCAATCTTATCAAAGTCTATGCTACCAGTTCCTGTAATCTTAGCGATTAAGCCCTCGAACAACTCAGTTGTAGCTTTACCTAAAATCTTAGGTCCTACTACATTGAAGATTGTTGAGCCTACAGCAAAAATCATTACTACAAGTACAGCAAACTTATAGTTACCCATATAAGCTAAGAGCTTTCTAATAGTGCCCTTAAAATCCTTAGGCTTCTCGCCTGTCATTCCACGTGGGCCCATACGTCTACGTCTATTCTCACCCATTACAAAGCACCTCCATTCTCAGAGAGCTCTCTCTCAGAAAGCTGGCTCTTTGCAATTTCCATATAGGTTTTGCAGGATTTCATAAGCTCCTGATGTGTGCCCTGGCCTACAATCTTGCCATCATCCATACACAAAATCTTGTCAGCATGGAGAATAGTTGAGATTCTCTGAGCAACAATGATTACTGTGGAATCCTGTGTACGCTTCATAAGTTCAGAACGAAGCTTAAGGTCTGTCTTGTAGTCAAGAGCAGAGAAAGAATCATCGAAGAGATAAATCTGTGGTTTCTTGGCAATTGCTCTGGCGATAGAAAGTCTCTGTCTCTGACCACCAGATACATTAGAACCTTCCTGAGCTATTGTAGAAGCATACTTTTCTTCCTTCTCATTGATAAACTCTTCTGCCTGAGCGATAGAAGCAGCGTCCTTCATATCCTCATCAGAAATAGCTTCACCACCATACTTGATGTTACTCTCGATTGTTCCGGAGAAAAGCATACCCTTCTGAGGAACATAACCAATCTTGCTTCTCAAAGCATTCTGAGTAACTTCTCTTATATCAACACCATCCAAAGTGATTGATCCTTCTGTAACATCGAAGAAGCGCGGAATCAAATTAAGAAGAGTAGACTTACCACAACCTGTTGAACCTACAATTGCAGTTACCTGACCAGGCTCAGCTGTAAATGTTAGATTCTCCAGGGCGTAGCTCGCAGCACCAGGATAAGCAAAACTTACCTCTGTAAAAGCAATCCTACCTTTGCTGTTCTTGATTTCTTCATCCCTTGCTTCCTTAGGATCGTTAAGTGAAATATCAGTATTTAGTACTTCAACAATACGATCAGCTGCTACACCAGCACGAGGAAGGATGATAGAAATCATAGAGAGCATCAAGAAACTCATTACGATAACCATAGAATATGTGATAAATGCTGTGAGGTCACCAACCTGGATTGCACCAGCGTCAACTCTACCAGAACCAACCCATACGATAAGGAGAGAAACGCCATTCATAATGAACATCATAATTGGCATCATAAAGTTCATTGCTCGGTTAGTAAAAATCTGTGTATTGTACAAATCTTTATTGGCCTTCTCAAATCTCTTCTGCTCATGAAGCTCACGAGTAAAAGCACGAATAGGCATAATACCAGTCAGTATCTCACGAGATACGAGGTTAAGGTTATCTACCAACTTCTGCATCTGCTTAAACTTAGGCATTGCAATTGCAACAAGGATACCAACTAAAGCACAAAGTGTAATAACAGCTACAACAATAATCCAGCTCATACCAGATCTTGTCTGAACTACTCTAATAATTCCAAATATTGCAAGGATTGGAGCATATGCTACCATTCGTAAAATCATACCGATTACCATCTGTACTTGCTGGATATCATTAGTAGATCTAGTAATAAGAGAAGCTGTAGAGTACTTTTCCATCTCTGCATTAGTAAACTTCATTACCTTGCTATACAAGGACTCACGAAGTGTCTTACCAATCTTAGCTGAAGTCTTAGATGCAAAATAACCTGTAACAATAGCCGTAATAGACATAAATAATGTCATAAGAATCATCTTAAATCCTACTGTATACAAGTAGTGGTTACGTATTGTCTCTAACTCTAATCCCTGACCTTCATATTCAGAAGCTACAAAAGCAACAGCAATCTGATTTAAGTAGGATTCATTTAAATTACCATAAGAAGCGATTTTCTCATTGATACCATCTAAGAACTGCTCCTTGGTCATAAGTCCCATATTAATAGCAGTCTCGATGTCTTCGATGGAAACTTCAGAGTACTCAGTATTACTCATCTGAAAGTAAACGCTCTCAGGCATAGCAAGAAGATTGCTGACAGCTTCAATATCCTTAGGATTCTTCAATGAATAGATTCCGTCTCCATCTTCGTCAGAATATGCATCATTAAAAGTAGCAACATCTTCATCTGGCATGAAGAGTTCTAATGCCTGCATAGTTTCTTCGCGAATAGTATTAGGTGCAGCATACTCAATACCATTCTGCTGCAAACCAACGTTAATCAGCTTACTAGTGTAATTAGGCAAAGATAAATCACAGTAAGCTTGTAAGAAAAGAAGGAGCACAATCAATAATACAGTTAGCTCCGACCCCTTAAGAAACTTCAAAATGTTCTTCAATTCTTCTTTTTCTCCTATTTAGTAAACAACTATAAACTTAAACAAGTAATAATCGCGCACCTAAATAGCAAAGTCAATATACTAGTTTACAGAAAAATTGCATCAAATCTGACCGATAATTGTCTGCAATGCATCTTCAGAAACACCCATCGGTGTACGAACAATATAGTAATTGTTGTTTCTAACAAAAGTAGCACCTAAACAATCATCGCCATCACGATATATTGTTATACCATCATTAGTATGAACTGCTTCATAGATTTGCAAGTATTCATCATCTATATCCTGAATTCCATTTGAATCATATTCATCAAAATACTGGTTTATTTCGAGTAAAAGCTCACCATTAGCATCAAAATATGATGTCCTCAAAAGACTGTCAGAAACCTCATAATCCGAAGTTACGATATTACCTAATTCTTCTGGCATATACATGTCTAAATCAAGACTAGCATCCATTGTCGCAACCGAGGTTTCATTCTCGGTAGCAGGAGCACCACCAACGCCATCTATTTCATCTTCACAAACAGCGGCCTCAATCTCAAGTGTATTCATCTCAGACACTTCTTCCTGTACAGCTGCATTATGAGCAGAAGCATTGTACTCAGCTTCGCTCGATTTATTACTTATATTAAGGAAAATTATTCCTCCAACAACAGCAATAGCAACAGCAGCTATAGAGCCGATTAAGGCACGGTTTTGTAAGGTAGAAACATTTGCCTTCTTGCCTTTTAAAGAGTAATTCAAAGCTTCTTCGATATACTTGTCATCAACGTCGCTAAAAGCGCGTAAAAGATTTTCATTATTTAACTTCTTACTCATAGCACGTACCCCTCCTTCTCAAGTTTCAACTTGAGACTTTCGCGGGATCTAAGGAGGCTCATCTTTACTTTACTCTTACCGAAATGAAGCTTGTCAGATACTTCCTGAACAGAATCTCCAAACCAGTAACGACGCATAAATATTAGTCGTGCGTCTGGTGTGAGTTCACTTAAGAAATCATCAAGAATCTTCTTAAGTTCCTCACCTTGAGATTCATCCTCACTATCCATACCTTCATATGGAACAATTTCTGCTAATTCATCTAAGATCAAAGGCACCTCATTACCACCTCTCTTTGCTGCATGCATCTTCTCGTAAAGGTCTAGTGACAAATTACGAGTAATGCGAGACAGGAAAGCAGACAATACGTCTGGACGCGTCGGAGGAATGGTATTCCAAGCTTTAAGATATGTATCATTCTCGCATTCCTCAGAGTCTTCGTGGTTTTTGAGTATTCCAAAAGCTACACTATGAAGCAAACGAGAATATTTTACTCTCGTCTGATTGATAGCATCTTCGTTTCTATCGAAGTACAATTTTAGAATTAACTCGTCTTCCATGTATTCCCTTCGCGTCAAATATTAATTCCCGACTTCTATTAACTAAGACGGGAATTAAAGTGGTTAGGTCACAAATTTATCTATCTTCTCTGTAGTAATTAAGTCCAATTGCTGTAGGACAATTACTATTTTTGCTTTTACGCATAGAACTAACTATAAGAACTATAAGTGTCACAATGAATGGTAAAGCAGAGAAGAATTGTGCTGGAATCTTAGATAGCCATCCTAGAGCATTAGGGAAAGTAGCAGCTAGAGGCGCGTTATAAATTCTCAAAGTATTGAAAAATCCAAATACAAATGTACCAAATATAGCTTTTGATGTTGACCAGTTAGCAAAAATTACAAGTGCTATCGCGATCCATCCATAACCATTAATCCAGCAGTTACTTCCTTCAAAAGTACCACCGAGGTTAAGTCCCATATAAAGACCACCAATTCCCATAATGCCTGAACCAAGCATAATATGGAGATACTTATACTTCACAATATGTACTCCCAAAGAATCTGCAGCACCAGGGTTCTCGCCAATAGCTCTAAGCTTAAGACCAACTGAAGTCTTTTCAAAATAAAGCCACAAAAGAATAGCTATTACGACAGCAAGATATACAAGAATGTTATGTGAGAAAAATGCCTTGCCTACAAGAGGAATCTGGGATAAACCAGGAATCTCGATGGCAGAAGACTGCTGTACGAATTTATCAGCATCTGGGAGGTAAGGCCAGTCCTTACCTAAAGCATTACCTACAAAGAAGTATACCGCTACACCAATAGTAGTAATTGTAAGACCTGTTACATTCTGATTAGCCTGAAGAGTAATAGTAAACAAAGAGAAAATTGCACCAACAAGAGCCGCTGTTATGAAGCTAACTAACAAAGCAACAGGCAATGAATTGGCACTACATCCAGCCAAGAATCCAAATACAGCACCAATAGCCATAGTTCCTTCAACACCTAAGTTAAGTGAGCCAGATTTCTCGATAACTATCTCGCCACAAGTAGCATAAAGGAGAGGAATGCTATAGATTACTATATTGAATATAAAAAGAGTAATTACATCAAGCATCATTCTTACCTCCTGTCTTAACAATCTTGAAGTTACCGAAGAAGTCTGCGGCAAGTATTGAGAAAAGGAATATACCCTGCATTAAGTCTGCAAAATTATGATCAATGGATGGATATGAAGCAGATGCTACCTGACATCCATACTGCAAAACTGAGATGAGAACACTAACAAGTGCTATTGCTGGAGTAGAAAGCTTAGAAAGCCAAGCAACTATAACACCTGTCCAACCTACATTGTTTGTAATGTCAGTAGAGATTGTTCCAGAAGAAGCAGCTGTAAATGCACCTGCAAGACCAATTAAAGCAGCAGATATAAAAATAGTTCTAACAGTAATTTTGTATACACTCATACCAGCGTATTTTGCTGTATTTGTACTATCACCTACAACAGAAACCTCAAATCCATGCTTAGTAGTCTTGATGTAGTAGTAAACACCAACAGTGATTAGTATTGCAATGATTACTGAAGCTAATAAAGTAAAGTCACCAATCTTAATACCTGGCATCATCGCACTCTCAGGGAACTTCGCAAATACAGGGCGCTCAGAATCATCTCTTAAGAAGAAGTTCCATTCTGCCTTGGTCTCACCTATATACTTAATTACATAAAGCATGATGTAGTTAACCATCAGTGTTACAAGAGTCTCATTAGTATTGAATTTTACCTTAAGATGCGCTGTTATAAATCCAATTACACCAGCAGCTAATGCAGCAGCTATACCCATCAAAGGAATAACTGCAGTTGTTGGAAGTACAGGCCCGAGTTTAAAAGCTACCAAAGCTGCAAAGATTGCACCAGTAATGAACTCACCCTCACCACCAATATTCCAAAATCTCATCTTAAAAGATAATGACAATGCAACAGATGTAATAATCAAAGGTACAAAGAGCTTTAAAAATCCTTCAACACATTTTGCAGGATAACGGTTACCAATAAGACCGATTGTAATCATGTCGCGATAATAAATAATTGGATTAATACCTAGGGAAGCTAAGAAAATGCCTCCGATAACAAAGGATATTACAATACCCAAAATATACAAAAGCACTTTCTGCTTTAGTGTTACGTCACTTCTTCTAATCAGGTGGAAAGATTTCATTCTTCTGAACCTCCCTCACTCATATCAGTAGCTTCTTCCCATTCCTCTGGAGTAAATGCAGAGTCTTTGGCAATACCAGCTGTCTTACCTTCCTTGGCATCAACAAGATTAAGTGCACCAGTCATCATAAGGCCTAACTGTTCCTTATCCGTCTTATTGGCATGAACTACACCCATAAGTTTACCGTGACACATAACCATAATCTTGTCGCACAAAGCAAGCATAACGTCCAGGTCCTCACCTATAAATAGAACTCCAACGCCCTTCTTTTTCTGCTCATTAATAATTCCATAGATTGTATATGAAGAATTAATATCAAGTCCTCGTACTGGATATGCAGTAACAAGAACATTAGGTGCTGACTTAATCTCACGCCCAAGCAAAACCTTCTGAACATTACCACCAGACAAACGTCTTACAGGCGTATCAACAGATGGTGTTACAATAGATAACTGATCTACTATCTCGTGAGCTTCTTTTCTTGCCTTCTTACGATCAACCATAAATCCAAAAGAATCAGAATAATTCTTAAGCATTACGTTATCTGCAACTGACAATGAAGGTGCAAGGCCCATACCTAGACGATCTTCAGGGATAAAACTCATAGCGATACCAAGTTCAGAAATCTGCTTTGAAGACTTACCTACAAGATTCTCACCCTTATGAATAATCTTTCCAGATTTAATTTTACGAAGACCTGCTATAGCCTCACAAAGTTCTTTTTGTCCACTACCAGCAATTCCTGCAACACCTAAGACTTCACCGCCTCTAATATAGAAACTCATCTTATCTACAGCAGGAGTTCCCTCATCCTTATCAATACAAATATCACGGATTTCGAGTAATGGTTTTGTTTTCTCAATTATTGGTCTATCGATATTAAGATCTACCTTATGACCAACCATCAATTCAGTAAGTTCTTTCTCACTTGTCTTGGAAGACTCGACTGTATCGATATACTCACCCTTACGCATAATTGCAACTCGGTCAGAAATCTCCATAACCTCGTTAAGCTTATGAGTAATAATTATTATAGAATGTCCGCTTTCCTTCATCTTTCTACATACGTCGAAAAGCTTCTTTGTTTCCTGAATTGTTAAAACAGCTGTTGGCTCATCAAGAATAATTACCTTTGCTCCATAGCAAAGAACCTTAATAATCTCCAATGTCTGCTTCTCAGATACAGACATATTCATAACGAGCTTTGTTGGATCTATATCAAATCCAAACTGCGCTGCTATCTTCTCTATCTCCTTATTACGGCTATTTTTCAAAAGGAAGCCGCTATCCTTCTTACCTATCCATATATTATCAGCAGCTGTAAAACGTTCAATTAACTTAAAGTGCTGATGTACCATTCCAATGCCAAGTTTTCCAGCATCGTCAGGAGAAGTAATTCTTACTTCTTTTCCTTCAATAAAAATAGAACCGCTGTCGGGCGTATAAATGCCCGACAGCATGTTCATTAAAGTCGTTTTTCCAGATCCATTCTCACCTAAAAGAGCAAGAATTTCACCTTTACGTAGATTAAGGTTAATATTCTTATTCGCGGCTACAGAGCCAAAACTCTTTGAAATGCCACGTAATTCAATCGCGTAAGCGTCAGCCGCCATAAGAAAACCTCCGGTAATTAAGAATTAAGCCTCAGCAATAACTCCAGCTACATAGTAGTTCATAGAACCCTGGATAACACCATCATCAACAGATGGACCACCAGCAGCTACAATAACTTCACCATCGTTTGTAACGAGGTCTGTAGCAACCTGTTCTACTGATACGGAACCAGCCTCACCAGAGAATACAAGAGCTGTACCAGAGAATACATCCCACTCGCCAGAAACCATAAGGTCACGAGCAATAGCAATTGCCTCAGCAGCCTCAGGTGCGTTGTTATCTGTCAAAGGAGAAATATCAACCATACCCTCAGAAAGACCACCATAGTAGTTACCACCGATATTTGTATAGAAATCAGCAGCCTCACCGTTCATAGCTGTCTCGATAGCAAGCTGATAGAATACATCCCAGTTCCAAACTGGAGCTGTAAGATGTGCATCTGGTGCATCTGCAGCCATATCAGAGTTGTATCCACAACCAAATACGCCCTGCTCATTAGCAACAATCTGTGGCTGTGCAGAGTCACAGTGCTGAGCAACTACGCAGCAGTTATATGTTGAAATCAAAACCTCAGCAGCCTGACGCTCGAGCTCCTGATCACCCCATGTAGAAATCTGGTTAACATGAACAACTGCATCTGGGTTAACAGAAAGAGCACCTAATGTGAAAGCATTAATACCAGAACATGTCTCAGCGTACTCTGTACCCCAAGCAGAAACGTAACCGAGGTTATTGTTACCAAGCTCTAAAGACTTATAACCAGCAGCAATACCTGCGAGGTAACGAGCCTGATAGATACGTCCAAAATAGTTGTTAAAGTTTGTATCGTTGTTGAGATAACCTGTTGCATGGCAGAAAACGATGTCTGGGTATTCCTCAGCAGCCTCTGCGAATGCATTGATGTAACCAAAGCTGATACCAAAAATGATATCGCAGCCCTGACCTGCGAGCTGGTCAATAGCTGTACCAACCTGCTCATCGTCCTCAGCTACGTTGTCGATAATCTTAAGGTTGTCTGTTGTGGACAAGCCAAGATTCTCCATAGCTGTTGTAATGCCATTATGATGGGCATATGTATAGCCTGCTGTATCATTCTGGCTGTTGATGTAAATAGCACCAACCATGATGTCTCCTGAAGCGGAACCGCCCTCAGAAGCCTCTTCACCTGCTGAACAACCTGTAAGAAGCGCTGTACACATCATTACAGAAGCAACAAGTACTGAAAGTAACTTCTTCATACTCTTTTTCCTCCAAAAGTAAGTATATATGTAAATATATTACATATCGAAGATTATCGACGGTATACGATTACACCGTCTTCCATAGTATCGATAAGAGCTAATGACTCGACTCTAACGCCCTCTTCTCGTAACAAGTCTCCGCCTCCCTGGAAGCCCTTCTCAATAGCAATTACAGCTCCAGCAAGAGTAGCTCCAGCCTGCTCTGTAATATGAATTAAACCATTTAGTGCATTTCCCTTAGCCAGGAAATCGTCACAAATCAAAACGACATCATCAGAAGTAAGGTATTTCTTACTAATAACGATGTCGAATGTCTGCTTATGTGTATATGAATATACGGATGCTTTAAAAATATCTCCAGCAATATTAGCTGATCCATATTTTTTAGCAAACACCATAGGAACATGCAAAGCCTGAGCCACTGCAAATGCCAATGCTATTCCAGATGCTTCTACTGTAATTACCTTGGTTATGCCGGCATCCTTAAACAATCTGGCGCCCTCTTCACCCATCTTAACCATAAAATCTGTATCAATCTGCTGGTTAAGAAAATCGCCAACCTTAAGGATATTACCTGGGAGAATCTCACCCTCTCTAAGAATCTTCTCTTCAAGCTCTAACATAGGTAGTCACACTTCCTTTTAAGATTTCTTATCATCATCAAGATCATCAATCTTGATTTCTCCAAATTCAGCATCAAGGATAGAAGTAAAAGCTTCAACTTCTTCTTTTATCACTGCTTGAGTTTCAGTAAGCTCTTCAGTTTCTTTAGAAGCCTCATCTTCCTCAGTCTTATCCTTCTTCTCCTCAGCTACAGCCTTTGCTTCATCTTCTTTTGCTCGCTTCTGCGCATCAGCCTTACGCTGTTCTTCAAGAATCTGCTTTGCTATATCTAAATTACCATCTGCATCATAGATTGCCTCGAATTCAGGAGAATCAACCTTTAACACTTCGATAAGTCTGTTAGAAAGGCCTTCAACGATATTCTTCTTCTCAATAAGAATTCTCTTTGTCTCCTCATAGCATTCATCAATAATTCTCTGAATTTCTCTATCGATTTCAGCTGCTGTTGCATCAGAATAGCTCTGAACCTGACCGAAAGATCCGCCTACAAATACTTCTTCATTCTCATCACCGAAGACCATATTCTTAAACTTAGGAGACAATCCATAACGCTTTATCATGTTAGTAGCAATTCTATTACAGTGCTGCAAATCAGAAGAAGCACCTGTAGAAATCTCACCTAAGAAGATTTCCTCTGCTGCTCTACCACCAAGACTCATCTTAATAGAATCGAGAAGCATCTTCTCTGTATAGTAATCGAGATCTTCCTTAGGCTTATATGCTGTAAAACCACCAGCCTGACCAGCAGGAATTATTGTTACTCTATCAACCTTCTCATAATCAGATGTAGCACGAAGTACAATTGCGTGACCAGCTTCATGATATGCTGTAAGTCGCTTTACTCTATCAGAAAGCTTACGTGAGTTTTTCTCAGGGCCCATCATTACACGGAACATAGAATCAGAGATTTCTAATGCTGAAATCTTCTTCTTATTACGTCTAGCAGCTAGAAGAGCAGCCTCATTAAGAAGATTCTGAAGATCAGCACCAGTAAAACCAACTGTAGAAAGAGCTACTTCACGAAGACTAACATCCTTATCGAGAGGCTTATTCTTAGCATGAATCTTAAGGATTGCTTCTCTCTCGTCTGAATCAGGTGGGTTTACCATAATTCTTCTATCAAAACGACCAGGTCTAAGCAAAGCTGGGTCTAAAACATCAACTCTGTTCGTTGCTGCCATTACGATAACGTTAGTATTAACATCAAAACCATCCATCTCAACAAGAATTTGGTTCAATGTCTGCTCTCTCTCATCTTGACCACCACCAAGACCAGCGCCTCTCTTACGACCAACTGCGTCAATCTCATCGATGAAGATTACTGCAGGAGCAGCCTTCTTTGCGTCAGAAAAAAGACTTCTAACACGGGAAGCACCAACACCAACAAGCATCTCTACGAAGTCAGAACCAGAAATATAGAAGAAAGGTACTCCAGCCTCACCAGCTACGGCTCTAGCAAGTAAAGTCTTACCTGTACCAGGAGCGCCATAAAGAAGAGCTCCCTTAGGAATCTTTGCTCCAAGTTCCTGATACTTCTTTGGATTCTTCAAGAAATCAACAATCTCAGATAACTCTTCTTTCTCTTCCTTAGAGCCTGCTACATCAGCAAACTTAACCTTCATCTCATTAGGAGAGGTAAGCTTTGCTCGGCTATTACCAAATGAAAATACACTATTACTATCCTTAGACTGACGAGTTAAGCTCAAGAAGAAAAAGATAATAATTGCACCCAATACTACAGTAGAGAGAATGCTTAAGATGATATCCCAGTTAACTGGTTCAATATAGTTATAGTCATCAATAAGCCCTTGAGACTTATAATTATCAAGTCTCTCGATAAGATTATCTACATAGATAGAAGGAATTCTCTGAGTAATATAAGAAGTTTTAGCCTGAGCATTTGTATACTCCATAGTAATTATGGAGCCCTCAATCTCAACACTAGTTACATCACAATAAGGATTCTCGATTACCTCATATACCTTAGCTAATGATGCTTCTACTTTACTGCCAGTATTCTTACCATAAACAAATGTAGAAAAGAATAAAAGTCCAATGATTAGGATTGCATAAAATATTAATCCTGAACCGAACTTTGGACCTCTATTAAGTGGTTTATTCTGATTTGATGGACGATTTGTATTATTACTCATTAATTACCTCTGTAAATCTTAACATCCTTGAAATCGCGATAGAGACTATCATAATCAAGCCCATATCCAACAACGAATTCATCAGGAATAGTAAAGCAGTTATAGTCAGGAACTAACTCTGTTACTCTTCTAGAAGGCTTATCAAAAGCAGTACAAATCTTAAGGGATTTTGGCTCACGCATCAAAAGCATTTCCTTAAGTTTCTTAAGAGTTCTTCCTGTATCAATAATATCCTCAACAATAAGAACATTCTTATCTTTAATGTCGATAGAAATATCTTTCTTAAATATAAAATTACCAGTAGACTGGTCACCTACATAGCTTGAAACCTGTAAAAAATCAACAACTACAGGCATATTAAGCTCTCTTACTAGGTCTGCAGTAAAAATAAAAGCACCAGTTAAAACACCAATAACAACTAATGGCTCGCCATTATACTCTGCGTTGATTCTGTCAGCAATTTCTTTAACCTTTGCCTTGATTTCAGCTTCAGGAATCATTACATCAAACTTAGCCATCAATATCTCCCTTCCAAATCGACAGTAATCTTCAAAAGTGTATTTACTTCGCCCTTACCGTCTTTACACCAAGCCTCATAGGACTTAGCAGATAGGAATCCCTCGGCATGTCCAATACCAGGAATCCACAAAATTCGATTACCAGAGTTAATAGTAATTATATAATCCCTAGCATCTCTCGGAACCTTAAGGTCCGACATAGTTTTCATGAGATTTAACTCCTTCGAACATCCAGCCTTAATAAAAGCCTTATTGAGGTCGATTTTTTCAATTGTTAAATCCTTAGGCTCACAAAACCATGAGGAAGTATTATACACCCTTGATGGTTCATTCTCAACGATAACGGTACTAATAGCAACATCAGTTTGAGGTAAATTTATTGTTAAAATACCACTTTCTAAATCTTCCATACTTATGCTTATGCTCTCTTCAAGAGGAATCGCCAAAAAGCCCATATCAGTAGCCATTGCACAGGCAAGCAATGTTTTTTCCTCTTTTTCACAAAAGCCTACATACTTATCTGTAGCTAAAGCCATCCTTCCAAATGCTAGATCCGCGTATTTGGTTCCATTCATCTCAGATATTAGCTCCATCACAAGCTTTACATGAATGCTCTCAAAATCAATTAGATTCCCAAAACATTCCTCCCATAATCTTCTAATGAGTCTTGTTTTTATAGCATCATGTAGCTTATTTACTTCATTTATGCATAAAAACACAAAACCATTAACACGCTTTACTACTCTTTCATACTCTTTATTTGTTACCTTAGTTAAATAATCCACGTCACTTGATAACAACGAGTATGTGCCCATAATCGCATCTTCTGGCTTTTTTATAGATACTTCAGCAATTGATGGCAACACGACATTACGCCACTTATTACGAGTATAATTCGTATCACTATTGGTCTCATCAATAGCATACTGTTCATCTAGATCATCCAGATAATTTAGAATCTCATCCTTACTTACGCACAACAAAGGTCTGATAATGGTGTTGTTTGATCCCATAGAAACCAATCCTTCAAGGCCAGTTCCTCGGAACAAATTCATTAAAAATGTCTCTGTAAGATCCCCTTTATGGTGAGCTGTTACGATTCTTACATTCCTTTTATCGACTCCATTTTGAAGAGATATATCCTTAAGTCTGTCATCAAAAGCTCTATACCTAAGAATTCTGCCAGTCTCTTCAAGTCCACGGCCCATTACCTTAGCTTCAGAAGGAACATCAAATTCATATGTAGTAATTGGAATCTCAAGTCTCATGCATAAATTACATGCTAGTACCTCATCCAGCTTGGCACTTTCTCTAATTCCATGATTAACATGAACTGCATAAATCAACGGAAAAACATCAGCTTCTCGCCTTAGCTCATCTAAAGCCAGTAACAAAGCTACAGAATCAGGACCACCTGATAGTCCAACAATTAAACACGATACGCCGGACAGTAAATTCTCTCCGGCGCAGTATTCATTAATTTTAGATGCAAATGAACTTAATCCCATTAAAACTCTTCCGGTAATCCAGTATTAGCATCGTTGAAGAAATCATCATTATCCTGATTAATAATATCTTCATCCATGGGTTCGTAAGGTGGCTCACCTGGATCAAAATCAGGTTCCTCTGGAGGTGGTTCACCAAACTGATAATCAGAAGATGCTGAACTACTACTTTGAGTTCTTGTAAATGCAGATCCTTGAGGATCTTCCGGGTCACCTTTACGATCTGGCTCAAAGAACATAGTTCTTTCTCCAAGCCACTTAACGTAAGCTGTATCCGTTGAACCATGTCTATTCTTAGCAACTATAAGCTGAGCATCCTCAATCTTCTTATGCTCTTTATTCTTATTATAGTAATCAGGTCTGTGAATGAATATTACAGAGTCGGCATCCTGCTCGATAGCACCCGAATCTCTGATATCGGAAAGCTCTGGAATCTTATCACCATCATCTCTCTTCTCATTCTGTCGATTAAGCTGTGAGAGTGCAATTACAGGAACCTTAAGTTCCTTAGCAAGAATCTTCAAGCTTCTCGAGATTTCTGCAATCTCATTTTGTCTAGATCCTGTCGACTTACCTGGATATGTCAAAAGCTGTAAATAGTCGATTATTACCAAACCGATTTCTATGCCCTTCTGCTGGAATTCTTTACACTTGGCCATAATATCCATTGGGTTAGTATCGGTCTTTTCATCGATATATAAAGGCATACTGCTTATCTGAGAAATTGTCTTAGTAAGCTCAGCTTCTTCTTCCTTTGTAATAGTAGCACGCTCGATACTCTTATAAGATACAGCACACATAGAGGCAAGAATTTTATTAGCAACCTCGGCCTTACTCATTTCCAAAGAGAAGATGAGTACAGGTTTACCATACATACCAGCTACATTACGAGCGATATTAAGCACAAGCGATGTCTTACCCATACCAGGACGAGCAGCAATGATATTAATCGTTCCAGGCTTAAATCCACCTGTAATCTTATCAAGATAAGAAAAACCTGTCTTAGTTACCTTACGTTCAGTTGTGCCCTTTAAGGTCTCACTTAATTCCTTAAAGTTACGGTTAAGAATGGTAGATAACTGCTCAAATCCAGCTCCATCGGGTTCGTCCTTAAGTATATTAAGCTTAGCAATACTTAAATCAACGATATCATTAACAGTACCCTTACGATCCTTAGCCAAGCCTTCAAGGTAAGTCAATGTATTTACAAGTTTACGAGAGGAACTGTTAGTAGTAACGATGCTGATATATGTATCCAAAGCAGACATAACAGAGTTGACGTTTGCAATCGCATATACATACTCATCACCACCAGCCTTAGCAGTCTTACCTGTAGTTAGAAGCTTCTCACAAACTGTCATTCGAGAAGTCTTAACATTCTCAAGATATAAAGAAGTAATGCACTCATAGATAGTGCTATGTCTTTGATCTGAGAAATCATCGCTAACTACCTTCTGCTCGACACACTTTGTCAAAGCCTCAGCATTACGCATGCAAAGAGAAAGCAAAGACTTCTCAGCTTCTAGCGCGTTATGTGTAGTATTCTGATTATCACCAGTTAAATTGTCGCTTAAATCACGACCAGCCATTAAAGAGCCTCAACGTTAACGTTAATCTCGCAGGAAACCTTAGGGTGAAGCTTAATTCTTACACCAAAAGTACCAACATTCTTAATTGTATTGTTAATTACAACCTGCTTCTTGTTAATCTCATAGCCATTCTTCTTAAGTTCATCAGAAACATCCTGGCTTGTTACAGCACCATAGAGCTTTCCACCCTCGCCTGACTTCATCTTCAAAGTAATTGACTTTCCTTCAAGATCAGTAGCTAATTCCTTAGCAGCTGCTAAAGCACGCTTCTCATGCTCAATACGAGCGCCTTCCTTAAGCTTAGCTTCATTGAGATTAGATGCAGAAGACTCCTTAGCAAGGTTCTTCTTCAAGAGGAAATTTCTAGCATAACCGTCGCTAACCTCAACAACCTGACCGCTCTTACCAACGCCCTTAACATCCTGTAAAAGAATAACCTTCATAACAAGTCCTCCAAATATATACAAATATATAAAACAAAATCGGGTGCCCTAAGGCACCCGATAATTATATACCATCCGTACGGCTTATGCCACGAATTCTAATTAATAGAATTAGTTAGCGTCGTATGGGAGAAGTGCAACCTGACGAGCACGCTTGATAGCTACTGTGAGCTCTCTCTGGTGTGCTGCGCATGTGCCTGTCATTCTTCTTGGGAGGATCTTACCTCTCTCAGAAATGTACTTACCAAGGCGTGTTGTATCGAGGAAATCGATAGTCTCTACCTTCTCAGCACAGAATGCGCAAGACTTTCTGCGGCTTCTTCTAGGTCTCATTTCTCTAGGTGCTCTTTCTCTGTTCTCAGCCATTTTATTTTCTCCTTAGAATGTAATGCTTCCTGTGTCATCATCGATTGGAAAAGGAAGATCAAGATCGTCATTAGAACCGCCAAATCCAGCATTCATATCTGGAGCGATTGGCTTATTAGGTGCCGTTGGTGCTACAGGTGCTGCAGGAGCATATGTTGGTTCTGTTACAGGAGCAGGTGCTGCGTTATAGTTATTACCGTAACCATTACCGCCCTGTGGACGAGAATTAGAAGCAGACTCTACGAACTCAGCTTCCTCAACAACGACCTCAGTAACATACTGTCTCTGTCCCTGCTGATTATCATAATTTCTAGTCTGAATACTTCCTACTACAGCGATTCTAGATCCCTTATGGAAATACTGACTAATGAAATTAGCTGTCTGGCGCCATGCTACGCAATTAATAAAATCTGCCTGACGCTGTCCGTTTGAATCCTTAAATTTTCTGTCTACTGCAATTGTAAATCTACAAACAGATACCTGTGCAGCAGTATTCTTTACTTCTGGATCCTTTGTAAGTCTTCCAATCAAGATAACTTTGTTCATGTTTTTTCCTCCGTGTCTGTACGATTACTCGTTGACGCGGACAACCAAGAAACGAAGAACGCCAGCTGTAATCTTAAGAACACGCTCGAGCTCTCTTGGGAATTCAACTGGTGCAGTGAAAAGAACCTTTACATATGTTCCTTCCTTAACGTCCTTGATCTCGTAAGCAAGCTTCTTTGTTCCGAGATTGTCAAGAGCATCTACTGTTCCAGCCTCTGCGATCTTACCCTGAATGTTCTCGATGAGAGCATTTACAGCCTCTTCACCTGCTGTTGGGTCAAGAACAACTACCAACTGATACTGATTTGCCATAGTATTTCACCTCCTTATGGACTATAGGTCCGGCAACTTCTGCCGAACAAGGATGCTGTATATATAAAATTACAGCGAAGGAGAGAATATCACAATAAAATCAATAAAGTCAAGTAATTCCTTAAATTCGTTTACTATTCTGTTCGCATCAATCGTCAAAAAACTATTACGGATTGATTATACTCTCAGAAATCATAATAAACAAATGTTTTGTATTTAGCTAAATCGCTCGGCACCAAGATCCTTAATAATATATGGGAATAAAATCTGAAGCCACGCTTTGATAGCTTTTGTTGTGTGGATATATGTCTCTTTATTCTCTCCTGTAGGATCTGGTATAGATACAGAAGCTACTCTTCCGTCATCACCCTTAATAACTAATCCCTTAGAAGCCATATAAGAACTTAATGAAAATACACGTCCATCAAGTTCTGGATAGGAATTAAGAATCTCGAATGCCTGCTTATCGTGGGCTGTTAGTATCAAATCATTCATATCATAGATAGATACATCTGCTCTTCTAGATAAATGATGAGCAATTGTTCCACCAACAACGTCTGAGAAAGCTTCTACTGCCATACTATCTGGAGATAAACCATCTGATGCATATAATCCACAAGACTCGACATAAAGCTCAGCTCCAATCTTACGATTCTCACTAGAGCAAAATGGTCCCTTCTTAGCAAAAAGCTTCGTTAACACGCCCTCGCAAATAGCACTTAAATTAGTATCATTCTCACTTACGAACAACACTGAAGATGTAAATACATCATCAAAATACTCCAGAGGTATATCAACGGTATTATCGTTAATCTCATCGTAAGCTCTTGATGGTACGTCATCAACAATATTACCAGCAGCCTTGGACAAGCGATTCATATAAGCAACTTCTAACCCTTCCCCCTTAAATCCTGGCGCAAGAATAACATCTACTTCCTGTCGATCTAAGTGACGAAGACCATCAAATAAGCAATGTGAAGCACTACTCACATCGCACAAATCACCATAGATATAAAAATTGATATGAGAAGAGAAACGTTCATCATCAAGTTTCTCTACGAAGTAACTAATCTCATGACCACCGAAGATACCAATTCTAGCAGCAGGATTGCTATCTAAGATTTCCTTAGCGCGTAGAACGAATGGAGCAAATAGCTTAAACACTTCATCTTTTTGCTCTTCTGATAACTTCTCATCAGTATAATCAACACCCTCTAATGTATTAGGCAAGGTAATTATCTCTACAGGACAACCTGGCGCATAATGACGATACTTCATACCAGGAGCTGGTGGAATACTACCAGCCTCCAATGCACCTGCATAAGCAGTAGTCGTACTTAAAGCTTCGTCTATCATCTCACTAGTAATTGCACCTGGGCGTAAAATTACTGGAATATCTCCTGTAGCGTCAACGACCGTAGATTCAAGACCAACATTTGAATCTCCACCATCAACTATAGCTGCAACATAACCATCCATATCATTTTTTACATGCATAGCAGTTGTTGGAGATGGACTACCAGACAAATTAGCTGAAGGCGCAGCTACTGGACAACCACAAAGAGACAGGAATTCTAGTGCTACTTTGTGACTTGGCATTCTAATACCTACAGTATTAAGCCCAGCACTGACTTCAGATGGAATCTTAGAACTCTTACGCATAATTACTGTAATCGGGCCTGGCATAAAATTATCAATTAGTTTTTTTGCTACAGGTGTAATCTCTTCAACGAGTTCATTTATCTGAGATTTATCACTAATATGAACTATCAAAGGATTATCAGAAGGTCTACCCTTAGCTTCAAATATTTTCTTAACAGCATCACTATTTGTAGCATCTGCTCCCAGACCATACACAGTCTCTGTAGGGAAAGCAACTACGTTACCATCAGACAAAAGCTTGGCAGCCTTACTAAGTCCATCCTTATCAGAAGGATTAACAAATAAAGTATCAAATGCCTTAATTCTGTCCATCTTCTTCACCACTTTCCATTCTTGCAGCCAAATCGACTGTCAAAGCATCAATAATCTCGTCTAAGTCACCATTTAAAATTGAATCGAGCTTATATAGTGTTAAACCGATTCTATGGTCTGTTACTCTTCCATCATGGTAGTTATAAGTTCTAATTCTTTCAGATCTATCACCTGTACCTACCTGAGCTTTACGTTCGGAATCAAGAGCGTCCTTATCACTGGACTTAGCTATAGCCCATAATCTACTTTGCAATACTGCCATGGCTTTGTCTCTATTGGCAAACTGAGATCTCTCATCTTGGCACTGAACAACAATACCTGTTGGAAGATGAGTAATTCTAATCGCAGATGAAGTCTTATTGATATGTTGTCCTCCTGCACCAGATGCACGATATCTATCTATTTTTAAATCCTCAGGATTAATAACAACATCCGTAGCTTCTGCTTCTGGTAAAACAGCAACAGTAGCTGTAGAAGTATGGATTCTTCCACCAGACTCAGTTACAGGTACTCGCTGTATACGATGAACACCACTTTCAAACTTTAATCTAGAATAAGCATCCTTGCCATTCACTTCAAAAACGATTTCCTTGTATCCACCAAGCTCAGTCTCAGAAGAATCTACAACAGAAATGCTAAGTCCGCGATAAGCTGCATAGCCTTGATACATTTTATAAATGGTAGCAGCACATAAAGCTGCCTCTTCTCCTCCAGCACCAGCACGAATTTCCATAATAACCGATCTCTCATCACGAGGATCCTTGGGAGCTAAGATAGTAACAAGCTCCCTTTCGCAGAGCTCGATTTCTACCTTAGCAACACTAAGTTGCTCTGAAGCTAGCTTCTTAACTTCTTCGTCAGACTCAGACAAAAGTTCTAATGCCTCTTCTATCTCTGACTTAAGTCGAAAATACTTACGCACAGTATCAGCTTTAGGAGTAATCTCACCAAGCTCCTTCGAAAGCTTAACGTATCTATCAGCATCAGAAATTACGGTTGGATCAGACAGCGATGCCATAATCTCATCGTATCTTGAAGTAATTGTTAGAGCACGAGCCTCATCAAGCGGCATCTAATATTTCCTCCGTAATCTCAGTTTCTTCAATAAATTCGGTTTCTTGTGTCTCTACTGCAGTTGGAAGTGTGTCAGGAGATACATAGACTACCACAGGATTCTCAATTCTTAAAAGCATAAATTCCATCAAAGCATTCGCATATTCACGTCCACCTGAAGCAACTATATCCATATCAATCGGATTATCAACAACATCTCGTGAAACCTCAAAAAGCATGCTAGAAGCAGCAGAACAATCTCTTGGTATCATTATCATATATTCTCGAAAGGTGTTAATACTATTAGCTCCAACGAGTAATACTGGTACGTGGTTTTCTACAGCACAGTTACGAATTATATCCATCTTATCGGTTGTTATTTCTTCGTCAGTATTAATGATGATTAGCATAAAGTCAGCATAATCACGTTGTTCTCTCTCAGAGATTACGTTGCCATCTTGATCAAAAACAGTCATAGAAGAATTGCCCTCGTTAACTGGCATAGATACAGAGTTAACCTGACCTACAGTAAGAACAGTTATGTGATCAGATATTATATTTAGATATTCTGGCATCTCGCCGATTAAATAAATACGGTAATCATTTTCAGCGAGCTGATCTGCTAATTCTTGAGTAGTTTTCTCTTCGTAAGCAGCCTTAATGCCATCACTCATGCTATTAACCTTAAACGCGAGAAAACCGATTATAGCTGCTACTAGAAGTAAAATAACGACAACAACAGAATAATTACGCGCGTTCATAAAATGGTTTTACATCCTTTATTGCTTGCGCAGCATACTCTTCATCGGGAGAAGCTACTATGCCTTCGATTCCATCTAAATATGGCTTCATAAAACGCTTGAATGTATCAAGCATATACTGTTTTTGTTCGCCTTGAAGCGAAGTATCTACGACCATTAACCAACGAAGTTCTTTTTGATCCTGAGATACAAGAAGACGCACATAAACGGCCTTTAACGAAGACTCTTCCTTAGCAAAATTCTCTATCATCTCCTTCATTTTTGAAGGATATTCTGCCGGTTCTGCTACACACATACCAACAGTATCATCACCAGCCATTTGCTCTTTAATCGAGCCTAAAAGTTCTTTACCAAATACCACCTCAGAAGCTCCAGGGTTAATTACTACACCATCAAGACCAAGACCAGGGTTAAGAACAACCTCCATCAAATCTTCAAAAGATGATTTAACTGCCTTTTGATTCTCATCTTTTTCTGTAGTAATAAGGCTTGAAGTATCGGAATATGCCACTATAAACTTACGATTTTTACTATCGCTTACAGCGTGAAAAGAATACCTTCCCTCTGAATTAACATCAACAGGAACAGCATAAGCTGCTACAGCAGCACTTCTTAAAACCTCAAGCATCTTCTCCTGACTTCTGTCAGAACGCATCTCATGCATGAGTTTCAATAATTCGTCGTTTTTAATTTCTTCCTTTAGAAAGATATCTTCGTTCATATTCATCCTTACTTTGATGCAGTTACTGAAGCATTTACAGCTTTTTTATACTGCGATAATAAAACTCGTGCTTCCTTAGACGAACGTTTTGGATCATACACCTTGGAAGCCTGATATATAGATTCTACTTCATCCATATTCTCATAAAAGCCACTAGTTAATCCAGCCATCATACCAACGCCCATAGCAGTCATCTCATCAGACTTAGCTCTTGTTATAGTTACTCCGAGTAAATCCGCCTGAAGCTGCATTAAGAATTCACAAGCACAAACACCACCATCAACCTTCATATGTGTAGATGTAATATTGGTATCACTCATCATTAAATCAACAAGTTCTGTCACCTGATATGCAATTGATTCAACCGCAGCCCTAACAATATGTTCACGCCCAGTACCACCCGTTAAACCAACAATAGTTCCTCTTAAATCAGGATTCCAATAAGGAGCACCGAGACCAGAAAACGCCGGAACCAAATAGACACCAGCATTATCAGTTAGTGAAGCACATATCTCATCACAGTCAGATGGCTTGTTAATAAGTCCCATCTTATCTTTAAGCCAAGAAATAATAGATCCGCCCTGGAAGACACTTCCTTCCAAAGCATAAATCGTCTTGCCCTGATATGACCATGCAGCAGAAGTTAAGAGTCCATTACTAGAGAAAGAAGGCTTCTCACCAATATTCATTAGTGTAAAGCAACCTGTACCATACGTTGTCTTTGCGGAACCAACCTCAAAACAAGCCTGGCCAAATAAAGCTGCAGCTTGATCACCAGCTACACCATTAATATGCACTCCATTAAGTCTAGACAAAGCATCCCACTCTTCAGGAGTAATAGAATCATCAAAAGGATTGTCTCCAAAAGATATTACGCCAAAATCACTACAAGATGGCATAGGTTTTGCAAGGCACTTCTTAGGAATTTCAAATAAATCACAAAGTGTATCACTATACTGAAGCTTATTGATATCAAATAATAATGTTCTAGAACAATTAGAATAATCACTAGCAAAACATTGACCACCAGTCAGCATATATACCAAGTATCCATCTACCGTGCCAAATAGAAGTTCACCAGCAATGGCTGCTTTCTCAGTTCCTGGAACATTTTCTAATATCCAACGCATTTTTGTAGCAGAAAAATAAGGATCCAGCTTCAATCCTGTCAAAGCCATTAATTCTGACTCTCTACTTAAAAATTCCTCACGTCGGCATATCTCGCTAGTTTGTCTGCTTTGCCAAACGATAGCATTACAATAAGGCTTACCTGTGAGCTTATTAAAAGCAATTGTTGTTTCTCGCTGATTGGTAATAGCTACACCATCAATCTCAACCTCAGGATTTTTAGTAAGCAAATCAGCCATAGTTTTGAGGACTGATACATAAATCTCAGTGGCATCATGCTCAACATAGCCTGGCTTAGGATAAATCTGCGTAATTGGAACAGGGCTTGAATTAACAAGCCCGCCCTCTTTACTTAATAAAAACGCCTTTGTAGATGTAGTTCCCTGATCTACAGCAAGAATCGCTCTCATAAATTACCTTCTGTATAGTCTATTAAGATCCTTATACCAATTGTTATCAATAGCGTCGAAGTCTTCCTTAGTAAAACGAACTCTCCAGTTACCATTAGCTGTACCTGGCATATTCATTCTTGTATCTCCGCCGTAACCTAACATATCCTGGATAGGAATGATTACACAATTTGCACTAGAAGCCCACAATGTCTTGATAATCGCACGGCATGAAGCTGATCTTGTACCACCTTCACCCCAGTTATTACCCTCGAAGCCACAATACTTAAGGCACTCATTACGCTCGTGCTCAGATGCTTCCCAAAGCCATCCAAGAAGAGTGTTGTTATCATGTGTGCCTGTATAAGCAACACAGTTCTTCTCATAGTTGTGTGGAAGATATGGACTGTCACCATTAGGATCAAAAGCAAACTCCATAACCTTCATTCTAGGAAGAGCAACTTCCTCCAAGAACTCTTCAAGGTCAGGTGTTACTTCACCCAAGTCCTCAGCAATAAGCTTTGATCTATCACCAAACTTCTTATCAAATGCATTGAAGAAATCCATCTTAGGACCTTCAACCCACTCGCCTCTCTTAGCTGTTTTGGCACCTGCTGGTACTTCCCAGTAAGAAGAGAATGCTCTGAAGTGATCAATTCTAACGATATCGTAAAGCTTAAAGTTCTCCTCAAGTCTTCTCATCCACCACTCGTAGCCAGAAGCCTTATGCTTCTTCCAGTCGTAGATCGGGTTACCCCAGAGCTGACCATCAGCAGAGAAATAATCTGGTGGTACTCCAGCAACCTTGGAAAAGAGTGGCTCTTCGAAGGAATTAGGATCAGCATTAGGGTTTTCCTCAAGCCATAGCTTCTTAGCTGCCTTCTTATCAGCTGCATTTGCCATCTTAAACATATCTCTTGCAGCCCATACATCAGCTGAATCACCAGAAACATAAATTGGCATATCACCAATAATCTGAATTCCTTCTGCATTAATCTGAGCTCTTACATCCGCCCACTCAATAGAAAACAAATACTGAACAAAGCCGTGGAACTTATAGTCTTCTGTCTCTCTTAAAGCTGCAACAGCTTCCTTCTCATAATTAGAAAGTGCTGGATCGTCCCACTGCCACCATGCACGCTGATAATACTTATCCTTGGCAGCCTGATACAAAGCTACATCATCAGCCCACTGATTGTCAGATAAGAACTGCATTGCCTTGGTGCGAATATCGTTATTAGCATTAGCATAAGCCTTACGCAGGAGCTTTTCCTTCTCTACACGAATATAATCAAAATCTACTCGCCACTTATTTTCTGTATACTCAGCAGCTACTACATCTCCTGCATTTAAAAGCCCCATCTTCATAAGCCTTCTAGGATCTAAGAAAAGCCAGTTACCTGCAAAAGCTGAAAAACTCTGATAAGGTGAATCACCCATTCCTGGATATGAGAAAGGCAATACCTGCCAATACTTCATTCCCTGATTATGAAGCTGCTTAGCAAAACTAATAGCTTCCTCTCCCAATACACCGATTCCGAATGGACCCGGCAAAGATGATATATGCATTAACACTCCGCCACCGCGCTGCATATAAGACCCTCCCTAAAAATACATTTTTGAATAACTCGACCATTATACCACTAATAAAATTGATAATAATTGTGATAAAATATATAGAATTTTGCGTAGAGGTAAATTTTTTATGTCCTTAACAAATACTGAAGAAATACAAAGAAGAAGAACGTTTGCCATTATTTCTCACCCTGACGCAGGTAAGACAACAATGACTGAAAAGCTCCTTTTGTACGGAGGCGCTATTCACCTCGCAGGCTCTGTAAAGGCACGTAAAGCCGCTCGCCACGCTACATCTGACTGGATGGAGATTGAGAAGCAAAGAGGTATCTCCGTTACATCTTCTGTAATGCAGTTTGAGTATGATGGTTACTGTATCAACATCCTTGATACTCCTGGACACCAGGACTTCTCTGAGGATACTTATAGAACACTTTGCGCAGCTGACGCTGCTGTAATGCTTCTTGATGGAGCAAAGGGTGTCGAGGCTCAGACAATTAAGCTCTTCACTGTTTGTCGTAAGAGAGGAATTCCGATTTTCACATTCATAAATAAGATGGACCGTGCAGCAAAGAATCCATTTGATCTTATTGATGAACTCGAGAAGGTATTGGGTATTAGATCAACTCCTGTTAACTGGCCTATCGGCACAGATGGTGATTTCGAAGGAGTTTATGAGAGATCTACTGGTGAAGTATTACTCTTTGATGCAGCTTCAAGAGACCACGGCGCTACTATGGTTTCTCAGAAGACTGCAGGTATCGACGATCCAGCTTTGAAGGAACTTATGACATCTGCACACTATGAGCAGCTTTGCAATGATATCGAGCTTCTCGACTTGGCTGGTGATGAGTTTGATATAGACAGAGTTCTTGCTGGTCAGTTAACTCCGGTATTCTTCGGTTCTGCTATTACTAACTTCGGTGTTGAGACATTCTTAAAGCACTTCTTGGCTACTGCTCCAATGCCACAGCCACACCACGTTTCTGACGATAAGGGTGATGTTGATCCTACAGATGAGATGTTCTCTGGATTTGTATTTAAGATTCAGGCAAACATGGACCCTAACCACAGAGACCGTATGGCATTCCTTAGAATCTGCTCTGGTAAGTATGAGAAGAACATGAACGTTAATCACTTAAGACTTGGCAAGAAGATTATGCTTGCTCAACCACAGCAGTTTATGGCGCAGGACAGAAATATTGTTGAAGATGCATATGCTGGTGATATCATCGGTATATTCGACCCAGGACACTTCAGAATTGGTGATACACTTATCTCTACAAACAGAAAGTTTGAGTTTGATCCAATCCCTGTCTTCCCACCTGAGAATTTCGCGAAGGTATTCCCTAAGGATTCCATGAAGAGAAAGCAGTTCTTAAAGGGTATCGAGCAGCTCTCTGAGGAAGGTGCTGTTCAGCTTTATAAGCAGCCTGATATTGGTACAGAGACATTCATTATGGGTGTAGTAGGTGTTCTCCAATTTGAAGTTCTCGAATACAGACTTAAGACTGAATATGGAGTTGATATCGTTCGTGAGCCACTCTCCTATAACCTTGCTAGATGGGTTAAGAGCGACGCTGAAGGCGAATTTGACTTCCACGACATGACAATAACTTCTACTTCCATGGTAGTTCTCGACAGAGATAACGAGCCAGTTGTTCTCTTCGAGTCTGAGTGGGCTATCGACTGGGCTATACAGCATAACGAAGCTATGAAGCTTAGATTTGAAAATATCCACACCAAGGATAACTAATTAAGTCTTTTATTAAAGCAGACAGGCTCACAAACGTAAGCCTGTTTTTATTTGTGGTATATTTGGTGCAAATAATACTTTGATATTCAAAATAAAAATTTCTTGTGTTATATTGCGATTAAGCAAAGGAGGATACTTCTATGTCTAAGAAAAATAAGATTTTAAAAATATTGTTTATACTAACATTCGTACCATATGTTTTATTAATTGGAGCTTCTGCTTTCTCCTTCTTCTTCGGAATTAACTTCTTCGGTACATATTATGGATTCGAAGGATTCAGGACCGCATTCTTATTGTATGGCTTTTTGCTGTGCTACACAGGAATTATCCCTGTATGCGCGATTATTCAAATTGGTGTATTAATCTATCACTTACTTAATAGAGCAAGAATTAAGAAGGACAACACAAAGACAGTACCAAAAAAGCCATTCGTAATCGCGGTTGTTTCTATCTCTGTTATTACTCTTGGTATATTGATGTGGAATATTTTTGAGTATCAGATCAAAGATGCTTTCAGCCATCAAAGAGCTGTTGCCATGTATAAGCGTTCAGAAGAGAGAATTCAGTATAACTTAAGCGTTTATGGTAAGAGATTTAATGAAGAAATCTTCATTCATGACACTATACTAATTGACTGGGACAGAAAAGAAATCGGCTTTGTTACAGAGGCTGGATATGACAGATTTGTTGTTTATCCATTAGAAACTTCATACCCAGATACTAGTAATTACTATCTTCAGTCTGAAGTTACCTTAGAAGACGGATGCGAGTTCTATTCTTATACAGACATGGAAGGGCTTTACACAACTGAATTAGTAGTTGTTGTCGCACCTGACGGCACAACATATGGAGCAGAAATGAATGTCAACGAATACCTCGGTTTAAGAAGAAACTGCTTCAATCAGCATTAATCGAACATATCGTAATTCTCGATAGAATCTTCTTCAATTGTAGTTGTTGTAACTATCAACCCAGCTTCGCTATCGGCACCAACTGTAGTCTCGAAGAAGGTGATTGTTAAAGATACACTAATAGGTGCATCTACATATGTAATGTCGTCATTCTCGTAATCGATAACTTCAATTACACCTTCTTCTCCTTCAATAGAGAGATTGTTAATAACAAGTCTATACTCACAGTTTGAAATTGAACTAATAATATCCAAAGCCTCTTCATAAGAGTCGACAATAAAAGTCAGTTCAACCTGCCTTCTAACAATAGAACCATCAAGCACTGGATCTTTCCAAGTCATTAAGATACCAGTGGCGTTATTAGTTATAATAGAACTTAACTCACGAATCTCATTACTCTGATTGTTATATATAGCTATTTGTCCAAGATTAGAATTACTACTATTTTCAATCTCATTTCTCATATTAGTTAATGAGGTTGCTCTCATTTGTTCAACCTCGATTTGTGAGTCTATATCAATCGTATTATAGGAACTTAGCTTACGCTGGTATGAAGTCCAGAAAAAAGCATAGTACAAATATGCAATTACGGCTAAGGAGAGTACAAAAATCACAATTGCTTCTTTGATTGTAATCTTATGATTATGCATATTAAGCCTCCCCTCCTTCACCATTAATATTAAACTCAGAATTCCATACTACACGGTATGTAGCAATGATATCGTCAGAATCATCATCATTATTCTCATTAGCAATATCAACACTAGCATAATATGATCTAGTGTCCTCATTGAGCATATCAAGATAATCTCCTACTACATTCAAAGTCGATGCCTTAACAATGACTACCATCTCATCATCTTCAACAGTAATAGATATGATGCTAATTCCATTAGTTAAATTGTCAAACACCATATTAAGCATCTGGTCCCTATTATCATATGAACGCTCTTCATCACTCATAAAATGATTAAGCCTGACATTATATTCAGACTGTACGTCAAAATAATCTTGGTTATACTCTTGAAGTACTATTAATTCATTTAGTCTCTCGTTATTTAACTCTAAAGCATCATTAAGCTTTTCGTGAGGCACAATAAATCCAAAGTAAACAAACAAAGCTAATAAAGGCAACGCGATAATAAACACGCTGGCCTTGCGCCAGTTTGCTTTTTCCTTATCTTGATTAATAAAATTTATAACGGTCTTAGAAGGATAAAGAGACTTTGTAAGGGCGTTATTTTTATTTGCCATGCGCACCTCCATAAGTAAGACCTATAGCAGTAGCAGAGAAACCGTCGCCAAGAGAATTATCCATATTGTATTTCGAGACGTAAGTACTTAAGTCAATAACAGAAAGCGGAACCAAACTCTCGATTGCCGTACTAAACTGCTTTACCTTCGCGCCACCACCGTAAATATAGATACTCTCCAAAGAGTTATTAGGATTCTCGTATGAGTAATATCTTAGACAACGCATAACCTCAACAGAAATAGATTCATATACGTTATACGATTCTTCCATGTTAAGAATATCCTTAGTATTATCGCGAATATGAAACTTAGCCATACGCTTCTCGCACTTCAAAACATCGCAACATACCTTCTCTAAGTCCTCTGTCCCAACATCAATCGTTCTTGTTAAATCGTATATTCCACCTTTAAAAATATCGATTCTAGTTACCTTATAGCCAATATCAATTGTGGCATAATCCTTGCCAGTTTCTATAGGAGATACAGTTTCAATCAAAGGTCCAATCGAAAGCTCACGTGGTGAAAGCATTACAATTCTAAAACCTGCTTTTTTAAATATTTCCTGATACTTATCTACAAGTTCCGTTCTTATAGCTGCAGCTATTACTTCTAGCTGTGAGTCAGAGCTCCCTGCGTTAACAACTGAGTAATCATAAGAAAACTTATCTGGTTCATCCTTAACAACATCATGAAACTCGAAAGGCAAGTTAACCTTAAGCTGTGCGACCGTCATAGAAGGGAACTTAAGTCTTCGTATGTAAGTGACGTTATCTGGTATAACTACAGCGACATCTCTAGTCTTAAACTGCTTCTTAACAGTATTTTTCAAAAACTCAGCCATTGCTTCTACAGACAATATCTCACCATCTGCAACCATATTTTCAGGTAACTCTATAGATTTAAAGCTAACAACTTTGTCCTTTTTTATTTCAACACACTTAATGCTGAAGTCGCCAATATCAATTCCTAAAACAGCTTTTGACACTGGATATCCTCCTTAGATAAACCCGAGATCCATAACGACAAGACTTATTACACATGCAATACTAATTGCAGGCGCTAGTGCAATCTTATTTGTCTTCTTAACCAAAGCCACAACTAATCCGAATACACATGTAAGAATTAATGTTAAAAGGCTACCCATAATACCTGTGTAAAGTGGGAGAACAGCAAATAGTTTTAAATCTCCGCCTCCTATTGCAGGAGTCTTCTTCATTGCCTTAATTATTGAAGAAACCAATAGCAAAATAACACTTACAATGGCACAGCCAACTAATCCATCGAATGTATAAAGTCTTAAATCTCCTGGAATAACCGGGAGTGTAATAATCCAAGAAATTAATACTGCCAAAGTAAAGCCATTAGGAATGACATGTCCATCGATATCACAAAAAGAAATACCCATAAGTAGAACAGCCAAAACCAAGTTACGAATCATTATTCCATCAATAAAACCGTGAGAAATAACAAGACCTACAAAAAGTATTCCTAAGAAAGCTTCAGATAGCACGCACCTAACAGGAACCTTAGCTCCACAATAACGGCACTTACCCTTGAGGAAAAGCCAAGATAAAACAGGAAACAAGTCAAGAGCACCCAACTGATGACCACATGTATCACAGTGCGAGTAGCCCTTGGTCCAATCCTCACCAGCAAGAGTTCTTCCTGCAGTACAAGTAATAAAACTTGCAAATACTGTGCCAAATATAAAAGCTAATGTAATTACATATACAGCAATGAACGTATCAGCGAATAGTGGCATAATTAATATCTCCTTACATCAAATCGTAAATCGTAAACATAGGTAAATAAATAGAAATTACAATAAAACCTGCAAATAAAGCTAACAGTATAAGTATCACTTTTTCAAGAACTGATAAAGTCTTACTAGAAGCAACGTCATATTCATTAGAGTAATATTCAGTCATCGTATCGAGTGTAACCTCGAGCTCACCTGTTTGCTCTCCTACACCAACCATTGTTTTTAAAATATCTGGGAAATATGGACTAGCGTTGATTGAATCAGATAAAGTATGTCCTGTTCTAATCTTATCAACCATTGAAGCAACTTCTTGCTTAAGAGCATAGTTATCCATAACTTTTGCAGTTACTTCTAGTGCCCTGTCTAGCATAAGTCCAGACTTAATCATTGAAGACATTGTTGTAGAAAACTGCTCAGTACCATGCAAAATATTAAGATTACCTACAACAGGAGCTTTAAGCATAAACTTAGCCCAATTAAGCTTTCCTTGACCCGTATGTGTATAAATGAAATGAATTAATATACCTACAGCTATTACAGCAAAAATAACCATCCAGTATTTTGCAAAAAACTGAGACATGCCTATTAAAATTCGAGTAATTAACGGTAGCTCACCACCCAAAGTCATAAACGACTTAGTAAGGTTAGGAACAACAAAAGCCATTACTATAATTAAAACTACAATTGCAATTGCAATAATAAAGAGAGGATAAGCAAATGCTGATCTAATTTTTTGCTTAAGCTTATATGTCTTATCATATAAGTTAGACAGCGCTTCAAAAGCTTTATCGATAGTACCTGATACCTCTCCACTATTAACAGTCTCAATCAAAGTCTCTGGGAAATCAGGACAGTTTTTCCTAAAAGAATTCGCAAGTGTATTTCCACGCATCACATCTTCAGAAGCTTTCATGAGTTCTGCTTTAATGTGCTTATTCTTTGTCTGTGAAGCGACCATTCTTATGCTCTGCCCAACAGGAATTCCAGCTTTCAAAATAATCGCAAACTGCTTGCACATCAATGACAAATACTTAGGTGTAACTGGGTTAGTAAGTTGGATAGCAAGAACTTCATCTACCTTAGTCTTTTTTACCTCTTCAATAGATAAAACAATAGGATAGTGTTCCTTGATTCTGCTGACAGCATCAAACTGATCGACTGCTTCAATAACGTCGGTCTTCTTCTCTCCAGAAGCAGTTTGAGCACTGTACTTATAAGTAATCAAGTTAATCTCCTATCCTTATACTGTTGCTACAACTCTTAATAATTCCTCAGGTGTTGTTACACCCGTCTTAACCAAATCACGACCATTTTCAATCATAGACGTAAAGCTTGTAGAAGCTAATGCCTTACGAAGTTCTGAACCATTTTTACCATCAGCGATAGCATCACGAAGTTCAGGCTCCATGGTCAAAATCTCAAACACGCCAGTTCTTCCACGAAGGCCGGAATTAAAGCACTGCTCACATCCCTTTCCATGATAATACTTACCATTAGGAAGTCCAATGAGAGATAAAACATATGGATCCCCATTAATCTCCTCCATGCAGTTAGGACATACACGTCTGACAAGCCTTTGAGAAATAACTCCTCTTACGGAACCTGCAATTAGATATGGCTCGACACCTAAGTCCTTAAGTCTATCAACAGCAGAAACTGCGTCCTCAGTATGTACTGTAGAAAAAACAAGGTGACCTGTCATAGCAGCACGCATGGCAATCTCAGCGGTCTCACCATCACGTATCTCACCGATACATATAACGTCAGGATCCTGTCTTAAGCAAGCACGAAGAGAACTTGCAAATGTAAGTCCCGTCTTCTCATTAATAGCAACCTGAACTACACCTGGCATCTGAAACTCAACAGGATCTTCAAGCGAGATGATATTTACGGCTTCATCACGAAGCTCATTAATCATAGTATAAAGAGTAGATGTCTTACCAGAACCCGTAGGACCTACAACCAAAATCATGCCAGAAGAATTCTTGAGAATTCTATCAAAACGTTCGTTATCCTTATCAGTTATACCAATACCTTTACGATTAAGAATAGACTCGTCACGCCAAAGGATTCTGATAACGCACTTCTCTCCAAAAATAGTAGGAAGAGTATTAAGACGAAGATCCACCGAAGTACCATCAGCACTTCTTACTACTGAACGTCCATCTAAAGGAATACGTCTCTCAGTAATATTCATACCACCCATAATCTTAAGTCGAGACATAACAGAAGCTTGAAGCTCCTTTGGTATTGTCATCATAGTAGTAAGTCGGCCATCAACACGAATTCTTACGTTAATTCTATCTGCTGTTGGCTCGAAATGAATATCCGAAGCCTTTTCAGCTATAGCACGTTCTATAAGCGAATTAACAAGCTGAACAGTTGGACCTGCTGTTGTAGTATCAGCTTCAGTTGTAGCTAGAAGCTCTGAATTTGCAGTAACAACTGTTTTGCTTTGCTCTTCACGCATCTGTTCGATAGCTTTGGCAGCACCCTCATTCTCATATAAAACAGATAAGGTTCTAGTTATTGCTTCAGAATAAGCAATCATAGGAATAATACGCTTATTAGTTACGTCTCTTACAGTTTCTACTGCTCGGAAGTTAAGTGGATCTTCCATCGCAATATAAAGCGTATTACCATCCATTTTGACAGGAACTAGGCGGTTACTTCTAGCAATGTCCTTAGGCACCATATCAACAAGAGATGGATCTACACGAGCTTGATTAAGATCGATATAATCTACACCAAGCTGCATGCGAAGAGTTTCTACAAACTGACGCTCAGTAATCATTCCACTTGTAATAAGCTGATCACCAAGTCTCTTTCCCGTTAATCTTTGCTTAGCCAAAGCCTCTTCAAGTTGTGCCTCTGAGAGAACCTTAGCATCTATCAACATCTCGCCCAAAAGTTTATTTTTCACTTTATTAATCCTCTCTCATCTAGCACTAACATGTATAAAAATGTGCTGTCTTAATATCTCGTTATTAGTAGCACTATATACTACCAAATCATATTCATATACTTTAGTTGCAGCCGTATACATAAAACCATCAACAGTTATATAAGATCCATCATCAATATTAGGATCTGGGCTACATACTAATGGTACACCATTAATAGCAATATGATACTTAGTTCCTGTATCCTCACTTACTAATGTTACACTATCTTGTCTATTAAGACTTCTAGACAAAGTCTGTTCTGTTACTGTCATGAGAATTAACGCATTATTTTTCTGTTCAGTACTATTATGTATTCTAAGAATTAATGCTATTCCTCCTACAGCGCCAACACCTACAAAAGACATAATCACTATAGTTATCAATAACTCAGATAACGTAAAACCCTTTTTATTATATGTCTTCTTAAGTTTTCTCATATCAACCTATAAAACTATAATTAATTGAAATTCCATCAATTGTTCTAGTATCTGTATATATAACTACATTCTCACTCCCTAATTCATATCCATCAACATATAAAGTAGCTGATGCAGTTGTTGAAGATATATAGCTACTGTCATTTAGATTTTCCAATTCAAGCATCTCATATAGATTCATCTTATTATAATAATTTGAAAAATCAGAATCAGCTTGATTAGTAAGCCTCGATGTAACCTGACTTATTGAGAGCACCATAATCATGGCAAGGCCAATAATTAAAGATGCAATAAGCGTCTCTGCTAGAGATTCCCCTTTGTTGTTCTTCCAAAAATCAATCACTGCAAACACCACTCGTAATAATCCAATTCATCTGAGGTTACTGCATCTATATGAGCAATTTGAATTAACTCATATACGCTAGAACCATATGTACAAAAAGAAATATTGTAATCAGTATCCATCATAATTATTAATTCAAATCCATATCTTCCATCAACAAGCGCAGGTAACGATAAATCGTCGGTAACACCATCGAACACTACTGTTAATGATCTTGAAGCTGTATTAGAAGTCTCATGAACTGTATTACATAAGTCTTCTACTACCAGACCAATCAAATCCTCTGAATGAGTATTAACGCGATTATATTCAGGGTAATACCTAACACCAGATTCGATTATCTGATTCATATATTTGCTAATCATAGTTTTTACAGCGGGATTAACTGCATTAATATCAAAGTTATCAGCATTAGAAATAAGAGTGTGTGCAGAATTCACCTGAGACAATCCCATACCTAACATTCCAGCACAAAGGATTGAACAAAGAAGAAAAAAGAAAAGAGCGATAGCAAGTGAGGACCCCTCGTCCCCTACGGTTTTACAAGAAATACTCTTAAGAATTTTCTTCATGCTAAAGCTCCGCGAAAAATAATCAATAATATTATAAATAAAGCAATAGTAAAAGAAAAATGAATTATGTTACATGTTAGTTAATGCCATTATTATATTCTGTAAAATAACGTTCTTACAGGGCATAGTCGTATTGAATTGACCTATGTTTTGTATTAAACATAGAATATGAGACGAGTACATAACAACATCATTAATAAGCGGGGTTTTTCTCTCGCAGAAGTACTTATCGTAGTCGCGATATTAGTTGTTTTGGCTACTGTTTCTATTCCAATTTTTACATCTCAAATCAAAACAGCTAGACGCAATTCAGATATTGATAATTATAGTTCAGCTTGTCACAGTGCTATCACTGCCTACTATGCTCTTCCTACTAGTGCGAGAAATGGGACTATCACATATATATTTGATGCATCCACAGGTATGGTACAAGAATATGCAGAAGGTAAGTTCACCATCCCTGAAGGTTACGGATTATCTTCCAGTGATGATTGGAACGGACTAGTCTATAACATGGGATACAACTATCCGTGTAATGATTCTGGAGAAAGTGGATTCGTGGTAATTCAATTTATAAATGGAGATATGAGTGCCTGGTGGGAAACATCTCCTAATGCACCTGCTACAGACGTTACACCATCCACCTCAGGTGCACCTCTAGTTCAACTAGAATTAATGGAAGAATAACAAACAAAAAGCTGGGATTAATCCCAGCTTTTAAAGTATCAATTTCTATCAATTAAGACATCGACATCGAAGCAATACCTTCGCCTGTAATATGAACTGTAATTGTAGCGTATACCTGAGTCGAGTCTACTGTCTCATCAATCGCAGTAATCGAACCAGCTCTTCCACCCTCTACACCTGTAACAGTTCCCTGCTCTACATCATATGTATAAGTATAATCTCCTGTTCGAGAATTAGTCATATACTCACTAATCGCAGCAGCCTTAGCTGCACGAAGGTTAGCCATATTAGTAGCTTGACGAGACTTTGCAAGCTGTGATGTGAATATTGGTATTGATACACCAACCAGAACACCGATAATTGCAACAACAACTAGCAACTCTGCAAGTGTAAATCCCTTCTTATTACGATTAATCTTCTTCATATAATAATTCCCTTGCTATACGAATCTAATCTTATAATTACGCGTACATTTTATAGGTTGTTCTTTATGACTTCAATAGCCAACTGAATGTTTTAAAACTTAATTAAAATACAAGCATAAATGCAAATAAAGTTTGAACATAAGAATAGCGCTCGCCATATTTGACGAGCGCTAATGTATTACTTAGTTAAGAATTAATATTAATCCTCACCTGTCTCCTTAACAAACTTTGCATGCTCTGCCTGAATAGCAGAATCATAAGAAAGCATTGGCTCAACAGATGTGTCGCCCTTAATTTTACGAGCAACATAGTTATTTGTAAGCTTGATTACAAGTGGTGTAAGGGAAAGAACACCAATCAAGTTAGGAATCATCATGAGACCATTAAATGTATCGGAGATATCCCATGCCAAAGAAGACTTCATAACAGCACCGGAAATCATCATGATAACGAAGATAACGCGATAGATTTTAGCACCCTTAACGCCTGCCAAATACTCAACAGACTTAGAGCCATAGTGTGACCAACCCATTACTGTTGTAAATGCAAAGAGCAATACAGCAACAGCGATAAACCACTCACCTGGCTTACCAAATACATTACCAAAAGACTGAGCTACCAAAGTAGCATCATTAGTACCTTCTGCTGTGATACCTGTTACAAGGTCAATAGCACCAGAAGAAAGAACTACGATAGCTGTCATTGTACATACAACGATTGTATCAGCAAATACTTCGAAGATACCCCAGAGGCCCTGCTTAACTGGCTCCTTAACAGTGGAGTTAGAGTGAACCATAACTGAAGAACCAAGACCTGCCTCGTTGGAGAATACACCACGCTTACAACCAGCCTTAATAACTTCCTTAATTACGATACCAGCTGCAGCACCCTCTACTGCCTTAACACCCCAAGCGAACTTGAAGATAGCAGCAAAGATAGCACCAAGGCTAGAGATGTGCACGAACACGATGATAAGAGCACCAATTACATAAACAAGAGCCATAAAAGGAACGACCTTCTCAGCAAATGCAGCAATTCTCTTAAGACCACCTAAGATGATGAAGCCACCGATAACCATGAGTACGATACCGATTACCCAGTTTACAACAGATACGCCCAAGAACTCAGGTGCACTAACGCTTGAGAAGAAAGCAGACTCAATATTAAGAGTAATCTTATTAATCTGGCCCATATTACCAATACCGAAAGATGCAAGAACAGCAAATACAGCGAAGATAATAGCAAGAACCTTACCAACCTTCTTCATGCCCTTGTAAGAACCAAGACCATCTTCCAAGTAGTACATAGCACCACCAGACCACTCATTCTCAGCATTTCTACGTCTGTAGTAAATACCAAGAATATTCTCAGAATAGTTAGTCATCATTCCGAGGAATGCAGCCATCCACATCCAGAATACTGCACCAGGACCACCTACACAGATAGCAGCAGCAACACCAGCGATATTACCTGTACCGATAGTAGCAGCCAAAGCTGTACAGAGAGCCTGGAACTGAGATACAGCACCGACTTCATTTTTCTTATGAGCGTCTTTACTGAATACTGAACCGATTGTTTTTCTCCACCAGTGTGGAAGATGTGTAATCTGGAATGCCTTAGTAATACAAGTGCAGATCAATCCAGTTCCTAAGAGGAGAATCAATCCGAACCAACCCCAGGCAAAACTATTTACAGCATCGTTAATTGAAGTTAAATTACTCAAAAACTGTTCCATAAATACTCCTTGCTTTAAATATAACTTATTAATTATACATAAATTTTTAGCGTAATAAAGGGGCACCTCACCTTATATGAGGCGCCCCATTGCGCTTTTTTAGTATAACAAAACTTCGCTTAAGAATCTATTACTTGATTTCAGCGTGGAAATCTTGGAGAGCCTTAACCACCAAGTCTTCCTTATGATTCTTAACAGACTTAATGCCCTCAGCAGAAGCCTTAGCAGCTGCCATAGTAGTCATATAAGGAACTCTATGCTTAATAGCAGACTGGCGAATGTAAGAGTCGTTATGAGCACTTGTCTTACCAGAAGGTGTATTAATAATCATTGAAATCTCGCCGTTGGCAATCTTATCAGAGATATTAGGACGACCTTCGTAAAGCTTCTTAACGAGCTCAGCTTCGATACCAGCTTCAGTAATCATCTTATATGTACCACCTGTAGCCATAATCTTAAAGCCAGCATCCTTAAAGCCCTGTGCAACCTCCAAAAGCTCTCCCTTATCTCTATCACAAACAGAGATAAGAACTGTGCCCTCAGTAGGAAGTTCTGTCTTAGTAGCTTCCTGAGCCTTGTAGTAAGCCTCACCGAAATTAGGAGAAATACCGAGAACCTCACCAGTAGATCTCATCTCAGGTCCAAGGATAGGGTCAACCTCCTGGAACATGTTAAATGGGAATACAGCTTCCTTAACACCGTAATGTGGAATGTTCTTATCCTTAAGCTCAGGTACTGGAGAAGACTTACCTGTCAAAGGCATTGTCATAATCTCAGTAGCAACCTTAACCATGTTAATAGCACAAACCTTAGATACAAGAGGTACTGTACGTGATGCACGTGGGTTTGCCTCGAGAACATATACTGTATCGCCTTCGATAGCATACTGCATGTTCATAAGACCCTTAACGCCCATCTCAACAGCAATCTTCTTTGTGTAATCCTTAATTGTAGCAACAATCTCAGGAGATAAGTTCTTGGAAGGAAGGATACAAGCGGAGTCACCAGAGTGAACACCAGCAAGCTCGATGTGCTCCATAACTGCTGGAACGAAGCAGTGCTCACCATCAGAGATAGCGTCAGCCTCGCACTCAGTAGCGTGATTCAAGAATCTGTCAACGAGAATTGGTCTGTCAGGTGTAACACCGATAGCAGCTGCCATGTAAGAACGGAGCATCTCGTCATCGTGTACAACCTCCATACCACGTCCACCAAGAACGTAAGAAGGACGAACCATTACTGGGTAACCAATCTTATTAGCTACTTCCAAAGCCTCATCTACTGTAACAGCCATACCAGCCTCTGGCATTGGGATGTTAAGCTTATCCATCATCGCACGGAAGAGATCTCTGTCCTCTGCAAGGTCGATTGTCTCAGGGGATGTACCAAGGATGTTTACACCGTTCTTCTTAAGCTCTGCAGCAAGATTGAGTGGTGTCTGACCACCGAAGGAAGCGATAACACCAACAGGCTTCTCCTTCTCATGGATAGCAAGAACATCTTCAAGTGTAAGTGGCTCGAAATAAAGCTTATCAGATGTATCGTAGTCAGTAGAAACTGTCTCTGGGTTACAGTTAACGATAATTGACTCAAAGCCAAGCTTCTTTAAAGACAAAGCAGCGTGTACGCAGCAGTAGTCGAACTCGATACCCTGACCGATTCTATTAGGACCACCACCAAGAATCATAATCTTAGGCTTATCAGATGATGGGCTCTTATCCTCTGGAAGATGGTATGTGGAGTAGTAGTAAGCTGCATCCTTAGTACCGGATACGTGTACACCTTCCCATGCTTCCTTGATTCCGTATTCGTAACGCTTAGCACGAATCTCATCTTCAGAAACTTCTAAAATCTTAGCAAGATACTTATCAGCAAAACCGTTAAGCTTAGCAGATCTAAGAGCATCCTCAGCTGGAACTGCGCCCTTATTTGCCATCAAAGCCTCTTCCTCATCAACGAGTTCCTTCATCTGCTCGAGGAAGTAGTGCTTAATCTTTGTAAGCTCATAAACTTCATCGATTGTAGCGCCCTTACGGAGTGCTTCGTAGATAACGAACTGTCTCTCTGATGTAGGATAAGCAAGCTTCATGAGAAGTTCTTCCTTAGAAAGCTTGTTGAAGTCCTTAGCAAAGCCCAAACCATAACGGCCTGTCTCGAGGGAACGGATAGCCTTCTGGAAAGCTTCCTTATATGTCTTACCAATAGACATAACCTCACCTACAGCACGCATCTGTGTACCAAGCTTATCTTCAGCGCCCTTGAACTTCTCAAAAGCCCAGCGAGCGTACTTAATAACAACATACTCACCATCTGGATAGTACTTATCAAGGGTACCGTACTTACCGCACTCAATATCCTTCAATGTAAGACCACATGCGAGGAATGCAGAAACCAAAGCAATTGGGAAACCAGTAGCCTTGGAAGCCAAAGCGGATGAACGTGATGTACGAGGGTTAATCTCGATAACTACGATTCTGCCAGTCTTAGGATCATGAGCGAACTGACAGTTACATCCACCGATAACCTCGATAGCGTCAATAATCTTATAGGAATATTCCTGAAGAACCTTCTGAACGTCTTCAGAAATTGTAAGCATTGGAGCGGAGCAGAAAGAGTCACCAGTGTGAACACCGATTGGATCGATATTCTCAATAAAGCAAACTGTAATCTTGTTGCCCTCTGCGTCTCTTACAACCTCAAGTTCAAGCTCTTCCCAACCAGCGCTACACTCTTCAACGAGCACCTGGCCAACGAGAGAAGCCTGAAGACCTCTTGCACATACAGTCTTAAGTTCTTCAACGTTATATACCATACCGCCGCCGGCACCACCCATTGTGTATGCTGGACGAAGAACGATTGGATAACCAAGCTCCTCAGCAATTGCTACAGCCTCATCAACAGAGTAAGCAACCTTAGAGATAGGCATCTCAATGCCGAGTGAAGTCATTGTGTTCTTAAACTCAATACGGTCCTCACCACGCTCAATAGCGTCAACCTGAACACCTACAACCTGAACGTTGTACTTTTCTAGAACGCCAGCCTCAGCAAGCTCAGAACAAAGATTAAGACCAGACTGTCCTCCAAGGTTAGGAAGCAACGCATCAGGTCTCTCTTTTGCAATAATCTGCTCAAGTCTATTAACGTTAAGTGGTTCAATGTAAGTTCTGTCTGCAACATCAGGGTCAGTCATGATAGTAGCTGGGTTACTGTTTACGAGAACAATCTCATAACCGAGCTGTCTTAAAGCCTTACAAGCCTGTGTTCCTGAATAGTCGAACTCGCAAGCCTGACCGATGATAATTGGGCCAGATCCAATGATAAGAATCTTATTAATGTCTTCTCTTTTTGGCATAAAAACCCTCCGATATGTGTAATCCTTCAAAGAATAATAACATAACGTTGCCTAATAAAAAATAAAAAATTGTAATACTTTTGAAATATAAATAAATCAGCTAAATTGAAATTGAATAGGTATCAAGTATAAAACCAAACTACTTATACTAAAAAGCGCTGTAAAAGCATAAAACAACCACTCATGCTTCGATATTACATTCTTCTTTGAATCATCATCAGAACCAAATGTTCCTGCCCATAAGAGTATCAATGTACAAAAAATATAGCGCATATGCATAGTGCAAATATGCTTATAGCTAAAGCAAAAAACAAAATAACTAACCATCAAAGAAAAGTAGCATCCATAAATTAAAATCTTATTTTCGATACTATATTTACTCTTAACAAGCGATACCAAAAATCTGATTAGTAGATAAATTAAAACAACATATGTTATCCAAATCAACGCTACAGACAAGTAGAATAAAGGCTCTATTGAAGTATTAAACAACATCTCGTCAAATAGCATTGATTGTACTGTCTGGCCCCATATATTAGTGAATCCCATATGGTCTGAAAAATCAGTAATACATGTTGTCATCTGCTTAATCGAAGGAAGCCCAATTCTAGTGATTAATGGAACATCAAAAGGTTCTGCATCTAATGGCATGATGTAGTTAAATGGCATACCTAACTTAACATAATTACGCACAGCAAAGCTGATACCAAGTGGTATAGAGACAATAGCAAATACCAGGTATTGAATAATATTTCGCTTAATATTTTTCTTATCGGTAATAAGAACATACAAGAATAATAAACCAATTCCAGGTGCCAATAGTACAGCTGACACCTTTGTTAACATTCCAAAAGCCAAGAATAAACCAGAGAGAATAATATCTACCATTCTTCGAGTCTTTGCCCACTTGAGTGCATATAAAAGTACTAAAGCGCAGAACAACGTCATCAAACAGTCGTTGTTAATGCATGCCCCCATGTTGTATAGAGTTGGACAAAAGCAAATAAAGAGATTGGCAAATACAAGTCTTGTGCCTCGAATATTAAGTTCCTTAAACAACTTATAAGCAACAACAGTAATTAAAAACGCAACAATCATATTAGCAACTTGAACTACTTCAAAAGCTAATACTTCATCCTTAGTAAGTGAATACACGGGTCCAAATACCAAGGCTGCTAATGAAAAAAACAACGGAGGATGATAAAACTGTCCATCAAAAAAATCCGGCAATTGTCTATACTGAAACATATACTGTACATAGCCAAGAGTACCTGCTGTGATGGTATTCCAATCAGATATATCCCACAAATCATGGGCAGAAATATCAAACTGCATAGCTAAGGCATAAAACATTTTCATAATAAAACTAAAGATAAAAACCCTGAAGCTAATTGCTTCAGAGTTTCTATCTATAAATTGATTAGTTTTGTATAGAAAACCTGTATTCATCTAAATCAAATAAGAATACTAGCCACCTTGCTCTTCATTTCTTCCTTATCAATTACATCCTTATGGAGAATTGGCTTGTTAGGAAGATCCTTAATAGCAGCAGGAATCTCAAGGCCAGACTCATCAGAAAGTTCCTTCATAACTTCCATAATATCCTTGCCATCGCTATATCCCTCGCCTCTTAATGCATCCATTACTGAAGCAGAGAACTTAAATGGTGAAGCTGTTGAAACATATACTGTCTTTGTCTCATCACCAGATCTCTGACGATAGCGATTATAAATATTAAAACCTACAGCTGTATGTGTATCAACAACATTATCTGTTCTGTCATATACATCTAGAATTGTCTTGGATACACCAGTATCATCTGCAAATCCACCAACGAACAGCATCTGCATACGCTTTAATGTCTTAGCATCAACAGTATAAACACCAGTTGAGTTAAGCTCACTCATCCATTCCTTAACCTGCTCTGCATTCATATCAGTAATCTCAAAGAGAAGTCTCTCGAGGTTAGAAGAGATAAGAATATCCATAGATGGAGAAGTAGTCTTAAAGAATTCTCTATTTCTATCATACTTACCGGAAGAGAAGAAATCACAAAGAACCTTATTCTTATTAGAAGCACAAACAAGCTTCTTTACAGGAATACCCATCTGCTTTGCAAACCATGCAGCAAGAATATTACCGAAGTTACCTGTTGGTACTACAAAGTTAATAGCTTCTCCCTTCTCAATCTTTTCTCTTCTCAAAAGATCAATGTAGGAATAAACGTAATAAGCAATTTGTGGAGCCAAGCGTCCCCAGTTGATAGAGTTAGCAGAAGAAAGCTTGATTCCCTTGCTATCGAGCTCCTTAGCAAACTCGCTATCACCAAAGATCATCTTTACTCCTGTCTGTGCATCATCAAAACAACCGTTAACAGCAATAACATGAGTGTTGTCACCATCGGTTGTTATCATCTGAAGCTTCTGTGCTTCGGATACACCACCAGTTGGATAGAATACAATAATCTCAGTTCCAGGAAGATTCTTAAAGCCCTCCAAAGCAGCTTTACCTGTATCACCAGAAGTTGCTGTAAGAATACAAATCTTTTTATTTTCACCAGTCTTCTTAACAGAAGCAGTCAAAAGGTGTGGGAGGAGCTGTAAAGCTACGTCCTTAAATGCAGACGTTGGTCCATGCCAAAGCTCTAAAATATATTCTTTATCGTTATATTCATTAAGTTGAACTAGAGGAAGTGGTGTCTCTCCCCACTTCTCTTCTGCATATGCCTGAGTTGTGTAATCAAGAAGCTCTGCTTCGGAGAAATCTTCAAGATACATGGAAAGAACCTTAGCAGAAATCTCAGCGAAAGATTTAGTGCTAAGTTCATCCATATCACTAGCGGAAAGTGTAGGGATTGACTCTGGTACAAAAAGACCACCATCTGGGGCTATACCCATAACGATTGCTTCCTGCGCAGAGTATTTTTTGTCGTAACCTCTTGTACTAATGAACTTCATCGTCTTTATACCTCTTCATTTATGTTCTGTGAATCAATTACTTGTGTATCAGTAGTTGTATCTGATGCAGACGTACTTGAATCTGCACCAAACTGCTGAGCATAATCAGCAATAATACCAGCGACTTCTGGGTCACCCTTATTCTCGTCAAGCTTAGTCATAATATAATCGAGTCTAGCTGATGTATCTCTACTATTACGAACCTTAGCTGCGGTTGGAATAATTACAAAATATACAAGAACAAAAAGTAGCGCAGCGATTAATACACCTGCTACTATTTTTACAGTAAGTCTTAAATTATCAGCTGGAGTTCTTACGTTCTCAACATTAATATCGTCTGAACTCATTTCGTCTGATCCGGATGCTGAACGCATCATAATATCGCGCCTTTCCTTATCAGATGCCATCTTAAAATCATTACGACCAGATGATGCTCTCATAAGGATAGGAGCCTGCATAGCACTTCTTGCTGCCGCCTTAGAATCGGCCTCTCCTACCATTGAAGAAATATCTCTTTTACGTCTTGGCTTTTCCTGGTTCTCTTCAGCTGGCATACTCTCATCGAGTTTTACATACTTCATTGCCTCTTGAGCAATAGCTAAGTGCTGCTCAGTAGCAAGAGTATTATTAACTGCATATTCCAATGCACTCAAAGCTCTCTTATACTGGCTTTCTCTAGCAAGACACAAGCCATAAACAAGAGCAAGATCTCCCCATGTCGGATATTTTGTAATTAATGGTTTGAGAATAATCTGAGCAACGTCAGTACCGTCCCTCTGAGTGTTAATAAGAGCACGATTAAACTGCTTAACAGCGTACACCTTATCTTCGGAACTCATATCATAGAGGATTAAATCTTTTTCCTCTATAGTTCCTATCATTAAAGCTAATTGTTTATAGTCGTGCATAAACTTCCTCTTACCTCGCCTATAAGGTATAGGGAACCGGTCACCAGAAGAGGTAAGCCGTCTTCCCTTGACTTCGCATAAGCTGCCAAAACGCCTTCATTTGCATCTTCAAACGCCAAATGCTTAATCGAGTTATTATACACAATATCCAACAAATTAGAAAGATTTGAAGTAGATATAGCCCTAGGATTATTCACTAAAACAGTATAGATTTCCTTAATCTTCAATCTACTGTCGCGTAAAGTTGTAATCATTCCCTCTACGTCCTTATCAGCCATAGCGCCCATTACAACACGTAGTTCTTTATCCTTAAATTCACCATCACACATCAGATTTATCGTCTCGACTAGACTAGTAGCACACTGAACGTTATGTCCACCGTCCAAAATCACTGCAGGATTAGTCGAGAGCAGTTCGGCTCTGCCCTTCCATCTAGCAGATTTAATGCCAGCCTTAATCGCCTCTACATCTACTCCAAGATTAATTAACACCTTAATAGCGAGGCTTGCATTTAAAACCTGGTGTTTGCCCTGAAGACTAGTCTCATACTCTTCACCGAATGCTTCGAAATGCATTTTTCCATCAGAAGTAAACTTAGCACTAGCAGTGTTAGCTCCTACAAAAGTCACTGTAGTATCCTTATTACCTGCTACCTCAATTAGCGTATTTCTTACGATTGGCTTCAACTCCTCATCAAGGAGCATATCATCTGGATTAGAAGCAAAAGCAGGAGCCTGATACTTAAATATACCAGCTTTTTCTCGAGTAATTTTATCTATTGTATCTCCAAGTCTATCTGTATGATCCAAGCCTATTGTAGTAATTACTGTCGCCAACGGATTATCAAATACGTTGGTAGAATCCAACCTTCCTCCAAGACCAGTCTCTAATACTACAACATCAACTCCCTGTTCTTTAAACCAAAGAAATGCAACTGCAGTAACCAGTTCAAACTCTGTTGGATGTTCAAAACCGTTAAATGACATCTCTTTTGCTTTTTCTTCAACTACTTTTGAGAGCCTTGTTAAATCATCGGAATTTATTTCACCTGTAGATTCATCCTGTTCAAGTCTGTTAAGTCCAGCTTTTCCATCAATAACACGCATTCTTTCTGAGAATCGCTCTAAGAATGGTGATGTGTATACTCCAACTTTATAATTTGCAGCAGCTAATCCACAGCTTATGTAAGTAACAACAGAGCCTTTACCATTAGTTCCAGCAACATGTACAGCCTTAAGGCTTTTCTCGGGATTGCCGAGAAGTCTATCAAGCTCATTCATTCGCTCTAATCCAAGATTAATGCCAAACTTTTGAGCATCCTTTATGAATTCAGGAATATTATTAGCGTCCATCAGAACCACTCCTTTGAGATGAAGTTTTTGGTAACGAGCTCCTAAAGACAAGCCACTTACTTAATACGAAATTAAGTATAACTAGAACGATATTATTTACAAGTTTAACCAAATAAAGATAAGTAACGTTAAAATGGCCAATAACAAATATTACACGTGTATTATCTATACCCAATGAATTTTCCAAAAACATGACCATGCCTGCAAATAAGGCAAGTTCTACAAAAACAAAAGTAGATAATCTTGCTAGAGCAAAACCGAGTAATTCTAACCAGTAATTACCATGCGACCTAAATACAAATATTCGATTAGAAGTATATGCTGTTAGAATTGTAGCAATCCAAGATACCAATTGCTTAAGTAGTATAGTTAAATCAAAGGAATACCCTAGAACAGCAACATCAAAAGCCTTAGTGAGAAGCAAGTCCATCACTACAAATGAAGTAAAGTTCGCGAATGCTGTAAAAACACCTGCAAACGGATACATTACTAACTGACGTATTTCTTCTTGCTTTGGAGTTAAACTACCACCACCAAAAAACACTTCTTTAATCGTCATATCAGACTCTCTTTGGTCTAGGATTATTTCTATTAGTGATAAGTCTTCTCGTTACGTAAGCAATTATAACTATAAAGATTGATTCAATTACAGTTGTACTTAAGAAAATATAAAATAGAAGCATATAAACGCCTTCCGCTGTCTTATCTACACTAAGATAATTATAAAATCTTTGCGCTACAAAATCATAATAATAAAAGCCACTTGCTCCAGTGTCATCATTAAAGTACTTAATGAAACTACCATATTTATTGACATATCCCATCATTTCAGTACCTTCAATTATTACACTTCCAGGATTATAGCCTGTCGGAATCTTCACATTTTCTGGTACCTCTGCTGCAGTTAAAACTCGACCTACAGCAAAATAAGAACGCTCATTAGAATAAGGCATAGCTATATGGGTATTAGGGTTATAGAAGTAAAATGCAGGTGCATCAACTCCGTTATATACATACACCAAAACACTAACAATACCATCCTTAGCGAATACAGGGACTGTATAACCATTAATATTTCTGGTTGTCTGATTAAAACCATCAGGAAGGTCGTATCCTGTTGGGAAATTCATAAATGTGTATGTGACTCCATTAGCATCGACAAAGCCGGAACCCTCAGGGATGTAGTTTTCCTGCCTATTAACAAAGATACGATACTCATGCCAAGAAATACCATCCTGAGCTAAAACATGGATAGATACTATATTCTCTCCATTTTCAAGATTGGTATCACCATCAACAGTATAAGTTGCATTTAGATTCGATGTAGTAGCAACGACAATTACATCCTGTACATCTCTGGCTACATTTGCTGAATATTCATATTCAAGAGGGTTAAATGCTGGCGTTAATGTTATTCCCTCTAATGAAAGCGATGATAATGTGGCATCAGATGAAACACCCTCATTAATCGTAATAATCAGAGGGTCCCCAACATATGTTGTAAAATTGCTTGTCCTTCCCGTAAAACTACCAGCAGAAGTCAATTGAACAGTTGTATCACCATTAGTATTAGGCTTTACTCTAAGCTGAACTTCAAAAATGACTATTGGTGAATCAGAATGATATGGAGTAGTAACAAGCCCAGTCTCATCATCTTCAACTTCGTTAAATACAGCATGAACATCTATTATTCCTGAATTATTACTGTTCGAATCAAACATATAACCAGACAAAGTCTCAGATGGAATTACTGAGACAAAATCAAAAACAGTCTCATCATAACTTAGTCGGACAGGTCCAAATTCATCAATATAGTCAAAGTTATCACATTGAACCTTAAAACTTACAATATCACCTGGGCTTACAGTCTGAGTTGCTGTACTTAATGTAAGTAATACGGTTCCAGCAGCCAAGACGCTTGGAGCAAACAAAACTGCAATGAGAAGCATACTCATTATAGTAGACACTATTCTTGTCATAACCACTGCTTTTTTACTCATTTTAAGCACCTGCATAAGGTACAATTCCATATTCACTCGGCAAACCAGAGTAGATAGGAATCACAAACTGAATACTGGAGTCTAACATATCACATGATGCATAACTTCTAAAATATCTAGTGCCTTCTGAATATGCCATAGAGATATTCTGAGCATACTGATGCTGATACAATCCATCGTTATTTGATATTACATCAAACTTTTGGAAGTACAGTGTATCTTGACCAAGTGAAATATAACTTCTTGCAATCCAAAGTGCTCCACCTGTAATAGCATCTTCTACATTATTCCAAGGTAGCATCAAGGCAGCCTCATCATCAGTTATAACCTGACCATCAGGATCTTGCCCCCACTGCGCATATCTCGCGCCATTAATTAAAGCTCCATTTTCAATAGTAGGATCTGGAACAGAACCGATGTTATAAAAATTATAGTAACCTTCGTAACCGGGTAAAGTACCATGACAAAGACTAGATTCTCCGTTATAACCCATCTCCTGAATAATTCTACTAGCCAAAAGATAAGGAGATACGCCAGCAGTTCTACCGGCATCATAAATGATTTGAGCAAAATCATGCTCAGTAGTATCCATAAATGAACCTCTAATCATATTACGCACACCATCAACAGTTTGAACATTCTCATTAAATGATAAACATTCAAAGGAGAAAATATGCTCTTGATCAAGATAGTTACGTGGATCTAAAAAGTATCTAACTACATCATTAGTAGCAGCCATCCAGCCACCGCCATCATAAACCTGACTATTAGGCTTAACCCAACCAGGATGTGAATATGTATTAGCTAAGCTTCTAGAACCATAGTCCTCATAACTAAGAGCTGAATAGAAATCAATACCGGTATTATATGGAGTAAAAATATAATTTGGATGAAGTGAATGTAATAGCCACAAACCACTACCATAGCTTGCAGGGAACAAAGACAATGTATCTTCACAAAATGATTCATTATCGTCACCAATCAAAGCATACAGTGTATAGGACTTAATATCTCCATCAAAAGATTGAACAGTAACTACAAACTTATTCTCACCATTAGCAAGAGTAAAACTTCCTCCCTCTGCAATTGTAGTTGTACCAAAATTATTCTCGAGAGTAGCTTCAATACGAGCGAAGTTTCCTTCTCTAGAGCTTGCTGAAAATGTATACTCAACAACTGATTCAGGAGCATTGAACCCATAGTTATTTGTCATAGGATCAAACGCAGGGAACATGCCTATAGGCACACCTGTTCCTACTGCATTTACTTCAAATTTATCTAGAACGCCATTAATAGGAAGGTATGAAACCTCCTCATAATCAAGGGTTGTAACATTGTTGCTCATATTTTGGACTCTTATCTCAGTACCATAGTATTCAGAAGAGTTACCACTTATAGGGAGAGGTGTAGGAACGGGACCTACATCGTCTAATACAGCCAAATATGAGCCCTCAAAATATGCAACCTCACGGCTTTGAACCATCATATAGGTCACGGCACTATTAGGATTGATATTGGCTGCACCTCTTTCCACCTTAATGAAAAAAGTATTACTGACATTAGTAAGTCCAGTATCTTCAGATATAGACATTAAATCCTGTCTATAACCTCTAAGCACTTCATATCTAGAATTTTCCAAATCGTTATATCCGATGAATTCACCATATGCATTATAAATTGATACCTTAATATCATCTGAGATATCAACGAAATTAATATAAGCATTATCGTCTTCTGCATCTAACACATACCAAGCACAACTATTGTTCTCAGGGATAGAGCCTGGTTGGACGCAATTATTAACAAGCGTCATAGTATTAGGAACATATATCTGTCCACCAGCTAGTACAGTTCCTCTACCATCAGAAGATCTTAAAAGAATTAAAACCTGATGTTCTCCAGGAGCAACCCCGTCAGAATTCCAAGCCATGACGAAGGTTTTAGAACCGCTACCGTCACCTGAGTCTTGAATACGAATATTACCCTGATAAAAAACTCCATCGATAAAGAAATCAGTTCTTATCTCACTACCAGTAGCAGAAAAGCTTCCCTGCAACTTACAAATACCTAAAGTTACGCTATCTTGTCCAACTATATTCTGACTGATAACACAGTTTTCAAAGCTATCTCCAGGTTCAGAAGAAATCCTGCTAGTTGCAGCGAATCTCCTATTCTCACTCTTAAGGAACTCGTTAATCACATACATTCTAGAGCTAGTAACAAGACCATTAAGAATGGAGCCAACTTCTTCAACTTCAGCATTTCCACTAATAATAGAAGATAAATCATTAGCAAATGAAGGATCATCTTTACCATCAATCAAATAATCAGAACTAGTAAGTGATCTAATAACAAAGTCACCTGTTGAATAATAACCAGCACCAGCACGATATAGTACAGTTCTTAATGAATTCTGATTACGAGTTAAATTTGCAGTTCTTACAATAATATCTTGCTCATTACCACTTAACTCTTTGTAAGGAACACTCATACCAGACATTGATATTCCTGCAATTATTATTGCAATCAAAGATATAATCAGGATTATTCCCGATGCGATAACATATTCCTTTGTCTTTCTTATTGGCGCCAAATATTGCTCCTTACTTATTAAGTTGATCTAAGGTTAATCCAAATGATGGAATGAAATCATTCATAAAAACCTTAACCTCAGGCAAATCTATAATATCAATACTATCCTTAATTGTCGTTATTGCACTATCAAACTCATTATTTCCAGCTAATTTTTCACGGCTACACTTTATGTATGCAGATATTCTATCTGCAGCCTTAACAAGCTTGTGCATCAATAATCCCTTTTCATCAGAATCATCAGGCATAAGCATAGAAAGATAGTATTCCTTCATGTCATCTGGAAGTTGAGAAACTAAGCTCTCAGCAGCCTCTTTTTCAACCTCTTTGTAAGCCTTTTTCAAAGTCTCATTACGATACTTGATAGGTGTTGGCATATCCCCTGTAATGATTTCTGTACAGTCGTGGTACAGACCATAGGCTTCAACTTCTAAGGGATTAAGAGTAATTGAAGTCTTACCCTCATCGACAAGTTTATTATGAATTACAGCTAAGGCCTGAGAAATAACAGCTACATCAAAGCTATGCTCCTTAAGATTCTCATATCTACTATTGCGCATCAAAGCCCAGCGATTTATATACTGCATTCTATCTAGAAGTGCATAAAAACCATATTTATTTTCCATATTCATCTCCTTATTAGTTCCAGAATGGTAAGAGTCGAATAGTTGTTACGAGGCGCATGCGAAGTTTTGCGCGCCGAGAAACACTATTCGACTATACTCTATATAAGCTATCAAAAGCTGCTGTAGCGTAAGTATCAGTCATACCTGCTATATAATCTACAACCTTACGAACTGGAAGACACTCTGGCTGAGGATGATTCATATAGTACTTTGCAAAACTACTTATTACTTCACTATCTGAATGCAGAGCCTTCTCAATATCATATGTACTCTCCATAAAAGCCTCAAAAATAGCCTCTATCTGAAGTTTTACCATATTCTCATAGGTAATAATCTTAGGTGCCTGATAGATATTCTTAAGATTTGAGTTGAGATACTCATTCATAGCTTCAAAGTTCTCTTTACTCATCTTAATCTCATCACAATCTAAGCTGTTATGAACTATATCGCCTACCAAAATATTGATAATCTCAGAATTAGTCTTTCCAAGTCTCTTCGCAGCTTCAGAACTAACTATATCATTACCGCCGATAATACCTGCACGCTTAGCGTCTTCGATATCTCTACCTACATAAGCAATCTTATCCGCAAATCTAACTACACAAGCTTCCAATGTCGCCGGTCTAATTCGCTGTCTCTCTCCCTTTGCAGATACTAATTCCTCTGGCTTATCTCTATATGGAGTCAAAGAATACTCATCATATGTCTCACCACAATGAGATACTATGCCATCACGAACTTCAAAAGATAGATTAAGGCCATATTCACCTGGCTTATGCTCCTCGAGAACATCCAGCAATCTTAAGCTATGAACCTCATGTTCAAAGAACTCATTAGGAGCAACAGATTTTATGCACTGATTAAGTACGCGCTCACCTGTATGTCCATATGGTGTGTGTCCAATATCATGTCCTAAAGCAATGGCCTGTATTAAATCAATATTCAAGTTCAAAGCTCTACCAATAATTGTAGAGATGTAATTTACATAAATTACATGCTCAATACGAGAGCAAATATGGTCATTAGAAGGGTTAAAAAACACCTGAGTCTTATGGCGAAGTCTTCTGAAAGACTGAGAGAAAATAATACGACCAAGATCTCTCTCATATGGGCTTCTAATTAGACAAGGTTCCTCCTCTCTTAAGCGGCCACGAGAATTACATGTCTTCTGAGCATAAGGCGAGAAATGACTCTCTCTTTGATCTCTTATGAGTTCAATGGTCGAAGTATCCTTATAGTTATTGATCAACTGTGGCTGCTCAGGAATAACACCTAACTCATCACCATAAATATCAAACAAGCTATCCATAATTATCCCTTTCTGCTTAAACCAGCCGCCTTGGCAAGCATATTCTTCTTCATACCATCGAAATCAACTGTTATTAATGCATCTCCGGCTACTGGCTCCACCTTCAATACTACGCCATCTCCAAAACGAGGATGCACTACCTGCATTCCTACAGTAATCTCAAGAGGAGATAAACCTCCCTTGTGCACTGGCTTTTGAGTAAATGAAGACTTCATTGCAGACGCGATTGTCTGACGGGCCTTAGCTCTAGCATTAGGTGATATATCATCAACTGGCTGAGGTTTAACTTCTCTAGCACCACCAATCTTATAAAGATACTCTGGACTAATCTCCTTCAAGAATCTTGATGGTGGATAACACTGCGTCTGTCCAAAAAGCATTCTCTGTCTAGTCAAAATCATAAATAGATATCTCTTGGCTCTAGTAATTGCTACATACATAAGTCGACGCTCTTCTTCCAAAGCACTAAGTTCACTAATAGACTTGTAACCAGGGAAAATACCATCCTCACAACCAATAATAAATACAGCCTTAAACTCAAGGCCCTTAGCACTGTGGATACTCATGAGTTTTACGAAGTCTTCTCCTTCTTCAAACTCGTCACCAGCAGAATACAAGGCAGCATTCTCAAGATAAATAGAGAGTAATCCCTTCAAAGAATCAGAGGTCTTAACCTCATCAGACAAATAGATATCATCGTCTGTAATTTCCATAGGCATATCATCTGGGGCAACACGATGATTCTTCTCGAATTCAGTTGCTTCAGAAAGCAACTCCTTCAAGTTCTCGACTCTGTCTGTAAGCTCACCCTTACTCTCTCTTTGATCGATGATCTCCTGAATCAAACCAGATTCATTCTCAACCAAATCGACGAAATCCTTAAAGCTAATATCATCTTCTAGTTTGCCTCGGAAGTACTTAATTAAATCCACGAAGCCTAGTAACTTACCAGTCAGCTTCTGAAGCTCAGGGAATCTAGCGCAGTTCTCACAAATCTCGTACATACTCATCTCATTAGCCTGAGCCAAGTTTCTAATACGATCAATTGTGGTATCACCAATTCCACGCTTAGGAACATTAATAACACGCTCCAAAGCAAGATCGTCGTGACCGTCATTGATTATTCGTAAGTATGCAATTACATCCTTAATTTCTTTACGATCGTAGAATCGCATTCCTCCATAAACCTTAAAAGGAATCTGTCTGTCACGAAGCGCAGACTCTATCGATCTAGAAAGAGCATTGACTCTATATAGAACTGCTACATCTGAATATGAGAATCTTCCTTTACTTACCTGTTGCTTAATAGTATCCGCAGTCCATGTTGCTTCTAAAACCCCATTATCAGCATTAACAACAATAATCTTGTCACCTACGTCACCTTCAGTACGAAGAGCTTTACTCTTACGATTCTTGTTATTAGCAATAACCTGATTTGCAGCATTCAAAATAGTCTGAGTAGATCTATAATTCTGCTCAAGCTTAATTACATTACATCCGGGGAAATCCTTCTCAAAGTTAAGAATCATCTTAACGTCAGCACCACGGAATGCATAAATAGACTGGTCGTCATCACCAACTACGCATACATTCTTATGTGTCTTACCTAGAAGCATTACAGCCTCATACTGAGGCCTATTTGTATCCTGATACTCATCGACCATGATGTACTTAAACTTATCGCGATAATAAGCAGCTATTTCTTCATTATCACGTAGTAACTTTACAAAATTCAAAAGAATATCATCGAAGTCCATCGCGTTAGTCTCGCGAAGCCTCTCATCATATCCCTCGTATACAAGAGCAGCGAGTCTCTTAAAAGAATCAGAGCCAGCTAAGGCGTCATATTCTCTATGACTTACCATATGATTCTTAGAATTAGAAATCTCGTACTGAAATAATCTAGGCTTATAAGTCTTCTCAGATATATCATGCCTTTCCATTACCTGCTTGATAATCTTAATCTGATCATCAGTATCGATAATTGTAAAGTTCTTACCATATCCAATAGTCTCAGCGTGTCTTCTTAATATACGCGCAAAGATACTATGAAATGTACCAGTCCATATATACTGAGACTTATCCCCTACTAACGCAGAGATTCTCTCCTTCATCTCATTAGCAGCCTTATTAGTAAATGTAATAGCAAGGATAGATCCTGGAGCCACACCAAAATGCTGCATCATATAAGCAATACGATAAGTAATGACACGAGTCTTACCAGAACCTGCGCCTGCCAAAATGAGCAAAGGTCCATTAAGATGCATTACCGCCTCTTTTTGTTCTGGGTTAAGTCCCACAAGCAATTCATCACCGTTAGAATTACCCTCAACTGAAGCAGCATCGTTATAAAGAGAATCCAAATCGTCTAAGAAGCTATTCTCATTATCTTCGTCAAAAAATCCCACAATATATCTCCAAATTCCAGGTCAAAAACTTTGCTTAAATAATAACATAAAGAAAGTCCCTATAAAAGAACATTTATTCGTTTATAGGGACTTATATTACAATTTCACCGAACCTCGCCTCATACATTAAAGGCTATTCGTTAATCATAAAAGTTAATTATTTAACGAGCTCCATTGTATCAAGAGCGATAGCAAGCTCCTCGTTTGTAGGGATAACACATACTGTAACCTTAGAATCAGGTGTAGAAATGATTGCCTCCTTACCACGAAGACCATCATTAACAGACTTATCAATCTTAACACCCATAAACTCAAGAGGCTTACACATATCCTCTCTCATGAACCATGTATTCTCACCAACACCAGCTGTGAATACGATTACATCTACGCCACCCATAGCAGCTGCGTAAGAACCGATAATCTTTGTACCCTGATAAGCGAACATATCAAGAGCGAGCTGAGCCTTTTCATTACCAGACTTAGCTGCAGCCTCGAGATCACGGAAGTCAGAAGATACGCCAGATATACCCATAACACCAGACTTCTTGTTCATGAGTGTATCCATCTCGTCAGGTGTAAGACCTTCCTTCTTCTGGATAATTGGTACGATAGCTGGATCGATATCACCTGTTCTTGTACCCATGAGGATACCAGCAA
>JAKSRJ010000010.1 GCA_024403715.1 Saccharofermentans sp. | reverse complement strand
CGCTCAAGAATAATACAACGCTTCAAATCCAAAGTCAACACTTTTTTCAAAAAAAATTCAAAAAATCTTTTTTGCTTCTATTAAGTCGTTACCGTGATAGGTTAACTTCAACTCGAAGACACCTGTATTTACTGGATTTAAGAGTTCTTCAAAGATTGCTTTATCGCCTTCCCAGGTCGGAACATTTTTTATATTTCCCTTCTTAACCCAGGTTAAAACTCCTTCATCGCAGTATCCAGGGCATGGATTTTTATCTCCGATATACTCTCCCATATATACATACATAGTCTCATCATCACACATATCATTAATAAAACTACATATACCCTTAAGACCAAATCCCTGCATTTCGATGGGCTCAATAGAGGTTTCCTCATAAATTTCACGAAGCGCGCATTCATATGGTGTCTCGCCTTCTTCCATATGGCCACCTACACCTAAGTACTTACCAGCGTTCATATTAGCGCGATTCTTAGGAGTATCTCCCTTAACAATAAAGAGGACATCGTCCCCTCTAGTTAAGTAGCAAAGTGTCGTCTGCTTACTCAATTGCTCCATCCTCCGTAAGTTTGTCTTCTTCTAACTTATTACCTATTGTTACCATTCCTCGTGACAACTGGTAACGTAGGTTTACTCTATATAATACATAAGAAGATATATCAATCTTAAAAGTCTCACATGTAGCGCACCACTTATCAGCAAGGCACACAAGCCAACCTTCGATATGTCTTGGCCAGATTAATGTTAGAGGAAACATATGGTGCTTGATGATATCCTGCTCAATCTCATTGATATTAAAATCAGCGATAGCATTCTTACAAGCAATCGCAGGATGGGTGTAGCCATGAAGACCATATCGCTTCTCGCTTGGCTTATGCCAATCGTATAAAAAATAGTCATGAAGCAAAGCTCCACGCACAAGACTTCTCTTATCAATCTTTACATGAAAAATGGAATTCTCGAGAGCGATAGCAAAAAGAAGTGCGTATTTAGTTACAGAAATAGCATGCTCAAAAACAGATGTAGTGCCATGCTGAGTAAAAGACTTCATCTGCTGCGCTTCATCTGTAAGGATTATTTCTTTACCAAGCATAAATAACTGCTTAGCCAACTTATATTCTGTTATTTCCTTTTCCATCAAAAGGATTTTAATAACGAATCTAACAAAATTCAACAGAATCTGATATTGATTTATTTATTATTAAAAATATAATGCGTAACTATGGCAAGAAGAAAATCAACAACAGACTTAACAATAGGCAATCCACTTAAGGTAACGCTACTATTCGCGCTACCACTTTTCTTAAGCAATATTTGTCAGCAGATATATAACTTGTCTGACATCGCGATTATTGGACACGCCTTAGGAGACGACGCACTATCCGCTATTGGATCCGTGTCTACAATCTATGGTTTCTTTAATTCATTCTATTTTGGTATGGCAAGTGGTTTTGGAGTTGTTATCTCTAAGTACTATGGTGCCAAGAATCCAGATCAGCTTCGTAAGGCAATAGCTAACACAGGCTTCATCGCAATATTGTGGTCTATAATCATCACTTCTATCGGCCTAATATCACTAAAGCCATTAATGAGAGTTCTTCACACACCAGATAGTATTTTTGATATGGCATATAGCTATGCTGTAATCGTTATCGGATTATCCTTCTTCCTATTTATGTATAACGTGTTATCGGGAATGCTTAGATCTATAGGTAACTCTAAGGCGCCGCTTTACTTCCTTATGATTTCCGTATCTTTGAATTTATTGCTGAACTACTCATTTGTAGTAAAGCTTGGCATTGGACTTCCAGGTGCTGCTATCGCTACTGCAATCTCACAGTTCGTATCATCTGCTTTAACTATTATTTATATTATTAGATATGTACCTGAGCTTCATCTTAAGAAAGAAGATTTATCTCTTAATCGTAATATGCTTTCTGATATCTTCACTTCAGGTATCGCTTTCGCACTTATGTATACAGTAGTTAACCTCGGTACTATGATTCTCCAGAGTGCAATCAATGACTTCGGACCTACAACAATCGCTGCTCATACTACTGCACGTAAGATTTCAGAGATGTGCATGATGACCGTAAGTACTTTGGCTAACGCGATGGCTACTTTCGCTGGTCAAAACCACGGTGCACGCCGCTACGACAGAATCAAAGAAGGCCTTAAGAAGGTTATGCTCTTCTCCTTCTGCTTTGATACTGTGCTTATCGCAGTTATTTATACTTTTGGCAACATGATGGTAAGAGGCATCTCAGGAACCTCAACCCAGGAGCTTATCGATACAGCTACATTCTACCTTAAGGTCGATCTGCCTTTTTACTATGTATTATCTATTATTCTTATTACAAGAACTACGCTTCAGGGAATCGGGGCTAGATTCGTGCCGATTATCGCTTCTGTAATGGAGCTTTTATTCAAGGCTTTTACTGCTGGCTATCTAGCACAAAGAATGGGGTACTTAGGAATTGCAATCTGCGAACCAGTAACTTGGGTTATCTGTGCTGCATTTATACTTTCTGTCTTCGTAGTAGAAATTAAAAAGCTTGGAAAACTCCAAGCTCAACTAGAATCCCAAGGCGAAATTAAAAAGGTTAATTAACTTATACATGGCACATCAATACCTTCATGTCACCCACGAAGGTAATTGCTTCTTTTGACGCAGCTAGGAATACAGCCTCACCAGCGTTGATATTCATTTCTTCGCCATCACACAAGACCTTACCGCTACCCTTAAGAACAACAGCGCAATCAAATTTTGAGTCATCAGCAGGAACACTTAATTCTCCGTCAACATCATAAACAAGTACGTCGAAATACTTACATCTACAAATAAGGTTGCCTTCAGAAGATAAGTCCTGAGACTCGTACTTAGAATAATCAATTACATCTAGTGCCTTCTCGATATGAAGCTCTCGCTTATTGCCATAACGATCTACACGGTCGTAGTCGTAAAGTCTATATGTACAGTTAGAAGACTGCTGAACCTCACAAATCAAATTTCCTTTTCCTATAGCATGTACTGTGCCAGCAGGAATAAAGAATGTGTCGCCAGCCTTAGTAGGAACAAAATTAAGATAGTCTGTTATTGTTCCATTCTTAACAGCAACTTCGACCTCTTCACGAGATACATCTCTATTAAAGCCAACATAAAGTCCGCTTCCAGGCTTGCTGTCGATTACATGCCACATCTCGTTCTTACCATACGAGGATTCATTTTTCAAAGCATAGTCATCATCAGGATGAACCTGAACAGACAAGTTATCATTAGCATCAATTAGCTTTACTAATAGAGGGAAACTACTTAGAGGTTCACACTTCCACCCCAAAATAGACTTACCAACAGTATCGATATACTTACCAAGAAGCATTCCTCTATGACGTCCATTAACCACTCTAGACTGGGCATCTGGATGCGCAGACATAACCCAAGCTTCTGACACTTTATCAAGGTCGGTTTTAAAACCATATTCTGTCTTAAGCCTATTACCACCCCAGAGATATCCTCTAAGTACTGGACGAAGCTTCAAGATAGGTTCTGGCTTAACACCCAAATCAATCTCGCCGATATCATCAACAGTTCTAGCCTGCCTGTCATTTAATAAAATATCCTCACCATAAGCTGTGTCGATAAGCTCCAAGACCTCAGTACCAACATTAGAAATTTGATGTCTTGTACCTGGCTTAACTTCAATGTTACCGTGGCCCTCCAAGATAGAAAACTTACCATTTAATGAGACCATAGCTTTACCACTAACGATAATCCAATTTTCAGTACGCTTATCGTGTGAATGCTCGTAGATAGTCTTACCTGGGAAGACATATATATGTCTTACATAATGGTTCTCTGATACTTCTAAGTCCTTATACTTACCCCACTGTCTATAGTGGACCAAGCTACTATCAATATACTTATTAATACGTTTTGCATCAGAATCCTCTGCTGTTAAAAACATCTTCAAATCATCAGCACTACTCTTGCCTCTACTTCCAACAAACACTGCATCATCAGTATTAACAACAACTGCATCTTTAATACCACTTACTACGACAGCTCTGTCACAAGACTTATTAACTACAAATGATCCTTCTGAATTATAGGCGATAGCAGGTCCAGAGTTCTTATAAGAAAACTTCTCTAGATCTTCGAGCGAAGTCAATTCCTGCCAGCCAAAATCAGCTTTTACAAGAGCTAGCTGAGATGACTGCTCCAATACCATACGCTCAACAGATACAGCATCGATTAATGAGAGTGCATCCTCATCAAATTCGAGGTCGCCGCCTTTGTCCTTACGCTGCTTGTATGCCTTGCGACATGCATTATATGTGCTAGGTGAGATTTTACGAAGCTCATTTAGAAAATCTCCAGCTCGAGCTAGAATCATTCCTAAATTTCTATAGTAAGGCTTTGTAAGCGAGGTCTCATCTGAAGGCTTCTCAATAAACTTCAAAGTATCTTCGCAAATATATCCGTAGCGATTGTTAAAAGTCTCCTCTTCGATACCAAAAACAACGATCTTACCTTCATCTGCCAATTCCTTGGCCTTCAAAATAGCTTCTGCATAACCATTTTGAGTATCATCTACCATAATGTCAGAAGGAACTATCAATACATACTCTGTCGACCACAAAGACATCAAAGCCAATGCTACTGAAGCTGTTGTCCTTCTAGGGATGTCCTCATATACAGACCTATAAGCCAAATCCTGAAAAGACTTAAGCTGATTCTCTAAGATATGCTTATGCTCACTTCCTGTTACAAACAAGAATTCATCGCAATAAGGCATATTACGAGCTATGGTATCCTGAAAAACCGAATGATACCTTGTAAGTTCAATGAACTGCTTAGGATAATCGCGTCTTGATAAAGGCCAAAGTCGCTCTCCAAGACCACCCGCAAGGATCAGACACTTCACTTAAAATAGCTCCTTACAACACGAAGATTCCACCAAATACCAAAAGTATCTATGAACATCTTCCAAATATCTTTAAACTTAATTCTACCAAAGGACTCTTCTCTTCTGAAAATAATCTCAACTGGCATCTCATCAATCTTAGCGCCTTCGTGATTACACAGAGCCAAAATCTCAATATCAAATGCATAGCCAGAAACTCTAAGTAGAGGTGTTACCTTCTTTATATATTCCGCCTTATACATCTTAACTCCGGTCTGAGTATCCTTAATGCTCAAACCAAAAAGGATTTTCAACATAGCAAAATAACACCATGAAAAAAACTTACGAGCTGGAGGATAATCAAGCTTAGAGTCCTTGTGCATCTTAGAACCTATTACTATGTCACAGTTGGTATTCTTCATATGCGCATAGTAATCGACGATATGCTTAGGTGATAAATCCAAATCTGCATCTAAGAATGCAATTACATCACCAGTAGCTTTTTCAACACCATGCTTAATGGCACCACCCTTACCTCGGTTAGTATCATAGCCGGCATAAATAATATCTGAGTGATCCTTAGTTACAGACAAAATCTCATCTTTTGTATTGTCAGTACTTCCGTCGTCAACAACCAATACTTCAACTTCATCACTTATTCCTATAAAAGCTTCACTAACCGCAATCAGGTTAGCTCTTATATGTTTGCCCTCATTATAGGCAGGAATGATGACACTTAATTTCATCGTTCTCCAACGTACTCCCATGAACTTCTGCTAAGGATATTTGTTCCGTTAAAAGAATACCAATCACCAGGGCTAAAGGTCAATGCTTCTCTTGTAGCAATAGTGTCTGAACCTTCAACATTCCAGTCTGCAGAATTATAAATAAGGTGATCATTATATCTACCATCTATGGTAATTGGATTTCCAGTAAAAGGATTAATTGGATTATCAATTAATCCAAGCGTCGTAATGTAAGGAACATCAGCATTAGTCATAAAGTCATTGCATGTAGTAAAGCCTGTATCACCAAAATCCTTAACCATAAGAAGGCAATTGAAGCTCTCGACATTAACATCTCTGATATTCATGCTTCCTCCAAACATATCAGCCGTCGGACCATGGTCAGATACAACAATAATTCTGGTATTATCCCAAACTCCCATTGAACGTAAATAATCAAAATACTCTCCAAGCTGAATATAAGCTGCCACATTACACTGATAATGAGACATCGCCGGTGCTGAATTCATAGAAAGAGTCATACCGTTATATGTAAATCTATCTGTATGCTCTCTATCGAATACTGTATTATCTACAATCTCTGCTGGCTCATAAGATGGTTCAGATAGCATCATCGTATTATGTGTAGTAACGTTGTTGATGTACATAAACGTATTCTGCTCACTATCATTTATATCTGTAATACGAGCAAGATTAGTTAATACTGTATATGCATTCATGAATACCTGAGAAACACCTGTGGATTCAGATTTATTCGCTATTGTTTGTGGCGTTGTAAATTCTACGTCTTCTGAACCAGCACTAAAACCAATATCAGCCTGATTATAGTGACCTGCATCGTAAATATTATTCTGTATTGCGAGCGGTGATATCTTAAAGATGGAATACAAAAAGAAGTTTCTAAGCCACATTCGATCCTGTGAAGCTGAAAAATCGGCTTCAATATCGACAAATCTTCCCTTGGTAATATAGGCATCAATGCCTTCTTCCTCGAAGCACTCTAGATTAGGCACCCATTCATACCCAGCGAAAGGCGGATCACAAACAGTTACATCGTATCCAATATCTCTGAACATCATCGGCATCATAAGTAGAGCCTGATTATGTTTCTCTCCCATGGTTACTTCATCATTAGCACAAAGAGCTTGTGGTGTGTACTCATATCCACCAAATAAAGCTGGCGCTGCAAATTTTGTATGTGAACCATACGCCAAAGTATTTGGATAATACGTAAATCCATCAAACTGTTCCTGAAGTTCTGGAATCTCATTAAAAATATAAGGAACAAGATAGCCAGGAGCTCTGTCGAGCATAATGACCATAACATTTTGGCCTTCTGTCGAAAGCGGTATTGATGCAAGATCTGTTTCGCCACCGGTATATGTTGCTAGTTTTGAATACGAGGACTGTATGCCCATCATATTCACAAAACTGATAGCATACGCTGCGATAATTAAAGCAAAAACAAAAGTCTCTGTTATCTTCTTAAAATAGCGATATATAACAAACATAATCGCTACAGCAACTACTATTGCAATCGCATTTAGTAATTGCTGAGAGATAGAATGCTTAAAAGGCTCATCATATATAAGATCAGTAGACAAATTTCCAAGCTTAGTTCCAAAGAACATATATGTAACTACCGCTGCAGGACATAAAGCCCACCATATGTAGCTCATCAAGGCTTTAATATTATCTTTTGATAAAGAGAAGAAAATGCCTCCCCAAACAAGGAAAACGCCGGCTGCAATACAAGCAGCGTAAATAATGTAATAGTTTGGGCTTCTATATGATGCAGCATCAATAAACTCCGAAGGTGAAGTTTTAATTACTCCAGATGGAATGAAAAAGCCAGTAAATACCGTCATAAAAGTTCCACTTAAGAAGAACATCGCACGTTTAAACTTTGAATATACAAATTTAGATGTAATCTTTGCCCAAAGATTACTAGGCTTACTATGCCAAACTACAATTAGGAACGGAATTATCAAAGCTGCTCCAAATATAGTCAGTTTTATCTCTCTAGCAACATATGGGGCATCATATCCTGTGTTTACATAAAGAATAATTATTGCACCAACTACTGCACTAACTACAGACAAGACAAATCCAGGACGTTTAAAACGATAGAAAACGTTCTTAAGAAGTGAGAATAAATTGTTCAAAGTCCAGTAGAACGCTAGACCTGCTGGTGAGTTATAAAGGAGCACCAAGAATATTACTGCCATACCATAAAGCTGAACCTTATTCTTCAAAGGTAAATCCTTGGTATAAACATAACCAGATATAAAATTTATAAGGGTCATTAAAATAGGAAGTACATTAATGCTAATTCCTGCGATAACTAACATATGGTCTGGGCTTCCCAAGTCTAGGATAGGACCAAAAGAAATACCTCTAATAAGATTAAGCCCTGATAAGAATCTATACGCAGCAGTAAAAAAAGGAATCTGAAGTAAAAGAGATACTGAACCCTTAAGCACAAAAAGAGGTGAGTAATTGTTCTGATTATAGTAGGTCTGAAGCATCATCATACGCTCATCACCCTTAAAGGTCTTCTTAATATGATCAATGCCCGGAGCAAGCTTAGCTTCTAGGTCTCTTTCCTTTTTTTGAACCTCATCGGCATTCTTGTACAGAGGCAACACCAAGAAGTTAACAGCTAAGCTTAAAATAATTATCGCCCAGCCTGGATGCCCTACAATTCTATTAGCAACCGTAAATACTACCTCAAAGAAAAGCTCCAATGGGTAGATAATCAATGTATAAAGTATCGTCAATAATGAAGGAATCATGCATTTTCCTCCGATAAATCACTTAATTTATTAATAAGGTAATCGCAGACAGAATTAGTAGCGCCTCCGATGTTTTTCCACGCCTTAGCTCTTACTTCATCTCTTGCTGCCTTATACGAAGGATTAGTAATGCACTCGTCTATCATTGCCTTAAGATTACCCATGGACTCGTCTGTTATCTGCTTACCAACTGTAGGCAAAACTTCAAATGTCCATGGCGTCTCTGGAAGCCACCAAGCATCGTATGGATCCTTTTTAAACTCTGCATTTGCATACATAACAGGCTTATCAAATACAAGCAAGAAGTCAAAGATAACTCCTGAGAAATCTGAAATCATAATATCGGCCTTAGATAGTGCCTCGAAATTATCATTATCCCTGTTCCAAGAAAGATTCGCGTTGTCAGGATACTTAGCCATAAGGCTATCAAGCATAGCTTTCTCAGAAGAAAAGGACTGCGGATGAGGTCTAATTATTACGTTATAACCAGTCTTAATGAGTTCATCAATAAACGAAGCTCCATACTTAGTAAGAATTCCTGAAGGTCCCCAAGAAGGTGCAAGAAGAACAGTAGTTACCTCGTTCTTAACAATAGGAGTAGATTCCAATCTCTTCTTCTGAGCATCGAGGAAGTTAAGTCCTACGAACTTTATCTCCTTGTTAGGCAAATTACGAAGAGCCTCTAGCTTACGGCACTGCTCAGCTTGGTGCTCACCAGATAATAAAAGCGCATCATAATAATCAGTACCAAACATTCTATAGAGGGATAGATTACCAGGAGCATGCAAAATATGAACATAGTAATTAACTGTCTTAGAACGCTTCCATTGATATACATTAAGACCTGGAGTTGTTGATAACACAATATAGGCATTAAGCATATTGAGCTTTGAAAATGCTTTATTTCCTTCTCCAATAAACTCACATCTAACATGCTTATAATTCTTAGATGCTTCCAAAGCCGGATCATCAGGAGAAGCCGTGTAGAAATATGCCTCTTGGCCACGTCTATCGAGTTCATCACATATTGGACCAAATACATTCCAGTATCTCTTATGATCGGAGAAAATTACGATTGGTAATTTATTTTTATCTGCCTTTACCTTACGTCCACCAGAAAGAATAAACTTAACTTTAACAAGAGCCGTTCTCATAAAGTAAACGACTATTCCCACAATACCAATAAGTATAGAGAACAACATACTTCCCGTTCCGGGATCGATATAAAGATTTAGCATTTATTCTCTCCTTCCAAGTTGTGAATTATATCACCTTTATTAATGAAAGTTGAGATTGAAAAAAGGCCAAATTGTCTGATAGTCATAGCTGTTCACTATTTCATCTATCACAGCATATCTAGGAGTTCCAGATTCAAGAGCATTTACCCATAAATCATACTCCCCTCTAGTTCCATTACGCTGAAGCATCAAACGATAAATACCTTCTACTAATTCGGTATCAGAATCAGCAAACGCACCATTATCAAGTAAAAGCCAAAGTAAAGCGTCTGGAGTTTGCATTGTAATGCAAATAAATTCCTTAAATTCATAGAATTCTTCTGGTGTTGGGAGTCTATTAAAACCTAATCTGAATGCTCGGAATATATAATCTTGAACCTTATCGCCATTCGAGTATTCAGCAAAAGTATCTTCAATAGTAATAGTGTAATTAATAACTATCTCGCCACTATAATTGCCTATTCCACGAACATATACATTTGCTTGCCCTGGATAATAGTTATTAACATATTCAACGGAATAATCTCGTCCTTCAGAGAGTTCAACACCGTCATAATTAAGACTTAAATCTCCTGTTACAGCTTCTCCTGTATAATCCGTCGTTACATTAAAATTATAAGTAGCCTCAGAGATATCTATCTTTTCAGTAGAAATTGTAGAAATACTTTTAAAATAATCTAAGTTCTCATCTCCTAATCTAAGCATGAACATCTCGTGTATTCTTCCCTGAACTTCTTGCATCTGAAGTCTTAGAGCACCTGTTTCAGATATTCCAATCAAATAGCCAGTCTCAGCATTTTGTATCCAAAAATACGGAGAATTAGGCATAGACTCAATAACCCAGCAATGGGCAGCCTTAGATGTATCATAATCTCCAAGCTTAAGCTCTCCGTCTACTACGCAAAGGCTACGCTCTACTCCATCAGTATCAGCATAAATTCCGTAATATTGGCCTTCCCACCTAATATCAAAGCTTGTAGCTTCATGTGTGTCAAAGCTTAAGTCGTAGTTTTCTATGCCGTGCATATGCATTTCGATGCCCTGGATGGAGTCACCTGAATAGATAGTATAACTACCATCAGGGATAGCTCTTGTTCTATCTAGCCTTAATACAGCAACAAAGACAACGCTTACACTAATCGCACCAATAATTAGTGCGTAAGCAACCTCGGTATACTTAATGCTTTTACGATTTACAATATAAAAAACAATAGTAAGGATAAAGCTAATTACTGCCAGAGCAATAACAATTACGGCATAATAGCTTTTAGTAAAACCCATAGCATTAAATCCATTAAAAAAATATGTGCGAATGTACCCCTTCTTTGCTAGGAGAATGGTTACGACCAAACTTGAAAGGCTGGTCACAAATAGCCCACAAGTAAATCGGATTGGCTTAATTCCTATTGAGCATAGAATTAACAGCGCTATATCTAATAAGAACAGATGACTAGTTCCAAAATAAACCGCAAACCCTATACCAGCTAATATAGAAAGAATTAATCCTGCTGGTGATTTAAGTTTGTCGCATTTGCTTATTGTTCTTAAGATGGCACATATTCCAAGAGCTATTCTTATTGCACCACTGTATCCATTGGGCAATCCATAAAAACTTGGAGACATAAGTGCAAAATAATCAATAAGGAGCAAAGCAAATATGCCTGAATACAAAAATGCATACCAGTCAATTGCTTTTATTATGTTTTTTATCGAATTGATGTTCATTGAAGTCTCATCCAAAACTCAAAGTTATCTATATCAAATATAGCAGCAGAACCAAAATCTCCTTGCCCACCCTCAATAAATCTGATTGCATAATCACTAGATGCATTTACAATCGCATAGAACTGACTGTTACCTATCTTAATCAAATTCCACCTATCAGTATTATCTACACAGGAATCCGTTAACTCCAATTCGTTATTGTCATTTAAAGTAACATATATGCTTTCATTTCCGTATACAGTATATAAATCATAAGCTCCGGCTTCATCGTCATATACAAAGTTCCATTCACAGTCAAAAACAGTATCCATACCACGCTTGAGTACATAATGATCATCAAATTTCATAGGAAAAAACTGATAAAACTTATTCTGTGAATAAATGTGGCACGAGTATTCATCCCCCAGCGGCTTCGATTTATCAGGCCACTTAATACAAATAACAGTAAATAGAGCTATTAATACTGCAATTATAGGATAAATAATTCTGTTATTCTTCATCTTAGTAAACAAAGCGTCTCTGAACATAGTAACTGAGCAAAAAGAGCACCAAATCTACTGGGATTTTAATCGCCACTTCTGGTACTCCAGCAAAAACGAATAATAAACCTGTTACTATTCCAGCACTTAAAAGCATCTGAATAATCGCAAGTATAATATATCTAGGCGCACTACTCTTATGACTTCTTTTACTAGTAAATACAAATTTATAGTTCATTAGGTAATTGTATATAGCTGAAATCACTCTCGCCATAACAGTAGCTGTTGTAGCATAAAAGGGAGTTTCCGCGTTGTTGCCAAGGAGCTTGCAGAATAGAGCAAACAGCAATATGTCAATAACAAAAGAAGAAACAGAAGAGATTAAGTATTTAACAAAATATATACCAAATATTTTATAGATACGAATTGAATCCTTAATAGGATTAAAATGAGTCTGATGGTTCTCCTTTGAATCATAAATAGTCTCAATCGGTACTTCTACTATAGGGCAACGGTCACGAGTCTCAATAAGCATTCTAGTCTCAAATTCAAATCGCTCACCCTGAACATCAAGCAAGTACTTCATGAAATCTCGAGAAATACCACGTAATCCAGTCTGAGTATCAGACACCTTAACACCACACAAGAAGTCGCACACCTTAATAGTCATATTATTTCCAAAACGAGACTTAAAAGGTACTTCTTCGCCACTAAAATCTCTTACGCCAAGAATAAGCGCCTCAGGTTGCTTCTCAAGAGCATCCATGCATGACTTAATACACTTTACGCTATGCTGTCCATCGGAATCCGCTGTAATACATCCGATTGCATCAGGCAAGTTTTCCAAGATATAGGTAAATGCTGTTTTTAATCCTCTTCCTTTTCCCTTATTAACTTCATGTGTTAATACAATTCCACCATTATCTTTGATTAGCTCATAAGCTTCGTCAAAGTATTTTCTATAATCAGAGCCACTACCATCATCAACGACAATGACAGGTCCCAATCCAGACTCCTTAATATCCTTCAAGATTGCAGGAAATCTCTCATCTGGCTCATAAGATGGAATTACTATAGGTATCATCTTTATTACCTCTTATAAAAAATGTTCAAACATAAGTATATTACAGCGCAATTAATTATTCCAAACAAGACAATACTTGCACTTCTAATCCTTGCTGTTGCTTTATCACTTATTTTATTTCCGAGTAATCTAGCTATACACAAATAGAGAATAGGAAGGAGTGGAATATAATATCTTCCCTGTATTCCTGAGATTATCTCATCGTTAACTCCTGTTTCTCTCAATAGCATAGCAGGAATAAAAAGTAGTGCTATAGCATTAATAATCAAAGCCAATAATATATGACTTCTATCGATAAGTTTATTGCTATTTTTATTGTCAGCTAAGGCGCATATAGGAATAATCAAAGAGAACAATATTGCAGGCAAAATCATCTCTGAAATAAAATCACAATTAGTTGGATTAGTTCCAAACATTTGAAGATAGAAAACCAGACCTAATTCTTTATAAGTATTAAAGCAAAGCAAAAAATATTTTATCGGATGTTCAAAAACGAATGATGAATCCAGATTACTAGTAGTTGCTCCCTTCAACTGAAAAAACGACTGACCAGCAGGAATAATAAAATCAAATATTACTAATGAAATGATGCATGTAGTCAGAAGGGCAATAGCCTTCGTTGATTCCTTTTTATTCTTTCTAATTAATGTGAGAAGTATTAAGGCAAGAAATGCATGTGATCCACCTTTTACTCCTCCTAATAGGAATGTCCATATAAATAACTCTATGAGACCAGATTTGTCATTCGGCTTGTTTTCATAGTAGAAAAAGCTAGCTATAAAATTCAAAGATACTACTAGCACTACACTGTCATAAGTAAATGAAGTAATGGCCAGAAGATTCGTTGGTATCAAAGCAAATAAAGCAAATACATATTTCCCTATTGGAGTTCTAAGTATCGCTCTATAACTTAGGTAAGTATAAAGGCAAAAAGCCAACAGCCTAGACAGATATAGCATGGGGATAAAACCTAGACCTACTACTCGTCCAATTACTATTCCCAAAACAAATGGTACATAATTTATCAGTCCATAAAAGGACATATAGTCGACAGAATATGGTAGTTCTGACGAGACATTACTTTTACTGAATAATTCAAAATACTTAATAGTATTATCGTAATGAATTCTTTCTTGATGAGTATATATTCCTACAACGCCATTGTCATTAATGAACGGGAATAAATTAACTACTCCATCCGATTCACATTCACGCGCATAGTTGTCTGGTAAACCCATAATCTGATTAGCTAGTGTAATGCTCTGGCCTATATGCGAATCGGCATCATTGACTATCCAAGGCGAAAAAACAAGCATATATGCTAGACCAAATACAATGGCCATAATCATATATGCTCTATATAAAGTCTTATTATCAGAAACCATTATTCAGATTAAAATTTAAATGTGTCCTTAATACCTGGGAAGTTACGATCTCTGTCGTTGATATTAAGTGGTGTTCCATCTGTAAAAGAATCACCTTCTACATTTGGCCAGTTAATGCCTATCTCAGGATCATTCCATCTAAGTCCACCTTCATCACCTGGATGGTAAAAATCATCACACTTATAGCAGAATTCTGCTTCGTCTGACAAAACTAGGAAGCCATGCGCAAAACCCTTAGGGATAAGGAATTGCTTTTTATTCTCACTAGACAAAACTACACCAAACCACTGACCATAAGTCTTTGAATTAGATCTAAGATCAACTGCTACATCAAAAACTTCACCACGAATAGCTCTAACTAACTTTGTCTGTGGAAACTGCTTTTGATAGTGAAGTCCTCTTAAAACACCCTTTGTAGAACCAGACTGATTATCTTGAACAAATGTAACATCAATACCTGCTTCTTCCATGTCTCTCAGGGAATAAGTCTCAGTAAAATATCCTCTATTATCACCGTGAACTGCAGGTGTTATGATGCAAAGACCTTCTATTCCACCTACATTCTTCTCAACAGTAATCTGTCCCATTTATTCTTCAATCTCCTTTAAGTATCTAGAGAGTGCATCCTGCCATGTTGGCAAAGGTGTAAAGCCATTTTCTATAAGTTTGCTCTTATCAAGGCGTGAGTTAAAAGGTCTTGCTGCTTTAGAAAGGCCATACTCCTTCGTTGTTACCGAATTAACTTTAGTCGATAGTCCAGCCTGCTTATATATCTCGCATGTAAAATCATACCAAGAAATATAACCACCCTCATTAGTCGCATGATAGTAACCATACTTTTCTGTCTCAGACATATCAACTAACAAGCGTGCTAAGTCAAAAGTATAAGTTGGTGTTCCAACCTGATCATTAACAACTCTAACTTCTTCAAACTTTTTGCCTACATTAAGCATAGTCTTGATGAAGTTCTTACCATTCTTACCAAACACCCACGCGATTCTTACAATAAAGAACTTCTCGAGGATACCAGATACAGCCATCTCGCCATCGAGCTTAGTCTGTCCATATACATTAAGCGGAGCAAAGTTCTTATCATCTGGCTGCCAAGGTCTCTCCCCCTGACCGTCAAAAATATAGTCAGTACTGATATAAATCATTTTGCTGTCTACCATAGATGCAGCCATAGCAATGTATCTTGTACCTTCGCTATTAATAGCTCTTACCTTTGGCTGATTTTCTTCATCTTCAGCAGCATCTACAGCAGTCCAAGCTGCACAGTGAATAATGACGTCAGGCTTAATATCCTTAATAACCCTAGTAACTTGCTGCTCATTTGTAATATCGAGCTTTACGTAAGGATAGCTGGAATCAACAGAATCCAAGATATCAGAACCGATACCTTCATAACCTCTCTTATAAAGCTCATTCATTACATCGAATCCGAGCTGACCACCTACACCTGTTACAAAGACCTTCATTAATTACTTATCTCCGTACATCTTCTCATAGTAGTTCTGATACTCGCCAGAAATGATTGTCTCCCACCATTCCTTATTATCGAGGTACCACTTAATAGTCTTCTTGATGCCATCAGCAAACATTGTCTCAGGAAGCCATCCAAGTTCATTATGAATCTTTGTTGGATCGATAGCATAACGCATATCGTGACCCTTACGGTCAGTTACGTATGTGATAAGGCTTTCAGGCTTATTAAGCTCCTTACAGATAATCTTAACGATATCGATATTCTTCATCTCGTTATGACCACCAATGTTATAAACCTCGCCTACTCTGCCCTTATGGATAATGAGGTCGATTGCCTTGCAGTGATCCTCAACATAAAGCCAGTCTCTTACATTTAATCCCTCACCGTAAACAGGGAGTGGCTTATCGTTCAAAGCATTGGCAATCATGAGAGGAATAAGCTTCTCTGGGAAATGGTAAGGACCATAGTTATTAGAGCATCTAGAAATTGTTACTGGCAAACCATAAGTTCTGTGGTAAGCAAGAACTAGCAAATCTGCTCCAGCCTTAGAAGATGAGTATGGAGAAGATGTGTGGATAGGTGTCTCCTCTGTAAAGAAGAGGTCAGGTCTATCGAGTGGAAGATCACCATATACCTCATCAGTAGAAACCTGGTGATATCTCTTAATTCCATACTTACGGCAAGCATCCATCAATACAGATGTACCGATGATATTTGTCTCCAAGAAAATCTGTGGATTCTCGATAGAACGGTCTACATGAGACTCAGCTGCAAAGTTAACTACGATGTCTGGCTTTTCCTCTTCGAAAAGCTTTTCTACAGCTTCCTTATCACAGATATCGGCCTTAACAAATCTGAAGTTAGGGTTATCCATTACAGGCTCTAATGTAGAAAGATTACCTGCATATGTAAGCTTATCAAGACAGATAATTCTATAATCTGGGTGATCCTTAAGCATATGGAATACGAAGTTAGATCCAATAAAGCCTGCTCCACCTGTTACAATAATATTCATATTAGCCCTCATCTTTTTTTTCTAATTCTCAATACAATAACTCTAGCCAATGCCAAAAGTCTAACTGTAGTTTTAAATATAGCATAATCAATTGCATTTAGAGGTATTATCTTCGCATTGTAGTGCTTCAAGAACATTCTGTCACAATCGCCTAGCGTCGACGCTCCTGCATTCTGATTAAGCACTCTGTTTGTCTCAGATATATCAGATATTCTGAAATCCATTACCTTATCGTTTGTATAGGCTACATCACCTATCGAAGATATGCTAATACAAAAATCCCAATCAGGAGCATAAGTAAATGAATTATCAAATTCCCCAACCCGATTAACGGTTTCTTTTCTGAACATAACGTTAGGTGGTTCGCAAAAGAGATTACGACCTCTTAAAGCCTTCTTGGCAAACATTCTGCCATCAATAACACCATCTTTATTAAATCGATTACGATTACAAACTACGTCGCCGTTTTCATTAATAACGGATGTATTACCAATGCACAATGACGCTTGAGGATACAATTCCAAAAGCTCAACTTGCTTTGCAATAGCATTTGGATACAAATAATCATCTTGCATCATCAATTTAATATACTTACCAGTAGCATAAGAAAAACTATTATTCCAATTACCTACAAGCCCCAGGTTTTTTTCATTTTTATAAAATTTAATTCTAGAATCGTTATACTTCTCAACTATTTCAGGACTATTATCACTAGAGCAATCATCGCAAATGATTAACTCAAAATTGGAATAAGTCTGATTGAGCACAGATTCTATCGCAATTTTCAAAAATCTCGCGCCGTTATATATTGGTAAACATATACTTACTACAGGACTTGTCATACCTTGTTAATATACTTCCCCTCTAAAACATCCTTAAGATACTGGCCATACTGACTCTTACCCATAATTCTAATAGTCTCTTCAACCATTTCTCTTGAAATCCAACCATTGTTATAAGCAATATCTTCAAGACATCCTATTTTACGATGCTGATGTTGCTCAAAAGTCTTGATGAAATTACCAGCATCAAATAAGCTTTCGTGTGTGCCTGTATCAAGCCATGTGAAGCCCTGGCCTAAGATATCAACATTAAGTCTACCCTGCTCAAGGTATATTCTATTAAGGTCCGTAATCTCTAATTCGCCTCTAGCAGAAGGCTTTAAGTTACGAGCAAATTTAACTACATCATTGTCGTAGAAATAAAGACCAGTAACGCAATAGTTACTCTTAGGCTTCTGTGGTTTTTCTTCAATAGAGATTGCTCGCCAATCCTTATCAAATTCAACAATACCGAATCTCTCCGGATCTTCTACATAGTAACCAAATACAGTTGCCCCACCGTTTTCCTCTGCATTTCGAACAGCTTGATGAAGCTTATAGCCTAAACCGTGACCAGCGAAAATATTATCGCCAAGAACCATCGCTACACTATCATCGCCTATAAAATCAGCACCAATGATGAAAGCTTGTGCAAGCCCATCTGGAGATGGCTGTATAGCATAACTAAGATTGATTCCAAACTGGTGACCATCTCCAAGCAAAGACTCAAATCTAGGGGTATCGTCTGGAGTCGAAATAATAAGTATATCTCTAATACCTGCACTCATAAGTACAGACAAAGGATAGTAAATCATAGGCTTATCATAGACAGGCAAAAGCTGCTTACTGGTTACTCTTGTGAGTGGATATAGTCTTGTTCCTGAACCGCCTGCTAATACAATTCCCTTCATATTAAACCTCTCATCTATTCCTTCTCTGAATACTTAACAACTTACGCATAGTCTTGAGATAAGAAAGAATGAACTTACCCAAATCTCGCTTAGACTGCCCCTGATCTCTCTTCTCAAATGATACAGGAATCTCAATAATCTTAATACCTGGATACTTCAGTTTGAGCATGATAAGAATCTCTTCGACGATATCAAAGTTATCACATTCCAAGTGAATTTTTTTAATCTTGTCAGCACGATAAAGTCTGTAGCTGTCAGATACATCCTTAACCTTAAGATGAAACATAACTCTGTAAGTTACATTCAAGATATAAGACATAAATCTTAAAATCCATGGATTATCAGTGTATCCACCCTTCATATAACGGGAACCGATAATTAAATCAGCATCTTCACTCTGAATTGTATTAAGCATTCTCTTAATATCTTCAGGATGGTGAGAGCAATCCGCATCAAGTACTACAATATACTCATACTGAGCATCCTTAAAGCCAGTCCTTATGGCATCACCATAGAGATTACCGCCCCTTCTTGGCAAATAAGTTGCACCAGTAGAAACACAAATAGCCTCGGTATTATCGCCAGTAGGCTCCATAGCATCTACAACTAAGATTTCCCAATTCTCACATACTTCCTCCAATACTTCTCTAATCTTAGGAAGAAGCTTCTTGAGATTATCTGCTTCTTTATACGCAGGTAAAACTACAGAAATATTAGCCATATTAGATTTCCTTAACCCAATCTATCATTGCTGTTACACCAGCTCTTGCAGTTACCTTAGGAGTCCAGCCAATCTTAGAATTAATCTTGCTAATATCGGCTACAAATACCTTTTGATCGGAAATTCTAGGTGGAAGCTGTGTATATTCCATCTTGATGTCCAAAAGCTCGTTAAGCAAGTCGAAAAGCTCAAGCAAAGACAACGACTGCTCCATAGAACCTCCGATGTTATAAGCTTCGCCATAAACCTTATCTACATTCTCTAGCGCTGTAAAATAAAGAGAAATCATATCTTCTGCGTGAAGAATATCTCTAACCTGCTTACCATTACCGGAAATAGTAAATGGAGCACAGTTAGTATCCTGATACTTCTCAATAGCCTTGGCTACAAACCAACCAATCCATCCCTGGTCGTATGTAGCGAACTGTCTGCTACCATACATTGAAGAATGTCTAAAAACAGTAGCTTTAACTCCAAAGATTCTTGAAAAATCGAGCATATACTGGTCTGCTGCACCCTTAGAACATCCATATGGAGATCTAAAATCAAGAGGAACCGATTCGTCAAATCCATTAGGAAATTCTTTACAGATATAACGCTTATCTGTCTCTTCATATGTATACTGTTCCAAGTCGCCATATACCTTATTTGTAGAAGAGAAAAATACTGATGTCTCTGGACTATACTTACGAATGGAATCAAGTACATTAAGTGCACCCATTGTATTAATCTCAAAGTCCTTATAAGGATTCTCGATAGAAGTTGTCATGGCAACCTGCCCTGCTAACTGAAAAACAGAATCAAACTGTCCATTCTTGATTACAGTCTCTACATCATTCTTATTACGAGTATCTCCATGAATGAATTTAACATCACCAAGACTTCTGAGCCATTCTAGGTTCTGGCTACTACCAAGTCTTGATAAGTTATCCAAAACCGTAACATCATAACCATTCTTAATGCCATAGCTTGCTAGATTACTTCCAAGAAAACCACATCCACCATTTATCAAAAGTTTTTTCATATCATCACCTATCAGATGTCGTCAGATTCAACTTCTTTATTGCGATTCTCATCAATACCGAGTTTATCGCTAACTTTTTTCTTTGCCTTTCTAATCCAAATTGTAGCAACTGCACCAACAGCAATTACAACACCAGCAATAGCCTGAACAAGATATGTCATTACAGATGGATCAATATACAAGTTGATATTGAACATTACTTCTGCTCCTTTTTTCTCTTAATCTTATCTCGCAAAGATTCTATTATATAATTCGCTCCAATCTCATCAGAAGAGTCAAGATTATATATAAACTCACTCGCTAATCTATTAATTTTATCATTATACGTAGCTGTATTCAAAAGCAATCGCTTAACACTGTCATTAATATCACCTATCTTTCCCAACGCCAAAGTCTCACCAATCTCGGTTCTCAACAAGATATTGAGTGGAACAACTGGAATCTTATCGTATTCTGGATTCATAACCTTCATAGGTGTATCAATAAACAATACTGGTCTATTGGTTGTAAACGCATATTCCCAGCAAATACCAGACCAATCCGTAATAAGTAAATCTGCCTCCATTATTGGATTGTTAGACGAAAAATCAGTTTGAATATCGATGTCTTCACAATCTGCATACTTAGACTTCAATGAATCCATTAAAGCCTGCTTCATACGCACTTCCTGAGGATGAGGTCTGACAATAATTCTATATCCTTTACCTTGTAAGCCATCCAAAATATCATTTAAACAACTATCGACAATATTATCTTTCTGCCAAGATGGTGCAATTAATATCATTGGTTTGTCATTAGTCTTTTGAATGGAGGCTTTATAGTTTGCTCTAATCTCATCTACTAAAGGATATCCAACTTCTACGCATTTCTTTGAAGGAAGACCATAAAGTTTTTCTGTCTCGACTACCTCATCTCTTTGATGTGGCCCAACACAAAAAATGGTATCAAAATGATCCATACTTCCCTTTCTCATAGTCAGATTGTTACTACCCACACCATGAGGAACATAAATATATTCAATATCCTTTTTTATGTAACTGCGCTTAATATGATACGTTTCTAAATCAGGCATAGTCATAACTACAATATCGGATTCCATTTTCATCATGAGAGTTATAAGTTTGTTCTCACCGATATAATAAGCTCTAAGCTTAGGCTCATTTTTTGCCTTTTCAAAAATCATATCATCCGGATCAGATGTAATGTAATGAATTGTGATATTAGTATTTTTCAACAAGTATTCAATATAACCTTTGAAGTACTTATAGAAACCATTGGATTCAGAATAAAAAACGAGATGTTTATTTACAACAGAAAAAAATCTCTTATAATCTTCTCGCTCTCTTCTTGCATTAGTAGAAAAGAATCCTTCTCCCTTTTTCTTGCCAGTACTTTGAATAGAAGCCAATTCCTTACGGCTCTTCTCAAGCTTTTCATAGTCAACAAAACGGCGTGGACGAATTATTGCATTAAGAATATACAGCTGCAAAATAGCAAACAAGTTGCTCCAAATCCAGTAAGATACTGTACCTAGGAATACAAACCAACCTAGATACACACTTAGACCTACTGAAAACAGCATCGTACCTACTTTATTAGCGGCAGATTGTTCTGACTGTAGTACATTAGATTTGTTCTGAGCTATGCAAAGAAGATAAGATGAAACACCGGCAATTAGTGGCACCCATAGTAATCGCAATCCTTCATCCTTAGGAACCAGTCCGAGATTTGTACCTAGAAAAGACATATCAATATCAGGATTGGCAATTCCTAATTTGATTACTTCAACCACGCCCATAAGAAGAACTAGTTGAATAATTAGAGGTATTGTACTTAATAATGGGTGATAGCCAGCTTCTTTTTGAAGTTCAGCTTCCTTTTCCGCTATGATATCTCTTTGCCCGTAGTACTGAACTTTGAGCATGTTGATATCAGGCTGAATTTTTATCATTTTTATAGAGTTGTAATACGTCCAAATTGAGACTGGAAGTAATAGGATTTTACTAACAAAGGTAAACAGAATAATTGCAACACCATAATTCCCTGATATGCCGTAACAAAAATCCATTATCCAGCTTAAAAAAGTTGTCCAGTATTGCACAAACCAAACCTCACTAACTGATTAATCCAGTGAATCAACCCAAGGGATAGTGCCTGTCTGTATGGTATTCATAGCTCTTAGGGTGTCTCTATCACCAGTATAAGTAATAATTCTAAATCCATTATACATACCATTAACATTTTGAGAACCGTATAAAGGCACCGGAGGATAGTCTAGGATATACCCAGGAAAATACAGCGTTCTTTCTCTTAATTCATCTGGATAATGATCATATATGGAAGTACCAATATTAGAATAATCAACACCAATACAATCCAAAATAGTTGGTTGATAGTCCTCGTAAGAAATAGGAGAGCTATTAACCTCCATACTATCATGATGCTCATTCGGTCTCTTAATTACAAAAATTGTCTGTGCATTATTAGGATCACCGTGAATGCCGTGGTCTGCCAAGATAATGATTGTTGAATTATCATAAACACCAAGTGAAATCATCTGATTAATGTATTCTTCAATATATACAAAACAACCTCTTGCTGTTTGTAGAACATTAGCGTTCTCATCGTGTTCGCAATTCTCATTTATTCTATAAGGAGGATGTATTCCATCTGTATGATGAATAATATAGTAATTATGACTATCATCAACAGACAGACCATTTTCGAGGAGTCCTTGATAAAACTCATGGTTAAGAGTAGCTATAGGCACAATAGATTGCTGATTTGATCCAACATTATCGGATACAGGAGAAAAATCACCAACGGAAAATAAGAACTGCTGCTTTAACATCAAAGGTGCAAACCTAAAAGCACTAGAATGAATCAGCAAATCTAGAAGCTCTTGTGAATCAACAATATATGCACGTTCACCATAATAACCATATTCCAGATTATTAATCTTACTTGTAATTATCTCACTGTCTTCGATTACGGTGTAACCACCAACATCGGAATAAAAATTGAAAACATAGTTCTGGTTTTCCAAATCTGAATAAAACTCATTACAACTATCGCTTGTCCAAGCATTATAAAAGAATTTATCTTTGGTAACATCAGATTCCCACTCATAACCAGATAAAAGATAGTTTAGAGAATAAGTTGTAGTCATATACTTGCTGTCAGCGTTGTTGTAGTAAGTAAAATCATGAAGTAAATCAACAACCTCAGGATACTCTTCCGTCACAATATCAAAATACGTACTACTATAAGTATCTAGAACAAATACTATTACATTATCTTGTGATGATACTACGTATTGTTCATCTCCTCGTAAAATATAACGCTGAGTATCAGCATGAAAAACTTTGCTTGGGCTCTGAATTAATGCAACAACTATACTTGATAGTTGCATAACAAAAAGTGCAATGCACAAGTAGGTTATTGCTTTCTTTGTATACTTGCTATATTTCCAAGTAAAGAACAAACAAACAACAAAAATGCCAAGCCAGATTAAAGCATTGATGATTATTTGTCCAATATCAATCTCAACATCATATCCAAGCATAAGACCAAGAGCTTTGTTCATGAAATTAATCTGAATATACATACACAAATCAAGTGCAAAAACTAAAGCAATAATCCACTTACCAAATTTGTACTTAATGAATGAAAGCCCAGTGGATAATAACAATGTAATCGTGATAGCAACGCTTATCATCATTGGAACGAAGTCAATTAATACAAAATCAAGTTCCAAAACGTTAATGATGAAAAACTCAATAGGAGCATGAACAAAAAACATATAAAAGAGTAATGCAATCGGTGGCATAACAATTACAAAACGCTTAAACCATTTGATATCTTTTACCAACAGTACTGTTATTGCTACAAATGCTAAAATCAATATGGAGACAAGACTAAATGTGTTAATAAAAACATCTTCTTGCACAAATCCAAGCTTGTAGCATAGGCCACCACCTACATCTACTCCATTATTCATCAGGCCAGTCTCTTCTGAAGAGTAGTAGAGGACTACTCCACATCCGATAGCTGTATCAGATGTAACACATATAGTATAAAATTTACCTTGACTATCCTTAATCGGCTCGTCTAATTCAAAAAAAACATAGTTGTCGCAAGGGAGAGTCTTAGTATATTCATGCCATGTCTTAACTTCATTTCCATTATCATCATATAATGTTACATACAAATTGTTGGATATCTCACTATTGTATCGACCAAACCATAAACCAAAATTTGTAAGATTCGGACTATCGCAATAAACTCTCTGCTCATATTTATCGTAGTAAAAAATCTCAGGTGTAACCTGTATCAACGGAATATCATCAGTATAACTAATCAGTCCGTTATTCTGATTAAAACGGCTCATTAAGAAATTGAATACTATGGCTATAAATATAACAAAGCACAAAACAGCCTTATAGCGTACTATAGGCTGTCTACTACCCCCAACGACTTCGTTCTTCATTAAATAACTCCAACTAAAGATTCAATAGCATTCTACTATACTTTTCTCATCTATGATAATTTCTATAATTCGCTTAATCGAACCTCATTGGAGACTCATGATTAGATAATACCTTCCTCTTTAAGAAGTTTATCTACTGCTCCCTGCCAAGAATATTCAATACTTCCGCCCAACATATGATATGTAGACAAATCAGCCCAAATACTAGGCTCATTAACTCTTGTTGGAACTGCACCAAACTGTAACTCTGATTTTGAATCAATCTTTTTCTTTAGATAACTAACAAACTCACGGATAGTTGGTGCTTCACCACTTCCCAAAGGCAAATCAAGATATCTAGGTAATTCAGGATGCTTCAGAACTAGCTTAATCGCATTAATTACATCATCTACATAAAAGAAATCTCTCTTTTGTAGACCATTGGTAAGAGGTACAGGCTCATTATTCTTCAATTTCTCAATACAGGAATGAACAAATCGATCCTTAGGCTCGCCTGGACCAAAGAAATTCTGCATCTCGATATTTACGTAATGAATTTGTCTTTTTTGATAACCCCAAAAGTGACCAAATGAATTTAGCTGGGCTTTGGCAAAAGTATATATATTAAAATCATCAGGAAGGCCAGTACCAAGGCTAATGAAAATAGTCTTATCGCCAGGATTTTCTACAGCCATATTTAATGCTCTTAATGGGAAAATCAGATTAGATTCTGTAATCTGTTCTGCAGTAGCATTTTTCATATAGGAACAAGAAGCATTAATAATACAATCAAACGATTCAGTACCAGTAAAACAATCTAGCATATCCTGATAATAGCTATGACAAAAATGAAGCTTATCTTTAATATCGTCAAAAACGTCGATATTTGAAGTTTTTCTATGAATACACCAAATCTGATGATTACTATCATCATCGATTAAAGAACGAACTATTCTTTGTCCTATATATCCCGTACTACCTAAGACTGCTATCTTCACTCTATGCACCTCAAATAAATGATTTAATGCGTTTTATTCTGCTTTGATTCATCAAGTTCTCGTCTCAACAGTGCAATCTCCTGAATCATTTTTTTCATGCGCACAGACTGCCTAGAAATTGCTACCGATAACGCAAAAACAACTATTCCTAAATATATAAATCCAACAAAGAAAACCATATTAACTGGCGAAAACACGCCTAATACATCAGATAGCCAAGGCATAAATCCAGGTATTAAATCTAATACTAATACCCCCAGAGCAACCAAAAGCCAAGCTAATATGTACTTCAAATCCAATGACTTTTTACGTGCAAGTGTTGCCAGACAAATGATAAATATGATTACTGCAACTGCTATTATTATCTGAATTCTAACGGTCATCATATCTTCGTGAACCCTCCAAGATAATAGCTAATGAAACCTTAATCATGTAATAAACAGATTTAAATAAATGAATAGACGATTTACCAGCTTGTCTTACCCTCATCTCAACAGGCATTTCTATAAGCCTCTTACCCATCTTTAACACTGTCACTGCTGTTTCTGGCTCTGGAAAATCTCTAGGATAATCATATGCAAAAGTCTTCATAGTATCGCGATTTACCATACGAAAACCAGATGTAGGATCGAGTACGGTTTTACCTGTAATCATCTTAATTAACAACGTAAAATATCGAATGCCAAAACGTCTTAGAGCAGTTGATTGAAATCCCTTGCTATCAATAAACCTCGAACCAACTACTATATCAGCTTTATTTTCAATTAAAGCATCATACATGGAATTGAGATAGCTAGCAGGATGTTGTCCGTCTCCATCAAACTGAACGGCAACATCATATCCATTACGAAAAGCATATAGATATCCTGTCTGAACCGCACCACCAATGCCAAGATTAATAGGTAGATTTATCACAGGTATATTATTCTCTCTACATATCTCGCCTGTATCATCTGATGACTGATCGTTAATTACAACAAAATCAAAATCCGCTGCATTATTACGAATATCTTCTACAGTGTTTAATATGCATTCACTCTCGTTATATGCTGGGATAATTACTATCTTCTTCATAATATGAGTATTTTACACTATAAAGCTTGATTTGTTATAATCTGTTGTAGTAAAGAAGGTTTTTCTATGAAATCAGTTATCCCTATTGGTATCAATTTGCTATGGTTACGACCAGGAAAAGTTGGTGGAACCGAGTTTTTTACTCGCAATCTCTTAGATGGTTTCCTCGAATCAAATCGCGATTTCCATCTAGCATTGATTTGTTCAAATGATAACGCTGAGAGCTTTAAGTCATATACCCAAGATAAAAGATTTGAGATGATTATTTGTCCTTTTAATAATGAATCAATAATTAATAGAATCTCTTGGCAAAACCTTCACCTTAATAAATTCCTCAAAAAGAATAATATCAAATACGTGTACTCTCCTGTTTATGACAGACCATTTTTTAATGGTGGTCTAACCTGGTGGACAACAATACTTGATCTTCAGGCATATCATTATCCTGAGTATCATCCTTTTCATGAACTTGTATATCAAAAGCTATTGTGGAGAATAGACAAATTAAAAAGTCATTGGAACTTTGCCATATCAGAATACGTGAAAAAAGATAGTATAGATGTCTATGGCTTTCACGAGGATAAAATGTCTATTTCATACGTACCTGTTCAAGTAACAATACCAGAAGCTTCGTTCATTAATTCCACTCTTGCCAAATATGACCTAACGGAGAAAAAATTCTTTTACACTATATCTCAGATAATTAAGCACAAAAACTTTATTACTCTAGTAAAGACAATGAAGCTCATTAAGGATAACCACTCGGAATTACCACAAGTTTTAGTAGTTTCTGGAATTCGAGGCAATGCAGCTGAAGAACTTGAGAAAATGATAGAACAAGAGGGCTTACAAGATAACATTATCTTTACCGGCTTCGTTTCTAACGAGGAAAAGTTTGCTCTGTATAGTAGCTGCTTCGAGTTTTTGTTTCCAAGTGTTTTTGAAGGCTTCGGTATGACACCAATAGAAGCAATGCTTTGTGGAGCTACCACTATTACTACGAAATGCACGTCAATACCTGAGGTTACTCAAGGCAAGGCTAACTACGTAGATGAAGCAATGGATCCCGAAGAATGGATTAAAGCAATTAGTACTGCTCACAATGATAATAGTAAATTAGATGCATCAATATACGATAAAAAATTGATAGCAGATGACATGCTTAATTTTTTCTTTTCCAAAATCTGATGATTAATTTGCTTTTGAAGCTTTCATAAACTGAAAGAATACCTTCAAGGTTCTTTTGATAATCAGTAATGATGGAAACCTAACGTGATTTTGCTTAAGCGCTCTATATGATTCCTTGATTGAGTTCCAGTAAGCCTTAACACTACTGTTACTGGTACCGTTATAGTACATACTAATTAAAACCTCAGGGATATAAGCAAGCTTGACTTCATCATCTTTAAGAATTCTAACTATGAATTCATAATCAGCAGCAATACGGTATCTCGTATCATATAGGCCATACTTTTCATATATCTCACGCTTTAGATATAGAGTTGGATGACCAGGCATCCATCCATTTGATATTTTACCTTCACCCATCTTCCAATATCTAACAACTCTATCACCATCTTTATAAACTAAATCGCTATGTACACCATCAACATTATTCTTAATAATCGCATCAACAAATTGTTCGACTACAGTATTTGACGTCAGTAAATCATTACAAATAGCAATTATGTCACCAGAAGACATTTCTATACCCTTATTCAAAGCATCATAAATACCTGTATCTTTTTCAGATTTCCATACTATTGGATATTTAAAGCTACTCGCCATCTCCCTAATATAGTTAATAGTTCCATCAGTCGAGCCGCCATCCTTTACGACAACTTCAATATCCTCATAGCTTTGATTGTTAATCGCATCGAGGGTTAGTTTTAGGTTTTCCAAACAATTATATGTAGTTAATATCAAAGAAACCTTCATAATCACCTCAACCAAATTATTCGTCTGTATTTGACAATAATAGCTGTCATACAAATCGCGAGTACAAGCATACTACCAAGATAAGCAATAGATGCTCCCAACAACGCTATCATATTTACAAGTAAACCACACATTACTAGTGAAACAATAGCTGTTATACCATAACCAACTAATATGCTTTTTTGCTTACGGATAACAATAATCATGTTCATTAAAAACACACTATAGGCCATAAAGCCACTGCCAGCCATCAATAACACTAGCTCAAGTTTTAAATGAACGACACTAGAGCCATATATAAAAGTAAGTATTGGTGTTCCAATTGTAAGTGCCACGATTATTCCAAAAACAGTTAATGATAGCGACACCAATAGTTGTAGATTTATAAATTTTCTTATGCCCAAAGAATCTTTGTTTTCTATCATTTCAGATAAGTCTTTTAATTTGGGCATATATAAAAACTGGCTTAGCAAGTCAATTACAAATACAGGCATGCTTATAAATCCAAATAAAGACTGTTCTTCAGAACTCAAGTATAGATCTATTGAAAATCTTGGTGCATTTACTATAAAAAAGTACAAAAATACAGAAGCAAATATCGTAAAGCAAGAACATAATAACCCACGCATCTCGGTATGTTCATTGTTTCTTACCCTGAGCACATCACTCATCTTGTTTCCCGTAGCTTCGCTAAAAGATACTTTTATAAATAATGATGCAAAGATAATTGAAATAACAAGGGTTATTATCGTCGATAAATAAATGTTATGCGTAACGATAATCGAGAGCAAATAGCAAAATATAGTTATACCTAATCTATATGCACTACACCTTGATGCAATATCCATCCTTCCTTCTCTTTGATATTCACCAAGAAAAACATCTTCTAATGAGTCAACTCCCTTAAGTAATGTAAGGAGAATTATCATGGATATTTTTTCCATTCCATAGTCAAAAAAAACAAGCATGATTACAGAATATAAAAAACAAATAATCACCATAAGAAGCGTTGTTGCAATTCTAGACTTCAGATACTGAATAAAAGTGTAATTCTGATTAATATCAGTCGCCTGATAACTACGCATACCATATTTACCAATATTTACAAGCAAGTTTGCTACAGTCCAAGTAATAGTAAATATTCCCGATACTGCCAAACCACTTACGCGAGTCAAAACAGCTAATACTAATACTACTTGAATAGCATTTAGCACACCATATATTGTGTTAAAAATATATGCGTCTTTTTCTATATTGTTATTCTTAGTCAATAATAACTTTAAAGCAGACATCTACGAATCCTCGTCACCTAATACGGAAAAACTCAATCGGTAAGTTAATAACAGATATATCTGCCATAAGAGGAAGCAAAACAAATGTAATTATTATCAAAAACATCAGAATCCAACTGCCAATAGCTAATGATTTAAAGCAATTAGCTAATTGGTAACTCTTGCTATTAATCAAAGACAATAAAAAATCGTATCCTTCGGCCATCATAAAAACTAGTGCAGGAATTATGGTAATGATGTATCTACCTTGTGGAGAGAAATCGCGTGTATAAGAGCTATATAGTGAGAATAGCACAGGGAAAATAACAACAAATATAAAACCAAAAAATAATACTACTTTTGTATAACTTTTCTTCATAGCAAAGCTTACTAGAAACATTCCAACAAGCAAAAATATAAACATGTAATAAAACAAATACATCTTACTTCTAAGTTCAATTACAAGTCCGCCAAACAAACCAATAAAGCTGCGAACTGTAATTTTAATCCATTCGCCTTTGCCCATCATCATATCCATCAGATCCATAGTGTTACGGCCTGGGTTCTGAACCAAGCCGATTTCATGGTTCTCAGAATACATGGCAGCGCAAATTTCACTTTGCTTAAAGCCTAAAAAATCACCATCATAAATAATTGCATTACGGATAAAATACCAGCCAGCAAGTAGTAAAACTAATAAAGAAATATACCCAGCCTTCTTAAATATCTCAGTCTTGCCTATACCAGCTTTAGCAGAAGTGTAAAAATAACCAATAATGGCAAATAAAATCCACGCATAACCAAAATAATAGGTGAGCGCACAGATACTAACACCCAAGGCTAAATAAATCATATCCTTTACACGCCAATTACTCTTAGTGCCGTCTAGAACGGAATCCAAAATCATAAAGCTGCTAAGCAAAGATACTGAATCATAGTTGTGATAAGAACTGATAAATAACAACTGTGGCCAGCATGCTATAATTAGAGCCATAAAATATACTGTTGCCGTACTTTTAAAGACTTTGTCTCCTATTCTAAAAGCAACAAAAACGCTACCCAGGCCAGCAAAAATACTTACTAATCTTGAAGAAAATAATAGAGCCTGTTCACCAGTAGTGAATATAGCGCATGCTCTCATGAATAATGCAGCTATCATAGAAGGCCAATATGGAGTGAATGCATATGAAAAGCCCCAGATTGGACTTACAATTTCTTCCTCAAATCCTATTGGAAGTTTACCATTCTCCATTATCCACTTTGATAATGCATATCGCATAGGCTCATCGGGGCAACCATTCATGTCCATACGCCAAGCTAAAATAGAAATGAATATGCCCACAATAAAAATAATAGGTAAAGATAACTTGTATTTTTTAAAGATACTCATCGCTTCAATTAGATAACACCTATCGATTTTGCAATACCTATCTTAAATGGAATCTGTGCATGCCATCCAAGCATATTCTGAACCTTGCTCGTATCAGGCTGAAGATTAACAGGACCTTGTTCACCGTATGGAATTGCACCAAAATTAATAATACTTGAAGATCTGGTGACTTCCTTCATATCAATAACGTAATCCTTAATTGGTCTTACGCTACCATTAGCGATGTTATACACTCCACTTTCGACATTTTTGTTAGCAAAAAGAACCATGGCCTGAGCAGCATCTTCGACATAAAGGTAATCCCAAAGCTGCTCACATGCTGTTAAATCAACCTGCTCGTTACGCGACATCTTATCGAGACAAGTCGCAATCATTGTCTTAGGATAATCATAGCGACCGTATACGCTGAACATGCGAAGCCATATAAAATTCATGCCTGCTTCCTGCGCAATTTTTCTAGTCTCAAGCATAGTGTTAAGCTTCTGCTTACCATACTCGTTAGTTGGATTACAAGGATAATTCTCATTAGCAGTTGAGCCCTGACTTCCGTATTCAGCCTGAGATCCAACTCCCATAAACATCTTACATCCCATCTTTACTGCAGAATTCATAGCTAGTAATGAGCACTTGAAATTACGCTCTTGCAAAGATACATCATCTCTTAAAGGCGCACGAGAACCAGCCCATGCCAAATGATAAAAATAGTCTGCCTTGTCGATATAAAGGGGAAGCTTGTCATAATCTCCCATCTCAAGTGTAACGATATGAATCTGACTGTTCTCAGGAAGTCTTGGAAGATTCAAGCTTCCAGGTCTTACGACAGCGATAATCTCACACTCTTCCTTAAGCCACTCACAGATAAGGTGAACACCAATAAAACTTGTAGCACCTGTAATAACTACTCTCTTCATAATATCCCCCTTAAAGCTCCATCAATTCTTTGTACAAGTCACGATCAAGAAGCGGCTCTTGATCCTGATTAGGTTCGCCGTATCTAAGCTTTGGAGATACATATGTATATTCGTCGATAACAACTTCAACAAGCGTAGGGATACGCTCCTTGATTGAAACCTCGACTTCACTTAAATCATAATCGTTAGCACTATTAGCACAGATGTACTTCATATCATAAGCAGAAGCAATTCTATCGAAATGCGGATTGCTATAACCAGAACCAGTCAATGTCTGTGCATAGTTTCCGTTAAAATACATCTCTTGGAAATGACGAATCATTCCAAGGCTACTGTTATTAAAAACAACCACAGTTACAGGGAGTTTTTCTCTGTGAATAAACTCTAACTCCTGAATATTCATCTGAATTCCGCCATCACCATTAATGCTTACGGCAGGATTATTAGTACCAAAATGAGCTCCAATTGCAGCTGGCAAAGAATAGCCCATAGCACCGTGACCACCAGAAAATAGAACCTGCTGTCCCTTCTTGAGTTTAAAAGACTGAGCAACCCATACCTGATTTTGACCTACATCAGTAGCAATTACTGTGTTCTCAGGGATACTCTCGCTTAATTTACGCATGATGATATTAGGCAATCTATCATCAAGCCCAGATAGTTTCTCACGAATAGTGTCACAGACAGATATCCAAGAAGAATCCACCTTAGGGATGTCTAGTTCGGACAGCTTATTAAGCAGAACTCTGGCATCCATATTAACATCTATCTCGTTGTCACGAATCTTATAAGTCAATTCATTATCATCGATATCAACTCTAATAATCTTAGCTGTAGGAGCAAAATTCTCTCTTACCGCTCCTGCTTGTCTAATATCAAGACGTGCTCCAATTGTTAATACTAGGTCAGCTTTAGCTACAACAAAATTTGCTGCTCTGTCACCATAGGCTCCAATAAAACCATAGTTATTAGGCATATCAGAAAGAATATCAAAGCCAGTCATTGAAGTTACTGCAGGATATCCAGTTTTTGCTATAAACTCGCTAGCCAGATTAGTTATTCCAGCTTGCTTAACGCCAGCTCCTAGAAGTACTACTGGACGCTTAGCTTCCATCAAATATGGGAGTAAGAAGTCTACAGATGTATTCTCAGTACTAGAGTCAACCGTACAGTTATCAGGGCACAGATGATTCATAACTAGACTGTCTGGGATTTCTCCACGCTGAATATTCATAGGGATATCTAATAGCACTGGGCCTTTACGTCCATCCATTGCAATCTCATAAGCTTTATCTAGGCTCTCTACCAAATCCTCGACACTAGATACATAATGAGCATACTTGGTAACACTTGAAACCATGCTGATAATATCTGTCTCTTGGAATCCTCTCTGACGAATTTGATAGCCTGTTTTTGACTCAAATGTATTTACCTGTCCTGTAATGAACAATGTAGGAATAGAGTCGAAATATGCATCACAAATACCTGTGATTAGATTTGTTGCACCAGGGCCGCTAGTAGCATATGCGACACCGATATTGCCACTAGTCTGAGCATAACCACACGCCTCAAAAGCTGCTCCTTGCTCGTTATAGCAAAGGTGAGCTTTAATCTCATCTTGATGCTGGCTTAACGACTCCATCAGATGTGTAACCATGCCTCCAGGATAACCAAAGACATCGCTAACATTCTTAGATATTAAGTACTTAACTATGTAATCAGTAGCTTTCAATTATTGATCTCCCAATTATCGTCTTACATATACACCATAATAGCATTCGTTAATAAATGAAGTTAAATGTATCTCGTCGACTTTCTCATAATTATCATCTAAGTCTTCAATATCGATGAAAACAGTTCCATATCTAGGAACAATTAATAAATCAAAATATCCTTCTGAAATTCTAGAGTTAATATCTGCATCATAATTCTCAATTAATTCATCCTCTGCATCAACAGTATTAAAAATGAAAATATTCTTAAAGTCTTGGACATTAGATAAATCCATATTGGCATTTTCAGAACCGTTATATTCTGTATGGCCACTATCATAAAACGCAGTTTCCAAGCCATTATCCTGATTCAAAGCATAAGTAGCAATCATAGGTCCAAAATATATTTTGTCGAGATCATACTGTGAGCATAGCTCCAAAGTATCTTCCCACTCTATACAATGTTCAACCGAAGGAAGCTTCCATTCATAATAACTAAAGCAGGCATTACAGATATAGATAATACTAATTGCTCCAACAACAGATCTAATTGAATTCTTAAGTACAACATCATCATTATTAAGCTCTGGCAAAATCCAATTAGGTAAACTCTCTGCAAGCGTGTATATAAAGTAAGTAGCAACCACAAAATATGGTTCAAACATAAGAGAATTACAATATTTATATCCATCGCCAATAATGAATGAAGCTTTAAACAATGTAAGTAGCTCAGGATAGATAACAGCAGCAAAGAGCATCATTGCTATAACTCCATATTTATTCCAAGCCGTTTTAAATCCATCCTTATAAATAGAAAATCCGATTTTAATAAGAATAGCAACTAATCCAATTCGGAAAAAAGTATTAAGCACTACATTTGAAGAGAAAAATGCTCCATAGTTTTCTTGGGCAATAACGATGTCTCCACGATCAAGAACTCCACCTAACAGATAGTAGATGTTCTCAACAAAGAACAATGGGAATAGTAATCTGACAAGAATTATAGAAGCTACACCAAAGCCAATACAACAGAAGAAGTATTTAATTGCGCTCTTCCAATTATCAATGAGATAATAAACAAAAACTGGTAATGCCAAAAAGACATCCGTAGACTTAGTGTAAAAGAGCAAAGCACTCAAAAAAGAGATGAGAACTATCTTGTCCTTGTGCTTAGCAACAAGCCAATAAATAATCGCGAGGATAGCAATACCTAGAGCATCACCTCTAGCTGTAAAACCTGGAGCACGATCTATAAACATAGAGAAACCGCAGGTAGTAAAATAAAAAATTGGAACAACCCAATAGACTTTAATACTACAGAATTCCTTAAGAAGATGATAAATGAATAAAACCGCAATAAAAATGAACATGTAATTCATTATTAGTGCAGACAGAACAAAATCCAAATGTGTTACATTGTGAATTAGCGCAATAATCATCGGCACTACAAAAGTGTACTGATAAGCAATAGGTGTATTTAAACCTTGTGAATAGCTGACTGAATATGGATTCTTCCATTCAGAAAACGCTTTAGCAACTGAAAGAGTACTCATATCTCTATATTCGATAGGTATATGATAAACAGCTGTCTGGAAAAAAGCGGTTCCAAAATAAGCTATAAGCTTAACTAAGAAAAAGGCACATACTAACCAAGCAAACAATGTTGTTACCATTTCAAGCTTTGGTTTTGCTTTTAACTCCCTAATAACGTTATTTAACATCTATTACCTCATAAACCAATATCTACAATTATTATACCTTAAGAAGCACCCATTAGACTGTCTTACCTAGCTTTGAGAGAATTGCCTTGCGAATCCAGGTAATGCCATCTATATGTTCCTTAGTCGGAAGTAAAGCTACAGCTACAACTGCTACTGATATAACTTCACAAACACATCCCCATACAACAAAAGTCAGTATTTTCCAAGGTGTTACTATTAGTCCACATACAAAGGAACATAAAACTACACATCCTACAAAGATTAAAACGTAGTAGAGCATTCTTCCCCAATACTTAACAAAAAGCTTCTTGGAATGAAAACACTTGTTGTACACAAGGATACTTCTTAAGGTCCAGTAAATAGTCTGAGCTATAACGGTTCCTGTAAGAACTCCTGGCAGACCTATGATTTTTGCTAAAATAATCGAGCTGGAAAGATTAACTACTGCACCAACAAGCGAAATATATTTCTCATATTTAAACAAACCAGCTGCATTTTCATAATCACAAAGAGAGCTGTGAACAAAGCTAATATAGAGATCAGCACAAACCAAAAGCATGATTACTGGGCTCATAACATAATCTGTTCCAAGCCAAATCTCTATGAATAAATCAATACAAACAAGAGTTGGAACCAAAAGCACGACAGCTACTATAAATCTGAAGTATGTATACATACCAAAGGATTTTTCCTGATGTACTGGATTTTTATCTTCAACCATATGGTTGCCAATAAATGGTGCTAATGGGCCTAAGATATTAACAGATAACTGCTTAATAATAGTTGTTACTGTAAGATAGTTACCATAAAAACCTACAACAACAGTACTAATCATACTTGAGATTAAAAGACTATCTGTGCATCCATACACATAGCCAGAGATTTTACCTAGAGCAATATCCTTAATACTGTTAATGAGATCTTTAACCAGAGCCTTATCTGTAGGCTGCTTATTATCAAGATATGGATAAATCTTATAACACTTAAAGTAGATATAAATATTAGTAGCAAAAGCCTGAAGAACTGCGCAGGTTACATAGAGCAAATAGCTCTTAGTAAATATCAACACTAGAATCTTAAGAGTACTAAAGACAAAGTTACCCACTGTATCGACAGTCTTGGTGATGTACTCTTTACGGTCTGCATAAAGAAGTGTTCTTCTATAAGCAAAGAAATAAGTAGATGCACTTGCCAAAGCCTGAACTAAGAAGTAAATGATATAGATGTTCTTAAACTCCATATCCTTAACAATTAAATGCAGAAATGGAATTGCCACAAAAGACAAAGCAATAAATATATAACCTATAGTGTTATATATACTCTTTAATGCCTTCATTATGGCATTAATTTTAGTTGAATTACCTTCATTAAGTGGCTTATATAAAGCATATGTAACAGCGATATCAAAGCCTAAGTCTGCTAATGCAAGTGTAGATAATACGGATACATAAGTTGTACTTAATCCTAAGATATCTACGCCAATATAGATTAGAAATAGTTTTCTTGAAATAAAACCTAAGACAGCAAAAATCAGCTGATTAAGTATTCCTATTAGGCCAGTCTTAGCGATAGTCTTCTTATCACTCATCGCTTACTTTCCTACTACACTACTAAATACGTTATCGAAGGTTTCACAAAAAGCTTTACGACCAAACTTAGAGATAACAGTATTTCTAATATATTCACTATCGTAAGATATATCCCCATTAAGGAAATCGTTCATCGAATTAGCTAATGCATCATAATCTAAGATGGAAACTACACGTCCCATCTTCTCATCAAGGTAATCTTCAACACCACCACAGCGAGTCGAGAAAACAGGAAGACCACATGCGGTGGCTTCTATTGCCGCTACAGGCTGACCTTCCTGGATAGATGTCATAACAAAAGCGTCTGCTCGATTATAAAGAGCAGCTATATCGTCTCTGCTCACGCTAGGTATCATCTCTGATCTATCGTAGAACTTAGAGTTTTCAATCTTTTTAACAAACTCGTCTACATCCTGACTATAACCCTTATTAGCCCCAAAGCCAGCGATTATAACCTTAAAAGGCTTATCGGCTATTTCTGTAAGTCTGTTCATAGCCTTGATAAATAAATCGTAGTTCTTGTAAAAAGAGTGGGAAGCAACAATTAAGAAAGTCTTCTCATCATGTGTCAAAGGCTCGTACTTAAACTTCTCCTCATCAATTATGTTGCCGATATAAACGATCCTTTTGAGCTTAATGTTCTGCATCAAAATCTGACGCACCTTATCGTTACTGATAGCAAGGAAAGATGAGGCATCTTCCATCGCAGTTTTAAAAGTATCGCTCATACTAGAGCCAGGAATAAGGAAAGGAGAATGCTCAGAAAGAATATATGGAACTCCCATATACTCAGCAATTAACTTGGTATAAACAGCTGTACCCTGCGCTGACATGCCATAAACTAAGTCGTACTTATTATCTAGAATTCTAGCAAGCCTTGCCATGTGCTTACGCCAAAAACTCTTCTCTGCTTCACAATCTACGATACCAACGCCAGCTATCCCCTTTTTTCTGATGTTATATCTCGAGAGGAGATTGTTCTGCAAAGCAAGTTCAGACGGGCGGAATATATTAACTTCCTTTTCAGTAAAAGAGTTACTTAATCCCATATCACTAAACGCTATATCTTTACCTGACAATCGCTTAAGCAAATACTTAATGCCGAGTGTATTAAAAGAATTGATTTTAAGCAGAGTAATATCATACTTTGATGATAAAAGATCACATTGTTCCTTAAAGAAACTACCCGCCCAAGGGTTTTCCTTGCTCGGGTACCATGTAACTATAGCTAATATTTTCTTCTTATCAGAAGACATATTATCGTTCAACTCTCATTGGGCTGTTGAGGAAGTCTTCGTAAGCAAGCTTAATTCCATCCTCAAGTTCTGTCTTATATGTCCAGCCAAGATTCCTAGCCTTAGAAACATCCAAAAGTTTTCTTGGCGTACCGTTTGGCTTTGAAGGATCCCACAAAATCTCGCCTTCATAACCTACAACCTTTGCAACAAGTTCAGTTAATTCCTTAATAGTAAGTTCCTTACCTGTACCTGCATTTACTGTCTCAGAGCCGCTATAATTATTCATTAAGAATACACATAAATTAGCAAGGTCATCCACGTACATAAACTCACGAAGAGGACTTCCATCTCCCCAACAAGTAACACTCTTAACGCCAGCTTCCTTAGCTTCATGGAAACGCCTAATTAAAGCTGGGAGAACATGTGAGTGGTGTGGAGGATAATTATCATGAGGACCATAAAGATTTGTTGGCATTACGCTAATATAGTCAGTGCCATACTGACCATTAAGATACTCACAGGACTTAAGACCAGAAATCTTAGCCAAAGCGTATGCCTCGTTAGTCTCTTCAAGACTACTAGTAAGAAGGCAAGACTCCTGCATTGGCTGTGGAGCAAACTTAGGATAGATGCAAGACGAACCTAAGAACTCTAACTTCTTACAGCCATTTTGCCAAGCTGCGTGAATAACATTCATTTCTAAAATCATGTTGTCATACATGAAGTCAGCCTTCGCGGTAGCATTACCCATAATACCACCAACCTTAGCTGCTGCTAAAAATACATAATCTGGCTTCTCTTCAGCAAAGAACTGCTCAACCTGATTTTGTCTTGTAAGATCTAATTCCTTATGGGTTCTTACAATAATATTAGTATATCCCTGACGCTCCAATTCACGTACGATAGCACTACCTACCATACCTCTGTGGCCAGCAACATATATCTTTGCATTTTTCTCCATCATTGGCTTAATAATTCCTATCTATTATCTAGCTACGTAATAACCAGTACTTCCGTCGCTGTAGTAATCCTTCTGGAGGTTATATGTAGTCTTATCTTCAATGCTCGTATTACCAATCTGAACTTCGATAAGTTTCAATTCAGAATTAGCAATTACTGTGTGACGAACCTCACGAGGAATCTCGATCACATCACCTGTTCTTACAATCTTCTCATCTTCGTTCATTACAACGATTCCAGAACCGCTAGCTACAACCCATAGTTCGCGACGCTCTTTATGGCTATGGTAACGCATTCTGCTACCTTCATTGAGTGTTACAAGAATTGTAAGATTATTGCTCTCTTCATGAAGAACTGTATAACTACCCCAGCCCTTAGCAACAGTCACTGGCTGAGGATTTTCAGAAACAGATTTTATTACTTGCTTATTTTCCATATTAATAACCTCACTTAAAGGTTTATTTTATCATATTTGTTATGTGTTCGTTTATTACTCTGGCATCTCTAGTAAATGTTGTCTTAAATCATGATCATAAATCATAATTTCATACTCACCAATTACTACACTCTGCTCTGGTTCCCCTGCAAAATGGTAGAAGTATTCACGCTTAGAATCAATCGCATGGTAATTACTGTCCGAATCAGCAAATACCACTACATAATACAAACCATCTGAATCAAACCAATCAAGTTTGCATAATGATTTCCATGGATAAAACCCTAAGGAATACTCATACCAGCAAACTGGAACTAACATCGTATCAAAATCCGTATACGCCGATACTGGATAACTAATCCAAGCGCCAGCGTATCCATCACCAAGATTATGCTCGGTAATATACTGGGCTACCTGCTGATAATCTTCTCCGTAATTCTTGGCATGAACAAAATCTATTGTATTCTTACCAAAATAAACTAAAGACAAAACCAGCAAACTAATAATTATCATCTTGCTTTTAATACCCTTATCTTCCCTGCTGTTGGTTACATCGATAAACATTTTCACTATCAAAATAAAACCAAAAAAAGGAATAGATAAGAGATATCGTCCCCATATAGCAGATTCTGTTGATATCAACATGCACCCAAGAACATTACCTACTATTGCTATTGCTAGAAACAAGCCAACACGATCTGGGCTGCTTTTTACAGCTTTTGCCGCCTGATAAACTACTGCAATCGCTATTAGTAACAAGATGATGCCTACAACCAAAATATAAGGTGTTAATTGAAGTTCACCAGTAGTATCGTAACCAAATAAAATAACTAGTTTTCTGGCAAATTTGAATGCACGACTAACAGCTTCTGAGAGACTAGATATTTGTACCCCAACACCAGTCATATCCATTCCACCAAGCTTAGCTACCAATCTATTAATTAGATTAGAGCTAATGGTTATGAATATACTGCTGACAATATAAAAATAATAAACTTTGTTGTGACGCTCAAGCTTAGGCCATACTATTGAATAAATAGAGTAAACAATCAATGGTGCATATAACACCAACAAAGGAAATGTATCAGACATCAAACCAAGTATACCCGTAATTGTAAAAACAATAGGTATCGCACAACCTTTATAGTTCTTCGAGCGCCAAATATACAACATAAGCATTTCGAGAGCTATTAAAAGATAAGCTCCTGTGTGCTGATTAATGTTCAAATATACATAAGCGGCTGAATGTTCATATCCACCAACGCATGGAATAGTTCCTATAAGTAAAACATAGATTATTCCAAACAAAACAATAGACAGTTTATTATTTAATGCCTGCCTATCAAGACTATCTTTTATCAACAGATAAAATGTAACTGCAACAAACGCTGCATGTGATATAGCGCCATTGATAAAAGCAATCTCAACTACAGGAACACCCAAAAGTTTTAGTGGCAAGCACCAAATTGTATCTGTAAAAATAAAACTTTCAGCTCCAACGATCCAACCCTTGAGGAAGATATTGCCTGAAAGCCAGTCATCTAGCATCGGAAACATTGACATAATATCGAAGGTTACCATCTGGAGCTTTTTGTTATACAAATAGTAGAATGCAAACAAAACAACAAATATCACTATAGAAGCTATAGTGATATTTCTGCTCTCTCGTGATATGTTTTTACCCAATTTTGTCTTTGTCACGCAGGAAGCTCCGTCAGGTATTGATGCAAATCTTGCTCATAATAGAGAATTTCATATCTACCAATAACAACATCTTCCTGTGGATCTCCTGCAAAAAGAAGCCAGTCAGCCTTGCGAGCCTTATCAGCAAGGAAGAAATCATCATTTGAAAATAAAACAATATAGTGTAAATCATCTTCCTCATACCATTCAGGTTGATAATAAAACATAGGTTTATAAAATCCTACTCCCCAGTCAAACCAGAATGTCGGATAAATCATAGTTTCAAAATTCGAGTACATAGCAATATTTATAGATGACCAATAGCCACCATAGCCATTTCCCCAACCTCTATCTTCTATATAGTTGACAACTTCACGTACGTTATCACCTACATTATCAGCTTTACGTATATCTATAATATTGGTTATGCCAAAAGCCAAAGAAAAGCAGGCAATGGCCACAACACAGCTCTTTTTAAATACAGGCTTGTTGATAGAAAAAACAGTTAGAATCACCAAGACTGGGCCGAAAAATGGAATAGTCAATAAATATCTAGCTCCAACCTCAGTATCAGTATCAATGAAAATAGTTCCGACAATATTGGCTACTATCGCAATTGTTAGCATCCACTCTAGTGAATTTGGTTTAGATTTAACTGCACAAATAATCTGATATATAACAGATAGAGCAATGCTTCCTAGAATAAGCAATACCAATGCTAACCATGCCCATCTTCTATCTCCATTTTGATAATCAAATCCAAATAAGGTTAACAATTTAAAAAGGAAGAACTTACCATTATGAAGAATTTCATGAAGATTGGAAATGTGCATTGATACACCAAAATTAGTAGCTCCAGTATATAATTCAGTACACTTAATCAGTATATTACCCAAAACAACAGAAGCTACGCTGCTTATTGCAATAATCGCATTTCCTTTGTAATTATGCTCCACCTTTGGCCAGATAATATAGTAGATAGAAAAAGCAAAAACTGGTCCAAAAAATACCATTAATGCATAATTGTCAGACATTATTATTAAAGCACCAATGATTGCATAAGCAATTGGTAATGCCATGCCCTTGTATTCAGCTTTTATCCACTTTGACAAGAGAATTATCTCAATGGCTATAAGAAAAAATGTACCTGTGTGTATATCTGTATTTAGAAATATAAACGTAGGTGAATCTTGGAACTGTGCCATATATGGGAAAGTCGCCATGAGCATGAGACATAACATTGTAGCCAATACCAAATGTGATTCACGCTTAAACAAATTCTTTCTTGTACCATATTCCAGCATTACGTAAAGAATCATAGCAATATAACCAGCATGAAATAAACATGCCAGTATTCCTATAATGGTCACCAAATCCATGCCGAGAAGAATGCCTGGAACGCACCAAACAGCGTCCGTAAATAAAAAGTTATTAGTAGAAATAATCCAATCGTCTAGACGATAATTACCGCCTAACCAATCGAGGAGCAAAAGAAATGAACCTGCATTGTCAGACGATAAAAACTGTGTTCTGTTAAAATAAATCTCATACAAAATAAAAAGCAAACAAAACACTACTGTAGAGATAATTGCATTTCTATTTTTAAGAATTGATGCGCTTTTGATACTCATAGTAACGAAGTATTCCTTCTTTAATATCAACTAATGGTTCACAATAAATAGTTTTAATTCTAGAGTTATCTAGAATCATTTTCTTAACATCTACACTTCTACTAGGCTTATACTCAAATCTTACATCAGAATCGATTTCCCTGACGATATCTACTATTTCATTTTGAGAAATCCCAGTGCAAGAACTTATATTGAATATCCTCTCAGGACCGTTGTAATTAGCTACTACTCTCAGCATTTTGCAAACATCATCAATATAAATATAATCGCGAATTACTTCACCATCCCCCCAGATTTCAACTATTTCTTTATTGAGAGTTTTCTTCACAACTGCATCGATAAAACCAACTCCCTTGTTATAATCCTGGCCTGGACCATATGGATTTGAGATGCGAGCTATAACCATTTTTGATTTAGCTTGTATATCAAAAATGCGAAGGGTATTCTCTATACACAACTTTACATTTCCGTAGTGGTTAATTGGTTTTGCAACTGTATCTTCCTTAATAGGCTGGACTTCCTGATTGCCATAAACCGTACCACCAGATGACAAAAACACCAACTTTGTATCTGTATCTTTTAGCATAGAAAAGAGTTTTACTGTCTGAAGAAAATCTCTGCCATAACCCATCATATACTTTTCATTTGAATTGCCAGGGTTAATAGTCGATAGAGCATGATAGATGATATCCATGCCTTTAATAACTGCTGTCAACGTATTATCATCAAAAAAATCACCTTGAATATATTTAACCCTACTATCTTTTACTTTAGGATTTGCAACATCAAAACTGTATACTTCATCTCCTAATGAAGCCAGATAGGTTGATAAATTGCTTCCTATAAAACCATTTCCGCCGATTATGAGGATTTTGCTCATTTTAGTTTATCTCCTGAATTTCAATGCTATTCAAAATAATCTCTTCAGCATTATTATTAAATACTCTAATTTCAACACTTGGAGTGATGTCTTCCAAAACAAAGTCATAAGTAATACAATCATCTGCTATTGTAATGTTGTTTTTTTCTATTGGATACGGAATACCATCAGGATTATATGTAATATCAAAATCGGCAGCACTCAAATTACTTCCATAAATTGAAACCTGATAATTGCCCTCACAGAGAAATAGATATGGTCCAAAAGAACTACCACCGTAATAAATATGTCTCATTCCATTCGCATCATTAGAGGTAATCGAACATACTGTATCGCCATATACTATTTCGTTGAGGTAAAAATCTATGTTGCCTCCGTTAAAATACCCATAATCATTTATTCGTTCTTCTGGATCTAATTTATAGAAATCGCCAAATCTAATCGTCTTGTGGTACTCCATATCGTGTGTGTTTTTATAAGATGAATAACACATATATACAAACGCCAATAAAAAGATTGGCATTACCATACCTGCAATCAAGGTAATAACATCCTTGTTAACATTAAACAATTCAATCTGGTTGTTCTGTCTACTCTTAAAATTGATTGTTAATACAATTATCGCTAATGCTAAACCTACTGCTGTAATAAATCCTAAATTGAGCATAATAGAAACTTTTGATCCGACATATTTGCTAAGAATCAAAAATCCATAATAATACTGTAGTCGCTGTGTATATATATTATCTAGATTAATGTAGCGAGAACTCATTACCTGAGGGAAATTAATAGAACAACAAATCCAGCCTCTTACCAAAGAATACAAGCCAAACAGAATCAAATTCGATTGTAAATTTTGATTAGATATAACTATGAGCATTACACAAAATGGAACATATAAAAGACTTCTATAAAAATAGTCAATCATTCCACCTGATGATAGTAGCGTAAGCGATATTGTAGCTGCCGCTAAAATCCAGATAATATCGTATTTATTTTCATCACTGTTTTTCTTGATATATGCATAGAAAAGTAATAGGCAATATACAACTATAAACAATGGAACACGACCAATAGCTTGATCAAAACTCATTCCTGTACTAAACAATTCTTTCATTAAGCTAGGCTGTATCATAGAATGCTCATGGAATGGAATATTATCCTTATATGCAATTGAAAAAACAAGACTTGGAATATAAGTGCACACCACTTCTAAAAGAATCGCCCACAGTCTTTTCTCATGGAAAAGAACTAAAAGCACTACTACTATTAGCATCTCTGGACAAAGGGTAACTGCTATTGTTGAAAAAACACAAAATAATATTCGCTGATTAAACACTACACATCGCAAAGCTGCGATAATTGCTGCTAAGTATACTATTTCGTCTTGGCCTGCATACATAGTAGAGATTAGTATATCCGCTGATGAAAAAATCAAAGGAAAAACCAATAAATCATCTGCTTCTGGCTTTATTTTTTTTACAATTCTACTGCATTCAAAAGCAATCCAGATCGTACAAGCAAAGAAACCCAATTTCAACCATGCAATATCCCATATTCCATTAACAAGTATCTCGCCTGAAATCTGGTGCGCTATCCAAACAGGGAAATTCCATATTGCAAGTGGTAAAAGCATAGGAATGGATTTATCACATGGCATAGGGAAAGTACCACGTGGGTTCATACCAGTATACTCATAAAATTCAACATCAGTTTTTCCAAACACACAATCCCAAAATTCAACTGACCATGTAATAAACATATCAGAATCTAAGTAATGAAAGCCAAACATCATAACAATCATTACAACAAAAGATATTGCTATCGAAACCAACAGCCACGGACGTTTCAGTATAGAATTACTTCTAAGAGCTAACCTCATGATTCTATTCTTCTCCATTCTTCTGGATACACGCTTCCATTGTTATATCCATTAAGCAACGTAGTAGGACAACAAACAATCTTATTCGTATTGTTATTAAGCCAAGCGCCCCACCAACTAAAAGTACTATTAGCAATAATATTGTGCTTACACTTAGACATCAGATACATATCGAGGTGTGACTTATCGCCAGTGTTGCCATCTACTACAACAAACTGCTCTCCTGTAAGCATCTGAGATGCCAGTTTTGTATCATTCGAGAATAAAAAGAAAACAGGATTCTCGACATTATCCTTAATGTACTGAATTGCTTTTTTGTAGTAATTATCAGTACAAATATTACCGTATAGCCCTTGAAGATTAAGGTAATCTCCAAGTCTCATGTGAATAGAAACAGCATTACAACCACTAATTCTATCTTCCATCTCCTTCACATAAGCATCATCTGTACCAGCGAAAGTAATCTCCTCTCTTATCTCGTCTTTGCAATCAGGAATATATTGCTCGCCTAAGAAGCATCCACCAGTTACAAAACCTTTTTTAACATCCATCAATCCTGGTGTAAAAGCATATCCCTGCTCCAAGTATGTCTTACCTACAAAGATTCGCTTAGCGTATTTTCCCGCCTTATTCTCTCCCCAGTTCTCATACTTAGAAGGGCATCTTTTTATATCAAGACCCAACAAAGGTAGCTCGAACTTACGAGCATCCACCTTCTCACTAGCAGATAACTGCTGGGAATACCAGCTAATATCAGCATATGCATCCTTACCCTGAGCTAGATACTCACGGTAAAGGCAATACTGACTCATCTGATTTCCTAGCCCGCCTGTGATATGAACAATTATCATTCTGCTTTTCCCTTCTTGTATGAACCGTAAAGCTTATTCATAATACCTGGAGCAACCCTAGAACCAGCCTTACATAAATCAAATCTAAGCCTATCTTTAAATGTTCCCTTAAGTGCACCACGCATCATCTTTTCTGTCTCTATGTGGCGTTTTCTATCGCCCTTGCCCTGCACGAGCAAGCTTCCAAGCCATACCGAGTAATTGTTATAAAGCGCATTTCGAACAGCCTTTTTCTCGCTAAAAAGAGGTCCATAATACTCGTGCTTAGACAAATAGTCGTAAAGCTTAGCATGCATAGGAACGATGTTTACGATACTATCTTGATTATCGTGCTGACGTGATAACACAAGACTTTTGTTAAGAGACGCCACCGTGCCGCCTAAGCGCTCGATATCAAAAAGACACTTAATGTCACAGCAAGGGCCAGACTCGATATCAAAATGAAGCTTATGCTTTCTCATAAACTGCTGGCGATACATGATAGAAGGACAAACCGTGTTAGTACCCTCTCCAAAGTATGCATCCCAAAGCATAGTGCCACTATACTTCTTACACTCGCCTTCGTAGTTAGCTTTACTGTCATTAAGTCTTCCGTCTTCATAGAAGAAAGTAGTAAGGCTAGAGACGCATGTTACATCAGGATTAGCCTTTAAAAACTTAATCTCTTCTTCAAGCATATTAGGCTTCATCTTATCATCGTCGTGGAATACAACAATATACTCGCTAACGCAGTTATCAAAAGCGTAGTCGATGTTAGCGATGCCTCCGACGTTTTCCTTATGCCTTATATAGCAAAGTCTAGGATCATTAAAGCTCTTAACAACCTCTTCTGTATTATCAGTAGAGCAGTTATCAAGAACAACTAGACTAAAATCCTTATAAGTCTGAGCTAGTACACTCTCGATACTCTCCTTAAGATAGTTTGCACGATTATATGTTGTGATATAAACCGTAAGAGATGGAATATCCTTAGAAGCGATATACCAGCGTAAAGCTTCACCTCTTGAAGTTAAGTCCTCATAGCAATCTAAGATTTCCGAAGGAACAATATTGGTTGGCATATAACCAGATTTATCATAAAAGCGAACAGCGCGCTTGTTCTTAACATTAACGCACCAATAGATATTCTTAAGATTAAGTTCCTCATGCCCCTTACGAATAATCTCGCTCATGCCATAGGAGGAGTAACCCTTACCCATCGCTTCCTTACGAACCGTTATAGCAAACTCAGCATAGGACTTCTCTTTATTAATGTGTTTAAGGCTTGTAGTACCCATGTACTCGTCATTATCATCAATGATAGCTAGGTGCAAATCATGAGTCTCGTCCTGCGCGTACTCGATGAAGTTTTTACAATCATCTATAGTCTTCTTAGAAAAGTCTGTGCCCAAATCATGGACTACACTATCGTCGTGCATCCAGGAAAGCATTAATTCTGCATCTTTTTGCTGTAGCTTACGTAACTTCATCACTTAAACTCGTTAATCTTGTCGATTACATAATTGATTTCTTCGTCTGTTATGCCATAGTACATAGGGATAGAAATCTGTGTGTTAGAGATTTCTTCAGCGATAGGGAAATCACCCTTCTTAAAGCCTAAGTCAGCGTATGCACCCTGAAGATGCATAGGAATTGGATAATGGTTATTAGTGCCGATTCCGTTTTCCTTAAGATACGCTTGAAGCTCATCTCTTCTATCGCATCTAATAGCAAAAATATGCCAAACTGGTGTAGCGTAATCAGGTACATAAGGTAAAGTTACAAGAGGATTCTTGATACCCTCCATATACTTCTTAGCAACTTCACGTCTAAAGGCATTCATTCTATCTAAGTGTGGAAGCTTAGCGGACAAGAACGCCGCCTGAAGTTCATCTAATCTAGAGTTATTACCCTGATATACATGGTGATATTTATAGTCACTTCCGTAGTTAGCGATAGCCTTAACCTTCTTAGCTAATTCCTCATCATTAGTCGTAAATGCACCAGCATCACCCAAAGCACCGAGGTTCTTACCAGGATAAAAACTATATCCACAAGCATCACCAAAGGTACCTATCTTACGGCCCTTATATGTAGCGCCATGAGCCTGAGCACAGTCCTCAATAACCTTAAGGTTATATTTCTTAGCAATCTCCATTATAGGATCCATATCACAAGCCTGACCATAGAGATGCACTGGCATAATCGCCTTTGTCTTATCTGTAATTGCTGCCTCGATTTTTGTAGGATCGATGTTATATGTCTTAATATCTGGCTCTACAAAAACTACCTGAGCGCCAGCATAAGTTACTGCCAAAGCGGTAGCTATATATGTGTTAGATGGAACGATAACCTCGTCACCTGCACCAATACCCATAGCCTTAAGTGGGAGCATCAAAGCATCAAGTCCATTGCCTACACCTACGCAGTAATTTACTCCACAATATTCAGCAAAAGCCTTTTCAAACTTCTCATCCTGCTTACCCTCGATATACCAGGAAGCCTGATAAACCTCCTCAAAAGCAGCTCTAAGTTCCTTATCGAGTTCTTTTTCCATCGGACGGAAAGTTACAAATGGTACATTCATTTTTCATATCTCCTATTAGGAATTCTTAGATCTAACAAACTTCAAGAATTCGTCGTAGTTTCTAATATAATCCGCTTCATCGTAGTACTGAGAAGCTAGTACTAACAGCACTGCATCAGAAGAAAAATCATACATCTCTCTCCACATATCATTACTGATATAAAGTCCCTCATATGGCTTATCAAGAAGCACCTCTTCAGTCTCAAATCCATTATCAAGATGAATCTTACATGAGCCATGAACACAGATTAAAACCTGCTCTAAGCACTTATGTGCGTGGAAGCCTCTAGTTACATCTGCAAGTGTATCGTAGATGTAGTACACTCTCTTTACGTCAAAGGGAATGTCTTTATTTTCTTCTACTACAACCAGCTGTCCTCGCTCGTCGCCATGTGGCAAAAATGTATATTTCTTAATTTCCATATTCTTGAACCTCAGTTGAGTTTTTCCTTCTTAATAATTTTATTATAAGTCTTCTGGAAGAATAACCATGGGAAATTTGGAAGAAGACTCTTCTTGTTATTTGATGCAATAACCTTACGGAAATTACTATCCTTAAACCTCGTAATATATGGTGCTCTGAAATCACTCGTATCTATGTCTTGAATCACCATATTGTGTGTTGTCTTATGGAGTTCAAAAGCATTCTTAAGTTCGTTTGTAAAAACTTCTGGAGTGATAATCATTGTCCTCATCTCATCTGCTCTTAAATCTCTGTAAGCCTCATCAGACAAAAGCTTATCTACCTCTTCGACTAACTCATCAACAGTTCTATACTCGACTCTTTCCTGATTGATAAGAATACCTGCAGCATCCACATTTTTATCATCAGGCTTTAATGTTAGAGGAACCTTACCAGCAGATGCAGCGTACTGCATCATAAGTCCGCCGACCATAGGGAAAGTATTCATATAAATAGTTACATGCTCCATAATTTCATAAAAATCTGCACGCTCTTCAATATGAACTACTCTTCCAGGGAATTTAGCCTGAAGCTTAACAATTTCAGAATCGTCTCCCTTACCTGCGTAAAGAAAACTTAAGTCGCTATTATGCTCCATAATTCTTGTTACGGCATCATAATATCTGTTTTGTGGATCGCCTAGAGTCTTATAAAGCCAACCTCCAGAGAACATAAGCTTTTGAGGTTCTTTCTCAAAAGGAAGCCCAGCAAATTCTTGTGGCTTATGGTATGGATAAAAAGGCATAAGGATAAGTCTATCCTTATCTATTCCGCGATACTTATGTGATACACAAGCTCCATAATTTCTAAACTCAAAATTATAATCAAAAGCCTTTGTACCAAGCCAGTATGCATGGTCTGTAAGGTTAATCTTATATCTCTCGACTATTCCTTCATAACCAGTAAAAACTGCCAAAGCAGCGCTATCATCCGGAGTTGAATATAAGAACGCCTTGGCTGGTTTATGTTCCTTGAATAGTTTTGTTAAGACATCAGCTTGGTTAGTTCTGTCGATGTTTGATACATATACCCACTTAACATCCCCATCCTTCAAAGATTCGTGGAGCTGAGGCTGGGTATTTTGAACACCATCCTTAGTTACGTAGATAATCCTATATCCAAGCTCAACAAGACTTGTAAGATATACAAGACTTAAGCCTCTAACATCGTCACCAAAACTGTCGTAATAAAGAACTGTTTTAGTATCTAATTCATCCTTAGTAAAGCCTGGTTTAACAATAGCCTTAGCTACTTCTTGGAGATTATTCTCCAATACATCGTCAACATAGTATTGGTTATATTCTTCGAGAATAAATGCCGCTGCAGTCATGGCATCTAACGCTTTACGATAGTTGCCCTTCTTGATTGAAGTATCGATAATTCTTTTAAGCTTATCGACTACTGCTAAGATTTTCTTCTCAATTTTTTCCAATTATTAGACCTCTAGCTTTCCAAATTTACCCTTCTTTGCATCTCTTTGACCCATACTCATGTACTTAAGTTTTGTGAACTTATCAGGTTCTACTAATAGGGTTTTAATCTTCATCTTAAGAAGGTATTTCTGATATTCTTTCTTAACTTCAGGGAACTCCATCATCAGATAAGTAGAATTTCTCGCGATATAGTACTTACGAACCTTGCTATGTCCCATAGCCTGAAAGCTTTTACCTAAGACTTTACCCTTAATAGGATCTCCTAAGTGGTGCTGTAATGTAAGCTCTAATACTCTCTTAAACTTATATCCCAGCTTTGCCGCGCGGTAATTAAACTCACGGTCAACTTCATCAATAAACAACTTCTCGAGAAAAGAACCCATCTTAACCGTGTCCTTAACTCTCATGATAGATCCGGAAGTTATAAGCCACTTAGTATCCTCACAGTTAGTAGCCATATCATTAGGATCATCTCCAGAATTATGGATACCAACCTGGATTATCTTCTCGTCATTAGAAAAGTAATCTTCAGCTCTTTTGATGTACTTAGGCAAGGTATCTCCATCAAAATAAGAGTCCTGATCCATCGTCAAAATAAAGTCATATCCCATGTCATTTGCAGCGTTGATACCGCTATTTAAAGCGGCTGCGATGCCTTTATTGCCACCCATCGGAATGATGTGAATGTTCTCGCCGATAGCACGAATCTTGCTTAAATACTCTTCCTGAGGAACATCTGTATTATCAGCAGCCCAAAGCTCATCGACATAAGGCGCGTACGTCTTAATGTTTTCTACTGTAGTATCGTCAATGCCGTATAACACTACACAAGCTGCAAGCTTCATCCGTTAACCTTCTTTAATGCATTTCGTATTGCTTCTAAGTACTTAGTTCCGTTCTTAGTATCTGGCTCGAGGTAGGCTCCCTCACCCCATTCATTCCAAGCAGTTACAAAGACATATTCCTTGTTCTGCTTCTTAGAAATACTAAGCAATTCAGTAAGATACTTCTCAAACTTTTCTGGTGTTTGTCCTGTAATAATTCGTGCTTTCTTACCTCTTCTAGGAGTATCGTCAAAGCCTACAATACCGCTATAGAAAAGCTTAGGGTTCTTGCAACGCTTAGCCGGTACAAGAATATCCTTCCATGCACTCTCGTAGCTTCTTACACGAATACGTGGATTCTTAGTCTTACGTGAAATCACTTCCTCTAAGCCATGACGCATAAGCTCGTAAGTATTGTTGTACTGATATGGCTCGTAACAAAACTGGTACTCTAGACCATTCTTAACCTTAAAATGACTCTTGGACATGCAGCAAACGCCAGGAAGTCCAGCTTCTTTTGCAAGCTTATCCCAATAATTTGACATCTTATGGATAATCTCAGGGTCTGCGTTCATACGCATAAATGAAAATACCGGCTTACCGTCAATCTTGATGTATCTATCATCCTTAAAGAAAGGCAAAAGCCAATCGAAATGTATCTTCCAGTCCTTCTCATCACCATAGATTAATTCAGCAAGAATAGATGGTCCTGTCTGCTGCTTATTAGCGTCAATATCAGGAGCCCAGTTGTTACCCTTAACAGCACTCCATGAACGAATCCAAGAAGTATTGTCCCAGATAAACATAAAGTGGATATCTAGCTCCTTATGCTCTAAGTAGATATTTGCTGGAGTCTCCATAAAATGCTGGTTAGAAGAAAACCAGTAGTGGTAGATACCAAAACCGTATACACCATATTCCTTAGCAAGCTCTACCTGGCGAGCAATGTCTTCAACCTTATCTAGGCTATAGTAATACTCATTTGCTGGAACTCTAGGCTGCTCATGGCCCTCAAACTGAGGCTTAGCATTCTTAACACCTATCCAATCTGTGAAGCCTTCGCCCCACCACTTATCGTTCTCTGGCATCTGATGGTACTGTGGAAGGTAATTAGCAATTATCTTAGTTTCCATCGACTGTTTCCTCCTCCTTATCTCTCAAAAACATCTGGATTACTGTTGTTAGTAAAGCAATATGAACCCAGAATGGAGGTCGTAAAATATTTTGATTAAATTGAAGAATTCCAAATTCAAAGACAAAAGCGAGAATCATGGCATTAACCATTTCGCGATCCTTGTTGTCTCCCTTATGCTTTTTAAGCTTAAGGAAGGATCCAAAAGATAAGTCGTAAATATACTTGAAGAAGAAAAATGCTCCAAAAACTCCGTAAGCACAAAGAGCTTCCAGGGCTACACTCATGCTGGCACTACCATTACCTGCTGTTGTGTAGCCAATCAATTTGGAGTGAAGAATTGCTGCGTCAATGCCACCTAAGCTACAGCCGATGAACGGACTGCTTAGGAAGAGATTCCATGTATCCTGTGTAGAGGACATTCTGATATCTGCTGAATGCGATGCAGTGCCTCCGATACCTAAGCCATTAAAATAAGTAAGAACGAACTCTACCTCGAGTTCAAGAGCTATGATTACTGCTATTACTCCTAGACCTGCAAGAATTGGCATCAAAGTAAAAAGAAGTTTAACCCAAGAAGCCCTCATTCTGATATAGCTGTTAAGACATACCACACCTCTGAAGACCATGTATATTGCTAATACCAAAAGGCCCATACGTGATGTAGATAGAATCAAGGCTGCTACTATCAAGAGAGTTGATACATACAAGAAGACGCTATTCATGCTTCTGTAATTACGCTTCTCTACAAGATAGAGACAAACAATAGCACCCATAAGCATATATGTAGCGTAGAAGGAAGGCTCATAAGAAAAACCATTACTTCTGTGCATCGCACTTATCTGCATGATGAAGAAATTAATGTTGAAGAACTGTAATAGCCACTGCAATAAGCCCAGGACAGCAAATGCATCAAAGCAAATTATGTACTTACGAATTATACTAGCTATTGTCTCCTGAGTGCTCAAATAATATGAGAATGCCAATATCTGAATAATATCGAGCAAGAGCCACAAATCATAGCCAATAGCATTAAATGCAGTGCGACTGTTTAAAATGAAAACTGTGTTAAAACAAAATACTATAAGCATATTCACAATAGGCTTATAGATCTTAATTGAGCCGTACTTAATAAAGCGAAGAAGTAAACACACCATTACAACAAGAGAGAAAAGCTGTGTCGCTCTAACAGTCAGCCCTTTAATCTCAAACTTGAAAACGATATCACATGACGCCAAAAGAATACTAAGCCATATTAGAGCATTAGTAATCGAGGATCCATTGCCGATTCGCTTCAATGATATCGGCATCTCATTACTCCTTTGAGATAAGCTTAATAATATTCTGCTTAAACATCTCGAAAGTAAAATTATCAACTACACGTTTCTTGGCCGCCTGCCCATACGACTTAATCAGCTCAGGATTATCTGCAAGCTTAGTCAAAGCCTTGGCGTATGCATCAACATCCATATTAGGACACTCGATGCCAGTAATACCATTAAGACTTACATAATTAACGCCAGAACCAGGAATAGTAAATGTTACTGCAGGATGCTCAAAATACATCCCCTCTGCTAAAGCTAAACCAAAAGCTTCGTTCTTAGTTATAGATGGGAAACAAAAAATATCGCACGCTAAAAGCTGAGCACGTAGTTCTGTTGTAGATACTAATCCTAGGAAGTTAACCTTACCGTCACCGTTAGCTTGCTCCTTAAGACTATCTGTAAGAGGCCCCTTACCTGTAATATTGATTACAAAACGATCATCTAATTTTTTAGAAGCGTCGATAAGATATTTGAATCCCTTATATTCAACATGACGACCCACTGAGAGACACATAATCTTATCTTTATTTTCCTCACGGATTTCTTCAGCACGCTTCTCTACTTCTTCATCAACCTCTAGGCGATTCTCATTAATGCAATTAGGTATTACGATACACTTATCTTTAGCGGTTGATAACCATGGGCTTTCCTGCATATAGTTAGGACTTGTAGCAACCAAAGTATTAGAGCGAGCGATGAGTCTTCTATTCTGACCAATAAAAAGATTCTTTAAAATCTTCTGCTTGTAGATATCCAAATGCCAATAGGTAATAAGCTTTACTTCAGGATGCTTCTTAAGCTCACGAAGCACATATGTAGTAGCGAATGGATTTGGATAATGAAGAATAACAATGTCTGGCTGAAATTCGAGCATTACAGCCTTCAATCTTTTACCATAAGTTGGAGCTATAGACTGAGATGAAATCTTAGCTATACACTTACATCTAACAACCTTAATATCATCCACCTCATCTTCATAATCCTTCGATTCACTTGGAGAATTATGATCAAAGGCAAAAACCTGTTGCTCAATATTATCTACATCTTTTAATGCGACAACAATATCTCTGGCTATCTGTTCTGTACCGCCTGAGAAAGGATAATAATACTTGGATATGTGTAAAACTCTACGCGCCATATTAATCTGCGATATACCCTATAACAGACTTGCCAGCTAAAACGATAAACTCAATTTGATCCTTAATATCATCAAAACGAGTCTTACCATAATTAACTTCCAAGATTACACCATCAACATCAGCAAGAAGCTTACGGCTTGAAGCATTCTCTAAGAGATTATCTACGACTGTGACCTTAGCAATATTCTTATCCTTCAATGCTTTAAATGCGTCTCCATTACCTACAGCTAATACTGTCTTAACCTCATCGCCGAACACCTCAAGATTAGCTATAGCCATCTGAGCTGCGTCAATACCACCATTTCCAAGGCTAACACTCTTGCGCATATTTTTATCAAACTTGCCGTTATACTTGTAAAGAATATCCTCGCCATTCTGCTTTGAACCTAAATCAAATAAAGTAAATCTGTTCATAAGCTGATTCTTTGTGAGAACCTTAAAGCTCAAAATGTACTTTAAGATATATACAACAGCACAAAGCATGAATACACCAAATACTCCTATTGCACCGTAAATAATAAGAGCCTTAACACCTTCTTTTGCTGGCGAAGGCAAAGCGTTCAAATCAGTAAGGAAGTTATCTTTATGCTGATATGAATAATCATTACGATTCTGCTCGTAAGATGCAATATCTGCATGCATAGCATGTATCTGTTCTGCAATAGCATCCTGACGAACACGAATCGTGTTGTTGCATACTGTTGAAGAGAACATATTGATTGTGCTTAGCTCATGAGGAGCAATAGTCTCCTCAACAATCTGCTGATAAGAATTAAGCTCAATCATTACCATGCTTAAAAGAGCATCTGCCTCATCCTCAGTTAATCCAATTGCCTTAACCACAAGTAAAGCAACACGACCATTATCTGTATCTGATGAGAAAGATACGCTGATATCGTTAGTCACATTAGTTTCTGGATCAGCTGTAATTGTGTAAATATCAGCCTCATTAGAAGAACCAAATGTTGCATCAGAAATAAGAAGAGCTTCCTTCAAATATTTAACATCCACACCAATCTCTTCTGCATAGCTTGAGAGGTAATCGCCCTGGCTTAAATAATTGATATAAGCGTTAGTGAGTACATTAACGGAATTAACAGGTGCATCATCAGATACACTAATCATAATATCTGCTTCAGCTACAGGAACTGCTTCAGGATTAACTCGCATCAAGTAGGAATTAGAACGATAATCATTCATAGCATTAAGAAGATTAATACTCTCGCGAATATTAGTGTTCATACTATAAAGTCTCTCGAGAACAGCAACCTCATCAATAACCTGATTCTCATAAACGCTTAACTGTTCCTCTGGGGAAAGAGCAATACCATTAGCCTGAGCTTCAAGAGCGTATTCTTGCTTTGCGAGTAGTGCTGCAGGATCCTGGAAATACTCTTCACAAGCCTGACGAATACCTGAAGTAAAAGAATACTTCTTGTATCCCATATAACCGCCGAGGATTACACCTACGATAATCATCATGCATAAAACCTTACGCCAACGCAAAAGGCAATAAACCAACATGTCCTTAATATTAATTTCAGTTTCTTCGGTATTAATTATGTACTTCATAGCTCCTCCAAAAGGGCGAGTTTACGTAAGTTAAATTATACCATTATTTTATTATTATTAATAATATAGGGGGTTGATTGTAAGCAAGATGACATATCTGCTGTCAAAATTAAAAATGAGATATTATATGAGAGCTCCCAAATATGGTGTTCAATAACACAAGAAATAGCAATTGCTGTGATAAAAATAACAGCATAAAACGACTTAGAATGTGCTAGTTTTATCGATATCAAAGCATATACGATAATCGCCAATAAAAGAACTATAACGCCGTACTTAAAAATAGTTTTGATGTATGAAGAATCGTAAAAAACATATGCATACCTGATAATTCCACCGTTAGCATTACCGTTCTCAGCAAAATATGATTTTCCAAGAGGAGAAAAACCATATAAATCAAAACCAGCCTTACCCAAACTTAATCGTTGGGTCATCATATTGTCCAACTTAACATACTTCGTATTATTGGGATTAAAAAACCAAGTCAAAAGAATAATAAAAGCAGCACATATAGGCATTACTAATGCCCCGATTAAAGACTGTATTTTGCTATTCGTTACTATTCTTCTATATTTGAAAATTTTGCAAATCAAAATAGAGATAACCACAAATATTGATCCGACAAAGCCAGCTCTAGCGCCTGTAAAGTAGAAAAGAGTTATAGCTAAAACTCCTATTACTCCAATTTCAAGATAAGTAATTCTTTTCCATCGAACAATAAAATAGACGATAGATATATAAAATAAGTGTGCAAAACAATCCGTCGGATAAATAATGCCAAAAGAATGTCTAGTTACAAGATTCGATCCTATGTCAGTATAAAAGACATAGTCGGATATTAAGCCAGTTTGAGAACAAACCATAGCCAACAAAGAAATAAAGACAGCAACGTATATATATAATGCACCTATTCTCTTAAACGGTACCCCTATTGCTCCTAGCATTGTTATGGACATATCTAGAATGAAGTAATCACCTCGATTTATTAGAAAAAACAAACCAAGTCCAAATAAACAGCCTAGAACAGACAAGCTAAATCGAGAGAAGGCACCTCTAAATTGAATTAATCTGTAAAGACCCACGCTTAATATTATTGCGCGTAAAAGACTTGGTATCGCATCTGGATAATCAACAGTAAAAGTTGTTCCCTCTAGATACTTCAATATCAAAAAACATGTAAATGCAGCTAAAAAGGTCGCCTCGGATACAAGCTTTCCATTATACTTTTTAATAACAGATGTCACTTTGAACCCTTCATGCCAAATACAGCGCCAAAAGTCTTAAACATGATCTTGATATCAAGACCAATGCTGAAATTTCTAATGTACTCATTATCAAGTCTTACTATTTCTTCAAAATCAGTTATATCTGAACGTCCAGATACCTGCCACATTCCTGTTAAACCCGGTTTCATTGCTAGTCGACTCATATGATGACGTTTATAATTCTCGTATTCATCAAGCGTTGGAGGACGAGTTCCAATCAAAGACATATCACCTTTCAAAATATTCCAAAACTGAGGGAATTCATCAATACTTGTTTTACGGATGAACTTGCCTGCTGGGAAAATTCTTGGATCATTCTTCATCTTAAACATAAGGCCATTCATCTCATTTTGAGACATAAGCTCTTTTTTACGCTCTTCTGCATCCATATACATAGAACGGAATTTATACATCTTAAATGTCTTACCATTTTTACCAACACGAGTCTGAGAAAAGAATACCGGACCTGGAGCTTGAATCTTAATAATAGGAGCTAGAATAATAGCAAAAATGCCCGTAAAAGCAAGACCTATTATCGAGCACATAATATCGAATACTCTCTTAATCAGAAGTTCACCCATAGAAGCTCTAGTAATAGTTGAAGTAACAACAGTATAATTTCCGATTTGATTAATTGTTGCATTAACCATGTTAGGAGTCTCTAAATCCATAGCTCTATGAACTGTTATCCCCATCCCAATAAACTGTGACGCTAATCGACCTCCAGCCCTTGTTAGCATATAGACATCGTTAATAGGAGTTTCCTTTACAAAATCAAGTATTTCTTTCTCCTTAATGACGGGTATACCTAGATAGTAATTTTCCGTAAAACCATCTGTGAAAATAATGCCCTTAAAATGATAAAAACCACTATTGTTTTTTATCAAAGTGTTTACAAAATCTTCAGCTGTATCCTTCTGAGCTACAAGCAATACACCTGAAGATTCCGTGCCATCCAAGAACTTTATCCTTAGAATAAGTTTTCTTATAGTACGTAAGGTCATCATCAAGACTATATCTATCAAGAAGATATAGCCAATCATAAGACGAGAATAAACCGTTGATATTTGTGCAGCAAAGAAAAAAGCTATAAGTACAAATATCATCTCGCAATTAAGTAGAGTTATTCTTCCTATCTCTGCTATATGGCCTCTTTTTACTATTCCGTGATGCGGACCAGTAAAAAGCATAAGCACTATATATGCTGCAATTAAAACTACGTTAACCGTTCTAAAATCATTAAAAGATTGAGCAAATTCAGGTTTAAGTAAGTCGCTGAATGTCTCTGGTCCATAACGAAGAATAATAGATACCAAATAAGCCACTTCTACACAGAAGAGGTCTATCAAAATAAAATCTATATGCTTAGCACGTGAGTTTTCTCTAGAATCCATATGATAATTCTATCATTTACCAATTAAGGTATCAATTTTATAATATTTCTAAGATAAAGCATGCATATATCGGTTGCTGTACAGCACACCCTCATCATCGTGATAGAAATAAATCGAGAAGTTCACAAGAGTGGGATCAAAATCTGCAACATAAACATCTTCATTCATAATAAAAATTGATTCTGAACCATCTTCATTAGCTACACGTAAATAACTTAGTGGATATTTACGTATGTTTGTAGGATCGTTATCATCCCATACATAAATCCAGCCAGGCACAGTACCAGAAGGCATCAACAGCGGATACACTATTCTTGCTGTTTCATCACCATTACGCTCGAAAATAAACTCTACATCTGAATAATCTTCAGTAGGCTCTGCTTCTTCCTCAATAATAGCGCTACTATAAAGAGTAATATCGTTACCATCAACATCGGTAACAAAGATACAAAGTCTGTAGTCGCCGCTTGTATCAACACCATCAAAATCAAAACGATATATCTTATCAGTACCAAGTACCATATTCCCTTGATTAATAACATCACCGTCAATAGTTAAAACCTGAGCATAAACATTAGCAGGCATCTCATCAGCATTTTCTAGACCTACGACTTCAGCCTGAAGCATACTGCCAGTAACATTTGTATGCACTTCAACTAGACCTGTGCCAATTAATATTGAGCCAGAAAATGGGCTTGGTATACCAAAGTGTGTAGCATAATAATCACCACTCATACAAAGTTCATTGTTAATCTCATCAGAAGTAAATGTTTCCAGCAAAGTAGGTGTATCAGAATAAAGATTTACACCAAGACCTAACCTATCACCAGAGATAGTACAACCCAAAGCAGCAAGAGTTGTTGGAAACAAATCAAATGTTGAATACTCACGTTTTTGGCTTGTCATAGGCTCTACTGCGCTGTTAATAACAGTAACATAAGTCCTTCTATTGCTATCAGGAATTCCTATGCAATAATCAGCATCCATAGTTAAGTGGTCGCCCGAGATAATAATAGTTGTATTCTCATAAAAATCCTGATCCTGTATCCATCTTACAAAATCCATAATTTGATGAGAGGAACAAGCCATAACATTAGAATACTGTATATCAAACTGGTTCCCACAAAGCTCACATACATAACCATCTTCAAAATGAGTGTCCGCCGTAAGCATAGTAAAGTTAAAAGGCCTGTTTTCTGACGCTAAATTTAATATCTGCTCCTCGGCGTAAGAGAAGAGCTTTTCGTCTTCAAAGCCCCACCACTCTTTATATCCTGCAGGAATAAGACCTTGTTCTAGTGCTGTATTATAATCAAAAATCTCAAAATTTCCGTGATCGACATAAAACTGAGCTCTTCCACCAAAAACTGAATCAGAGCCACACATAAAGTAATTTGCATATCCATCATCTTCTAGGATATTACCTATAGCTGTCAGATTAGGATAAAAAGAATCGGACACATTCATGCTGGCATTATTAATTCCAGCAATAATAGGAGCACCAGAAGCTTGAGCCATGAGTCCGCCCATAGTCCATGATGAACCGAATAAGACTGTACCACCATTAAGGGTTCCAGAATCTCCATTAAAACAATCTCCTTCTTCTAACGCGAGCGTGGTCAATTCAGGAATTGTATTAACTTCAAAGGAGCCTCCGGAAGCAATATCTGCATATGTAATCTCCATAGACTCAGCGTAAATATAGATTAAGTTACGTCTTACTTCTGGAAACTCAATCTCAACCATAGATGGATCAACATACTGTTGGTCCATAAACGTAGAATCACCTCGCTGAGCTCGGATATATTGACGGATTCCGTACTGTCTGTCGACCTTAATGGCCATAATACCAAACGTAATCATAGCCAGAACCAATGCAATTATGTTTACAGCATAATATCTGCCCCGAGACTTACGAAGCTGTTTACGAGAGGCAACAATCACGATTGCAGTAAGAATAGCCGCAACCAAAGGAACCCTTAAAATGAAGCCGATTATTACGCCACTTTCTGTGCCCTCTATAGGCGCCATTAAATGGAATACGACTTCATCAAAGGTTATGGTTTTCCATACAGAGGATACCCATATGAATCCCGCTGCAAAGAAAGTAAAAAAGAAAAATAGTATAGAGAAAAATATTGTTAAAGCAATGCTTTTCTTCTTAGTCACAATTACATCTCAACTGTCATTAATTCCATAACAACTGGTTCGAGAGGCTTGTCACCGTAGTCAGTTCTAACGGAAGCAACCTTGTCTACTACCTCAATACCTTCGATTACTTTACCAAAAGCAGCATACTCACCATCCAAGTGTGGAGCATCCTCGTGCATGATAAAGAACTGAGATCCTGCAGAGTCAGGCATCATAGATCTAGCCATAGAAATAACACCACGTGTGTGGTTCAAAGGATTCATTACTCCATTAGAAGCGAACTCGCCCTTGATGTGATAACCTGGACCACCCATACCAGTACCTTGTGGATCACCACCCTGAATCATAAATCCAGGAATAATTCTGTGGAATGTAAGACCATTGTAAAAGCCCTCACCTGCGAGTTTTACAAAATTATCAACTGTGATTGGTGCTACCTCAGGATAGAGCTCTACCTTGATATCTCCCATATCCTTAATCTTGATTGTAACGATTGGATTTGCCATATTAGATTACCTAGCCTTTCTATAACTTCTCAAAATATCATCCTTAATCTTCCAAAGCTTTGGAGATAAATCTACATAGTACTTATGTGGGTTCTCAAAACGCTTTACAGCCTCCCACAAAGTATCAATCTGCTTAGTGCAGTAGTTTCTAATTTCCATAATGGAAGGGCAATCATAAACAAGCTTACCCTGCTCGAAGATTGGTACCAAAAGCTTCTGTGTTGTGTAGTTCTCCAGCACCTTACACTTCCATGTCTCGATTGGATCGAAAATCTCGTATGGTTCGCCATTAGGAATCTCTTCACCCTCTACGAAAAGCACATCAGCCATGGCCTTACCTGTTGCCTTATCGTAGAATCTTACGATTTCCTTGGAACATGGTGTTGTAACCTTACCAGCGTTCTCAGATATCTTCATCTTAGGTGTAACGTTACCATCCTCATCTACTACACCAGCGATCTTATATACGCCTCCGAATACTGGCTCTGCCTTAGATGTAATAAGTCTCTCACCTACACCAAAGGAATCGATACATGCGCCCTGCGAAATAAGATCTCTAATAAGGTACTCATCAAGAGCGTTAGATACAGTAATCTTACAATCTGTAAGGCCTGCATCATCAAGCATCTTACGTGCCTTCTGTGTCATATATGTTAAGTCACCAGAGTCGATTCTTATACCAAGAAGTCTCTTGCCCATAGGCTCCAAAACTTCCTTAGCGCATCTGATTGCATTAGGGATACCTGACTTCAATACGTCATATGTATCTACGAGAAGCAAGCACTTATCAGGATAAGACAAGGCATAAGCCTTAAATGCCTCGAACTCGTCGTCATAAAGCATTACCCATGAGTGTGCCATTGTACCTGACAAAGGAATATTGAACTGCTCACCACAGATAGTACATGATGTTCCTGCAGCGCCTGCGATATATGCAGCTCTAGCACCTAATACAGAAGCATCAAATCCCTGAGCTCGTCTTGCACCAAATTCCATTACTGGTCTTCCCTCAGCAGCTCTTACGATACGAGCTGTCTTAGTAGCAATAAGTGTCTGGTGGTTAATTGTACAAAGCAATGCTGTCTCTAGAAGCTGTGCCTGCAAAACAGGTCCCTTAATCTTAATTAGTGGTTCACCAGGGAAAACTGGTGTACCTTCTGGCACAGCCCATACATCACAAGTAAACTTGAAATTACGGAGATAATCTATGAACTTATCATCAAATCCATAGCCACTTAAGAACTTAAGATCCTCTTCAGAGAAATGGAGATTATCTAAGTATTCTATTACCTGCTGAAGACCAGCCATAACAGCATAGCCTCCCTGCTCTGGAACTTTTCTGAAGAATGCATCAAAGTAAACTATCTTCTCTGCTGAATTATCATCTAAGTAACCTTTACCCATAGTAAGCTCATAAAAATCAGTGAGCATACTCATATTAATTCGTTCATTCCAACTGTTCATATAAGCGCCTCCGCGACATGAATTGAAAAAGGCTCCGGGAAGTACTCCCAGAGCCATTATTATAAACCATTTCTAAGCGTAATTGTATTAAACTTACTTGCTAACTACTTCCTTCAATGATGTTGCAAGACCAGCAACAGACTGGAGCTCAGAAGGGATAATAATCTTTGTTGCCTGACCATTAGCGATCTTCTCCATAGCCTCGAGAGATCTAATCTTAACAAGACCATCATCAGCCTGTACATCCTTAATCATCTGAAGGCCCTGAGCCTTAGCCTGATTAATCTTAAGGATTGCTTCTGCCTGACCTTCTGCCTCACGGATAGCAGCTTCCTTACGAGCCTCAGCACGGAGGATTGCAGCCTCCTTCTCACCCTCAGCCTCACGGATAGCAGCTTCCTTCTTACCTTCAGCAATAAGGATAGCCTCTCTCTTTTCACGCTCAGCCTTCATCTGCTTCTCCATCGCATTCTGAATCTCACGTGGTGGGATGATGTTCTTAAGCTCTACACGGTTAACCTTGATACCCCATGGGTCTGTAGCTG
>JAKSRJ010000001.1 GCA_024403715.1 Saccharofermentans sp. | reverse complement strand
TAATCTCCATAATACAAAGTCGCTCTATTATAGCAATAAAACAGCCCTGTAGGAAATATCCTACAGGGCTGTTATTGGAGGTGCCACCCGGATTTGAACCGGGGAGTAAAGGTTTTGCAGACCTTGGCCTTACCGCTTGGCGATGGCACCGTGTCCTTAAATCGTGCTTGAATAATATAAGAAGAAAAAGATGTTTTGTCAAGCCATTCCACAATATATAATGTGTGTAATGAATAAAATAATAGTTATCATTAAATGGGAAATCTCTAGAATTCTCAATAACTGGCGTAAGGCTGCTGCCCTATTCGTAATTCCAGCAGCTGTTATGATGTTGGCACTTAATCTATTCCCTTTTTTGATTAATTATATGAGTACTGGATCCTTTTCCGGCCGTCCAATAATTGTTGTCGACGCGACTAAAGAATTCTATGATTATATTGAAGAAACCTCAGATAGAACTGTTTATACTTATGAGTTCATATCACAGAGTAATTATGAACACCAACTCGACAAAGGAACTTTTGTCGATAATATTCGCAAAGGCTGTATCTATTGTGTGTTTCAAAAGGAATCAGAGAGTATATCCGTTCAATACAATCGTGACTCCGCTATTATGGAAGATCAAGCTTTATCCTTCATTGAGGTTGTACTGGATAGTTTTAATGCTACTCAAACAGAGCAAAGATCTGATGTATATAGCATCGACAGTTTTAATCCTGTAACTAAAATTTTGAACTATAGATCACAAGCAAATTATGGCGCAGCTAGAGTAATACCAGCAGTGCTTGTATTAATTCTCTACTACTGCACATATTCGTTAATGGTAGATATCTTTGCTTCTGAAAAGGATCGTGGCTTTTGGAACAAACTAATTATGACTCCTGTCTCTGCAAGTAAAATTGTTATAGGAAAACTGGCAGCTGTAATTGGTCTAGTTAGCGTATCGACTTACATTACTTTTATTTTTTTGTTTTTGTCATCATGGCTTAACACTAGCAATAGCTCTACATCGCTTATTCCTTTTGGTTTACTCCTTTTGCCTAGAGAGTTGTTTGTTCTAATACTTATCATTCCTATAACGGCTTATTTATGCGCGTCAATTTGCCTTAGCATAATATTCGCCATTGATAGGATGAAAGACATCATAATAAATCTTCAAATGCCCCTGATTTTCATTTTGCTTGATATGTTTTTCCAGTTGTTTTATTACGACGTGCCTAACTGGGCAGAATTCTATATTCCACTTCACGGTTCAATCGCAGTCCTACGTGCAGCTTTTATGACAGAGTTAAGCGTTAGCGGATTCATACTTACAGCTACGATTGAATTATTAGTTGCTACTTTCATTTTAGCTAGGGTACTTCGCAAGGAGGGTTATATTCATGGTCGAATTAATAAACGTACATAAGAGTTATACGCGTGATAAAGAGACGATTAAGGGTGTAAGTTTTACAGTCGAAGACGGTATTATTTATGGTCTCCTTGGACCTAATGGTGCAGGAAAAACAACTTTGATGCAGATGATTTCCACTTTGCTTAATCCTACAAGCGGAGAAATTTTAATAGACGGTTTAAAATCTTCCTCAGATTTATTAGAAATACACAGGCGAATCGGATATTTAACAACCGAGATAAAACTGGATCCAGTATCAACACCAGAAAAGCTTTGGTTCTTCTTTGCGAGTCTATATGATATTGATATTAAAGAAGCTGCTCAAAGAAAAAATATAATCTTCACAAAGTTAGGAATTACGCCGTTCGAGAAGAAAAGAATTGTTGAGCTTTCTACAGGAATGAAGCAAAAGGTATCCATAGCCATAAGTTTGATTCATAACCCTCCTGTAATTATATTTGATGAGCCTACGAATGGCCTTGATATTCTTACTAGTAAGCAAGTTACAGATTACCTTCTCGAGCTTAAGAAGGAAGGGCATTCTATTATCTTATCTACACATATTTTTTCTGTTTCAGAAGCGCTATGCGACAAAATAGGAGTTTTGGTTGATGGAAAAATAGTAGCAGAAGGAACAGTAGAAGAATTAATAACTATAACCGAAGCAAAGAGTTTTGAAGATGCCTTCTTCAAGCTATACGTAGAACATCATGTTGAAGAATAAGATAGACAAAGGCCAATTAGCAATAGCAGGACAAATTCTCGGCTTTGGTTCTCATAATGGAACCAAGGTTAGTGTCATGACGTTTTTGGTATGTATTGGATTTATATGGACAACCATTGTTTATTTCTTTGCCATTATGTGCAGTTGGTACGGATTTAATGATTTGACACACGGCTCACGTGATGTAGTAGTAATTAATGCTCCTGAATCATTTAGAAATTTTGCTGATAAACACGAACCCGATTTTAATATCTCTTACGACTCCTGGGATGCAATTTATGATTACAATCATGCAGTTGAAATAATGTCAAATAACAATGCTGGAATTGCTATAGTATTTAATGAAGAATCTCATGATATCCTCACGTACTATAGAACCAATTCTCCTGATCAAGCTGATTTCCGCAATGACTTTGTTGATGGCTGGCTTCAATCTTACTTTACACAGACTATCCCTACCTATAACCCTGAAGTTAAATGGGAAATTATCGAGTCTCAAATACAGACCCAACCAAATCTCCCAAGCTATATTAGATTACAAAGATCGCTAGCTCAAACCTCTATACCATTAACATTATTTATAGCTATCTTATACGTAGCTATGAGTTCAGGCACAGAAGCAATCGCAGGACAAAAGGAAAGAGGAACATTTGCAGGGTTAATTCTATCTCCTATGAAACGTTCTTCAATAGTATTGGGATTTACTTACGGTGTTTTTATTAAAACATTAATTCCTGCAATAATAATTCACTGCATCATCCTATTGTTCCCATTTTACTTATCATGGGAATCTATTTTCGGTGTATTGGCCTTGATAGTAGGATTGGCATTTTTTATTGCATCTCTTGCTGTAATGATATCAATAATAACAGACTCAGTAACATCTGCTCAAACAGCCTTCTTACCAATATTTTTTATATTAGTTGTAGTTGCTGTAACTTGTATAAATGAGTCGGCAGAGCCTAGTTCATTCTATTATTATCTACCAGTTTATGGTCAATTCTACGGTATAGGAGCATGCCTTAATCGAGAAGCAAATATCCTTGGCATTATAGTCTCGACCATCCTTACGATAGGCATGGGCATAGCCATGACATTTATCAGCACAAAATTCATTCATAATGAACGATTTATCGTTTCTTATTCTACTGCAGACACAGATAGTTACAACGACAAACTTCTGCCCAAGATATTTGACAAAATCATCGGATTTATAGATCTTATTCTCTACCCGCTTGCAATACTATCAATCTATCAATTACTCGCTATGATACCTGTAGCAATCTCATACATGAAAGATCCAGCTTATTCGAATTTCATTGCTGATTTGCGCGATGTAAACTCAGTACCTGAAGTTGTTGCAAAAACCACAGAAATAATCGGTATATTCATGAACGATTCTAGATTCTTAGCGCTTATGACTATCGGATATCTCCTTATTATTTTCACTTATATGATTCGTGCTCGCGGCCTTTGTGGAATTGGCTTAAAGCGTCGTGGATTTGTAAGACATTACATAACAGGTGCAATTGTTGGCATTCTAATGATGTCTGCCGTATTTGGACTACTCTGCGTTACCGGTCTTTGTAAGCCTGAAGGCTTTGGACTTCCTAGTGGTACCATATTAACTTTTGCCTTCTCTATCCTGATGTGGTTCCCTCAGGGAGCTGCAGAGGAAGTGATGTTCCGTGGATTCATGATTCCTAAGCTTAAAGGCTTGGTTGGAAAGCCCGCAGCAATAATTATCTCTTCACTTCTATTCTCTGTTTTCCACACAATGAATGCTGGATTCTCATTTGTAGCTCTAGCTAACATTTTCTTATTCGCAATTCTCTTTGCTTGGATTTATGAGATGACAGGCTCCATCGCCTTTTCCTGCGCTGCACACACTATGTGGAACATGTTCCAGGGTTCAATTTATGGCTTATCAGTAAGTGGTAACGAGACTTTGTCTTTGCTGTCCTCTAACTACACTGGCTCTGATTTTGGTCCTGAAGGCACAATCGAAGCTACAATAGTCATTGTGCTCGCTTTGATTCTTGTTGCTTGGCTAAATAAAAGATTGTCTGCCCGTCAGACGTTACCATCTTACTAAAATCCATCTCGAAAGTTTTATCTAGCAAATCTTCAGTCAAAGTGTTGGACTCTTCAATTATACGACCATTATTCATGAGAATATATTTGTCGCCAAGACGTGCCGCTTCATTTATATCGTGCATAACTACTATGGCAGATTTTGCCTGCCTTACTGCATCATTTATTTTTCTTACATGAGACGCGTCTAGATTTGAAGTTGGCTCATCTAGTATTAGCCAATCAGTTTCTTGTGCTAACGCGCGAGCCATCATGACACGTTGCTTCTCACCACCAGACAATGTATCAAATAGTTGATTTTGCTTGTCTTCGATATCCATCATTTCTATTGCTTGTTCTATAGCCTCTTTGTCTTCTGCTGATAGACCACGATAGAATTTATTATTCGAATAACGCGAGAGTTCGATTACATCTCTTACCATTAGATTAAGATATCCTGTAGTCTCCTGGGCAACATAAGCTAGCTCTTTGGTATCTGCGTACTTTTTGATAATCTCTTTTATGAGCGTAGTCTTACCACAACCATTTGGTCCAAGCACTACAGTAATCTTTCCTTCTTCGAAAGTCGTAGTTATACCATCTAATATAGTTTTATTATTGATTTTTAAAGATAGATTGCTTATCTCTAGATTCATAGTGCACCTCCATTCTGTCTTCTTGCTTTAAGAAGCAAGAAAAGAAAATAAGGAGCACCTATAAGACTCGTAACAGCACCTATTGGGAGTTCTCCTGGTGCAATAACAATCTTACATATCGTGTCACAAATAACTGTGAATATTGCTCCTACTAAAAAGCACATTATGATTTTGCTGCGCATCTTATAGACTTTAAAAAACGATACGATGTGTGGGATGATTAATCCTACGAATCCTATTACTCCTGCATTAGCAACACAAAAGGCTAATATGATAGATGATATAGTCATTAAAATTGCGAGGGTTCTTCCCTGCTTAACGCCCAAAGTCTCTGCTGTTTCTTTTCCAAGCTTTAATACATCAATCATTGGCGCGAATATTATCAAGGCAATTAATCCTAGCATTACAACTATAGCGAGAATTATGGTTTTACTTACAGTTGATGCAGAAAAGGTTCCGAGCATCCACATATATATTCTTTCCATCTTCTGAAGGTTAAGTGTCATGATTACTGTAATTAAAGCACTCATGAGAGATGACGTCGCTATACCCGCCAAAAGCGTAGAAGAAGTGTCGTATTCACCAGAAGATTTGGCGATGGTAATAATAATAAACCAAGTTAAAACTGCGCCAATAACCGCGCCAATATATGCACCTGTAAATGCACCAATTATTACGCCGTTAAGTCCTACGACGATAGCAATTGCTGCACCTAGAGCTGCACCGGATGAGATTCCGAGTACAGAAGGATCTGCCATTGGATTTTTAAAGATTCCTTGCATCACTGCACCAATACTAGCTAGTGCACCACCAATTAAAGCGGCAGTTAATACCCTTGGAATACGAAGCTTAGTAATGATAGTGACTGTAGTTTCTGGAAGAGTTTCTCCCCTTCCAAATAAGAAATCGAATATGCTAGATAAAGCAATATTAGAAGATCCAAGACAGCAAGAAACCGCCATCACTAAAAACAACGTGATGGCGGCTAAAATTAGTTTGGTTAAAAAGCTAAGCTTATGCTGCTGCATCTACAGAGTTAACTTCTGCAGCTGCGTCGATAATAACCTGAATCGCCTCGATGTTACGTGGACCAACTCTCTCGAAGAGATTAGCATCAATAGCAACAACTGTTCCTGTTAAGTTGTTATATGGCTCAGTCTCGAGGAAATAGTCAGCACCCCAAGATGGAACGAGGATGATATCTGGATCATTTGCAAGAAGAGCCTCTGTGGAATACATCCAACCCTCAACATCAGAAGCGATATTTGTGCAACCAGCAGTCTCAATGATGTCGTTAATAAATGTGTCACCACCTGCTGTGTAATCGCCATACTCACCATAACCCATGCAGTAGTAAACAGTTACGCCTGTAGCTTCCTGTGTGAGCACTTCAATCTGATGAGTTAAATCTTCAGCCATTGCTACACCCTCATCGTGCTTACCTATAACGTCAGCAACAGTAGATACGTAAGTTGGCATAGCGGACAAAGAAGACTCGTCATTAATAATAACCACTGGAATACCAGCCTCTGTGATAGCATTATATGCTTCCTCACTGAAAATAGAAGATGCGAGTACAACGTCAGGATTTAAAGAAACGATGAGCTCAACATCTGGCATATCGATAGGTCCAACTGATTGAATATCAAATACAGCCTCTGGATAATCATCATAATCAGAACGACCTGCAAGCTTATCCTGAGCATCCAATGCATAGACGATTTCTGTCAAAGCTGGAGATACGCTGACGATTGTCTGAGGTTCCTCTTCAATAGTAACTTCGTGGCCATATGTGTCAGTCAAAGTGAGCGGATAAATTCCCGCGGACTCCTCGGAATTCAAATCCGAATTAGCACAACCAGTAAATGCTACGACTGCCATAAGCACCACTGCTAATAACTTTCTCTTCATTTGAAAGTCCTCCTTATATAATAATGACTGTCAATTAAAACAGCGGAATGATTATAGACCAAGAGATTAAGTAAGTAAAATGTCTGTTTTAATTGACATAGCACTAATCAAGTGTTAAATTTTTCATTAGTGAACAAAGGCGTTCACCTGCGGACAGGGCCGAGTGGCGTGTCGGCAGGTGAGCGCTTCTTTATTTTATATAAACTACGACTTGAAATTGAAAATCTGGAGGTCTGTATGGAACTTACATATAGCGAGTTTGCGCAGTATATCGAAGAAGAGGATATTAAGTTTATCCGACTCACATTTTCCGACGTTTACGGTAATACAAAAAATATTGCGGTTATGCCTAACATGATTGAGCAAATCTTCAACAATGGCATGGCTATTAATGCATCTTTGATTCCAGGCTTTGAAGAAGATCCTGAACATAGTCTCATCATCCACCCTGACTTTACAACAGCTAAGTTTCTTCCATGGAGACCTGAGCACGGCAAGGTTGTTAGAGTGCTTTGCGGTATAACAAATGAGGACGGTTCTACTTTCGAGCTAGATACAAGGGATGTACTTAAGAGAGCTATAGCAGATGCTAAAAAGGAAGGCATCGAGTTTAAGTTTGGTAACAGAATGGAGTTCTATCTTTTCAAGCTAGATGAAGACGGCAACCCTACTTCTACTCCATACGACAATGCAAGCTACATGGATGTTGCTCCTCTTGATAAAGGAGAAAACGTTCGCCGTGAGATTTGCCTTACATTAGAGAGAATGGGCGTAATCCCATTTAACTCTCACCACGAAGACGGCCCAGGCCAAAACGAGATTGACTTTGTTAGCTCTGACCCACTTACGGCAGCTGATAATGTTAATACATTTAGAAATGTAGTTAGGACAGTAGCTGCACGTAATGGACTTCATGCAGACTTCTCACCTAAGCCTCTTACAGGAAAGCCTGGTAATGGTTTCCACATTAATGTAGCCGTTTATAAAGACGGTAAATGCCAGCTTAACCCAGCTATTGCAGGTATCCTAAAGCACGCTTACGAGTCAACAATTTTCTATAATCCACAGGACGAATCTTATAAGCGCCTTAACACATTTAAGAATCAGCTTAAGGCTTCCTGGAATATCGATTCTAAGAACAAGGCTGTTATCGTTCCGACAACAACAAGAGACGATAATTACCTCCAGCTTAGAACACCTGATTCACTCGCTAATCCATACCTCGCATACGCTCTTATGATTTACTCCATCATCGACGGTATTAAGAACAATTTAAGTCCGGATGATTTTAGTAACGAAGTTGCATTGCCAGCAAACTTAAGAGAAGCAAGCGAGGCTGCTAAATCCAGCGAATTCATCAACAGCATTTTTACAAAGAGATTAATTGAGGCTTATACAAAATAATGAGCGATAGACGATACAGCGCCCTCATAGTTAGCAGTGGTGAGAAATTCACTAGTGCACTTATGGGAGTTCTCGAAGAAGAGAACTGCTATCCTATCGTCACCCTCAAAAACGTTGCTGCAGGCCGCCGTGAGCTCTTAGAAAGAGAATACGATATCGTTCTAGTTAACGCTCCTTTGCCTGATGAGATGGGCGCGAATTACGCTATCGACATAACAAGAGAGAGTAATTCTGGCGTAATCCTTTTTGTCCCATCAGAGCTTTACGATGAAATATCTGATAAGGCCTCCGACTTTGGTGTGCTTACTGTCGCAAAGCCTACTAATAAGACTGTTGTTAAGCAGACCTTAAAGCTCATATTAGCTACCCACCGTAAGGTCGCTTCTATGGAGAAAAAGGTTCATTCCTTTGAGGAAAAAATCGAGGAAATTAAGTTAATAAATCGCGCTAAGCTTTTACTCATGGATAACGAGTACTACGACGAAGCTATGGCGCATAGATATATTGAAAAAACAGCTATGGATTCACGTAAATCCAAGCTTAAAGTAGCAAAAGAAATTATCGAACAATATCAGGGCAAGGAGTAACTTATGTCAAAGTATATTTTCGTAACAGGTGGTGTTGTTTCAGGCCTTGGAAAAGGCATTACTGCCGCATCATTGGGAAGACTTCTTAAGATGCGTGGACTTAAGGTTGCATCACAAAAATTAGACCCATATGTAAATGTCGATCCAGGTACAATGAGCCCATATCAGCACGGTGAAGTTTATGTAACTGAAGATGGTGCTGAGACAGACCTCGACCTCGGTCACTACGAGAGATTTATCGATGAGGACTTAAACCAGTTCTCTAACTTAACTACAGGTAAGGTTTACTCCAATGTAATTGCCAAGGAGCGTAAGGGCGAGTACCTAGGCTCTACTGTTCAGATCATTCCTCACATCACTGATGAGATTAAGAGATTTATTTATAACGTTGGTAAGAAGACTGACGCTGATGTAGTTATCACTGAAATTGGCGGTACAATCGGTGATATCGAAGGTCAGCCATTTATCGAAGCAATTAGACAGGTAGGCTTAGAAGTAGGCCCTGGAAATGCACTTTATATTCATGTGTGCCTCCTCCCTTACCTCAAGGCTTCAGGACAACACAAGTCCAAGCCAACACAGCACTCTGTTAAGGAACTTCAAGGAATGGGAGTATCCCCTAATATCATCGTATTAAGAACTGATGAGCCAATCGAGGATAGATCTATCCTTCGTAAAATCGCTAACTTCTGTAATGTTAACGAAGACTGCGTTATCGAGAATACAACTCTGCCTGTACTTTACGAGGCACCTCTTATGCTCGAGCAGTCTAACCTCTCTTCTATCGTTTGCCGTGAGCTCCACTTAAGAACTAAGGAAATTGACCTCAGAGAATGGCGCGATATGGTAGGTAAGATTAAAGGCCGTAACATCAAGACTAAGATTGGTCTTGTAGGTAAGTATGTTCAGCTTCACGATGCATATTTGTCAGTTGCTGAAGCACTTTTCCACGCAGGCTACTACCACTCTGCTATGGTTGATATCAAGTGGATTGATTCAGAAGGAATTAACAAGGATAACTACGAAGAAGTCTTAGCTGATCTTAACGGAATTATCGTTCCTGGAGGCTTTGGTTCCCGTGGTATCGAAGGTATGATTCTGGCAGCAAAATACGCTCGTGAGAATGACATTCCTTACCTTGGAATCTGCCTCGGCATGCAGATAACAGTTATTGAAGCTGCTCGTTCACTTCTTGGCTACGAAGATGCCAATTCTAATGAGTTCGCACCTAATTCTTCTCATAAGGTTATCGACTTTATGCCAGGTCAAAGCGACGATGTCGAAAAGGGCGGCACACTTCGTCTTGGCTCTTATCCATGTCAAATTACACCTAACACAACTATGGCTAAGTGCTATGGCTCTACATCAATAAATGAGCGTCACAGACACAGATACGAGTTTAATAACGACTTTAGAGATGAACTTACAAAGGCAGGCCTCACATTAAGTGGTTTCTCACCTGATGGAAGACTTGTCGAGACAGTAGAGTATACTGATAAGAACTTCTTTGTAGGAGTTCAGTACCATCCAGAGTTTAAGAGCAGACCTAATAAGCCACATCCACTCTTTATGGGACTTGTAGGAGCAGCAGTAAAAAACGGTCATGAGCCATATTATGGGAGATAAAAAATGAACATCAAAATCAACGAGAATTTCAATAACATCAAGGAGACTTACCTCTTCTCTGAAATCGGAGCTCGCGTACGTAAGTATGTAGCAGAAAACCCAGATAAGGAAGTAATCCGTATGGGTATCGGTGATGTAACTTTGCCTCTCCCACAACCTGTAGTTGACGCTATGGTTAAGGCTTCTAAGGAGATGGGCGTTAAGGAGACATTCCGTGGTTATCCACCTGAATATGGTCACGACTTCTTAAGAGAGAAGATTGCTTCTCACTATGCTTCTTTGGGTGTAGATATTAAGGCCGATGCAATCTTTGTATCTGATGGTGCTAAGAGTGATCTTGGTAACTTTATTGATATTCTCGGTAACAACACAGTTATTATCCCAGACCCTGTTTATCCAGTATATGTTGACGCTAACACAATGAACGGCAACGACATTATCTATGTTAACGGTACTAGCGAGAATGGATTCCTTCCACTTCCTGATGCTATCCCTACTAAGGATATTAGCGGCGCAGTTATTTACATCTGCTCCCCTAATAACCCAACTGGAGCTTGTTACACATACGAGGGTCTGAAGGCATGGGTTGATTTTGCTGTAGAGACAGGAAGCTTAATTCTTTACGATTCAGCATATGAGGCGTTTATCGACAATTCTGATATTCCTCACACTATCTATGAGATTCCAGGAAGCTTCGAGGTTGCTGTTGAGGTATGTTCTTTCTCTAAGTTTGCAGGCTTTACTGGTGTTAGATGCGGATGGACTGTAGTACCTGATACTTTGATGGCTGGTGAGACTAAGCTTTGTAAGCTATGGATGAGACGTCAGGCAACAAAGTTTAACGGTGTATCCTACCCTGTTCAAAGAGCTGCTGAGGCTGCTTTATCTGAGGAAGGCATCTCTGCTTGCATGGAGAACATAAAGTACTATAAGCGTAATGCTGCTTTACTCTCAGAGCTTCTCGACTCTAAGGGAATCTTCTACACTGGTGGTAAGGATTCTCCTTATGTATGGCTCAAGTGTCCAAATAACATGGGTAGCTGGGAGTTCTTCGATAAGCTTTTAAATGAAGTTCAGATTGTAGGTACTCCTGGCGAAGGCTTTGGTGTAAATGGCGAAGGCTTCTTCAGACTTACAGCATTTGGTTCTTACGAGAATACTGTTAAGGCAATCGAGAGGCTTAAGAACTTCCTATAATTTCTGTTTACAAAAATTCCCAGGTTTGAGGTGTATTAATAGGACACGGCTTATTCCATATCCGTGATATACTTTTTACATGGCTAAAAAGAAAACAACATTTTTCTGTAAAGAATGTGGATATGAGACTTCAGGATGGATGGGTAAGTGTCCTGGCTGTGGCGCGTGGAATTCTCTTGTAGAATCCACGACAGTAACAGGCTCATCATCCACTTCTAATACTAAGATAGATTCCCCAGCTTTTAAGGCTGCTGGTTACTCATGGACAAATCGCCAAGAGACGGTTCGCCTTAATGATGCAGGCAAAGAAGATTACGTCAGATTTAAGACTGGTATATCTCAATTAGACGAGTTATTTGGTGGTGGGATTACTAATGGTTCCGTTACTTTAGTTGGTGGTGAACCAGGAATTGGTAAATCCACTATTCTTCTTCAATTAGCTAACTCTTTTGGTTCTAATGAAGATATCTTATATGTATCCGGCGAGGAATCTCCTGCTCAGATTAAGATGCGAGCAGACCGCCTTGGAATTAAGAGCGATAGAATTATTATCTGTGCTCAGACAAGCTTTGAGATTATTGCAGAAGAGCTTAAGAATACTAAGCCATCACTTTGTATTATTGATTCTATCCAGACTTTGTATTCTGAAAATGTTAACGGTACTCCTGGAAGCGTTACTCAAGCTCGTGAGGTTACGGCTGGATTAATTAGAATTGCTAAGTCTAATAATCTTCCTATTATTCTTGTAGGTCATGTAACCAAGGAAGGCTCAATTGCAGGGCCTAAGACCTTAGAGCATATGGTAGATACTGTACTTTACTTTGAGGGAGATAATACTGGTTCTTATAGAATCCTAAGATCTGTTAAGAACAGATTCGGAAGATCTGGTGAGCTCGCATTTTTTGAGATGACTCAAAGCGGACTTCAGGCAGTAGACAGCAACTTCGCATTGATGGTAATGGGAAGACCTCTAGAAGCCCCTGGTTCTGCTATTACTTCAGCTATGGAGGGTGCAAGAGCATTAACTGTCGAGATTCAAGCATTAGCTGCTGATACTTGTTATGGTACTCCACAAAGAATGACATCTGGTCCTGATAGATCTAGAACCGCTATGCTTTTAGCAGTTACCGAACAACAATTTAAGCTTAACCTTAATTCTAAGGATGTATTCATTAACGTTATTGGTGGATTAAGAATTACTGATCCAGCATGCGACTTAGCTATTATCTCAGCTGTAGTATCGTCTAACAGAGGGATACCCCTTAAAGCTAATACTATGGTTTTAGGCGAGGTTGGTTTATCTGGCGAACTTCGTCCTGTATCTTCGCTAGCAGCTCGAATCAGCGAAGCTCAAAGACTTGGAATCAAGAATATTGTCCTACCATCAAGCTGTAGAAATGCTGTTAAGAGTAATAATGGTATAGAATTCTTACTTGTTGATAATGTATCGGAGGCCGCAGATGTCCTGTTCTCTTAATCGTAAAGATTTATATATCATCTTCCCTGCTGCTGGAAGTGGATCTCGAATGAAGTCGACAACTAACAAACTATTTATGGAAGTTGATGGGGTTACTGTTCTAGAGAGGACTCTGATTGCTTTTTCCAGATTTTCTGAACTTCTTGGCATCAGGCTTCATGGAGTTATCGCGACAAGCGAAGATTTAATTGATGATATTAAGAAGGTAGTATCCAGTAATGATGCTTATTCTTACGTAGAGAGAATTGTTCTAGGTTCTGACACTAGAGCGAAGTCAGTTAATAACGGAGTTCAGGCTCTATCTTCATTAGAGAATCCACCTAAGGATAATTCACCTGTATTTGTTCACGATATGGCGAGATGTCTAATTGATTCTAAGACTCTTAAAAACTGTCTTGATTCATTAGAAGAATGCGATGTAAGTGTCGCTGCGGTGAAAGCCAAGAATACTATCAAGCTATTAAGAGCTGACGGTATTACTATCGATAAGACACTAGACAGAGATTACCTATATGAAGCTCAGACGCCACAGAATTTCAGATACAGCACACTTATTGACTGTTTTGCAAAAACAATCAGTGCTAATCCAGATATTAAATGTACAGACGATGTATCCCTTGCCGAGATGTGTGGTTATGATGTAAAAATCGCTCAGGGATCATATTCTAATATCAAAATTACAACCCCTGAGGACATTAATCTAGCTAAGTCTTTGCTTGGCTACTTATCTAATTAGATAAGTTCTCAATAAATAGTATACTGTTATTCCTAGTACAGGAGCGTATAGCTTATACATCTTATTCATAAAGCTACCTTCTCTATCAGTAATCTTTCCTACATAACCTGCTACTAATAGTAATACCAGAGGGAATATAGAACTGAAATATCTTCCCTGTATTCCGCTAACCATGTAACTACCTAGCTTTGTATAACTTAAAAGCATTGCTGGTGTTGATACTATTGAGATGATAATAGGTATAGTTATAAGTGCTTTATCCTTTTTGCTTAATTCAAATTCATCTTGAGCAAAACAAGCTCCCAAAATAGTTAATCCAGCCATAATGAATACGATTACACTTGGAATAGTTGATTCCAACCAAGACAGAACTGAACCTAGTATTTGCTCGCTATAACTATTAATAGATATCAAATATGATCTAACACTCAATCGCAAATACTCTATTGGATTTGCCAAAGCAAATCCCGCCTGATAATTACCATCTCCTTCGCTTCCAAATTGGAATAACTCATCTGGAGCAAGTATTTTATTGAACAAAAGAACTGCTAATCCACTTGCAGCAAGAATACTTACTACTGTAATGATAGATTTCTTATCTTTCTTGATTATTAGTAGCGCCAAAGGAAGAAGAACCAAAGCTCCTCCTCCTTTTATACTTCCAAGTAGAATTGCCCAAATTATAGCTTCGATTATCGAACCACGTGTAATCCTATTTCGCAATTTCAAAATAATAGCTATGAAATTTAGAGATACGATTAAAAACATGCAATCATAAGAAAAAGATGAACTTAGCATGAGATTGGTTGGTAGTAAAGCAATGGAACAAAAAATGAATTTTCCCACTGGAGTATTCCATATAGCTCGAGCACACGCAAAGATATAAACGAACAATATAAGCATACGAGCTAAATAGATTGTAATAATAGGATTAGCCCCTATCAAACGCCCAATAGTCAACCCCAAAGCCTGAGGCAACCAATTGAACAAAGAATAGTACTTCATCTTACTATAGTCAGGAAATCCAACTACCAAACTTGTATCGCCAGCCTTATCAAAAATATGATTTATTGCATAACCTATATGCTGAAAGCTAGGATTTGGTGCAGGATTCCACCAGTCATACTTATTGTAATACAAGGAATCACAAGCGCGCAGCATCCATTCCTTATCCCCGCTAACGCCCAAAAATAGATTTGATAGATGGTAAGCAGAAACAAAATGTGCTTCAGCATCTGGAACATTTAACGGCTGAAATAGCACTAAATAAACTATCGAAAGAGGTATTACCGAGATGATAAAGAAACTATATTCATTAAGTTTATTCTTACATCTGAAATAGTAAACTGATGCTAGATACAATACTATAAAAACTATAGAACCTAAAGCAATGTAATTAGCCAAAAAGGAAGCCTTAACAAGTGATACAGCTATCGTAGCATTACTAGAATTGTCCCCTTCATTAGCAAGTCCAATATCAAGATTGACATCTGGACTAGTATTAATAATTTTTAGTGAATACTGTCCTTCTTCAAATAATTCATTTGGGATCAGTGATGCATCATAATTCAACACGATTCCAGGAACTCCCGGTAATTGTCTTCTCTGAGTAATATTAATTTCTGAGTTAACAAAATACGTTGCCCCTGTTGATTCATTAACTAGAGTTACAAGATACTCCGTTAAATTATCACCGTATGTCCAAAATCCCAAACTAGTAAAACTATCATCAGCAACAAAAGAAAACTCTGACTCTTCCCCAGGCTCGATTGTCTGTCTTAAAGAAATATCAGGATTAGTCTTTACAACGAGATCTTTACTTGTCGTTTGTAGAACATCGAATTGAAATATGCAAATAGCAATAAAAGATATAACACAGCCAATGATTAGCTTATATGATGGTAAGTCCAATAAATTAGTTTTAAGGCAAAGGAACGCCAAAACTGCAATAACAAAAACAGACAATACAACATGCATTCTACTCGCAAGAGCACCATTATATGACTTAACCATACTGCAGATAATATTGCCCAGGGACATTCCAACAGATAGGCCATTATCACCTTCATAATAATCTGTTACTCTGATGGAATAATCACTTCCGTTTTCAAATTTAACAACGGAAGTAGTATTAAAAACATAAAAGTTTAAATCTGGTATATCCTCTGTGCTAAGGCTCCATGTTTCTAGTACTTCACTATCTTTAATTAGCTCAACTACCAAATCGCCTTCATTAATTCTAGAATTAGTTCCAAGTAGAATATTCACACTTCTAATTGTATTTCCATACGTTGTTCGTATTAATGGAGATGTAACGCTATTACCAGATTCAAGATGCATCATATAATCATATGGAGTAAATTCTGAGTTCTTAGAATAAAAAGCCTTAGCTGGTAAACTCATCGCAATTATTAATACAATACCAATTAAGGCTGTAATTACGAGATTAATCTTCTTTATTTTACTCCAAGCAGGCATCTTAATACTCATCAAGTCACACCTCTCTTAAAAGACATGATTACAAAAACTTGTACACCTTCACCTCTTCCAAATTCAGTTAACCCCTCTCCTGTTGTTGCAGTAATACCAACACGAGATGCTTCTATTCCCAGAAGTTCACCTACACGAGCCTTCATAGCAGGAATATAGGCCTTAAGCTTAGGTCTTAAACACTCGATTGTCATAGATACATGAATGATCTTATTCTCGCCTAGATTCTTCATTGCCTCCGCAATATAGACGGATGAATCCTTAATCCCCTGCTCTAAGCAAATTTTATCAGCAGCGCCACCTAAGACATTAACTCCTGTTGCTCCAGAAATCGCATTTGTAATAGCGTGCAAAACCACGTCTCCATCTGAGTTTGCCTGAAACTGACGCTCATAAGGAATTGCTACTCCACCTAGCATAATGTTATTAGACGCGCTATCTAAAATACCTTCTTCAAATCTATGGCTATCCTGACCAATAGTTGAGAAAAATTCGTATTCCATTTATCCCTCCAACAAACTCATATCCGGCGTAAAGCCGTAGTCTTCAAGCCACCAAGTTACATCGTTGATATCCCAGTACTCGTAGTTATATCCTTCGAAAGTAGCAACTCTAGCGCCATCTCTAATTAGAATAAACTCAGGATAGCCTGCTAGCTGGTACGCTGTACTTACTTCATCTGCTTCTACTCCGTCAATAGACACAAATAGAACCTGCCCTGATAATGTCTGAGCTAAATCCTCTACTCCTGCAGTAAGGCTTTGTGAACCAGTTGCAGAAGAAGAATAGAAATAAAGAACGACTGGAATATCCGTCTGCGCCGTAATTCCATTAATATCTATAACTTCATGATATTGTATACCGTAAAAGCCTTCTTCCTCACCAGCTATCTGCTCATACATCAATGCTGACATTGAAGAGGAGTAATCTATCCCTCCTATGCAGTCTTCAACACTGACATCCTTAGCACAACCTACCAACAGGCAAACTAGAATATTTAGAATCAGACTTACAGCAACAAAGCGTCTCATAACAAAGCTTTTATTGCTCCATAAGTGTTATTTAAAATCTCATCGAGCTTCAAGCTTTCTGCTTCACCCTCGTCGACAAGTCCTGTCATCTCAGGATCTAATGGCATCTTATCTAAGATTTCCAAGTTTGCTGCGTTAGCAGCTCTCTTCAAAGCCATGTCATTACCAAAAAGGGAAATCTTCTCATTACAATGAGGGCAAACTGTATAGCTCATGTTCTCAACAAGACCTAGGATATTAACCTTCATCATAGAAGCCATGTTCTGCGCCTTAGACACAATCATAGAAACCAAATCCTGAGGTGTTGATACTAACACCAAACCATCAAGTGGGATGGACTGGAATACAGTAAGAGGAACATCACCTGTTCCTGGAGGCATATCGATAAGCAATACATCGAGCATGCCCCAATCAACATCTGTCCAGAACTGACGAACTAGACCAGAAATAACAGGTCCTCTCCAAATAACAGGAGCAGTCTCATCTTCAAGCAGCAAGTTAAGACTTACAACCTTAATTCCGCCCATAGTTGTAGCAGGAATAATATGGTTCTCATCTGTCGATGTAAGCATCTCCTTCAAGCCAAATGCTCTAGGAATAGATGGACCTGTAATATCTGCATCCATGATACCTACCTTAAGGCCCTGAGATGCAAGCTTTACTGCTAGTGTTGTAGTAACAAAAGACTTACCTACGCCGCCTTTACCACTAGCGATACCAATAACCTTCTTGATAGAAGAATTACTATTCATTGGCTCAAATGTAGGAGCATTTTTCTTACCACAGGTATCCTGGGAAGTACAGCCATTCTTTGATGGACATGAATCACATGCTGACATATTTTTTCTCCTTATAAATTATTCGTCTTCGAAAATATACTCGTCTGAATCAGCCCCAATCATATCAGCGTAATGAGCCTGGAGCATCCAAATAGACTCTGCATCAGCGTCATTACGTGAGACACGAATTCTAGATGCGAGCTTAATCTCAGGTAGAAGCTTTCTAAATCTGACGAGAGCCTCCTTAGACTTATCGAGAGCTTCCTTAGAAGTATTAGTAATACCCTGCTTGCCTTCGTTAACATACCTAGCAATAAGCTCCCTCTCCTGGGCACGATGCTTCTTAGATAGCTCTCGCTCCTCTTTACGATGGCTTGAATATAGTTCCTTATACTCGGCATAAGTATTAGTAGTAGTCTCTACGGCTGGAGTTGTCTTAGTAACGATGGTATCTACTGTACCGTAAATCTTTTGGCCTAAGTTATCAGATACCTTCAAAAAACCACCTGACATCTTAGATAAAAATTGAACCTTCTTATTAAAGCCGATAATCGCTGTAACTGTAAGGATAATGTCAACAAGCAAAAGTGCTGACATAATAGCTAACAAAGCAATTCTTACATAGAAAGGTAAGATGTTTATAAAAGCACTAACAGCAGGATGTAACACATGCATACCTAGTGAACATGCTATACCCCAGTAGATAGTAAATCTTAAGCAGATAAAACCCTTAAAGTTAAACTTATATTCAGAGTAGTCCCACCATCTTAAGTGGAAGATAGCGTATAAGATTACACCAGCAAGAAGCTCTACGGCAGTACAAATAATCGCAGAACCAAAAAACAGAGCTGGAAAATTATCCATAAGCGGTAAGAAAAACCAGATAACGCCATAAAAGCCTAAGCCGTATACAGGACACATTGGGCCAAAAAGGAACCCACGATTAATAAACTTACCTTCAGTTACACCGTAATAGCACACCTCGACAATCCATCCAACTACGCTATAGATGAAAAACATAAAAAGCGATACATCAAATGGAAATGGAAGCATTTATACCTCTGTCTTAACTGACTTCATTACGCGATAGCCACCATCAATAGATAGCACTTCGCAGTTACCAAAGAGCTCCTGAAGTTTTTTCTTAGTAGAATCTGCGCCTTGCTTACGCTGCAAAACGACATAAATAGCAGCTCCATCCTTCATATGCGCCTTAGCCTGCTCATAAAATGCAAATACAGTAGCTTTACCAGCACGTACTGGCGGATTAGTCATAACTGTATCATAAAGATCATCTTCAGGAAGAGCGGATAAAATGTCACTAACCAAAATTCTATCTGGCTTCTTAGGATTAAGACCTGCATTCTCCTTTGCAAGGCTAACTGCTCTAGAATTAACGTCAACACAAGTAACATCAAACAAAGTGAAGATAGACTTCATTACGATACCAACTACACCCCATCCACATCCAAGGTCCAAAAGTCTCTCGTTACGTCCTGCACCACGCTTCTTAATGTCGTCTATTGTAGTCTGAATCATGAGATCTGTGCCCTTATCGACACATGTCTTACAAAAAACAGCGGAGTCAGTTACAAACTTGAAGTTCAAGCCATTAACACGATACTCTACGTGTTTCTTATTAGATGGTGCTACTGGATCTGGATCGAAATAATACTGTGCCATAAATATTAACCCTGGAACTTCTTCTCCCAAGATTCAATCAAAGCCTGATCATCGAAGTAGTTAATCTTCATAGCAGCGCGTACTTCATTAAGAGTCTTTGTTGCCTCTACGTGAGCAGCCTGTGTACCCTTCTTCAAAACCTCGAGCACATAAGGGATATTCTGCTCAAGCTCAGCTCTTCTTGCTCTGATTGGAGCAAGCTCTTCCTCAAGAACATTAATTAAGAGCTTCTTAACCTTAACATCGCCGAGACCGCCACGCTGGTAGTGATCCTTCATCTCATCAAGATTCTTATAATCTGGACAATACTTCTCGAAATGCTCGTCCTTACAGAAAGCGTCGAGATAAGTAAATACTGTGTTACCCTCGATTGAACCTGGATCAGTTACTTTAAGATGGTTAGGATCTGTATACATGCTCATAACCTTCTTCTTAACATCCTCTGGTGTATCACTAAGGTAAATACAGTTGCCAAGAGACTTACTCATCTTAGCCTTACCATCAGTACCAGGAAGACGGCAGCATACTGCATTCTCTGGAATAAGGGCCTGTGGCTCTACAAGAACTTCACCGTATGTAGAATTAAACTTATTAACAATCTCACGAGTCTGCTCAATCATTGGGAGCTGATCAACACCTACAGGAACTACTGTAGCCTTAAAAGCTGTGATATCAGCTGCCTGGCTTATTGGATAGCAGAAGAATCCAACTGGAATAGATGTCTCAAAATTTCTAAGCTGAATCTCAGACTTAACAGTAGGGTTACGCTGAAGTCTGCTTACTGTAACGAGATTCATGTAGTAAAAAGAAAGCTCTGTAAGTTCATTAATCTCAGACTGAATAAAAATATTAGTCTTCTCAGGATCAAGTCCAGCGGATAAATAATCAAGTGCAACCTCGATAATATTCTCTCTAATCTTACCTGGATTATCAAAATTATCAGTAAGTGCCTGTGCATCGGCAATCATGATAAAAATCTTCTCGTATTCGCCAGAATTCTGAAGCTCGACTCTTCTTCTCAAGGAACCTACATAGTGTCCCAAATGAAGTTTACCTGTTGGTCTGTCACCGGTAAGAATTATCTTGCTCATAAACCCTCCAAAGAATAAAAAACAAAAGTCCCTTTATTTTAATAAATAAGGGGACTTTTTTCAACTTACGCTAACCTTAGGTTATTATTCTATAAACTCATACATCGAGTCAGCATCTTCTTTATGAACGGTACTCTCTAGACTTAGTACTCTGAAGCTAACCTCACCGTTACCAAAAGCAATTGTAACTTCATCACCAACCTTAAGCTTTACCGATGGCTTTGCTACTCTGCCATTAACTGTAACTCGCCCTGCAGAACACACATCATTAGCGACCGTACGTCTCTTAATAACACGTGATACCTTAAGGAATTTATCGAGTCTCATCTCATCTAACTTTGCCATTATGAACCTACAGTCTTTCTGCCCTTAAGAGCACTAGCAAGTGTCAAATCGTCAGCAAATTCGATATCTGAACCCATAGGAAGACCAGAAGCTAGTCTAGTTACTTTAATGCCTGATGGGGACAATAATCTCGAGATATAAAGAGCTGTCGCATTACCTTCAGCAGTTTGGTTAGTAGCAACGATTACTTCCTTAATCTCATCGTGCTCAGTAAGTCTTCCAAAAAGCTCAGTCAAAGTAATATCGTTCATACTAGTATTCCCAACAGGGTTATAAACACCGTGTAATACATGATACTGCCCGTTATACTCGTGCATACGCTCAAAGGCTGAGACATCTCTAGGAGACTCTACAACACAAACCATACTCTTATCACGCTTAGGATCAGAGCAAATAGGACATGGATCAGAATCAGTAAAATTTTGGCACTGACCACATCTCTTCGTCAGCCTTCTAGCCTCATTAATAGCAGAAGTTAAGCTTAATGCATCTTCGTTAGACATAGATAAAATATGAAAAGCCAGCCTTTGAGCCGACTTTCCACCTATGCCAGGAAGCGCTCCCAGCTTTGATATCAAATTTTGTACAGATGGGGAATATCTTGCCATATTAGAAAGGCATCTTAACTCCGCCAGTAACTCTATTCATCATCTCAGCAGACTTATTCTCGAGTTCCTCAGAAGCCTGATTATATGCTGCTACGATGAGATCTGCGAGCATCTCGCTATCATCTGGATCGATTACTTCTGGAGCAATCTCCATGTTGTAAATCTTATGGTCACCACCAAGCACGATCTTAACCTTATCGCCACCTGCTGTACCAGGAATTCTAAGCTGCTTAATCTCCTGCTGAACGAGCTCTAACTCACGCTGCATCTTCTGAGCCTGAGCCATGAGATTACCCATGTTACCCATACCGCCCATTCCACCAGGCATTCCCTTAAAACCTTTTGCCATTTTTATATCCTCCAAAAATGTATTTCTTAATCAAACGTAGGTATTATACCAAAATATTAATCGTCACCGAAATGTATCTCAGTATTGATTCCAGCAGCACCAAGACCTCTTAAGAAATCATCTGCTGCACTAGAAGCTGCACTCTTAGCTTCTTGCTGCTTTTTTCTTTGTACATTAGCATACTGCGCTGGTGTACAGATAAACACACGAGCTACACCTTCGATTCTAGACTTAACCTCACCTGTAACTCTCTTAAAGTTAGGATTTGTTCCGATTTGTCTAACGGAAGCAGAATCGTTACTACTGATAATTACATAAGCTCCGTCATCGATAAATTCCAGAGCTGCTGTTTCTAAACTCAATCCAAGAGCATTATCAATCTCTCGTGTCTTAGACTTAATCTCAAGCCAAATTCTCTGAGGATCTGTCTCAACCACTGGAGTCTTAGCTGTAACTATAGGTGAACTATCTACAGCCTCCGATAAAGCTGACCTTCTAGTCTCTCCTATAACACCAGTTGGTGCCTGAAGATAGCTCTCTTCCTCCTCATATTCTTCTTCCTCATACTGATCGGCAGGTTCTTCAACTGAAGGAGGGGCATTCTTAGTAAGGCTATCCATATCAAGATCATCAAGAATTGAATCGGAAAGATTAGCAAAAATACCTATCTGATTATCCATCGGCTGATCTTCTGGGGCTAATTCCTCTTCCTGAATCTTTACCGGTTCTTGGACAGGAGCTATAGGCTCAGAAGCAATAGGAGTTGCCGCAATCGGTGGGATTGGAGCTAATGTTGGCTCTACCTTAGGTGTTTCCTCTTTTTTGGTAAGAGGCGTACTTAAGATAGGTAAATCCCCAAGAATAGAAGGCTTAGGCATATCAAAGATAGAAGTCTTCTTAGGTTCTGCAATAGGTGGAATTTCTGTCTTAGGTTCTTCTTTTTTCTCCTCTACTACAGGAGGTTTTACCGAAGCCTCTTCTGTCTTTGGCTCCTCTACCTTAGGCTCTTCGACCTTAATGGATTCTTCCTTAGGCTCTTCTGGCTTAACCTCTGGCACCTTAAATGCAGAAGTCTTAACAGTCTCAGCCTTAGGCTCCTCTACCTTTTCTTGCGCTACAGGAGCTACTGGTATAGTAACTGGCTTAGCCTCAATTTCCTTTGCAGCATGAGCCTGCTTTTCAGGAAAATCAGGAATTACTAGAGGCGCTTCCTCTGCCTTAAGCTTACGACCGCAAAGTCGAAGCATAGAAATCTCGAAGCTTGTCCTTACTGAAGGGGACCACTTAAGGTCGGAAACAATCTTAGACAAAGAACTAACGAAAGTTACAAGCGTAGGTGAATTAGTAGTATTTGCTATCTCATACATACGCTTCAAAGTTTTATTAGAAGCAGTTATTAGCTGAGTTGGATTAGGTACAACTCTGATAATCATTAAATTTCTAAAATAGTCAGCTAAGTCCAAAGTAAACTGGATAAAATCGCGTCCACTATCAGACAACTCCTTACACTTAAATGGGAGTTTATCAAACTGACCACTAATCAAAATCTCTGCAAAATCGGCAATAAAATCAATATTTACAGTACCTGTCATCTCCTCTATAGATTCAGGTGTAATCTCGCTATCTGAAGCCATAGCGGCGGCCTGATCTAAGAAAGAAATGGCGTCACGCATCGCGCCATCACTCATAGAAGCGATCAAAGATAAGGCATCATCTGTAGCGTTAATCTTCTCCTGATCGCAGATATAGCGAAGTCTTTTAATAATTGCATCAGTAGAGATTCTTCTGAAATCAAATCTCTGACATCTAGATAGAATTGTCGCAGGAATCTGATGAGGCTCTGTTGTCGCGAATAAGAAAACCGCGTGTTCTGGTGGTTCTTCCAAAGTCTTAAGCAAAGCATTAAAAGCTTCGGTTGTAATCATATGAACCTCGTCGATGATGTACACCTTATGACGAGCTCTAGACGGAGCGTATCCAACCTCTTCGCAGATACTTCTGATATTATCAATACTTCTGTTAGAAGCAGCATCGATTTCAATTACATCCATCAAAGAACCATCTAGGATACCTTTACAAGTTGGGCACTGATTACAAGGATTACCATTAACTGGATTCTCACAATTCATAGCTCTGGCAAAGACTCTCGCAATAGATGTCTTACCTGTGCCTCGCTGTCCACAGAACAAGTACGCATGGCCTATCTTGCCACTTAAAACAGTCTTACGAAGAGTTGCAACCGGAGCTTTCTGCTCAACAATCTCATCGAAATTCTGTGGTCTAAATTGTCTGTAAAGAGCCTGATATTCCATGGACAACCCCCATAAATAAAAAAGGTCCGTACCATCTGAACTGCAGCCGGGCAGGCACCCTCGCGGCACAAACGAAAGACCGCTTACTGCTGCTTCCTTCCGGACCTGACAGGGTTCACGGGATCGAATTGCACGAGACCCGACCCCGGCCACAGCTCACATGGTACGAACTTGAATGATTATACCATTACTTTTGCTTTAGGTCACCTTTATTACAGTATGGTTAAAAAAGATTCATATCTATATTGGTTTGACATGAGAAGATTTACAATAGCATCATGAGTAAAACTAGCAAGACAACTAAGAAGCGTAGATTTAAGTGGGGATTATCACTCCCTACTACTATAATATGCATTGCTTTCGTTGTTATTAGTATACTTTGTGCGACCAAATACTATGATATTGAGATGACAAGAAGAAGACTTGAAGCTGAGAAGGCATCTCTCGAAGCACAAAGAGCAGCTCTAGTTGATCGTAATAATAATATTCTTGCCCAAGGCGTAGCTGGCCAAGACCAGGTTTACGTAGAAAACGTTGCTAGATCACAGCTTGATATGGTTTACCCAGGTGAGATTATCTTCCGTACAACAGGAAACTAATTATTCCAGCATTTTTATCTGAAATTTATCAAATTTGACTTTATCAGGATATTGCTCATCAAAAAATATCGTCTGATGGAAAGCTGCGAATTCATGCGTGTTCTTTTTCATCCAAAGTGGAACAGGAATATCCATTTCGCGACATAAAATTACAATAGCCTCACTAAGCTCTACTGAGAAAGATACCTCAGGATTCTCGTAGTGTACTTCTTTTAATTGTATTAAGCGATTGCTAATAAATGTACGTCCTTCAAGTACCATGTGAAGCTCCTTATTGATTTGCCTATATTTTGCCTTGTTTATGCCATAAAGTAAACCGACAAGGTGATAAGATAGAGTCACACAAAGTAATGTTCCTTACTTCATAACACCCTCCTTATGGCACGAACACCCTCTCGTTCGTGCCTATTAATTTGCTATAATTACCATATGAGAAATAAAAGAGCTCTTCCAGTCACTGTAGATGGCGATAAAATAACCGCTTATGTCAAATTCCATCCTCTTCTCCTAGCAAAAGCTAAGGATAACAATTTAACTTACGCAGATATTGCTGAAAATGGAATTAAAAAGTACTGGACTGATGGTGGGTTTGAAGTCGAGCTCATAAGAGTTGAAAAGGGCGATAAAAGACCTCATATTAAAATTCTTCCAGCTAATATGACAAAAACATCGTATGTAATGAGTCCATGGTGGAGATGGATATGGGGATTATTTACTACACTTCATCCAGAAGTATTTATGCTTAACTGGTCGCCAAGACACCCAGGGAATATACATCTCAATTTAAAGACATATAGTGGTCCTAAGTGGTTTATGCGTGTCGCTGCACACGAATTTGGTCATGTATTAGGACTTGGCGATGCATACGACGCACCGTATAGATTCTTTTACGAAGCTCCCGGAACCGAAGACTACATGATGAATCACAATAGGCAGGTAAGTCCTGTGGAAGTGAAGATGGTTAAGCGTGCTCACGAGACTTATAGAATGCAGTATTTCCCCATGAAATTCGACCTAAAGCTAGTAATAGCAGGCGTTAAGAAACAGTTCCGTCGTATTTGAATAATTTGTAAATACTCACCAAAACGGGTTAATCAAATTGAAAACCCTTTGTTGAAGTTGTAAAATACCCCTATCAAACTAAATTAAGAAATTGAAATGGAGGCCCTTTTATATGAAGAAATGTCCAGATTGCGGCATGGTCATTGCAAACCAGGCTATTAGATGTCCAAAGTGTAAGTTCAACTTTGCTGAGTCCGCTGATGAAGGTGGCGTTGCTGTTCCAGCTGAGGCTGCAGCAGTATCAGCAGCAGCTACAGGCGTAGCAGCAGCTCCTAAGGGTGGCGCTGGTATTATGCCTATGGTTGACGTTACAGCATCTAACGTTGATGAACTCTACAACCAGCTTAAGGCTGCTGTTGTTAAGAGAAAGACAGAGTTCGATCACTTCATCGACTTCCTCGAGAACAGAACTTCCTGGCTTACAGCTCCAGCTGAACTTGACGGCGCACTTGCTTGCGATAAGGGTCTTCTTATCAGAAGCGTTGCAGTAACAAAGCAGCTTTTGAGAGTAAAGGATACAATTATGCCACAGCTCGACGAAGAGTCTGCTATCATCATCGGCTTATTCCATGATGTTGGTAAGGTTGGTGTTGAGGGTAAGCCTTACTTCCTCGTTAAGGAAGCAATGGCATCATCTTCCTCAGCTCTCGGTCTTTCTTTCTCCAGCCGTGTTTCTACACCAGGTTTGGATGCAAAGAAGTCCTATTCTATCAACCCAAGACTCGTTAACATGAGCACAGGCGTTAGAAGCCTCTACCTCGTATCTCAGTATATGCTCTTGTCTGATGATGAAGCTCAGGCTATCAGCTATGCTACAGATTGCGCAGCTTTGAATGGCGACCTCTCACCATATACATTAATTCTCAAGACTGCTATCGATTTGCAGACAGTTGTTTATGAGAATCCAACTACTGTAGCTGATTATAGCTTCACAGTAATCGAGCCTAAGTAAGATTATTTTTCTTTCTTTATACTCCATTTCTTTTCCCCGCCGCTTATACATATAACGGCGGGGTTTCTGTTATTATGTATTTATGAGATATCTTGTAGACGAACTTAATTCATACTCTAATTCTTCTGCTATTGCTATGCACATGCCTGGACATAAGCGTAATCCAGACTTCTATCCTGATGGATTTAATGCTGATATAACTGAGATTTATGGGTTTGATAATCTTCATAATCCGACTGGTATTATTTATGATTTGGAATCTCAAGCGGCTAGAATATGGAACGCTAACTCTTCCATTATTTCTGTTAATGGTGCTACAGCACCAATTCTAGCTAGCGTTATGGCAGCTTCTCTTATGGGGAAAATACTAGTCGCATCTAATTGCCATATTTCAGTATGGCATGCATTAGAGCTATCCGATGCTAAGTTTGATGTTATTAATCCACTTGTAAGTAACTATCCATTTTGTCTTGAAATAGATCCTTCTGATATCAGCAATAGATTAAGCCTCGACCCAGAGATTAAGTGCGTAGTAATAACATCTCCTACCTACGAAGGTGTCGTAAGTGATGTAGATGCTATTAGTAAAATATGCCAATCCATGGACGTAGCTTTGATAGTCGATGAATCTCACGGGTCGCACTTTGGTCTTAATGAGTTTTTTCCTAAAACCTCTAAGGCTGATATTGTAATTAAAAGTATCCATAAGACATTACACGCGCCTACTCAGACTGCTCTATTACTATCCTACTCAGATAGGATTTCGATGAATAAACTACGCCACTATATGGATATTGTTGAATCATCAAGTCCGTCTTATGTCTTGATGTCTGGCGTAAGCAAAGTAGTAAAAGACTTAACTACAACTCCAGATATTACAAACAACTGGGTATCAGCGCTTAATTCTTGCCGCGAAAATCTAGAAGCCAAGTTGGAGCATCTTAAACTTTTTAGCTTAAGCAATCTAGATCCAAGCAAACTGGTTATTCTCACTAATGGTGTTATTAATGGGGATGAATTATCTCAAATACTTCGTGAGAAAGGCATCGAGATAGAAGCTTCTTTTTCTACCCACATAATCGCCATGACTGGCATAGGTGACACTAGTAAATCCCTTAAGACATTTGCAGATGCAGTTATAGAGGTGGACAGAGACCTAACAGGTGAAGTCTTCTATACTTGCTCAAATATGGTACCTAGAGATTCAACAGTTATGAACATGTCAATTAAGGATGCTTTATGTGCTGATAGTATGTGCATTTCGAGCAGAGAAGCCATAGGCAAAACCAGCTTCAAGTACGCTTACAGATACCCTCCTGGAATACCCATTTTACTGCCAGGACAACTCATTACAGAAGAGAGAATTAACTGCCTTCCTGATGAGCTTATAGAAGTCGTCAAAGGTTGACATATTAGAACGAATGCAAGTATAATTCTTATTAATAAAAACAAGGGGGATTTTGATATGTCCAGAATCGTTACTATCAATACTCGTGACCTTGGTAAGTCCGCTAAGGAAGGCGGCTGCGGCGAGTGCCAGACATCCTGCCAGTCAGCTTGCAAGACATCCTGCGGTGTTGCTAACCAGGCTTGCGAGAAGACAGTTAAGTAATTTATTAATTAAATTGCAATCTAGAGAGCCTCGTAATGTAAGTTATGAGGCTCTTTTATTGTGATAACGGAGATTAACGTGATACATTGCTACAAATTTGACGATAAGAACATAGTCCTCGACGTATTCTCAGGCTCCATCCATATGGTAGATGAGGTTGCCTTTGAGATCATTCAAATGTACGAGAATTCTACTATAGATGAGATTAAGGCTACGATTTGCCCTAAGTTTAATGTTACTGAAGCTGATGTGGATGAATGCATTCAGGATATTGAAGATTTAAAGGCTGATGGCAAGCTTTTCGTAGAAGATAAATACGCCAATCTCGCTTTGGATATTACTAAGAAGAGATGGACACTCAAGGCGATCTGCCTTCATGTAGCTCATACATGTAATCTTAACTGTTCTTATTGCTTTGCTTCACAGGGTAAATTCCACGGAGATCGTGGACTTATGTCATTTGAGACCGGTAAGAGAGCTATCGATTTTCTTATTGAGAACTCAGGTTATCACAAGAATTTAGACATCGACTTCTTCGGCGGCGAGCCACTTATGAACTGGGAAGTTGTTAAGCAGCTTGTTAAGTATGGCCGCTCTATCGAGAAAGAAGCTGGTAAGAACATCCGCTTTACTTTAACAACTAATGGTATCAATATTGACGACGATGTAATAAATTTCTGTAACGATGAGATGCATAATGTCGTATTAAGTCTAGACGGACGTAAGGAAGTTAACGATAGATTCAGAGTTGATATTCAGGGTCGTGGTTCTTACGATAAGATTGTTCCTAAGTTCAAGAAATTCGTTGAAGCACGCAGTGACAAGAGTTACTACATGCGAGGAACATATACTCACTTTAATACAGACTTTGTAGAAGATATTTTGCACATGGCAGATATGGGATTTACAGAGCTTTCTATGGAGCCTGTAGTTACATCCCCTGACTCACCTTCTGCTTTGACAGAAGAAGATATGCCAATTCTTATGGAGCAGTACGAGAGACTTGCTCGTGAAATGATTAAGCGTAATAACGAAGGTAATGGTTTTACCTTCTATCACTATATGTTAGACCTTACATGTGGTCCATGCATCTATAAGAGAATCTCTGGTTGTGGAGCTGGTACTGAGTATTTGGCTGTTACACCATGGGGTGACCTCTACCCTTGCCACCAGTTTGTTGGTGACGAGAAGTTTAAGCTTGGAGATATCTTTAATGGATTGACAGATAGCGGCAAGGAGACAAGCGGTAAGTTTGCAAAGGTAAATGCTTACACTAGAGAAGGTTGTAAGGATTGCTGGGCAAAGCTTTACTGTTCTGGTGGATGTGCTGCAAATGCTTATCACGCTGGTGGAGATATCACAGAGATTTACGACTACGGTTGTCGTCTGTTCCGTAAGAGAATTGAATGCGCGCTTGCCGTACGCCTCTCTAACCTCTCCGAAGAAGATATATATAAAAGAATTTAAGCGAAGTTAATTAGAATAAATACTATAAACGCTTTACCACAAGTTCCGCAGGCATATACAAGAATAAAGATAGTTATATGCCGAGGACTTGTTCGAAGTGGGAAAGCGCTTTATAGTATTCTCATTACCCAGCAACCGTCCATTTGACTAGCTAGCGTCTCGAATTGCCATTCTTGGTTTGTTCTCGTAATGCTTCCTGGATCTCTAATCTCGTAGCCGTTTTCTGTTTTATTGCAGATGATAATAAACTGCGCTGATCCACTAGTGAAATCTCCAGGACCCATAAGGCAAACAATTACGTTTCCTACTGCTAGATTGCGGTCTACTCTATCTTGGTCAGCTGTAATCGCTACTACATCAATGCCTAATCCACCAGCGCCTGTTGCCATTAGATTCCAGCTTGTACCACCATCCATAGCAAAACCGTTGTTTTCTGAATACGCTGCCATCCACGCTGGATTAAAATCTGTATTGCCAGTAAGGAATGTAGCAACCATCGCTAAGCATGTTGGTCCTCCACCGGTAAAACCCATCTCGGAACCAGCATAAGTCTTATACCCCCACCTAGAATCAAACTGATAATAGTAAGGCACTCTAAGTGGAGAATATTCAGATGAGACATCGATTGATCCAGGATACGATGGATCATCCTGTGTCCCTACAAGTTCAGGATAGTGCAAAACAAAATCTAGAGTATCGTGATTACTAAAAAGTACATTTATTAAGGTAGTTGGATACGACAAAGCATCAATCCCATGATCTGCTGCATAAGCATTTAGAACAGCCCAGCAATCGTCTGTAGTATTTAGCGGATAAGAAGAATAATCATCACCAGGGACTATCGACTCGGTCGCTACTATTGACGCTGATGGCTGTGTCTCAACTGAAGTTTCAACCACTGACTCTAGCGTCTCAGACACTTCTGCCTGTGCTTTACAGCCAGTGGGGATTAGCCAAATAGCAATTGCTAATAATGTCGCGACCTTCTTTTTCATACGGGTATTATACACAAAAATAGGCTCCAGTATAACCTGAAGCCTATGGTTAAAACTCTTTATCAAACGCTGTTTAAGAGACCGTAGCACCTGTAGTAAAGAGGAATACTGGGTCCGCACCGTCATCAACACCACAAACGAAAATGTATACCCCTTCCTGCAAATCACCTTCGTACTGGAACTCATAGAAATATCCGTTATTGTACTCAGTTGGTGTTATTGTAGCTGCATATACAAGCTCAAGATCATCTGTTGAAGTAGCATTTTCTGGATTAGCACAGTAGAAAACCTTGTAATGTACAGAAAAATCTGCAAGCAAGTCTTCGTCTAAAACCTGACATGTGTATTCTATTATTGTCTCAGAAGTAGAATACTCTCCCTCTTCCATAGCATAACCTACACCATCAGAATAAGAGTACCAATATCCTTCTGTAGACGCTTCCCACTCTACACTAGTAACTTCGCCTGTAGCAGGACCACCATCTGTGGAAGAAATAACTGTACAAGTCTCATCAGCTAGAACGGTTCCATCTAATGTGTACATTACACAGCGATAAAACCCAGGAGCTAGATAAAGACCTGTTGAGTCGTATTCAATATCATCAACATAACTAGAATTGTAAAACGCTTCAATCCAGTGTCCCTGGTCGACACAAGGGTCAGAAGTATACACTAACTCACCATTGATATAATACTCATAATAGAATTCCCAAAGCACATCTTCACCTTCGCTTGTAGGGATAATATCAAGCTCGATAGAAGAATTGTCTGTATATACACCCTCGTCAGAATAATACCATTCGACGCGACTAATCAAGTCTGTACTAAGATTCGAAGTTGCTCCTACCGTACATGTACTATCAACAAGTACTATATCGCCATTAACTGCATAAATTACAACTCTGTATTCACCCGATGGAAGATAACCGTCTGGGCCTATTGTTGCTCCCTGATTTGGGCCGTAGTAAGCTTCAATCCAGTAACCTTGATCTACACACTCATCAGAAGTATAAACAAGTCCACCATCAAAATATATTTCATAATAAAAATGCCACTCAATATCCTGATACTCATCAAGCGGAATGATATCGTATTCAATCTCATCTGTTAGACCATAAACATCAGTAGTATTTGTGTAATACCATCTAGAAGAATCACTCACCATTGCAGGTGTAACAGCTGGGGAAAACTCAAAATCAATGAAGCAGAACTCATAAACCTCGTATACGTTTGTAAAATACTCATCATCTACAAGCCACTCTTCTCCATCCAATACAAAATTGAGTGTTAGTTCAACCTCAACTACATCATCGCAATCTGCCAAAGCTTCAATAAAATCTTCTTCAGAACCACCATCGGCAATTACATCATCAAAAACAGACTGAGCGTCTACATAAGTAAATACTACATCTACAGAACCCTCACCATTCTTAGTAGAAGCTTCTACAGAATCCTCATCAATCTCATAAGCAAGAGTGCTGAAAATAGCGGAATAAACATCATTACTATAGTTAGAAATAAAATCTTCTAAAGCTGCGACATCATCGTCATCAGGATCTGATGTTAATGCTGCAATTTTGCTCGCCTTCATCTTAACGATATTAGTTGCATAACTATCAGCTGCTGCTAGAACTTCTTCGTTAGCCTTATTAACACAGGCTGTGAAAGGAAGCATCAAAGACATTGCTACTGCAGAAGCTAGAAACTTTTTGGAATTAAACTTCATTGTCATTCCTCCGTATTTGATGCTTTATTATACTCCATGTATATAAAAAATCACTCCCGACCAAACAGGCCAGGAGTGATTATTAATCTAATTGATTATTTTAGTTTCTAATTAAGAAACTGTAGCCTCAACGATGAAGAATACCTCATCAGCGGAAGAGTCTGTAGCACCAGCAAAGAAGTAAGAACCTTCCTCAAGAGCACCGTTGTACTGGAACTCATAGAAGTAACCATTAGAGTACTCTGTTGGATAAATTGTGCTAGAGTAAACAAGCTCAGCATCCTCTGTGTTACCAGTTGCAGAATAGTATACCTCATAGTATACAGGGAAATCTGCGAAAGTATCCTCATCATAAACCTGACATGTGTACTCGATTGTAGACTCAGTTGTGTCATATACACCAGAATCCATTGCATAACCTGTGCCATCAGAATAAGAATACCAGTAATCGTTAATACCAGACTCCCACAATGCTACCATCTCACCAGATACTACTGGAGTACCAGAAGAACTACCAGAAGTTGTCAAAGATACATATGTAGAATCGGAATCAACAACTGTTCCATCAGCCAAGTAGAGAGTTATTGTATATGTACCCTCTGGGAGGTAATCATCACCTGTGTAATCAGAAGCATAGAAGTAGCAATCTGCAGAAGATGTGATGTCAGATGTGTAAACCAAAACACCATCGTGCTCAACTGTGAAGTAGAGCTCTGGATCCTCTGTAAGATCATAGGAATTATATGTACCCCAGAAATCAATGTAACTAGCGTTAGAGTAGTTATCATCAGAATCAGCCATCCACCAGGAGTGACCATTGTATACTTCCATGAAGTCAGCACCGAACTCGAACTCATAACCCATGAATGCAAAAATCTTCTCAAAAGTCTTGAGCTTAGCATCGTCTACGAGCCACTCATCATCATCGAGTGTAAACTCGAGAGTAACCTCAACCTCAACTACATCATCGCAATCGCCGAGAGCATCAATAAAATCTTCCTCAGAGCCATTGTCATCGATAACGTCTTCATATACAGATTCAGCATCTACATATGTAAATACAACATCTACAGAAGCCTCACCCTTCTTAGAATCAACCTCTACAGAATCCTCATCAATCTCATAAGCGAGAGTAGAAGCGATAGCAGAAAAAATAGCGTCATCATTGATGCAGCTAAAACCAAACTCAATCTCCTCAATCTGATCATCATCGAGATCAGCCATAGCACCTGTAACCTTAGATGCCTTCAAAGAACAAACATTAGATGCAAAGCTGTCAGCTGCATCAAGAACTTCCCGCTTAGCCTTACCGCCACCGAGCAAAGAACAACCAGTCATAGACATGATCATTGTTACTGCCATAGCAGAAGCTGCAATTTTCTTAGAATCAAACTTCATTAATATATCCTCCTCATTTGATATCCATGTGTATAGAAATACATTACGAATTATACAAGAAAATTTTAGAAAATACGACACAAAGAAACACAGACCGTCACTATGTCTTTTGTAAAAAAAGTATAAGCCCTTTCGACATGCGAAAGGGCCTATCAGAAACTCAATACATACTAAACAGACTTTTTAAACAAAAAGAATGATAAGGAACTGGGATACCAGTACTACCGCGATTAAAGCGATTGGATACGTTGCTGCATAAGCTGCGGCTACATCCTCTGTTCCTACAGAGCTAATCAGTGTACCAAGAGCAGGAGTACTTGTCATACCACCTGTGATAGATCCCAAATTGTTGAGGAGGTTGAGCTTTAAAACATACTTCGCGAAGAAGAAACCTACTAGCATTGGGATGATTGTAATGAAGATACCATATACAAAGTAAATTGGCTTGAAGCACTCAACGAACTTAGCTCCACCAGCAATACCTGCACCAATAAGGAAGAGCATCAAACCGAGCTCTCTTAATACCTTCAAAGTTGCATCCTTAGGCATAATGCTTACTCTGCCAATTTTTCTGAAGTGACCAAATACCAAAGCTGTAAGCAGACATCCGCCTGTTGTTGTCAAAGAGAATGTTGTGCCACTTAATCCCTGAGATGACAAAGGAATCTTAATCATACCGAAGAAAATACCCACTACAGCTGCAAGAGCAAATGCGCAAAGTCCGAATGGATCGAACTCAATAAGCTTAGCACTGAAAGCCTTGGCTTTATTATCAACCTGGGAAGCTACAGACAAAAGAGCACGCTCCTTATCCATATCGGCCTTGATAATCTTAGGGATGAGCTGTACGAACAATACAACACCGATTACACCGAAGATATACGCAATACCATTACCAACTGCTACATAGTCTTCATAATCAGAACCAGCTGTAGCCTTTGCTGCGGAGAATGCAGGAGTAGATGTCAAAGCACCAGAGAACAAACCCGCTACAATAGCTGTGAATTCTTGTGGAGTTGTATCACCAAGACCAATCTGTCGACCAATCAAAATACAAGCTGCAGCAACAAGTCCACCTGTAACAATAATTACAAATCCAAGGAGTACATAAGACTTGAAGTTTCTCTTAAAATCTCCAAAGAACTTAGGACCTGCAATAAATCCAACAGAAGTAATAAAAAGGATCAAACCGATGTTCTCAACAATCTTCAGTGCTTCCTTGGTATAAGCAACCTTATAAACCTCATCTGCCACAGTAAAATTAACAGTAAGGTTTGAAGCCAGAACATTGTAGAAAAGACAACCATACAACAAAGCTGCAATAAATACACCTGCTGTACCCAAATCAACACCCTTAATGTTGATACGTCCAATTACATAACCTGCAAAAGCGATTACAAAGATACTTGCAATTAAAAATGTAATACCTGTAACCGGAATAACACCGCCAAATAGAGACATTTGCTTCTATTTCCTTTCGATAATGATTAGCCGCAAATGTTATAAAACTTATAAATACCAATGTCAATTATCAAAAGTTAATAAAATGACTTATTTTTACCTGTAGTTTTGTGCGATAAACCATTTACAAAAGCACTTATAAAAGTTTCTTTACTCCTGGTATCAGTCTGATGACAAAAACAATGCCAAGCGATGCGATATATACAAGAACAGAGCTTACAATTACACCAAAAATCTTACCATGTGAGAATGGATTGAATCCGAGATATGTATAGAACCACTTAATAAGTATCATGTGCACCAGATAGATACCAAATGAGCACTCATCCATTAGTTTCAAGAGCTTGTTGCTCTTACCATTTGCCTGTGCAGCCAAAGAGAAAATTGATACAGCTAATACTACAATTACTACGCTTGAATAATTACCAAGGAAACTACCAAGAGTCGTGGACTTTGTCTGAACGCTCAAGATTGTAAGACCTACACTAATAAGTGCTCCAGCAATTAATCCGATAATAGACAAAACTTTATTGAATTTAACTTTCGAAGAAGAAATCGCATATCCCATAAGTAAATAGAACGGGAAGATTGTATAAGTACCGATAAAGAACGCTGTCTGCTTTCCTGTGAATACTGTTACGGTAGTAAGCACAGACTGGAATACAAAAAGCACGGCGAGCACATACTTGAAGTCGCTATCAGACAACTTGGATGCTACAGCCTTATACACAGGCATCAATAGGTAAAGTGCGAGTACCATGTAGAGGTACCACATATGAATCCAGCCGGAATCGAATACGAGATTACCTACATACAGTTTTAAAAGTGAAGTGCCAGGCTCGATTTCCTCCATAAGATAATCGGCCAATATATAAATTGCGGTAAAAGCAAAAAGCGTATACAGAATTCTGGCAATATATTTACCAAAGAGTTTTTTGTAACTTATAACCTTCTCAGGATTAAGGAGAAGTGCACCAGTTACCATTACAAAGCAAGGTACAGCCCACATCATCAAATTACGGATAGATGAGGCAACCATATGATTCATCTCTGATGGTAAATGGGTCTGAACTGCAATTAAACAACTATGTAGAATAACAATAGCTAATGCTGCAAGGGCTCTTACATTACCGAGATAGTCGATACGATTAGGCTGCTCGATAATGATGCTCTCTTCTGCTGATGATTGCGCTTCGGTATCAGCTTCAGTATCTTCAGCTACAGCCTCTTCTACTTCAACATCTTCTGATGTAGTTTCATCTACTACATCTTCTTGTTCGAGTACTTCCTCGTCCTTGATTTCTTTCTCTTTTTTATCGCTCATTAATATGTGAGACCTGTACTGCCAATACAGCCTGAATCTGGAGCTGCGGCAGGCACGTATGACTGAGCTACAGATACTTCATAATCATAAGTTGAAATTAATTCATTTGTTACATTAGATGTATACTCTGTATAACATGTTCCATCAGTAATAAGAATGCTTCCGTTATCCCACTCTGTGAAATCAATATCATGGAGTGTGTATGTCTTACCATCGGACATTGTCAATCTAAGATCATATGGAAGAGATTCTTCTGTTGATGGTGTAAAAGCCAAAACAGCAGTCTGACGACAAAGGATATATTCGTCATCCATAAGGCCTGCTTCAAAATCCCACTGGCCGTTTGCACGTAACTGAATATTGCTAATAACTGTATTTGTAAGGTTTGTAAATTCTACATTTAGAGAAGCGTCCTCAGAACCGATTACTACATAGTCTGGCTCGGCTTCAACTTCCTCAGGCAAAGCTTCTGCAGCCTCTTCAACTAATAAAAGATCCTCATCGACAATCTCATCTGAAATATCTTCGATTTCAACTTCGTCAATAATTTCAACTGGTTCAATAATCTCTTCAATTACTGGCTCTGCATTACGAGAACCATACAACTCTTGTAAGTGCTCATCAGAAAGAGCTCCCTTACAGCCTGCAAGAAGAATTGCCGTTGTGAGTGTAAAAACTGGAATTAAAAGTCTGTTATTAGTCTTCATCTTAATTACCTCAGTTCATGCGCTGATAATCGGAATATACCCATGTTCCTGGCTGACGATAACGAATCATATAACCTGAGTTACCAGTACTATACTGGTAATCTGGGTCAACAACGTAAATCTGACCATCAATTACAACTTCTACCCAAGAATGAGGTGTCATGCCACCACGAACAGAAGGAACCATTCCTCCAACCTGATGAGCCTCATAACCAAGTTCCACTGCCATCTCATAGAATGTTGCAGCCATTACATAGCAGTTACCTGTATGGTTAGCAAAACCAATCTGAGCATAATAATCACTACCAAGAGCTGGATTTGTCCAAGCATTATTTCTAGTATATGGCATAACGCTCCAGTTATACGCCGCTCTTAAATCATGACCGATAATATCAAGTCTAGCTCTTGCCTGTGGAAAATTAACAATTCTAATTGGAGTGATACCGTAATTCTTGCAAAGATTAGCGAACTCATCAGAACCACAAAAACCAGTTACAATAGAACTTCTTGAAGTTCCATTATTAAGTCTTGTCGTCCATTCATTAAGACCTACGCTATCTGCTTCTCTACCAAGAATTGCTCTAAAGCAAATACTAACAAACTCATCGTTAGATACATTACGAGAAGCAAATTCAGTACTATCGATAAATCCTCTGATTACCTGTGAACCTGTTACGCTGCCACTTAAAAGCTTATCTGTCCAATCTGCAAGTTCTGTATCAGAACAACCACGGTTAAGGATGATTGTGTAGAGTCTTCTAACAAAATCATTTACCTGATTTCTGTCGCCTGTAACCTGCGCTACTGGAGCTGCTGTTGGTACAGGAGTAGATGCTGTTGTTGATGGAGCGTTGTTTCCAAAGTGGCCTGGCGTAATACCAGCTCTAGCGCAGTTTGCACCAAATTCTGCTGAATCTAAGAATCCTCCTAGAATATCAACCTTACTCATTCCACCGTTAATTTTACCTGTCCAGAATTCGATTCCTACACTATCAGCTTCACGAATCAAAACACCCTGGTAAAGGCTACGAATATAATCTTCATTTGAAATAGTCTTAAGTCTGTTTTGATACTCACTACTATTATAAAAACCAGCTACAGCCTGAACTCCAGTAATGCTTCCTGAACGAAGCTTATTAATCCAGTACTGACTCTCTTCTACAGAACCAACACGACCAAGAAAGCTCGTATACAGATTTGCTGTAAAGGCTTCAATTGAATTTACATCTGACGCTACTACGTCATAGTTAATTAAATTAGCAAAAGGGATATCTGCCGCTAAAACTGTTGTAGTCTGACCTATTACTAATAACGATAATGCAACTGCAAGAATGCGTTTCATTGTCTCAAAGATTCCTCCGATAACACCTATCTTCTAACAATTTTACACATCTTTTAATAATAATAAGGGACTTTAAAAAAATGTTAAATTAAATGTAATATTATTGACATTCAACAACTACGAATCGCATGTTTGAAATGCCATTTATAGAGGATTCTACAACATTATCATAGACAACCTGATACCTGTCAGCAGCATAGGTTTCAATCTCATATAGTAAATAAGAATATCCATCCGACATATCTATAAGAAAAGCATCGTTATCATATCTTGCTCTAAAAGCATCTAAATCAGCAAGTGAAGCCACGTTCATCTGACCTCTAATATGGTCTTCAGAGGAAAACTCTCGCATATATGGATCAATTCTATTATCAATATGAACATCAACGTCATAAAAAGTGAGCCAAGCACCTGTGTTAAAAGAATTAAAGACCTTCTCATAACCTTGTGATTTAATGAATTCTATAGCGTCTACATCATAAGCCGCCATTTTCTCAATATCTGCATAAGTACCGGTAGGCAGATAGTTACCAACATTAATTACACCAACTGCTATTGTCATTAGTCCACATACAACAGCCAGCAAATAATAGAAACTTTCAGACAAAGAGATCTTCTTTTCGATTTTAAATAGATTTTTAACTATCCATGGAAAAAGGGCTTCATATGCTTCAGGAGCAAATAAGATGTAAGTCAAAGAAAAATAGGCGACAAATCTCTTATACACACAAGTCGCGATGAAAAACATACAAAGAAGACAAAGCTTGGTTATTGTCTTTCTATCGAATAATCGCACCTTATCAGACACCATAAATCCAATAAGAACTAATAGAATCAGCACAATCTGAACAACTGAAAAATGCATCGGATTCCATTCGTCTACCTGTGCCCACAAATCTGTCGCTGTAGACTGACGAAGACCAAATGTCCAGATTCTAATATTTATCGGATTAAGGAGAGATAAACTAAATCCAATTAACGCTCCTAGAATTAATACTTTCGCAGAATTAAAGTCTCGATAAATCAAACTAACCACAATAAACATGACATATACTGCAAAGAAAAGCGGTAGTATACCACCGTGAAGCCAAGCTAATACAAAGCATAGCACGGCAAACAATGAGGCCTTAAAAGTAGCCTTACGTTCACCTATCATAGTGACTATTAATAAAGTCAGTGCAAAGCAGGATGTCACTGCAGGACGAACATTATAATCTGGGAATCCACCCAAGAACGGAGTTATAACAAGTACTAAGGCTGTGATTAAAGGATGTACTCTATCCTTAAGGTGTAAAACAGCAGTAAAAACTGCTCCATAGGTAAATATACAACCAACTAGAATCACCCCCCAGATATTAAGTAGCTTATACGCCAAACCCAAAAGCAGATACCATCCACTCTCGTGAGCCGTAAACACCAAATCTGGATGCCAACTATAAATCTCATCAGTAATAAAATGACCCGACGCCAAACCATCAAGTCCAAGCTTAATCTGAATGGCAGTATCGCCTACCATTCCATTCATAGAAGTAATACCTGCAAATGGACTATAAATTAAAGCTGCAAGCACCAGTAGAAATACTACTGGTGCCGACAGCTTTTTCTTAGTTAATTTAAGCTCTGTTACTTCCTTCATTATTAATTACTTGAGGTAATCAACGTGTAGGAGCTCGTGCTCTCTATCCTTAAGTATGCCGTTATAAAGTTCCTTAACAAGAGGATTATCCTGTGATCTCTTAACAGCCATGTTGTTGTCTGTCTTGTAAAGACCTTCGCCACGCTCTAATCTCTCGACACGTGAGAGGTAAGGCTGGCCTGCACCAGATATACAACCACCAGGGCAAGCCATAACTTCGACTAGGTCATATGACTTCTCACCAGACTTAATCTGCTTTAAAAGTTTACCTGCATTTGCAAGACCACTTACAACAGCAATATTAACCTCACGGCCATTCTTCATAACTGTTGCTTCCTTAATACCCTCGAAGCCACGTACACCAGTGTACTCGATAGCCTTCATTGTTGCACGAGAGTTATCATCTGAAATACGACGAAGTACTGCCTCTGTAACACCACCTGTTACACCGAAGATAACACCAGCACCTGATGCCTCACCGAAAGGCATATCAATTGACTCTGGCTCAATCATATCAAAGAGAATACCACTCTCGCGAATCATCTTGATAAGCTCCTGAGTTGTAATAACGATATCTGTATCAGGCTTACCATCAGTCTTAAACTCATCTCTCTGAGCCTCAAACTTTTTAGCTGTACAAGGCATGATTGCTACGTGGTAGTAGTTCTTCTCTCCATTAGGATCATGCTTTTTCTGATGAGCCTTAATAACAGCAGCGAACATGCTCATAGGAGACTTACATGTAGATACATTAGGAAGGAACTCAGGATACTTCTTCTCAACATACTGAACCCAAGCTGGGCAGCATGATGTAAATAGTGGTAGCTTATCACCCTTCTCTATTCTCTCTAAGAACTCGTTTGCCTCTTCGATTACTGTAAGATCAGCAGCAGTACTTGTATCGTATACTTCATCAAATCCCATACGGTGCAAAGCTGCAACAATCTTACCCATGGAGTTCTTACCTTCCGCTACACCTAAAGCGCGACCGATAGCAACACGAACTGCAGGAGCAATCTCGCATGTAACGAAAGTATTAGGATCATCAAGCTTCTTCCATACGATGGAGCGGTTATCACGAACAACGATAGCACCAGTAGGACAAGCAGCTGCACACTGTCCACAGCCTACGCATGTAGACTGTGAAAGTGGAATATCAAATGCAGTACTAATAGAGCAGTTAGATCCACGGTGAGCAAAGTCGATTGCGCCGACATCTTGAATCTCATTACACTCACGAACACAGTCTCCACAGAGGATACACTTGCTTGGATCGCGAATGATACATGGAGAAGAATCATCAACCTTTTTCTGCTCCTCAGTTCTTGTATTCTCAAATCTTAAGTTACGTACATTGAACTTAATAGCAAGAGACTGTAAGTGACATGTACCGTTGTTAGAGCATGTAGTACAGTCGTTACAGTGCTCAGATAACAAGAGTTCCAAGATATTACGACGATATCTTCTAAGTCTCTCTGTATTAGTCTTAACGTTCATTCCTGGATAAGGAAGAGTAGAACAGGAAGCCATCAAGCGACCTCTCTCATCCTCTACCATACACATACGGCAAGCACCGTAAATAGAAAGATCTGAGTGATAGCAGAATGTTGGCATTTCGATGCCACTCTTACGGATAACCTCGATGAGGTTTCTCTCAGTACCATCAAGAGCAACCGGCATGCCGTCAATTATCATGTAATTATCGGTTTTCATTATTAAGCCTCCTTGATTGCCTTGAATGGGCAGTTAGATACGCAAGCGCCACACTTAATGCACTTGTTCTGATCGATAGTAAATGGGTGCTTGATCTCACCAGTAATAGCGTTAACTGGGCAGTTACGAGCACACTTGGAGCATCCCTTACAAAGATCAGGCTCAATAACATAGCTTACTAGCTTCTTACACTGACCTGCAGGACACTTCTTATCGTAGATATGTGCCTCATACTCCTCACGGAAGTTCTTAATTGTAGAAAGAACAGGAGAAGGTGCAGACTTACCAAGACCACAAAGAGCTGTATGAGAAATAGTATCTGCGAGCTCCTCGAGAAGTTCGATATCACCGTCGCGACCATTGCCAGCAACGATTCTCTCCAAAATCTCGAGCATTCTCTTTGTACCCTCACGGCAAGGTACACACTTACCGCAGGACTCATTCTGAGTGAAGTTCATGAAGAAACGTGCAACTTCAACCATACATGTGTGGTCATCCATAACTACGAGACCACCAGAACCAATCATAGCTCCTACCTTCTGGAGAGAGTCAAAATCGAGTGGAATGTCGAGGTCCTTCTCAGTTAAACAACCACCTGATGGACCACCAATCTGAACAGCCTTAAACTTACCGTCGCCACGCATACCACCACCTACGTCGAAGATAACTTCGCGAAGTGTTGTACCCATAGGAACTTCGATAAGACCTGTGTTATTGATGTTACCTGTCAAAGCAAATGCCTTAGTTCCAGGAGAATTCTCTGGTCCAATAGACTTATACCAAGCTGCTCCATTCATGATAATCATTGGAACGTTAGCATATGTCTCTACGTTATTAAGGTTTGTTGGCTTCTCATAAAGACCGTGCTCCACAGTTCTAGGAGGCTTAACACGAGGCATACCACGCTTACCCTCAATAGACTGTGTTAAAGCAGAACCCTCACCACAAACGAATGCACCAGCACCACGGTTGATGTGAATGTGAAATGCCTTACCTGAGCCTAAAATATTATCGCCCAAAATACCAAGCTCTTCAGCCTGTGCGATAGCAAGCTTTAATCTCTCTACTGCGAGAGGATACTCTGCTCTTACGTAGATATAACCTTCGGAAGAACCAATAGCAACGCCTGCAATAATCATACCTTCCAAAAGTCTGTTAGGGTCACCCTCCATGATGGAACGGTCCATAAATGCACCTGGGTCACCTTCATCACCATTACATACGATGTACTTAACTGGATCTTTTTGAACCTGGCAGCTCTTCCATTTACGGCCTGCCTTAAATCCTCCGCCTCCACGGCCACGAAGATTAGATTCTGTAACTTCATCAATAATCTCATCTGGAGTCATCTCAAAAAGAGCCTTCTCGAGAGCCTCGTAACCACCAAGAGCAATATACTCCTGGATTGAAGTAGCGTTAATGAGACCGCAGTGCTCTAAGACCTTACGTGTCTGAGCCTTATAGAAAGGAATATCTTCCTGCTTTTGGTAAACAACACCATTCTGCTTATATGCCAGGCGCTCAATACAATCACCAGTCTCAAGAGATGCTACGATTTCTTCGCAGTCATCAATCTTAACCTTAGTATAGAGGTAGCCCTGTGGCTCGATTCTAACGAGTGGTCCCATCTCACAGAAGCCGTGGCAACCTGAAGTCTTGATGCCTACAACGTCGCTATGGATCTCATTATGTCCAAGCTCAACTGCAACCTCGATACCCTTAGCTTCCAAAAGCTCACGAATCTTGTCTCTAATCTGCAAAGATCCACCAGCGACACAACCTGTACCACCGCAAACAAGAATCTTTGTCTTTTCAAGTCTTAAGGAATTGCTGCTACGTTCACGTAAAGCAATAAGTTCTTCTCTTGAAGTTAACTTATCCATTTGCTGCCTCCTCCTTCAAAGTTTTAAGTAATTCGGAAACAGCTATAGGTGTCATAGCTGGATAAACTGTACCGTTAACTGTGATTACTGGAGCAAGGCCGCATGCACCAAGACAGCTTACAGTCTCTACAGTAAACATAAAATCATCAGTTGTAGCCTTGGACTCTGATAAGCCAAGCTCTTCTCTTAACTGATTTAAAATAGGCTGTGAACCTCTTACGTGACAAGCTGTACCATCGCAGCAACGAATGATGTACTTACCCTTAGGCTCTAACGAGAAGTTCTCGTAGAATGTAGCTACGCCATAAATACGAGCCTCGCCGAAGTTCATCTTCTTAGATAAGTATGGAAAAACTTCTCTTGGTAGATAATTATACTTTTCCTGGATTTCCTGGAGAATCGCGATGATAGCACCGTGATCAGTTCCATGCCTCTCAAGAATCTCATCAATAAAGCTGTAATCAAAATCAGAGCTCATGAGGTCCTCTCCTTTATTATTACTTCAATTAACCTTTTTATTATAATACGATTCACCTTCAATTTGGCATAAAAATATGCCGGAGGGACATATCCACTCCGGCATTATTTCAAATAACTTGCCCGTTATTATTGACTTGAAAATTATCTCTCGTGTCTAGCGTACTTAGGGAGAAGCTTTGGAGATACTTCACCAGTCTCAAGACCAGCATCCTTAAGCTCCTTATCGTAAGCTGCAACGTGATCGATGTTCATATTACCAAGCTCAACATCCTTGTACTTAGCAGCAGCCTTCTTACCAGCGTTACGACCAAATACGATAACGTCGAGGAGAGAGTTACCCATGAGACGGTTTGTACCATGGATACCACCAGCAGCCTCACCAGCAACGAGGAGGTTAGGGATAGCATTTGTGAATCCCTCACCATTGATCTCGAGACCACCATTCTGATAGTGGAGTGTTGGGTAGATGAGGATAGGTACCTTTCTCATATCGATACCGTAGTTCATGTACATACGGAACATAGCTGGGATTCTCTTCTCGATTGTACCCTCACCACCGAGAATCTCAATCATTGGAGTATCGAGCCATACGCCCTGGAGACCACCAGGTACGTCTACACCACGACCCTCACGGCACTCACGGATAACACCAGAAGCGTTAACGTCACGTGTCTCGAGTGGGTGGATATAAGCTTCACCGTTAGCATTAACAAGCTGAGCACCTACAGAACGAACCTTCTCTGTAACGAGAGCGCCGAGAATCTGAGATGGGTGAACAGCACCTGTTGGGTGATACTGAATGGAATCCTGGTAAAGAAGTGGAGCACCAGCTCTGTAACCAAGGATAAGACCGTCAGCTGTAGCACCGTAGTGGTTAGATGTTGGGAAGCCATTGTAGTGCATTCTACCAGCACCACCAGTAGCGATAACAACTGTCTTAGCTCTTGCTACAGAATAGTCACCTGTCTCCATGTTGAGAAGAACAGCACCAGCAACCTGACCCTTATCGTCCTTAATAAGCTCTACAGCAGATGTGAACTCGATTACTGGGATACCGAGGTTGATAACCTCATCTCTCAAAGTACGCATGATCTCAGCACCGGAGTAGTCCTTAGCAGCGTGCATTCTCTTACGAGATGTACCACCACCGTGTGTTGTAACCATTGTACCGTCTTCTTCCTTATCAAACTCTACACCGAGTCTGTTGAGCCACTGAATTGCATCAGGAGCCTCAGAAGTAAGTCTCTTAACGAGCTCAGGTCTAGCCATGAAGTGACCACCACCGAAGCAGTCAAGGTAGTGCTGTACTGGGGAGTCATTCTCCTTATCAGCAGCCTGGATACCACCCTCAGCCATCATTGTATTAGCGTCACCGATACGAAGCTTTGTAACGATCATTACGTTAGCGCCTGCGTTGTGAGCCTCGATAGCGCAGGAAGAACCTGCACCACCGGCACCGATAACGAGTACGTCTACATCGTAATCAATCTTATTAAGATCTACAGAGTCTGTCATAAGACGGCTTGTAGAATGAAGCATCTCGGCAAGCTCTACTGGAGCTCTCTGACCCTTGTTAGGACCAACCTTGATCTCTGCGAAAGAGTCATTGTTGTAGTCTGGGTGGAACTTCTGGAGGAGATCATCCTTCTCGTCAGCTGTAAGACGACGTGGCTCTGTAGCCATACGTGCAGCTCTTGTAGCTTCAACCTTAGCGATGGACTCCATCATATTTTCTGGATATGGTGCGTACATTATTCTATATCCTCCTTACTTCTCAATTTCTCTAGTGTTATAGAGCTCTTTGATCTGATCGAGAGGCTTAGTCATCATGTCAGCCATAGCTTCATCAAACTTACCATCGTTGATCTCGTCAACTCTTGTGTTGAGGTGGGATGCCTCAGGTGTCAAATACTTACCGTTAAGTCTTCTAGCAAGGAGACCTACCATTGGGTGTGAGATACCAGCTGGGCATCTTACTGAGCAGCAGCCACAAGATACGCAGTCGAAAGACTCTTCTGCACACTTCTTGAAATCACCTCTCTGAGCGTATGCAATGTACTGCATTGTGTTAAGGCTCTGTGTACAAGCCTTTGTACAAGCATTACATCCGATACAAGCATAAATCTCAGGATACAAGGACATCATTACTTCCTGATTAGCCTTGATATCGTTGATGTCGTATGTTCTCTTATCTGTTGGGAAATAAGGGATTCTTGCAATATACATGCCTTCCTGAACCTTTGTCTGGCATGCAAGGCATGTGTGAAGCTCGTTCTTGCCCTTGATTCTGTAGATTGTTGTACAAGCTCCACAGAAACCGTGACGGCAACCTACACCTCTAACGAGAGTGTAGCCAGCATACTCCATAGCCGTCATGATTGTGAGTTCAGCCGGCACCTGGTACTTCTTACCATTAAAGAATACGTTTACCATTTCTTCCATATTAGTGTTCCTTTCGCATCAATATTCGTTTGGAAGTTCATCGATCTCGTCGAAGCGGAATACAGGACCGTCCTTGCAAACATACTTAGAACCGATGTTGCAACGTCCGCACTTACCAATTCCGCACTTCATACGAAGCTCGAGTGTTGTATAAATCTGCTCATCTGTAAATCCGAGCTCCTTCAAGCCCTGAAGTACAAACTTGATCATGATCGGTGGACCACATGTGATACCGATGCAATCTGTTGTGAAGCCAATCTCCTTGAGGTAAGCAGGAACGAAACCAACATGTCCATCCCAGCCTTCCTGCTCACGGTCGATTGTAAGATATACGTTCATGTTAGGAACATTCTGCCAAACTTCCTGAATCTCCTTAAGCTTAACGAGATCGTCTGCAGAACGTGAACCGTAAAGAACGTCAATTCTTCCATAATTCTCTCTGTTATCAATACAGTAATTGATTACAGAACGAAGAGGTGCGAGACCGATACCACCAGCGATGAAGAGGAGGTTCTTGCCCTTAAACTCTGTCTCTACTGGGAAGTTGTTACCGTATGGTCCTCTTACAGTAATCTGATCACCAACCTGAAGTGAGTGAAGCTGCTCTGTAAGAATACCGCACTTCTTGATACTGAATTCCATGTACTCCTTATTTGTAGGAGAAGATGTAATTGAGAACATACCCTCACTTACACCAGGAACACAAACCATTGCACACTGACCAGGCATATGCTCAAAAAGCTTTCCGCCACCAGGTGCATTAACTCTAAATGTCTTAACGTCAGGAGTTTCCTGCGTAATGCCGGTAATAATACCGACCTGCGGGATCAACATGTCCTGGCTCTTACCACATTCGCACATTATAGATCCCCTCCTTACTTTTTATTCTCGAACGCCTTAATAACCTTAACGACGTTCTTGGACTGTGGACACTTCTCTACGCAGCGACCGCAACCTACGCACATATACATACCATCATTGTTTGTTGGATAGTAAACGAGCTTGTGCATAAATCTCTGTCTGAAGCGCTGGAGCTGTGTAGGTCTGTTCTGACCACCTGCCATAAGAGTGAAGTCAGAGTACATGCAGGAATCCCAGCATCTATATCTCTGAATACCATTCTTTGTTGTGTAGTCCTTAATGTCATAGCACTGGCATGTAGGGCATACGAATGTACAAGTTCCGCAACCGAGGCAGCCCTGATAAATCTTGGACCATGTCTCGTCATTGAACTTCTCGTCTGTCTTACCAGCACCCCAATCCTCAAGTGAGAGATTAGCGTAAGGAAGCTTCTTAGAAATCTCTGTGATAGAAGTGATTTCTGCATCAACCTTAGAATCTACTGCAGAATCATCTGTAAGCAAGTCCTTAACAACAGCTGTTAAAGCCTCACCCTTTTCTGTCAATGGCTTCCAAACAAGCTTGTCATCAACAATCCATGTAGCAACGTCTGCTACGGACTTAGATGGATCTGCTGGATCAATACCAAATACAGTACAGAAGCATGACTCCTCTGGTGCGTGACATGCGAGGGAAACTACGATACCGTGCTCTCTTCTGGACTTGTAGTAGTTATCTACAAAATCCTTCAAGAATACGTTATCCATTACTTCGATGCCTCTAACGTCACAAGGCTTCATACCGAAGATTACGAAATCCTGATCTACGAACTTTCCTGGTACAACTTCAAGCTTTGTCTTGATAGGTGTATCAGCAGCCTTCTCAGCATCATCAGATGCAGCTACGTCAGCAGGGATGATTGTCTTGTTTACATTGTAAAGAGTCTCAACCTGTGGGAAGAAGGCATCCTTACCGGACTTAACTGTCTTAAGTGTCTCAATGTCAGCCTCTGCATCTTCATTCCAAAAACCATAGTTTGTCTGACCAGCCTTCTTGATAGGCATGAACAAATCATAGCTGGAAGCAATCTTAGCGTATAAAGAATTGAGGTTATCCTTAGAAATTGTATACATCAGTTTTCACCCCTTCCTACAGCCTGCTTTGGCTCCAAGTCTTCGAATGTAAAGTCTGTGAGAGGGCTCTGAGCCTCTGGATCCTTACCAGCCTGGAACTCTCCATAGAAATCATCAATATCCTTGATGAACTTTCTATTGAACAAGTGGAGCGGGATACCCTGTGGGCAAACTCTGCTACACTCACCACAGTCTGTACATCTGCCAGCTACGTGGAAAGCTCTGATAATGTGGAACATCTTCTCCTCGAAGGAATCCACATTAGCTCTCTGCTGTGAATCAAACTTAGTATTGTCGAATACGCACTTTCTGCAAGAACATGCAGGACATACGTTACGGCATGCATTACAACGAATACACTTGGAAAGCTCGTTCTGGAAGTATGCGAACTTCTCAGCAGAACTCATAGCCTCGATCTTCTTAACATCATCAAAACGATCGCTATCAGCTGTGTCCTTAGACTCACCGATAACCTCGTCATAAACCATGTGATCCTTGCCCTTACATACGTGGCAACGGTCTAAGAGAAGCTCGCTATAAGCCATAGCCTTATCGCCATAAATTGTCTTGAAAGTAACATCACCTTCACCCTCGATACCAACGCCCTCGATAGCCTCGATACCCTTGATACCAGCCTTACGAGCCTTCTCAATATCGAGCTTACCGCGGCATCCAACACCGATGATGTAAGCATTCTCACGATTTACTCTGTGCTCTCTGATAAGCTGATTGAAAGAGTATGTATCACAAGGCTTCAAGCAAACTGCTGTCTTACCCTCGAGATTTGCAACTTCAATCATCATCTTAGAGAGGTTAGCTCCGCAGAATCCGTCATATACGAAATCCTCGAGCTCTTCTACTGTAGAGAAGCAAGCTGGCTCTGGATTATAAGGCATATCACCCTTCTTCCAACCAATAACTCTTGCTACTGTACCGTCAGAAATAAGCTGGATTAAACGATTCTTTAATTCTTGCATCTCAAATCCCCCAATCTGACGTTCTCGCCAAGAGAAGCAATCTTCTCGCAGAACTCATTCATAGTCTTAGAGAACTTAGCGCCCTCAGCCGCAGAACACCACTCAACTCTTGTTCTACCATTCTCGATACCCATGTACTCGAGCATGGAGAAGAGAAGTGCCATTCTTCTTCTTGCATAATAGTTACCTGTGCTGTAGTGGCAGTCTCCAGGGTGGCATCCGCAGATGATAACTCCGTCTGCACCTCTCTCGAAAGCACGAAGGATGAACATAGGATTTACACGACCAGAGCAAGGAACACGAATGATCTTTACATTCTCTGGATATGTAAGTCTTGAAGATCCTGCGAGGTCAGCACCAGCGTAGGAACACCAGTTGCAGCAGAATGCTACAATCAAAGGCTTAAATTCATTATTCTCATTCATCGGCATATAGCATCCACCTCCGAAATAATCTGCAAGTTAGAGAATCCCTGAAGATCCATAGCACCAGAAGGACAAGCGGATGTACAAGCACCACAACCCTGACAAAGTGCTGTGTTAACCTTAGCGATACGTCTTGTCTCGTTAACTCCTGGACCTCTTACAAGAGTATCCTCATAAGAAATAGCTCCGTATGGGCAAACATTTGCACAAGTAGAACATCCATTACACTGGAACATATCACACTTAGCTGTGCATGGGTTTGTCTTAAGCTTATCCTTAGCAAGGAGACCAATAACCTTAACAGCAGCTGCACCAGCCTGGGATACAGTCTCAGGAATATCCTTAGGACCCTGTGACATACCAGAGAGGAAGATACCAGCTGTTGGAGACTCTACTGGACGAAGCTTAGCGTGAGCCTCTGTAAGGAAGTCATTGTTATCGATACTTGCTGTGAGCATGGAAGCAATCTTACGAGCATCCTTATTTGGCTCAACTGCAGCAGCGAGAACTACCATATCAGCCTTCATCTTAATCTGCTTACCATCGAGGAGGTCAGAACCCTGAACGATGAGGGAACCGTCAGCCTGAGGCATAACCTTACCAACCTGACCCTTGATGTAATTTACGTGATACTGCTCAACAGCTCTTCTGTAGAACTCATCGAAGTTCTTACCAGGTGTTCTTACATCAATATAGAATACAGTAACGTTCATCTCTGGCCAGTGATCCTTGATGAGCATTGCGTGCTTAGCTGTGTACATACAGCAAACCTTAGAACAGTATGGCTTTCCTCTGTCATCAGCACATCTAGAACCTACGCACTGGATAAATACGATATCCTTAGGAGCCTTACCATCGCTCATTCTGAGGAGGTGACCACCTGTAGGACCAGCAGCATTCATCAAACGCTCGAGCTCCAAAGATGTAATAACATCTGGGCAAGTGTTGTATGCATACTCGTCATACTTATCAAGGTTAATAATGTCAAAACCAGTAGCAACTACGATTGCACCGTACTTCTCTGTAACAATCTGATCCTGCTGCTCGTAATCGATACAACCAGAAGGACAGAGCTTAGCGCAGACACCACACTTACCTGTCTTAAAGTATGTGCAGTTCTCTCTGTCGATTACAGGTACATTAGGTACAGCCTGTGCAAATGGAGTATAGATAGCAGATCTTGTACCAAGACCTCTATTGAACTCAGAAGGAATCTTACCTGTCTTACCAAGAGGGCACTTTGTCTGGCAAACGCCACAACCAGTACACTTATCTTCGTTAACAGATCTAGCCTTCTTACGGATGTCTACTTCGAAGTTACCTACGAAGCCGCCAACCTTCTCTACTTCGCTATAAGAATAAATCTTAATATTAGGATGCTGAGCAACCTCAACCATCTTAGGTGTGAGGATACAGGAAGAACAGTCAAGAGTAGGGAATGTCTTATCAAGCTGAGACATACGACCACCGATTGATGGCTCCTTCTCTACGATATCTACTGGGTAACCAGCGTTAGCGATATCAAGAGCTGTCTGGATACCAGCGATACCACCACCGATAACAAGAGCTCTCTTAACAACTGGAGACTCACCTTCCTGCAAAGGAGTATTGAGGTTAACCTTAGCGATAGCTGCTCTTGCAAGAATAACAGCCTTCTTTGTAGCTTCCTCCATATCTTTGTGAATCCATGAGCAGTGCTCACGAATGTTAGCGATCTCAACCATGAATGGGTTAAGACCAGCCTTAGCTGCACAAGCTCTAAATGTAGCTTCGTGCATTCTAGGAGAACAGGAACAAATAACGAGACCTGTAAGGTTATGCTCCTTAATAGCCTCCATTACCTTCTGCTGTCCAGCCTCAGAACACATATACATGTAATCATCAGCATAAACAACGCCCTGCTCGTAGCGAACTAATTCAACTACCTTCTTTACGTCTACCGTAGCAGCAATGTTAGAACCGCAGTGACAGACAAATACACCAATTCTCTGCATATATTACCTCCTGTACCTGCGGAATGCGCTTACGAGGAGCTGCTGAGGAACATCCTCACCAAGAAGAGCTGGGATTTCTTCAGGCTGAATATAATCTCCACCCTTCTCACGCTCAACGATCTGACGAGCAGCGTCAACAAGCTTTCCTGGCTGTACATTTCTTGGGCAACGCTCAATACATGCAAAACAACCAAGACACTTAAATGCTGCCTTAGACTTTACGAGAGACTCAATATCATCATTAAGTACATATGAAACAAACTGGTGAGGCTTAATATCCATCTCATTGTAAGAAGGACAAGAAGCAGAACACTTACCGCACTTCATGCACATGTAAGGGTTAGAACCAGAAATCTCGCAGATACGCTCTGCTCTATTATCAGCATGACTCATTTACGCTTCCTCCTTTACTCCGAGAGCCTCAGCGAGGAGCTCAGTGAAATAGTAAACAGGAACCTTAGCGTCTGCATCAGACTTATTGAGGTTGTACATGCAAAGTGGGCATGCTGTGATAAGGCAATCTGCACCAAAATCACTACTATTCTCAAAAATCTGCTTTGTTCTATCCTGTGCGAAAGCTGGATCCTTCAAAGAAGCATATCCGCCGCAGCATTCATTTCTCATGGAATAGATAACAGGTTCAGCGCCTAAAGCTCTGATAAAATCTTCCATAATCTTAGGATTCTCAGGATCGTCAAAGTCCAAAATCTTACCTGGACGAAGTGTAAGACATCCATAGTAAGCACCAATCTTACGTCCTGTAAGTGGGTTCTTAACCATCTTAGCGAGTTCATCAAAACCGATAATATCTCTAATTACTTCAAGGAAATGAAGAACCTTAGTCTCGCCCGCATATGGAGCGTCGAGCTGCATATAATTGTTAGCTCTTGTTCTGATGTCCTCTACGTTCTTCATATCATCATTTACTCTCTTGAGCACGTGGTGACATGCAGAACACAGTGTAACGAGATCCTGACCCTGCTCCTTGGCATAGTTAAGCGCTCTGACAGAAGAAAGTTTTGAAGCAATCTCGTCTGAACCTAATGGATATACACCACCGCAGCACTGCCACTCAGGAATCTCAACAAGCTCGAATCCCATAGCTACAGCAGAAGCTCTAGCGTACTTATCCAGGTCCTGCGCCTTGTTCTTCAAGGTGCATCCGGGGTAATAACTGTATTTCATAGTACCTCCAGCCATCCTATTCTTTAAGAATTGGAACTTATGGGCGCGCAAAAACGGCGAACATAAGTCACAATGAGTTTACTATAATTTATTAATGCTTTGTTGCTTAAAAAATGAACCATCGGTAAACCCGATGGTCCATAAATGCCCGAAGAGAAAATATAACAGCGTTATATTTTCGTAATTCCATAAATGAAAATCATTTACCTATAAGAGCCGTTCGTAAGCTTCTTATGTGCCTTCTCCTTATAAAGCTTCTCATCAGCCTGCTCGATAATCTCATGAATATCAATCTCAGGTCCGCAGATAAATTCTGCAATTCCTGTACTCATATCAATTGGATATGGCTTACCGGCAGCTTCATTATGACGTTTTGTAATAGCTGCGATTCGCTCCTTAATCGTAGACTCAAAACTCTCCATCTCTGTGATGGCAAACACGATAAACTCGTCACCACCCATACGTCCGATAATATCGCCATTTCGGAATGCTTCCCTAAGGATAGATGCTATCTCACGGAGGGAGAAGTCACCTTCGTCGTGACCAAATACGTCGTTTACGTACTTAAGATTATCCATGTCAGCATAGCAGATAAGCGCATGCTTGCCCTTGTTCTGTGGGCTTGAAATCTCGCCCTTAGCATACTCTAGGTAACCACGTCTGTTGTAAAGTCCCGTAAGCTCATCTGAGTTAGCCATCTGAGAAAGAACAGAATTATCACGCATGAATTTATCAAGAGAACTCTGGAGATAAGCCTTTGCTCTGTTCTGCTCCTCAATCATAAGTAGAGACTTCAAAGTAACAGCAAGTTGATAAGAGATAGGAGCGATATTAGTTAAGTTACTGCTATCAATATCGCAAGCAATCATACCGTACATATCCTCACCTACGAAGAGAGGGAATACTACCATAGTCTGACGACGATCCTGAGGGATGTATTCGTTATTAAACATGTCCTCAGTTCTAATAAGCTGCTGCTCTTCAGGAAGCATTCTTACGCCATTTTCATCATTAATAGCCTTAAGCAAAGAAGCACCTGGACACTTCCATGGAATATCAGGAGAAGTCTTAGTTGAACCCTGGAACAAGTACAAATAAGTTCTTCTAAATCCTACCGTAGTAAGACCATCAATCAATACGTCATAAGGAATCTCAGAAGAACCAGACATCATAAAGATATCGCCAGCCTGCTTGTTAATAAGCTGAGAAATTCTCTCGGCCTTAGTAATGTTCTCCTTAGTAATAGATACGCTAGCAAATGACAAGCTACGATAGAAATCAGCAAACATCTCATTAAGGAGAATCTGAGTATCTTGATCTGTAATCATCACAGTTCCTTCATAAAGGAGAGACTGCAAAAGATTGAATACCTTCTCTGGCGTAGTGTATGACAACAGACTTGTCTCGAGAATTGACTCGAAAGGATACTTAACATCCTCCACCTTCTCTCTATCAGCACCGCCTATAAGAAACTCTGCATATTCGTTAAGGAATGTAAACAATGTCTGCTTAATTCTTACTAGAGAATCATCATCATCAAACATTCCGAAGAGATACTTAATTGATTCCTCTATAAAGCGCTTACCGCCCTTCTCGAGGCCATCAAGTCTAAGTCTTGTTCTCATATTTTCAACATCTAGGCCCTTACAGCCACAAGAAGATCTCTGAACAAGATATGTTCTGATACTCATCTTCTCAGCATACTGACCATTAACAAATCTCTCTGCATTAAGAACTGACTTATAAGTTAAGTCGGCAGAACTTGCATCAACAGTAGTAAGAGGTGGATTCAAAGATACAGAGAATGAGTCATTATCAAAACCTGTAACCATGATATCCTTACCAGGAACCTTGCCCAGTTCTTTAAGTCTCTTATAGCCACCCATAGCCATAAGATCATTAGCAAAAACAATCGCATCTAATTCTGGATCATTTTGTAAAAGCTCATCGATATTAGCAGAGCATTCCTCAGTGAAATCACCGTAGGTAACATGTCTTTCTTCATAAGGTAAGCCTTCTAGCTCCAAAACTTCCTTATAAATCTCACGTCTTTCCTTAGCATCCTCGTTCGTCATCGGTCCACTAACAAAACCAATTCTCTTACAATCATGCTTACGAATTAAGTGACGTACAGCCTGACCCAAACCAGTCGAATTATCATACATAACAGATGTGTAGCCAGGATACTGAGTAAAGAGCAAAACAGTTGGAATCTTAGGAAGGCTCTTCAAAAACTCTTCCTGCTGTTGTTGATCAGCACGGGAACAAATAATACCGAACAAAACATAAAGAATATCTATATGTTTATCGTTTACGAGTTTAAACACTGAATTATGCTGATATTCATACAGCTTATCCTCATAACGGGAGTCAGATTTACCAATGTAATGTCCAGGGAAAATATAAAGGTTGGCATCTATCGCCTTACAAGCAAATGCTGCGCCCTTACAAGCTTGTGCGGAGAAATAGTTATCAAGACTATCAATGATAAGACCAATGTTGAGTCTTTTTTTCTCTGACATAAATACCTCGCTATTTATCACTTATTCTTCTTAAAGCCGTTTTTCCTACCTAGAATGAACAAGCCTACATAAGCCCCCAAGACTACTGCGCATCCTACCACTAATAATACACCAGTAGAATCATTGGTATTATTAACATTCTCTAAAGAGTTTATGTCCGTTTGTGTCGGATTTGTTTCTGCGATTGTTGTTTCTGTAATCTGTGTTGTCTCTACAGTAGATTCAACTGTGGTTTCCACCTCTTGAGTCTCAACAGATATTTCTTCAATAACACTGATTGGTTCACCTTGTGAATTATTTACAAGAGCCTCAACTAGAGGAGTTCTCCATGTTAGATTGTTACGATTAACAATGGCATATCCGCCAAATTCCGAGCCAGTTCTGTAATCACCGTTATCCCACCAGAAACACTTAATTCCTCTGCTAGTAGCCTCCGAAATATAGCATTCAATATACGCCGCTCTTTGATCGTCATTATTCTTATACTCTGGACCAAATTCACCAATTATAACTGGCACGCCAAGCTGTTCTGAAAAGTTGCTAATCGTATTCATCAAAGTGATTACATCGCTTCTGTGCTGCTCTGTAAATGTAGTATCAGATGTATCTGTCGCAGTTGAAAACCACCAAGGTGAATAGCAGTGAACCTCACAAATTAAATGATCTGGAACGGTGTCTGAAGGTAATACAAAATTATCTCGAACAACCTGTTCTACGGAACACACATAAGTGTTAACTATTAAATTACGAGTAGCGTTATTGCCGCCAGTGCTTCTAACAGTATCGACAAATAGTTGTGCATATGAATTCGTCGCATCATAGGCTGTAGTTCCTGTAGTCGAAGAATTCCACGAGTTATTCATATCCAAAAGTTCGTTATAACCTTCGAACATCAAGTGATCGCCATAGTCTCTGAATTCATTAGCAATAGAAGTCCAAAGTCCCTCAAATCTATCACGAGTCTGCTCATAAGTGTTCATATCAGCAATCATCCAGCAGACCTTATCACTTCCGTGTTCACCTGTATCATGATGTACATTTAAGATAACGTACATACCAGCATTATATGCGTAATCAACTACTTCATGAACTCGATTCATCCAAGCTGAATCTACGTTACCTTCACTATCTGTAAACTGCGCCCACGTTACCGGAATTCTAATAGCATTAAAGCCCTGTTGCTGAACAGATAAAATCAACTCTCTTGTTGTAAGAGGATTACCCCAAGCAGTCTCAACAGAAGTAGGATTAACATTAGTAATCCATGTTCCATAAGAATCAAGCGTATTGCCGAGATTCCATCCAACATTAATAGCAGCCACTTCCTGACTTGCTGTCATCATTCCATCCGCTTTTGTACTTATCTGATATGGAATTCCTACCAATAAAAGAGCAGCGACACAAAGAGCCGCTGCGAACCTTTTAATCAACATTTTCATTGCGCAGATTTCTCCTTACGCTTCTGCTTGTCTTTATACATGCGTACATCAGACAATCTCATAATATCCTCGAGGTCATCATTACCAGAAATAATGCACTCTGCAATACCAATACTTGCAGAAATCTCATAAGCTCTACCCTGCATTCTAGGATCACCACTAGTATGAATTGCGAGTCGCTTACGCATATCAACAAGGCCATCGCCGATATCAATATCACCTACAGCAGCAATAGCGAACTCATCGCCACCAAATCTAGCGCATATGCCTTTCTCACCAATAAAGGAATTCAATGCACGTGCCATAACAATAAGTGAATTATCCCCCTCTTGGTGGCCATAGGTATCGTTAATATGTTTAAGACCATCCATATCGATAGAAAACAAGGAGAAAATCTTGCCTACATTCTTTGGATTATGCATTAATTCATTTACATGTCTTAAGAAGCCACGTCTATTATAAAGGCCAGTAAGATAGTCCTTCTCACTTAATTCACCAATAGCTTTATTTGCTTCCAAAAGCTTTATGTTATTCATTACTGAGATGACTACAGCAGAAATATAAAGCACAAACTCTTCAAACCTCTGCTGATCACGCATAGTGAAATGTTCATACCCACAACTGACATAACCATAAGCCTTCTCAGAATGTCTGATTTGTCTGAACAATAGAATATTAATTCCACTATTTGGCTCTAAAATCTCGTCTAATTCTGGCAACTGCTTTTTGAGGTTATAGTACTTCTCGTTAAAGACATACTCACCACCGTTACCATGTAAGACAGTATCTACATAGCCTGGATATTCATGATTTGTAATTCCAGCAAAATAATACTGCTTCTTCCAAAGCCACAGATAGTGCTGGAGATCCATCATGGCTTCATCCATATCGTTCAAGCTAATAGTACGTGATATAAACTTACCCATTTCGAGCATATGGCGGAAGTAATCCTGGTTATCTGCAACCAAAGTCTTAACCTTCTGTCTCCAGTCGTATTCATCAGCAGCACAGCCACAAGAATCGTTAAGACTTATTTTATAATTTACGCTATAACGCTGAGTCTTACCTGACTTCCATGGAATCTCACCCTTAACAACACCAATGATATACTGACCAAGGCTCTCGTAATCTGGCACTGCTGTAGATATAACAGGCTTATGGTACTTACCATGCCATGTACCATCAAAGCCTGTGACAATTACTTCTTCAGGAACTCGAATTCCGCGGCTTTCTAAGCAGTCGCATACACCGACAGCCATTGAGTCATTAGCACAGACAAAAGCCTCTGGAACTTCCATACCGGCATCAAAGAGAATATTAAGTCTTTGTACTGTCGCCGCATCCCAGAAATCGCCATAGATTATGTCGTCTTCATTTACCATAAGACCATGCTTAAGCATTTGATTCTTATAGACTTCTTCTCGTTCCATAGAGAAAGGATTTCCTTTAAAGCCGGCGAGCATCTTAACCTTAGTGCACTTATGGTAATCAAGCACGTGCTCTACCATTTGCTCAAAGCCACCAGCATAATTTAAGACACAGTTAATTACACCTTCTCGTTCCTGCTCCAAGAAGAATAGAGGGATGTCCTTAGTCTTACAGTTTTTAATTATCCTGTCCTGAATATCCCTCTTATCGACCATCTGGGCAAAAACAATCAGGGCATCAAAATCAGTCATAGAAATAAAGTCTGTGAACTTAAGACCTGTATCAGTCTCATCCTCATCGATAGAAGACTCAGGGAATGTATAACTCATAATTACATAATTATCTGTAATCTCAGGAATCATGAGTGAACTTAAGAACAAGTTATAGTTCTCAGCATCTTCCCATCCACCACAAACACCGATAGTACCACGACGCTTTTTGTCTTTATTTATCTTCTCGAGTCTGACATTTCTAATCTCGACATTACCAGTAGAATCGTTATTACCGAGATTAAACTCAATTCTTGCATTATCGTCAGTCTCATCATTCATCTCGAAAGTAACTCTGTGTGTCTCCCACTTACCATCAAGAATTATAAGCTGATCATTTAGGTAACGCTTATAATCTCTGTCAGGAGATGAGACTGCAAAACCAAAATGGCGTGGAACCTCAGAATAAACATCAAAATCTACTCTATATGAACAACCATTCTCAAGCTTAATTCCGCTATGAACAAGCTGAATGGCATGATTAGCATCACCAGTGTTAGTTATATCAATAAGAAAAGTGTTATCTTCGTATTTGAGGTAGGCTTCACCATCACAAAAAGTATAAAAATCCCAGTTTTCTCTGCCCTCTTTGAGTAAATTCTCACCCAAAGAATTGGAACGCTCTCCAATTCTAATCTCCGGTATCTCTACAAAATCATCTCGTAAACCCATAGTAGTCCCCACGAAAAACCAATTTCTCGCTTAGATTATATCTCGATGATTTGCTAGTGCATTTAAACAATCAATGAACAATATCTATCGAATCTTAAATGTAGTCATTAGCATCATGCTAATCATAATGGTCAAAATAACAATCGTAAAAACATAAGTAAATAACTTAAGTCCGCTAAACTCCACATCATCTTCAGGCTTACATGAATATGGATTATCAGAATTAATTAAGACCATCTCATCTTGTCCCAAGTACATAGTGTAATTGACTTTATTAATCTTATAGCTTCTGTCATCACTCCTTGCTATGTAATGCTTACCAGCATAATAGTAGTGATAAACAGGGTAATAATAATGAACAGCTGGTCCTCGTCTTCTACTTTGAATGCGCTCTTCAAGCATTATTATTTTTGCCTTAACAGGAAAATCACACTTCTTCATATTCACCAAAGTGACTACATAACAAATCGCATCAACGATCATATATAAAAGCATAATCCCAATAATAGCGATAAATGGAATTAGACCAGCTGTAGCGACATATCCATTGCCAGTGTGCTTAAAAACATCCATACCATTTGGTCTTAGAATCATAAATACAATAGTTATAAAAAATAAAAATGCAATAATTGTAGTCATTACACTTCTTGGATCCAAAGAAGGCTTTTGTCCCTCACCTACTCTAAAATTACAGTCCTCGTCCTGTTCAAGATAAGAATTAATATTATCAATATGCACATTACGCTTATATAGTTTTGCTTTCATACATTCTCCTACTAGATTTCCATGGAGTATAAATTCACTCTATTTTTACTCAAATTTACAACATATACAAATTTTACTATGCAAGAATGTGATAACATCACTAATCATTAAAAACATATTCAAATAAAGGGAGGATTTATGAGCAAGTACGCAGGAACTCAGACAGAAAAGAATCTCGAGGCTGCTTTCGCAGGTGAGTCTCAGGCAAGAAATAAGTACACTTATTTCGCATCTAAGGCAAAGAAGGAAGGCTATGAGCAGATTGCAGCACTCTTTTTAAAGACAGCTGACAATGAGAAAGAGCACGCCAAGATGTGGTTTAAGGAGTTAGAGGGCATCGGTGATACATCAACTAATCTCGAAGCTGCAGCTAACGGAGAAAACTTCGAGTGGACAGACATGTACGAAGGATTTGCTAAGACAGCTGAAGAGGAAGGATTCCCAGAACTCGCTAATAAGTTTAGATTAGTTGCTGCTATCGAGAAGCATCACGAAGAAAGATATCGTGCACTCCTTAAGAATGTAGAAGCTCAGGAAGTATTTAAAAAGAGTGAAGTTAAGGTATGGGAGTGCCGTAACTGTGGTCACATCGTTGTTGGCACAGAAGCTCCAGACGTTTGCCCTACATGTAACCACCCACAAAGTTACTTCGAAGTAAACGCTCAGAACTACTAATTCCAAGATTATTTTTTGACAAGCAAAAGGAGTATCACAAATATGGTACTCCTTTTAGTATGCTTTATCTTCTCTTGCCACCACCCATAGACTTGCTGCCAGATGACCTTGATGAACTAGGTCTTGAAGTAGGCCTTGAAACAGACTTGGAGACACTTGGTCTTGAACTACTTGATCTAGATGCTGATGGCTTTGATACGCTAGGTCTAGATACTGAAGATCTTGAACTACTTGAACTTGATCTACTTACTGAACTAGAAGTGCTTGGCTTTGAGAACAAACCACCAGATGAAGGCTTACTTGCTGCAGGTCTACTTACTGGAGCAGATGTAGGCTTTGAAGCGCTGCTTCTCGAGAACAATCCACCTGTTGAGCTTGAAGTTGGCTTACTTACTGTAGGTCTACTAACTGGAGTTGGCTTACTTACTGGTGTTGATGGCTTAACAGGAGCTGTAGTTGCAGCAGGCTTTGGCTTACCCCAACCGAATAATCCTCTTTTCTCCTTGGCTGGTTCTACTCTATTAAGACCGCTTGTTGTACTCGTTGAAGATATATCCTTTTTAACTGGCGTATGGACAGCAACTGGAGTCTTAGAAGGCATTACGGAAGAGTAGTCTTTTACAGGAGCTGGCTTAACAGCTTCTGGCTTCTTTATGGTTTCAGGCTTATGTACTTCAACTGGTTTATGAGCAGTTTTAACTGCAGCGCGCTCAGAATCACTAATACTATGCGCAGCAGCTGACACTGGAGCTGATGCTGTTCGTGTTGGAACTGGAACCGGAATTGGTTCATCAACATAATCTGGATAGTAATCATAAGCTGGCTCACTCATACCCATACGAGAATAAGGCGTACTCATTACTCGAGGTCTATAGTTCAAAGCTGCAGCAGCAACGCCCATCGCGATTTCTCTTGCTAGGCTTGGCCTTTCCTCTTCGTAGTAACCTTCACCCTCATACGCCTGAGAAGCAGCGGCATTTGCCTGTGCCTCCAAAGCATTAGCTTCTGCGATACGTGCTTCTGCTTCCTTAATGCGAGCTTCTTCCTCTAGTATTTCCTTACGAAGTTCTACTAACGAAAGGCAACTACCACAGTATTCACAGTAGGCAAAATCCTGAGACAAATCAATCTTTACGTTAGCGGCACAGTTAGGACACTCAATTGCATCAATTGAATTTGGGCCAGCTTTCTCAACTTCCGCTTCAGATTCATCGTATGAATTGTCGGAAGGATTATCCATACCGCCATCCATCGGAACTTCAAGTCTTGAACCACAATTTGAGCAGAATACCCAGTCTTCTCTATTATCACATCCACAGGAATTACAAATCATAATTTCACCCCCTATCCGAGGTTATTTTAACACAAATAATGATACTAGTTATGTGCCGCCAGAGCTGCACTAGTCAAGATAAGGATTAAGAATTGACATTTGTCGTCAAAACAGTCGTCAAAAAATACTGTACAATTCTAAGTATAAAATTTTGATTTTCTTAACTAACCCTATTGCTAATTTTTTGTGTTGTATGTAGATTTATTGCAAAAGTAAAGGACCACAAAGTGATCCTTAAAACGTAATTAATTTGTTTCAATTGATTAGCTGAACATCAAATAGCCTAATCCGGCAACTTCAGCTACTGCAAGAGTACCAAGCCATACAAGTGATACTGTAGAACCAATAATCATTTTTGTTTTCTCCTTTCGTTTGTTTATAAGTTACGTGGTATTAGCTCGTTAATTTCCTTCAATGGCATAAGCGATACCGCACAAGCCAATTTCAATTACTGTGAGAACACCAAAAACTGTAAATCCGACCATTGTTTTTTCTCCTTTCGTTTATTTCTTTGTTATGAGCTAAGTATAGAAAAGCGACCGTTGCAGAACTGTTGGTGAAAAAAATATTTAAAACGACAGTTACGAAAATTGGAAGTGTTGATCAGACAGACAACAATACATCAATAAAGTCAGTTGATTTCATAGACATTTGTCGTCAAAACTGTCGTCAAAATTCAAAAAAATGCAATGAAAAACCCTCGAAACTCAATGATTTCAAGGGTCTCACAAAAACAACATTGGCGGAGAAGGAGGGATTCGAACCCTCGAAACCCTTTTGGGGTTTACACGATTTCCAGTCGTGCGCCCTCGACCAGGCTAGGCGACTTCTCCATCAGTTATAAATGCTTGATAATTGTATATTCATAACATTAATTTGTCAATGTAACTTTCAATAATGTGCTATAATTCACGCGTATTAATTATTACAAGGGATTTTCCAAAATATGAGAATCAAAAAACTCACAGCAATAATACTAACGTGCGTACTTCTTCTATCTGGATGTAGTAGCAAAACCGAAGACTCTACTCTCGACTATCAGGAAACCATAGCAGTTATTACGGCATATGAGGATGCATATAGAGATTATGTACAAACAGGCGATGGTCAAGTCTCTGTAACGACATCTATATCTGAGACACCTAACGGACAGCCATGTAACGCTAGATTTACATCTGTTGTAAATCAACCTTTTACTTCGTGTTCTCTAGAAGTTCAACGTAACGATAGAACCGAGTATGATGAATACTTCAACATCTCGGACACAATGATGATGGCAGTAAGAACATATATTACTGAATCTGGCGTTCCTGTTATAACAAAGTATATATCAACTATGGGGCAATTCTATCTATTAAATCCTGATACACAGACATGCGATCTTGTTGAAAACATTGAATCTCTAGATTTCTTCATGACTTTCGAGCAGGTAACAACAGCATACGCAGGAACCTAATTTGAGCAAATTAACTTGGCATAAAGGATTTAATGATGGACTTGCCATCGGACTAGGATATCTCTCGGTATCCTTCTCTTTTGGTATTATGGCAGCTAATGATGGACTAGCTTGGTGGCAGGCTGTTCTCATTTCCCTCACAAACTTAACCTCTGCAGGTCAGGTTGCTGGTGTTGGAATTATGGCTGCTCATGGCACAATCTTCGAGATGGCATTAACTCAGTTCATCATCAACTTAAGATACTCTCTCATGGGTATATCATTATCCCAAAAGACAGACGAGAGCATGACTACTTCACGTAGACTATTTACTTCGTTTTTTATTACAGATGAGATTTTTGGAGTTGCCTCTTCGCAAATAAAAGTAGGCTTTAGATACATGACAGGTCTTGGAGTTCTTCCAGTAATCGGCTGGACTTTGGGCACACTTCTTGGAGCTGTATTAGGAAGTATCTTACCAGCTATCGTTACCAACTCTCTAGCTATTGGTATTTATGGTATGTTCGTTGCAATCGTACTACCTGTATGCCGTAAAAATAAAATTATTACTATAGTATCAGCTATATCGATTGCGCTCTCTGTAGCTTTCAGATACACACCTATTATTAATGAAAATGTGTCTAATGGCTTTGCAATTATCATCTGTGCAGTAATCTCAGCACTTATTGGAGTTTTCATTACGCCTAGCAAGGAGGAAGTAAATGGATAATTCTGTTTTCCTGCCTTTATTACTCACAATGATAGTTACGACATATCTAATTAGAGCTATTCCTTTCGTGCTCTTTAGGGAGAAAATTCAAAGTCCTAAGGTGAAATCCTTTTTTGACTATATTCCATATTCGGTGCTTTCTGCTATGACTTTTCCTTCGATTCTCTATGCTACAGACAGCATAATATCTGCAGCCGCAGGATTTATCGTAGCACTTATACTTGCATACAAAGGCAAGAGCTTACTAATAGTAGCAATTGGAACCTGCGTAGCGGCTTTCCTAGTTGCTCTCGTTCAGGCTTTTATTTTTTAACGATGATGTAAAGCAAAAAGACTCGAGAAAACCCCGAGTCTTTTCATATTTGGAGCCTTTAACCAGGATCGAACTGGTGACCTCATCCTTACCATGGATGCGCTCTACCTACTGAGCTATAAAGGCAACTACAAAAGTGTTAGAAGTATAACAAACTCCTATTTATAAAGCAAACTAAGGATAAGCCCAGTTGGTACTATCTTAGAGAACACGTGCAGGCACTTTTGAGAAAAACCATACACGTAGAAAACCTTGCCTTTGGAAGAGGCTTTGAGTGAAGCCTGCGCAAACTTATCACTATCAGCTGCAACCAGTTTTCTAAAACCAGTAAACTCCGCTGATTTTCCATCTGTAGCCAGACCATTAAATTCAGTCTCGATAGGGCCTGGGCAAGCTACAGTTACCTTTATTCCTTTGCTTTTAAGCTCACTAGCCAATGCTCTTGTAAAAGAAACTACATAAGCCTTCGACGCTGCATACACTGCAAATCCTGGCTGAGGTAAAAACGCAGCTGTAGAACCAACATTAAGTATACGAGAACCCTTACTCATAAACGGAATGGCTTCTCGAGTTAATGCAGATAAAGCTGTACAATTTAAATCAATCGTGTCAGTAATGTCTAACACAGAGCGATCGGCAATTTTTCCCTTTCTTCCCATTCCAGCACAATTAACTAATAAATCGACTGTTGGCTTCTCACTAATAAGTCTATTGGTTATTTCTTCAATACCATTACCTAAATCACATCTGATAGGAACTATTTTATCTGACAATGACCTAAGTTCTTCTAGACGCTCAATTCTTCGTGCCACAACCCAAATGGCGTCAAAATTTTCTTTTGACGCCACTAATTGGTTGACATATGATTTTCCGATGCCGGATGAAGCTCCTGTTATAATCGCAATTTTCATATTAGAAAATAGGTGAATTCAACTTATCCATTAATCCATCAAGTCTACTCTTCTTAGGAACTTCGATTACACTCTTTTCGCGAGCTATACGAGCTCTCTCTTCTTCTTCTCTTAGCTGTGCTTCAGTTTTCTCAACTCTTGGCGCAAAAGGACTTGCTTCCTGAGCTTTTCTATCAGCTACAGTAACCATTGGAGTAAACTGGAAACCAGCGGATGTAGCTATACCACCACCAGTTGGGCCCTCATCTTCTTCGTCTAATGCATAACCAGATGGAAGTTTACTGCCAAAAGATAAGCCTGCAGAGGAACCCTTCAATCCAGTACTTGCAGGTGCAGCAGGAGCTGCTGGAGTGGCTTTAGATGTTGGAACTGATGGTGCAGAAGGTGCATTACTAGCAAATGAAGGCATCTTAGGCACAGGAGTAACTGGTGAAGTTGCTTTTTCTGTTGGAACTGGTGTAGTAGATGCTACTGAAGTCGAATCAGAAACACTCTTAAATGGAGACGCACCCGAAGACTTAAAAGGCGAAGGTGCAGAAGGATTTCTTAGCGGAGATGGTCTACTAAAAGCAGAAGATACCGGCGCGGCCTTCTCCTCCGTCTTTTCTGGCTTTATATCAGTACCAGTAGTAGCGCCAACAGGGCGTCTGAATGGTGATTTGGGCGATAGATTAGAACTATAATTGTCACTCATAGTTATAGTTCTCCTTTCGTGTTCTAGCTATTATTCTTCGTCTATCTTAGGTGCAAACGGGGACTGAGCGCCTGGTCTTTGATTGGCAGCAGGTCTCTTATATGTTGGCTTTGTAAAAGTTCCCTTTTCCTTAACAGGCTTAAAAGGAGATGGCTCTTCTTTCTTTGCTTCCTCTTCAGAAACTGGCATTGGAGTAAAAGCGAATTCTGTGTTCTGACCCTTAATTCTCTCCTGCAAAGAAGGCTTACCTGTATATTCAGCTGCGCCTAACGCATCCTTATCTGCGATATCGGTAAACACCAAACCGGACTTCATATTAGCATCAATACGCTCTTGTAATGTTGGCTTATGAGTTGGCTCAAATGGCTGAGTTTGACTCTCATCAAATGGAGTAAACTTAAGCTCTGTTGCCTTCTGTCTGGAAGCAATAGACTTTGACTTAATTGCTTCTGGATCAACACCAAATTCCAAAGAATTATCGTCAATAATAACTGGTGGAATAAATCTAGCAATTGATGGGCCTTCATCTTCTGGCTTAGTAGGAGCCATCACTACCTTTTCTTCTGGCTCAACCTTAGCTTCTTCCTGCTTCTTCTTAAATGCATTTATAGAATCAGATCTCTTAATTGGAGCCTTCCCTGAAGCTTTGCCGCCAACTGGTACAAATGGGCTCTTTGAATCGCTCATATTTAAACCCCCTGAGTGAATGGTAAATTAAAGGAAATACACAAATAATATACCACTTATTAAAGATTTTTGTTAGGGGCAAATCAGTTGTTGTCAGGACGCTTTAATGGTGATGGTCTATATCTTGTAGCATTATTTGCACTAGTTCTTTCAGGGGTCTTAACCGGTGCTTTAGGAGCTACACTATTAACATTAGCATTGCTTTTAGCAGCAACTTCCTGAGCAGCTTTACGTTCAGCCGCAGCTCTTGCAAATTCAGCTCTTGCCTCCTGAGCAGCCTTAGCAGCTTCAGCTGCACTCGCTGATGAATTCACGTGATTGTGTTCACGTTCCATATAGCCATTATTCTTCTCAGGTTCCTTCATCCTTCTTCTTTTCTCCTGAGAATACTGAACATTGTCAATAATTCCTCGTACGATTCCGAAAGGTATGAAATCAATCAAATAATCTGCACCCCTCGCACCTTGAATCTTCAAAGCTACAAGTCTAGCCAAAAGAATCGCAGCAATTACAACTGCATTGATAATGTTTCTAATTGTTTTATTCTCGTCGCTATTACTATCAACCAACATTGAAATGTAGCGAGGAACTGGAGTTGGTGTAGGTGTTGGAGTAACTATAATCTCGTTACCATTAACGTCAATAATTACAATTGGAACCGTTGTCTCAACTGTCTCTTCAACCGTCTCTTCTGCAGTCGCTTGTGTATTATTTGTTGAACTGTTATTGTTATTAACCTGCGTCTGTTCAGCAGAAGGAACCATTTCTGCTTCAGCGGCCTGTGTAGCTTCAGTTGCAACTTCAGGCTGAACCTCTACTACAACTTGTACTTCTGGATTCGGATTAACAGGAACCACTACCGGATCCTGAGGTTGAACTGGATTATCAGGAGTCACTGGCGTACCTGGGTTTTCTGGTACACCTGGATTTGATGAAGATGACTGTGTTGGTGTAGGTGTATTTGTTGGTGTTGGAGTTGGTGTATTTGTTGGAGTAGGTGTACCACCAGCTGACTGACTAAAACTAATATTAGAAGATCCTCTAGCGATATTACATAAGCCACCCTTAGGATAAGCCACAATAAATCCGATACCACTATTGTAGAGGTTACTACCAGAGATTGTAATCGTTACTGAGCTGCCATTAAAAGAACAAGAATCGCATCCCCAATAACTTGTAAGTCTAGTTACAGCTCCCTCAAAAGAGATGCTAAAAGTTATCGGTCCACCAGAAGTATCTACACCTCTTAGTGAAACATTAAACTGCTTGTATGCTGAATCATTATCATCCCATGAGCCGCTAGCTGACACACTCGCGGTTCCATCCGCACGAACAATACTATTCGGAACCACTATCGAGCCAACTATAAATAATGCAACCATAACGGTTAGTACTTTTAAAAGAACCTTACGCATTCAAATAACCCCTAAATCATCAATATATACGTATAATAGCAACCCAATTATTATACGGAGTTACACACATATAAACAAACAATTAACTTTGATAATTATGTCTTAGTTTTTCTGGTCGACTTAACACCTAAAATATAAGAAAGCACGCCACCTGCTATAACTACAATTACAGCAGCGATTGTGCCGACCACTTTCCATGGTGAACTTGACTTTAGTTCTACTGCCACTGGTGAATCTGCCCCACCAATAATTGTATTTGAAGGCTGCGTTGATACAGCCCCTTCGCTAGTTTCTTCGTGAACAACATTAGGGACTTCGGAAATTCCAGAAAATTCACTTAGGCAAATACCATTGTCTCCTAGTGAAACCACATGATCAAGACCGATATACTCGCCATTCTCGTTTTGCCATAGTACTTCTTCAACAAAGGCGTACTTATCAGCATCCCAAGTAACAAAATCATCTAATACTAACCCACCAGTATCGCCTGAGTTAGCATTAAAGCACCAAAATGTGTGGTTAAGGTGATACTCTGCGATTAACTGGCGCATATAAGTCATCCATGTGAGATTATCGCCCGTCATGAAGCCGCCCCACTCACCGATTAAAAGAGGAGCTATACCATCCTCATCTATATAAAGCCAAGCATCATGCCAATAATCTTCATACAAAGACTCGTATGTAAACCCGCCTTCAAACCAAGGCTGAGCATATACTGCTGGGCCGTAGTCGTGAGGGGAATATACGATTTGAGCATTACGTTCAGGAGTACCAAAATCGATTGGATAGTACTCTACCGCGCGCAGGTTACCACCCCACCAGGAGTTATAGTAATCCTCATCATTAGTTGAAGTAAAATCATTAGCTGAAGGATCCATAGGAAAAATCTGGATACCCTCAATCATGATAAGCACGTTAGGATTGTTATCTAAGATAACGTTACCTGCAAGCTGCGCCACACGTCTCCAGTTATTTTGATCCTCCGAATCATTCCAGATAGCATGATCTGGTTCAGACGCCTTACCATGAGGTTCATTTTTAAGGTCAAAAGCGATTACAGTATCGTTATTAGCATAACGAGCTGACACCCAATCAAGCGCATCAAGATAATCCTGCTCAGTAAAGTTATCTGTATACCATAGTGGAAGCATATGGCCCATCGCATCTGTAGGAAGCGAGTGAATATCAAGCATTACCTTGACGCCGTTTGCTCTTAAAATATCTAGCGCATAATCAAAAATCTCTAGAGAATTCATACTCTCGAGTTCTGCATTATACGCATGATTGAAGTTTGCCTGAGGATACTCACCTCTACTCCACTGAAGCAAAAGCTCAGCTGAGATAGGGATTCTTAAGAGATTAAATCCATGGTCTGCGATAGACTCCAAAGCCTCACGCATATTACAAGCCCACACGCCATCAAAGATATTACTTCCAGTGTTATAACCAAACCAGTTACATCCTGTAAGCCATACTTCGGTACCATTCATGTCGACGATACGGTCGCCATCAGTAGTAAGCCAGTCGTCACCAGTAGGTGCATCTACGCTTAAATCAGGTACATTGGCACCAGGCTCCTCGCCTGTCTGGTTGTTATTACCGTTATCACCATTGTTATTCTCTGGTACTGCTGCTCCTGTGCCAGAACCAGTTACTGATACTAGTGAAGCACCCGTGATGTTAGTTCCAGTAACCTGAATTCCAGGGTTACCATTAAAAGCCCAGGAGTTACCGCCTGTAGATGACACTACAGCAGTTACCTGATTACCACTAACCGTGTAAGAATCAAACCCCCATCCTGAAGCAGAACTTACACTACCTTCAAACTCTACTACAACCGTAATTGTTCCATAGCCAGAGCAACCTGATAGGTTAACTGATACCTGACCACCATCGCCCCAGAAATTAGGCGAATTAATCTCTCCTGATGCATCCGCAAATGCCACACAAGAGAACACCGCGAGCACGAGGCACGCGGTGAGAATTGTTGATACTATTCTTTTAAAAATGTTCATTATTACTTAGCAAATCTATTATCGATTACTCTCTTAGCCTTACCAACAGACTTAGGGAGTGTATTAGGATCAACAAGCTTAATCTTAATGTGAAGACCTGTGATAGCTGTGATATCAGCCTCGATGCTCTTCTTGATAGCGTCTGGGCTCTCAACAAGTGTAAGAGGCTTCTTAGACTCAACCTCAACATAGATTGTGTCAGCGTTGTTTACACGGTCAACATGGATAAGGTAGTTGATAACTACATCCTTCTTATGTCTTCCGATAGCTTCCTCAATCTGGCTTGGGAAGAGGTTAACACCACGTATGATGAGCATGTCATCACCACGACCTGTAATCTTATCGATACGAGGTGTTGTTCTACCACATGCGCACTTACCGTGATACATACGTGTAAGGTCGTGTGTGTTATAACGAACAAGTGGAGTAGCTTCCTTTGTAACAGATGAGAATACGAGCTCACCGAGTTCTCCATCTGGGAGTGGTGCGCCAGTCTCAGGATCAACGATTTCTGGCCAGAAGTGGTCAGCATTGATATGAATCTGGTTGCAGCATGAGCATGAGCAGCCTACACCAGGTCCAAGAGTTTCAGAAAGACCATAGATATCCATAGCCTTCATACCTGAACGAGCTTCGATTTCTTCCTTCATCTCAACTGTCCAAGCCTCAGCACCAAAGAAACCACAACGGAGGTTGATTTCTTCCTTAGTTACGCCCATCTCATCCATCTTGTCAAGGATACCAAGCATATATGAAGGAGTACAGAAAATAACATCTGACTGCCAGTCCTTAAGGATCTGAACCTGTCTTTCAGTCTGACCAGAAGATACTGGAATAGCAACACAACCATAAGGCTCACATGCATAATGAGGGCCAAGACCACCTGTAAAGAGACCATAACCATAAGAGATGTGGCAGAGGTCACCCTTCTGAACACCACCCATTGCAAAGCAACGGCAAAGCATTTCTGACCAAAGGTCAACGTCAGCCTTTGTGTAACCTACAACCTTCATGCGGCCTGTTGTACCTGATGAAGCGTGGAATCTAGCAAGTTCTTCCTTAGGTACTGCAAGAGTTCCAAATGGATAATTATCACGGAAGTCATATTTATCACAGAAAGGAAGCTTAGGAAGATCCTGAACGCCCTTAATATCTTCAGGCTTAACACCAGCATCATCAAGCTTCTTCTTGTAGTATGGAACTTTCTCATACATTCTGTTAACGCAAGCAACAAGACGCTCGCTTACGAGGGCTTCGCGCTCTTCGTCGCTCATGCACTCATTCTTCTCATCCCAAATCCATGGTTTGAATTCTTTTGGCATAATAAATCTCCTTCTCGCCGGGAAAGGCTAGTAATCTGTTAAAAATTATAAATTCTGAGGTCTATATTTGCAATATATTTGTGCAGATTTACACATCAATAGTGAGTTCTTTTGATGAGGACTCATACTGCTTATAAACTACGCCTGCGCTATCTAGCATTCTTCTTGCCGCCTGACAGCCTTCAGTATCGTGATACTTGTCACTGTCGTAGATAATTTCCTTAATTCCCTTCTGAATAAGAGCCTTAGTGCAGTTCTCACATGGGAAAAGGGTTACAAATACCTTAGTATTACGTAAATCTGATGTACCACAATTTAAAATCGCATTAAGCTCTGCATGACATACATAAGCATACTTAGACTCGTATGTACTTCCCTCTCTATCCCATGGGAAATCATCATCAGAACAACCTGCAGGGAAACCGTTATAACCTACGGATAAAATTCTCTTCTCGTCATTTACAATACAAGCGCCAACCTGAGTGCTTGGGTCCTTAGATCTTAGGGCGGATAACTTGGCTACCCCCATAAAATATTCATCCCAGGAAATGTAGTCTTCTCTCTTGCCTGCCATAAGTGGACCTCCTAATATATAGATGTTTAAGATTTTACCATGATATCGTTAACCGCGACATAAGCTTCACTCATTGTCGCTTGTAAGTTATATCCACCTGAGATACCATCCACGTCAATCATCTCGCCGATGAGGTAAAGACCTGGAACAATCTTAGATTCAAAGCTCTCGCGCTTAATATTCTTAAGGCTTACGCCACCTCTAGTGACATATGCTTCGCTATAAGAAGACTGGCCTTCGATAGTAAACTTCATATGCTTAATATCCTGCACAAATTTACGTCTGTCTTCTTTCTTCAAATCACTACCGCGCACATCTTCAATTCCGACATGCTTTCCTATAGCACCAGCAACAGATTTTGGAACAAAACTACTACCTAGAGTCGTTACCTTAGCCTCAGGTCTATTCTTAATAGACTCCAAAAGCTCAGCCTCGACTTCGCTCTCATTACGTCCAGGCGTAAAGTCTAGTTCGATCCATCCAGATCTAGTCTCTACATCTTCAGGAATCTCTCTTGCTAGGTTCATAATAACTGGGCCAGACAAACCATTATGAGTAAAGAGCACGTCTCCTATAGAACCGTTTTTCTTTTTGTAGTCGATATAAAGATCAGCCCCAGCGTTAACAGCTACACCTGCAACAGATGAAGTAAATTCCTTTTCCTTAACCCTAACAGGAACTAGCGCTGGGTATAAAGCCGTTATGTCGTGACCTAAGTTTTTAGCTAGATTAATTCCCTGACCATCAGAGCCAGTCTTCGCAAAGCTCTTACCACCAGTCGCGATAATTAATGTATCGACTTCTGTTACTCGACCGTCCTTAGAAGTAAGAATAAACTTATCTTCCTTCTTGATATCAGTCACGTAGTAATCAGTCATTATATTTTCTTTGCCGATGTAATTAACCAGTCCATCACGTATAGTCTTGGCACTGTCTGACACAGGAAAAATCCTATTGTTATCTTCCTCTTTAAGCTTAATCTTAAGCTCACCCTCGATAAAATTCACAGCATCCTGAGGAGTGAATTTCTTAAGTGTCGGATAGATGTAATTAGACGCTTCGTGGTATCCCATCTTAAGGCTTGCTGGCTCTTTGAGATTGGTGATATTACACCTACCGTGACCAGTCAAAAGCAACTTTTTACCGCATTCGGAGTTTCTCTCGAGCAGGATAAAATCAGCTCCTCTTTTTTTCAAGAAGCATGCTGCCCAAAGTCCTGCACTACCGCCTCCGACGATACCTATCATCAGATATCAGCGCCTCCAGCTGAGAGTGCAATCTTCTCGCAGAGGTCGTCGTACTCTAAGCCCTCTACTGCTGCAGCTTCTGGGAGTAGTGATGTATTTGTCATACCTGGGAGGTTATTAGCCTCGATAAACCAGAAATCCTCACCGTCGTAAATCATGTCGATACGACCGTAAGAACTCATTCTTAAAATCTTAAATTCCACCTCAGCCAAAGCCTTAGCTTTCTTTGTCTCTTCTTCTGTAAAGTTAGCTGGGCACACGTGTGTTGTAAGGCCAGACTGATACTTATTTTTATAATCGTAAAATCCCTCGTGAGGAATAATTTCTGTAATAGGAAGAGCGCGACCATTAATTAGACCTACAGTAATCTCACGGCCTTTTAAAAACTGCTCGACAACAATAAGCTGCTCATACTTATTAGCGTATTTCATAGCAGCATCAAACTCTTCTTCTGACTTAACAATAGATACGCCACAAGAGCTTCCGCAGCCTATTGGCTTAACTACAAATGGAAGTCCTACTTCATTGACTGACTTCTCATAAGTAATCTCAGAAGCCGGAGCTGTAAACCACTTAGCAGTCTTATATCCTGCACCTGCGATTAATGACTTAGATACATCCTTATCCATCGCGATTACGCAGCCCATATATCCACAGCCTGTGTACTTAATTCCGTTAGCATCAAGTACTGCCTGCACCTGACCATTCTCGCCGTGAGATCCGTGAAGGCCTAAAAACGCGCAGTCAGCATATTTACATATCTCGATTACACGTGGACCTACCCACTCACGTCTACCGCCGTGGCTAGCGATTATACCTTCCAAATCAGGCTCTACTTCAGGAATATCGTAAGAGAATTCATTTGCGGTACCAGTTCTAAAGTATGTAGAACGCGCCGCACCATCTTCAATGCCGTCATACAAATCTACAACTGCTACCTCATGTCCTTTGCGAAGAAGTGCGTTTGCGATAAGGCTACTTGACTTCAAAGATACATCTCTTTCTGGGCTTAATCCGCCGCCAAGAACTACGATTCTCATGGGTACAATCCTCCTTATAAGTATCGTGATTATAGCAATCTTAGACGAGGCAAAATTGACGCTTTTAAAATCTTAAAAAACTTATCTTCAAAACGTAACTTAGATGTAAAAATGCGCGTAAATCTTTACTGTTAGACTTATATATATTTATAAATAAGGTGATAGTGATGTTAGCGATATTATATTTGATTCTATGTGTGGGATTTGGATTTACATTAACGAGATTCTGCATTCCTAACACTGCAAGATTGTTTACAGCTTGTTCTCCAAGCAAGAACGTAGTTGATAAATTACCGCCTTTCCTATTTACACTTCCTACAGGCATCGTTGTTGGATTTCTATGTGTTCCAATGTTCAACTACTATGTAACTTTCCTTCTTAATCTTGCTATTTCAAATCATGATTTAGTACGACGAGTTAGCATACTTGTTACTTTCGCAATTTTTATCGTTGCAGCAGGCTTATTATTCAACTACCAGTATAAAAAGCAGCGTCAGATGCTATCTATGGAAACAGATGAGGAAGCATCAAAGCTTCCTTCTTACAAGCACAATTGGTTCAACACTTTTTACTATGGAATTTCTGTGATATTAATCACCATAGCAGCGTCCTACCTGATTATCTCAACGTATCACATCACCGATGGAATACTATATGCAGGTGGAACAGTATGGTCAGATTTATCTCCACACACTGCAATGACATCTTCATTTGCAACTGGATTCAATTTTCCAACACAATATATGCATTATTCAGGCGACGGAATTCAGTATCACTTTTTCTTCTATTTTCTCGCTGGTACTTTGGAGTATCTTGGTTTGCCTATTGATATGGCCATTAACATTCCTTCAATAATCGGAATAATATGTGCATTAATTCTTGCAGGTGATCTCGCAGTATTACTTTTCAGAAAGAGAGCCGCATTCGTACTTACTCCCGTTTTCATTCTTTTCAGAAGTGCGCTTAATGTATTCGTCCACATTAAGGAATTGTGCAAATCCGGTCTTCCAATTGAAACCGCGCTTGAAAACATCATTAAGTTTAATGACTGGTACGACATAACTCCTTATGACAACTGGGGAATTTGGGCTATTAACGTTTATCCAAATCAGCGTCACCTTATGCTTGGCGTTTCTGTTATGCTGATTTTAGTTATTCTTTTCACACCTTATGTTAGGCGTATGTCCATAAGCTTAATTAAAGCATGGGAGACCCCAGAACTCTCCCGTAAAGAGATTAAAAAGGGAGTCACATATCCGAATAGATTCATAAGAATTACAAAGACATTCTTTGCTACAAAAGAAGGTTGGCTTTTCCGTACAAATGATCCATTAAATCCATTAGGCACAATGATTTTAGGCTCTATTCTTGTTATATGCCTTCCTTTCTTTCATGGTTCGGCATTGATTGGAGCCCTACTCGTACTTGCTTTCATGGCAATCTTCTCTGAGACACGTCTCTCCTATGCAGTTGTTGCGGCTACTGCAGTTCTATCTTCAATGATTCAGACGAGAATTTTCTCCGGGGGAGCAAATAACGTTGTACATTTTATGTATGTCCCTGGATTTGTTGTTGAAGATAAAACCATTAGTGGCATTTTTAATTACCTATTTAATATTACTGGCTTTACATTAATTATCTCTATCGTTTTCGTTTTGTACCTACTAATTACTAATATCGTAAATAGCAAGCCGCTTTATCGCGAGGTTATGTACCTTGCATTCTTGATACCATTGATATTTGCATTTAATGTACAAGTATCTCTCGAAATGCTTGCTAATCATAAGTTCATTCAGTTCACTTTAATCCTTGTTGATGTATTTGTCGCAGGAGCAATTTCAGAGATGTTCTCTCCAGGAAACAAACCAAAAGAAAAACTACCAAAATCTTGGTACATTACTCTTCGTGTATGTCTTATTCTTGTGGGTTCATTCTTAATCATTCCATTAACTGCTACAGGTATATCCGAGTGGTGCGTATATAAAAACAAAAACGACTATCTTTTTACAGTTGATACTAATTCAAAATTAGTTTCTTGGATTGAAGAAAATACAGATACTTCGGATGTATTCTTAACACCTACATGGTCACTTAACAGATTCGTCTTTGCAGGTAGACCTATGTACTACGGTTGGCCATATTATGCTTGGTCTGCAGGTCACGACACTTATACTAGAGAAGATATCTACCACTGGCTATTGAGGGGTTGTGATGGAGATATTGAAGCCTTTAGAAGTTACTGCGAATCTCGTGGCATCAGATACTTAATCGATGATCCAGAGTTCTGGAGTGCTAATTATTCTGACGGCGACTACTATAATATCGAATTCTTCTATGAGAACTTAACGCAGGTAGCATACTTCCCAGAAGAAAACACAACTATATTTAAGATTTACTAAGCCGCATCTAAACAAAAAAACATCGCGTTATCTTATTACAAGCTAACATGATACTATGAATAACAATGAGCAAAACGCAGAGAAATCAGACATTCGTATATTTATATACACTGTTAATCATTATGGTTATAGACGATCATAATAATAGTGTAATGGCTATAGGAACTGATATTTTTCCATATAATTCCTTTTACATGCCGCTATTCGTATTTGCTTCAGGGTATTTTTTCAAAGATAAACCGCTAATAGATAGTATTAAGGGGAAAATCAAGAAACTTTTTATTCCTTATATTATTTGGAATATTGTATTCCTTTTTGTTGCTTCATTAATTGATAGAATCCTAGATACACACTGGGTACAACCGTTAACGTTGAGCTCCACAATCATGTCTTTATTTGATGGTTCAACATGTAGTATTAATGGTCCTGCCTGGTTTGCGATTATGTTGTTCTGGGTAAGTATCATTTATATATTGGTAAAAAAATTTGTACCCTCTAGCATATTCGCTGATATTACAACATCGATAGTTATAGTTTGCGGTGCTATATTCAGCTTGTGGATGTGCATTTTTCATTATGATTCAATACGTTCGAGTGATAGCGCTTGGCTAGTTAGAGCGATTTTTTACCTTGCTTTTTATGATATGGGACATATATTCAATAAATATATTGAGTCTAGGTTACTAAAATTAAATACTTTAACAGTCTGTCTAATCTGTGTATTAACTAACATTACATTAATATACATATTGAAATTTAACATCAATTTTTACTCAACAAGCTCAATGGAATCTTTTAGTAATATTCTGCTTCCTTTCATTTCTTCATTAACAGGAATAGTTTTCTATTATGAGTTAGCGAGAGTAATATCAGCAAAATTAGGATCAATTCGTATTATTGATTTCATAGGACGAAATACATTTACCATTATGGAAACACATTTACTATTTGTTAATCTCCCTGCGATGTTTATTTATAGCAAAATACAAAGTGGAAGTTCAGAATATCAAGATTTCCCTATCAATACTTTTGTAAATAGTGCTTGGTCACGATATCAACCAACTTTGCGCATTGGTTTCTGGAGTGGATTAATTGGAAGTATTTTGATTGCCTTTATTATTGAAAGTGTTAAAAAATACTACTTAACACATAAAAATCAGAATCATTCCACGTGTCCTGTTACTTACAAATAAATAGAGGGCTTTATCAAAACCCTCTATTCTTTCAATATCATATCCCTTATTCTTAATCTGCGATTGTAATAGCGCCCATACTAACTTCAACTGTTATTGTGTTGTCAGCATTACCACTATGATAATTACCACCCTCAGAAGCACCATTTACTGTAATATCTCCCATATCCACTTCTGCATCGATTGAGTAGTCAGAAGTATTAATTCCACGAATCTCGATGTTACCCATATCACATGTACCGTCGAAGTTATCAAAATTCACATTAACAAATTCAATGTTTCCAGCGTCGCAGCTGACATTTGAAGAATTGATATTTCCACCTGTCACTTCAACATTGCCTGCATCTGTATCAACTACGAATGAATCAATTGTTGTGTCAAAAATCTCGATATTACCAGCATCGAAATCGCCCTTAAGTGATTCTACTGATATATTTGTTATCTCAACATCACCCGCATTAACTGTGATAAAAATATTCTCAAACTCTAATTCTGGATTAACAAGAATTGTAAGTTCTGGGCTCTCGATATTGCCAAACCTGATGTTACGTGTAACGTTCTGTGAGAAAGAGATTGTATCATCACTAACTGACATACTAGGAAGAAGTTCTTCTTGGCCGCTGTATGTGCACTCTATGGAATCAACAGAGCTGTCAGCTCTGATAACGAGTTCGATAGCATCGCCATCAAAAGTAATATTATGAATATCAGATGGAACATCATACTCCTCAGTGATTCTGTTACCTCTAACTCCAAAACTAAACTTATGGTTAATCATCGGAATCATTACATGAATAACAATTCCCAATAAAACCAATACTACTGTAGCGATTGTTAATATTGTTATATATATCTTCTTATTAAAACCCTTCATTTCCTTATGCCTCCATCTTCTTAAGCTGATTATCGAGTACCTTAAGAGCAATATATGCGAGTAGAGCGTAGAACCAGATGCTTAAAGCTGCAAACCAGTGGAAAGACACAAAACCTACAATAAGAAACACACAAAGCACTGTATACCAGTAAACAGAAAGAATTGTTCCTACGATTGTATTACTTGGACGATCCTCTGCTTCAACAAACTTCTCACCCATGGATCCTACTTCGTTAAGCTTTAAGAGCCTGTCGTAACCTGCCATCTTATTTGCCTGATTAGTGATAAGAAATACTCCAAGACCAACTGAGCAGAAGAGAGCAGCTCCTCCAAGCGCATCGGTGAAGGCGTTACCTACAGCGCTGTCCAGCAAAATAGGAGGGAAGACGCATAAAATACAAAGGCCAACACCGATTGAGAGCATCATCTTTGCTGTAGACAAGTATCTCTTCTTCTCGTTAGCAACATATTCAGCTGACTCGATTCCAAGAGTAAACTCGCCACGCTCAATTGCTTTAATGTCATCTGACTTAGTACCTGCAACGATGAAGAAGCCTACAGCAATAGCGATCAATACAAACATTAATGCCGCGCCCACTCCATCAAGATTAATATATTCAAGAATGATTGGTGGAACTACACAGCAGATGCAAAGCAATACGCCTGCGGAAATATAATCAGCTCTCTTCAAAGATCCTGCGATATATGCCTTGACCCTATCAAGTGGAAGTAAATCTTTGCTCTCAGTATTCTCTACTGCTGTCTTAATTCCGAGCTCTTCTGCGATTTCTTCCAAGTTTCCAAACTCTGAGATTACTACGCCAACAGCCTCGTTCTTTGACTTACCCTCTGCGATTAACTCTTCGTACTTATCTTCCATCATCTGAAACAATTCTTCTTTTGCCTTCAGGACCTCTTCTGTAACAGGAAGGCTTAAAAACATATTGTCCAAATAATTCTTAATCGTATCCATTTCTTACCTCTCAATAAACTTCTCAATAACATCCTTTGTGAGTTCCCACTCTTCGCACTTTTCCTGGTAGTAACTTCTACCTAAGTCTGTGATTCTGTAGTAAGTTCTCTTTTTGCCACCTACTTCAGCTTCGTCCTGGAATGACTCGATGTATCCGTTCTTTTCCATTCTAGTGAAAGCCGAGTAAAGTGTTGTTTCCTTGATGATGTATTTTTCATCAGAGATCTGCTTGATACGCTTCGATATCTCATATCCGTAGGATGGCCCGTCCATAAACAGATAAAGGATAATCGTATCGTTGTAGCCTCTGATTACATCGCTACTAATTCCCGCCATATCTAATCCCCTTTCCGTAATACTACGACTGCCGTTACTTCATCTATCGTTGTTACGGCTGTCGTACTACGATGGTCGTAGTATAATCTCATTTCGAAAGGTTGTCAACACTAATCTCGCTTTTCTGCATCAAAAACCTCCCACAGGACAAACCCACGGGAGGTCTAGCTACTTAATCAATTATCAGATTACTCTTCTACCTTAGCCTCAGCGATAACCTTAGAAGCTACATCAGAAGGCGCTGGTTCATAACGAGCGTGCTCTATGGAGAACCAACCACGGCCCTGAGTCATAGCCTTAAGATCTGTAGCGTACTCAAGCATCTCAGCTGTTGGAACCTCGCAGATAACAATTGCAGTATTAGAATCTGCTCCAAGAATTGCTGTCTTATCATCTGCTGGCTCAGCTTCATCTGTACCCATTCCAATGATACGACCTCTACGCTTTGTGATATCACCAATGATATCGCCCTGGAACTCATCTGGTACATGAACAGATACAGCAGAGATTGGCTCAAGAAGCATTGTTCCACCCTGCTCCATACCCGCCTTAAACGCGAGAGCAGCTGCCATCTTAAATGCCTGCTCAGAAGAATCTACTGGGTGGTAAGAACCATCAAGAAGTGTTGCCTTCAAACCAACAACTGGGAAGCCAGCGAGGATACCCTTCTTAACAGAATCCTGAAGCCCTTTCTCTACTGCTGGGAAGTAATTCTTAGGAACTGCACCACCGAATACCTTCTCCTCAAATACGAGTTCTTCTGTATCCATGTTAGGCTCGAACTCAATCCATACATCACCGTACTGACCGTGTCCACCAGACTGCTTCTTGTGCTTACCCTGAACCTTAATTCTGCCCTTAATAGCTTCACGATATGGAACCTTAGGCTCAGCAAGTGTTGCTTCAACATTGTACTTAGCCTTAAGCTTGCTAATTAGCACTGAGAGTTGCTGCTCACCCATACCAGAGATAACCATCTCCTTAGTCTCAGGATCAGTTACGATATTGAATGTACAATCCTCATCACGAAGCTTCAAAAGACCTGCTACAATCTTATCCTCATCACCCTTTGCCTTAGGCAAGATAGACTTAGAAAGACATGGTGTAGGGAAAGATACCTTAGGCATCTCAAGTACACGAGATTTATCGCAGAGTGTATCGTTAGTCTCTGTTATTGATAGCTTTGCTGCAGCACCGATATCACCAGCTGTAATCTCATCTGTAGTAATCTGCTTCTTACCCTTAAGGAAGAACAAAGAACCGATTCTTTCTTCCTTATTCTTAGTTGCATTAAAGACAGTAGAGTTAGCCTTAATAGAACCAGCATTTACCTTGATGATGCTGATACGACCAACGAATGGATCAACAATTGTCTTAAATACAAAGCAAGCGAGTGGATCTTCTACGTTACAAGGAACATCCTCAGTAGAGCCGTCTGCCTTAGTACCAATAAGCATTGGCTTCTTACCTGCTGGAGGTGTGTCCTTAGAAATACAGTTAAGGAGGAAATCAACACCCCAGTTCTTGTAAGCTGAACCACAGTAAATTGGGTGGAGCTTACCTTCTCTGAAGCCTGCATGAACACCATGACGGAACTCATCCTCTGTGAAAGGCTCGCCAGCAAAGAACTTCTCCATAAGCTCATCATCTGCTTCTGCTACAACCTCGTTAACTCGGTTCTGAAGTTCATCTATCTTAGCATTATATTTCTCAGGAAGTGGGAATTCCTTCATAGCGCCAGTCTTAGAATCAACCTCAAAGGCCTTCCTGTTCATTACATCTACAATACCTGTCATCATACCATCTTCCATAATTGGGAATGAAAGAGGGATAACAGAAGGTCCGTATCTATCCATCATACGGTTAACAACTACATCAAAATCAGCGTGTGGTTCATCCATTCTATTTACGAAGAAGAGGAAAGGAACCTTCTTACGTCTCATAAGTCTGATGGCCTTACGTGAACCAACAGAAGTACCACCCTTAGCGGATACTACAACGATACCACTATCAGCTACTCTGATAGCTGACATTGCTTCACCCAAGAAGTCAAAGTCACCTGGAGTATCGATAATATTAATCTTGCTATCTTTATACTCACAATATGCAACAGAATCACTAATGGAAATGCTGCGCTTAATCTCTTCTGGATCATAATCCATTACAGTGGATCCATCGGCGCCTCTACCGAGTTTGTCAATTGCACCAGTACTGAAGAGCATTGCCTCAGCGAGAGCAGTCTTACCGGAACCACCGTGACCGAGCAACGCGATATTACGTATCTTATCTGCGGAATAATTTCCCATGTGATGTATCCTCCTTCGGAGATTTTTAACTGTGGCTCGAGTAAATTCTCAAGCAATTTTAATTATAATCCCGTTAGTTGGTAATTTATACAAACAAAGTATGAACAAATACCAAGTTTTTATGCAGTTAACATCACTTTTAAGAACTAAAAAGGCCTCGGTTTTACCGAGGCCTAAAATAATCATTATTTTTGGATGGATTATGTAATTACTTTCTGCTTCTCTCGAAAATCATTACAACTCTATCTTCCTTAGAAGAATAGGAGCCCATAGCAAGAGAACCAACTCCGCCGCCATCACTTCCACCAATAGAGCTCTGGAGCTTACCACCATCATCATTAATAACAGATACTAGCTTCCATCCATCAGCGGATCTCTTAGCAAGAACCTCAGCTACGCCATCAGCGTCTACCTCAGAAGCACCATTGTGATTTACAACTTCAACAGCATACTCCTTAGGGCCGTTATCTCCACCACCGAATCCACCAGCGGCAGCCTTCTTCTCAAGAGCCTGCATAGAAGCCTCGAGCTGCTGAATCTTTGCATCAAGCTGAGCCTTTTCCATCTCCATCTCCTTAATAATATTTTCCTTCTCCTCAATAGTCTTGAGGTATACTCCCTTATCGCTCTCCTTAAGAGCTGCTTCCTTGAGGAATACAGATCTCTTCTCTGCGTCGAGAATAATCTCTTCTGCAGTAGCTCTAGCAGCTACTTCGATATTCTGAGCATCAGCAATAGTAACCTTAGCAGCCTCATACTCTGCCGCAATAGCTTCGATATTACTGCTCAATTCAGTAGCTGAATTCTGAAGGTCTGCAACAACCTGCTCATGCTGAGCACGAGTAGCATCCATATCTGCTACTTCCTTAGCCATATCAGCTTCCAAAGAAGCCTTCTGGTTCTCAATAGCCTTAATTGTAGATTCAGCTTCATTAATAATCTTGATAGCTTCATCGCGCTGTGCTGCAGCGGCCTCTGCTTCTTCGATGATCTGCTTAGCCTGTTCTCTGATACCGTCAATCTCCTGCTGAGCTGCTTCCTGCTGTTGCTGAACCTGAGCGATTACAACTTCCTTCTCTGCATTAATCTGAGCAAGTTCCTTCTCAGCCTGCTCCTTAATCTTAAGAGCTTCACCAGCCTGCTGTTCAGCGATCTCACGGCCTTCCTTCTCAAGTCTAGCCTTCTCTGCTTCAAAATCTACTGCGAGCTGATCGTACTCAGCCTGCTTATTAGCAATCTCCTGCTTCTTAGCAGCAATCACGCTATCCTGCTCTGCCTGAACAGCCTCGAGTTCCTTACGAATCTGATCTGCGTTCTCAATGTAAGCCTGTGCTTCCTGAGCTTCTGCCACAAGCTGATCTCTCTTCTTAATAACTTCAGCATATTCAGCATCAATTCTAGCTGCTGCTTCGTTAATCTCCTTCTGAGTCTGATCAAGCATAATCTGACGGTCATTTGCTGCCTGAGCCATTACCTTGTCGTACTCAGCCTGACCTTCAGCAATCTTTTCCTGCTTTGCTTGCTCTCCCTGAGCTCTTGCAGTTGCAATCTTATCTCTCTCGACCTGAACCAAAGCCCTAGACTCTTCGAGTTCCTTCTCAAGTCTAGCCTTCTCGTCTTCGGCAGCCTTCTGCATAAGCTCATACTGCTTATCAATTCTAACCTTCTCAGCTTCAAACTGAGTGGTTAAAGTCTCCATCTCACGATTAATCTTCTCTCTAATCTCGGCAAGACGCTTTTCTTCTTCGGATCTTCTCGCCTCAGTTCTAGCAAGGTTCTCCTCTTCCTTCTTGTCGAAATTACGCTTAGCCTCAGCCATTACGGCGCTAGCATCACCACCTGATGCCTTCTGGAAATCGTACTTACACATGGAGCAACGAGCAACGTTGTCACCCATCATAACTCCACAAACAGGACATTTCTTCATTGTTTGAACTCCTCATTTAAAAGACGTGTTCACATTATACACCGAAATAAACAATTTTTTATAATTTTTAGGTCGCTTTGAACATAGTTTTCAACATGTTAAAATTTTATTTAAGAAACAACTATAGAAAGCAAAACCTCTACCATCTTTTCCATTGATTCAAGTGGAATATACTCATACACACCATGAAAATTGTGTCCACCTGTACTTAAGTTAGGGCACGGAATCCCCATAAAAGACAGATTGGCACCGTCAGTTCCACCTCTAATCGGCTTAATAATTGGCTCAACACCATTTATTCTCATAGCTTCAGATGCTTTATCAATCAAAAACATATTCTGCGGGTCAATTATCTCACGCATATTTTTATATTGATCTTTTATGATAGCTTTTGCTGTACCTGCTCCATATTTGCTATTGATTATATTGACGCACTGCTCAACAAATGCCTTTCGAGCTATAAACTGACTATTGTCATGGTCGCGAATAATGTAAGTAAGTTTTGCACTAGTAACGTCACCTTCCATATCAGTTAAATGATAAAAACCTTCATAACCAGAGGTCGTTTCAGGACGCTCATCTAGAGGAATCATAGATTGGAATTCACACGCGATAGAGGCTGCGTTAATCATCTTATCCTTGGCGTCTCCTGGGTGAATGCTAATGCCACTGAATTCAATAACTGCACTTGCAGCATTAAAATTCTCGTATTCAAGTTCACCCAATGCACCGCCGTCTACAGTGTAAGCATAATCTGCACCAAAACGCTTTACATCAAAAAACATAACCCCTTCACCAATCTCCTCATCCGGAGTAAAAGCAATAGATATCGCACCGTGCTTATACTGAGAGTTACCAGAAGCAATATCGCTAAGCAGAATTTCTGCCAAAGTCATAATCTCAGCAATTCCAGCCTTATCATCACTACCAAGTAAAGTCAATCCATCTGTATGAATAATAGTTTTACCAATATAATTCTTAAGTTCAGGAAAAACACTCGGTGATAGTTTCTGAGTTGAACTAATCAATATATCTTTACCATCATAGTTCTTTATAAAGATTGCCTTAACATCCTCACCTGACGCTTCTGGTGAAGTGTCCATATGGGCTACAAGGCCAATCGTTTTATCTATACTTGAATCAGTAGAAGGAATGATCGCATATACATAGTTATGCTCATCATGATATACATTTGTAGCTCCCAGAAAGTCCAATTCATTTTTCAGAACCAAACCAAGTTTTTTCTGTTTATCGGTCGATGGGTGTAATCCACTTTCTTCAGATGAAGAAGTATCAATAGATATATATTTAATGAATCGTTCCAAAACTTTACTCATACTTACCTCCTAAAACAAAAACCCGTGGCATACAGCTACGGGTAAGAAAACATCATATTAATACAAATGATAGCTTGTTAGATTAAGCACCTGCTGATGTAGAAGCTGCAGCAACACGATGAGGTGTACCGGAAAGCATATTTCTTCTTACTGAATCATTATGGCTTTGTGCTCGTACTTGGAACTTAGACTCTTGTAATGACTCGTTTCTTTTTGCATTAGCAATTGTATCACCAATGCTCATAAAACCAACACTAGCAAGAATGACAATAATAGCCACTACGAGCATAATCTCAATTAATGTGAAACCCTTCTTATCAGTCTTATTAAAACGCCTCATATCAAATCTCCTAAACAGTCTATGACAACACAGTGGTATTATACCTCCGGCATCTCAAAAAAGATAGAGGAATTTTCACATTTTTTTCATAATTGCTAACAATTACTATATTTTTGCTGAACGTAATTCTTAAGTTCTTCTTTGTTATTACTTAATCTCTCTTCTATAACCTGAACTAACAGATCATTAAGAATCTTTCCCATCAATGGACTTCTAGGTATGCCAATCTCCAACAAATCATCACCACTAATATTTAGGTCTTTAACGCTGAAACAATGTGGTTCATTCATAATTCCAGCAAAAACATTAATAATACTATCGAGAAGCTCCAATCGCTTTTGACCTATTTCTGAATGAGCCATAATATCTGCCCTTTGAAGAACAAAAAGTTTCTCACAAAACTCAGGACTCAACTTACTGATAAATCTCATTACAGATTTACGTTCAGGTGCAGGAAAAGAATCGTGATATAAGACTAGTTTCTCAACGCTAGATTTAAGCTCATTAGAGAACCTAAGTTCTTCGGCAATTCTTTCAGTTATAATAACACCTGACAAAGCATGTTTTTTCATATGACCAACGCCATCTTCATCGATAACAAATGTCTGTGGTTTTCCTATATCATGTAATAAAGCTGCATAAGCGTATTCAACCTTCTTGACTCCTGAATCTTCGACCGGAATACCATCCAGAACAGACAAAGTATGCTCTAACAAAGTCTTATCATGATATTTAGATTTCTGATCAAAATCCTTTTGAAGCAACAATTCTGGAATAATCTCACCTATTATTTCTAGATTGTCACGAATGGCAGAAGAGCCGCCTGGAGCTGTTAATATTCCAGTCAGCTCCGTAAAAATTCTCTCCTTTGAAATGTTACCTAACAACGACTTACATAAAACCATCGCATTATAAGTTTCTTCTTCTATCGTAAAACCCGTTTTTGCTTGAAATCTCACCGCTCTAAGGATTCGTAACGCATCTTCATTAAAGCGTCGTATCGGATTTCCAACAGCACGTATTAATCCTTCATTAATATCTTCAATACCATTATTGGGATCTGCTATATTACCATCTTTATCCATATAAAGACTATTAATAGTGAAATCACGACGTAATGCATCTTGTTTTATGTCAACACCAAAATCAACATTATAAGGATGTCTATTGTCATCATAATTATCTTCGCCTCTAAAAGTAGTAATCTCTATAGGAGCTTCATCGTCACGGCGTTTAAAAACTACTGTTCCATACTTTGAAGAATCGATTATGGTTTTAAAGCCAGCATTATTCATAACTTCAATCGTCTGAGATGGAAGAGCCGATGTTGCTAAATCAAAATCATGGATTTTTACTCCACGTAATTTATCACGCACAGCTCCTCCCACGATATAACACTCGTAGTGAGCATTATTCATCGCAATCATTGCTTCTTTGATACAATCTGGAATCATAATGATTTAATAACAGACTCTATGGATGCTGAATTTAATGCCGTAAGGCCAAACTCATCTGATTGATCCTTAATCGATTCAGCTAAACTTTTAATATCTTTTTCAGACATTTCTGGAATAACAGGCTCATCAATTATCAATGTTTCATACAAAGACTCCAACAAATCTATGAATGCCTGTGCCGATTCTTCCTTAGTATACATTTTTTCTGGTATACCACCTACACCAGCTATTCCTGTATTAACACCATTGACAACTAAATAATCATAGATTTCTGCTAACTGATTGATAATTCGATTCTGTGATTCCTTAATAAAAGCTGTTAACAACTTCAAATAAAGCTTCCCAAAATCAACTTTATACCTATCGCAGAGAGCGTGAATCGTAATATGAGCATATCCCATACCACTCATTCTTGTTGCTGTTCCCGCATATATACCAGCCATAGCAATTTTACGCCTTAAATAACTGTCATCTGGATGATCCTTCATTTCAATGAGATTACTTAACACAAGATTTATGCTGCTAATAGCAGAAGCTTTATAAAGAGGCTGAAATAAACATGCAGGAGATAAGAAGGCTTCTATAGCCATAGCTAGAGAATCAAGAGCTGAAGCTACAGAATCAGCCATATAAGTACGCATCGCAATATCTGTATCAATAACTACCATCTGTGGTATTAAAAAATTAGATAAAGATACAATCCATCTGCCTGTATTTTCATCTTTGAACTCAGCACTACTTGAAGCTATTGCAGAAGAATTATCCATACCAACACAACATAGAAGAGATATATCCTTCTTAATCTTGTTATATCCTTCAAATAGAGTTGGATCCTTAATACCATTTACTGCCATGGCTTCCACCATCTTAGCACAGTAAATATCCGCTTCTCCCCCGAATACCACTATAGTATCGCAGTTATATTCCATATATAACGAGTACGCCTTAGTAATATCATGAGAACTAGGATATTGATATCTTCTAGAATAAGTGAACAACTTAAAATTAGATTTCTCAAGCTTGGTAGTAAACTCAACCGCCTTCTTGTATGTAGCAATATTATCAGGACGCATCATAAGAATACGCCTTGCACCAAGTTCTGAAAGCTTAATGCAAATATCAGCGTTCTGATTACCATCAAGGTATAACTCCTGTGGTTCATACTCACAGGATGCAGCATATGTGAGGTAATTGTTATTTTTACTCATTCTAAATATTAAAGAGCACCCTTAATAGCAGCAAGGAAATCATCAAACTCCTCAAATGCCTCTAACTCAGGATTATCTGCCTTAATTTTGTCAGTAGATCTGAATAAGAAACCTGCCTTGGAAGCCTTAATCATACCCAAATCATTATAGCTATCGCCAGCTGCTATTGTCTCAAAACCCATAGCCTGCAAATGCTTAACTGTAGTGAGCTTTGAATTTTCACAACGCATCTTAAAACCAGTTATTTCTCCATTGTCTGCAACTTCAAGTTCATTACAGAACAAAGCTGGATATCCGAGTTTCTTCATAAGAGGCATAGCGAACTGTGAAAATGTATCACTAAGCACAATCACCTGAGTCTCTTCTCTTAAGCTGTCTAAGAACTCCTTAGCTCCTGGAAGAGGGTCTATCTTAGCAATGGTATCCTGTATTTCCTTAAGGCCCAAACCATGTTCCTTAAGAATACCTATTCTCCACTTCATTAATTTATCGTAATCAGGTTCATCTCGAGTTGTTTTCTTGAGTTCAGGAATACCAGAAGCCTCGGCAAAAGCAATCCAAATCTCAGGGACAAGAACACCCTCCATATCAAGACAAACAATATTCATCTATAAGTTTCCTCCATTTTAAGGAATTTTCTTTTATTAAAATACCACACCTTAAGCTTTAATGTCTCGCATCAAAGTTTCACTTATGTTATATTACACGCCTATTAATGCGAGTATAATACTAGTAACCAATCATTGGAGATATTATATGGAATTTAAATTCGAGAAAAATTCTTTAAGTTATATCAAATGTGGTCTAGTCGCATTAGTATTAATCATATGTGCAATACTCACATGGAATAAATGTCATGAAATTCTTTTTTTCTATATAGTTATTTCTTTGCCTCTTTTAATAAAGATAGAAATAAAAGACTCCAAAGCTTGGATTATGGATTTGTTCTATTCTACATTTGCATTTGTAGTCGGTTCTTATATCAATCACGCACTGTCATTATACGAGTCTTCAACTCTACTTTTTTTTGACAGACATTCTATAATTCTTTATTCACTGGCATTTCAAGGCATAAGTGCATATGTCGTTGAATTCTTCCTAATACTAAGTCTATACTTTTTTCTTAGATGCTTATTAATTAACGCCAAAACATCAGCAATCATTTCAATTATCCCAACAACTCTTATAAGCATTACAAACTATTTTGTATATGCTTTTAGAGGAACTGAGTTAACTCCAACTGATATTCTTGGTGCAACAACTGCAATGAACGTAGCCGGAAACTACACATTTCCTTTTCGAGATCCATTTTTATTAGCATATCTCCCCTTATTAATATACATATTGTCAGTAGTAAGCATCAGACTTCCAAATCAGCGCGCAACAATATCTAAAAACCTCACTTGGTATATCGGCAATGTTTTAGCATCTTTTATTGCTATCATTTCTTTGTTTGCTTCTGTGTATTCAATTAGTCAGACTCATAAAATTGAGTATTGGGGCAATCGCCCATCTGCTGTAAACGGATTTATAACAAACTTTGCTCTAGTGCTAAGTAACTATAAGGTTGAAAAACCAGAAGGCTATAACGCCGATTTGTATAATGGAGTTTTTACAGCGCCTTCCGACACTATTGATGCCAATACCAACATCATAGTCATCATGAATGAATCTCTTGCTGACATGACTATATACAGTGATTTAACAGGTGACTTTGATGATCCAATTCCTTTCATCAGAAGTCTTCAAGAACAACCTAATTCTAGGTTTGGGTATGCATATTCATCTGTATTTGGAGGGAACACCTGTAATTCAGAATTTGAATTTTTAACAAGCATTACCACAGCCCATCTACCTGTTGGGTCAATACCGTATTCTATGTATCTTGGTAAACCAACCTATTCGATTGCAAGTTATTTAACTAACTTTGGTTACGAATGCACAGCAATGCATCCTTTTCTTAGCTCTGGATGGAATAGAACCATTGCTTATCCTAATCTTGGATTTAATAGCATGATGTTTATTGATGATTTCCAATATACTAATGACTCATATTTTAAAATGATATCCGTTATGGGCGAAGACCAAGCTGTTATATCTGATAGATGTGCATATGAGAATATTCTATCTATGCTTGATTCAAACAACGCCCCTCAGTTTATGTTCATGGTAACAATTCAGAACCATGGTGGATATAGTTCAATCAGCGAAGCCAATGAAATCACGAATTTCGTCAGTGGTACTACAAATGATGATGAACTTAACACATATCTTTCCGACATAAACCAAAGCGATATGGCACTTGAGTTCTTTTTAAGCGAATTACAAAACAGAACTGGGCGATACGTTGTTCTAATTTTTGGTGACCATCAGCCATCATTAGAACTACTCAACAATGCCGATTCTGACTCAGATTTAGGATTAAGACGATGGTTGGTGCCTTATGTACTATGGGCAAATTATGATTTACCTGATTCATTGCCTGATGATACAAGAACATCGCTTAACTATTTAGCACTTGATGTTCTTAATACCGCAGGTATTCCCTTGGGCCCGTACTACAATTTAATCTCCAATACAAGAACTTCTATTCCTGTAATTAATTATTCTGGATATTATTCCGAGGCATCAAATGAATGGCACACTATAAGCGAAGAAAATTCAATACTCAATCAGTACTACGGCTTACAGTACTACAGCATAATTGAATCAAACTATAATTAACCTAGTGTGTGATTTAATAGTCCTTCACACCCTTCTACAACATCATTCCATGTAGCTTTAAAATCGCCCGTATACCAAGGATCAGCTATTGATCTACCGGGTCTATCAGTATAGTCGAGTACAAGTTCAATTTTACTTTCAGGATCGCCACCAACTATTTTAAGAGCATACCGAATATTCATCGTATCAGCGCAAAGAATATAATCGAACTTACTATAGTCTTCAGGAGTAATCTGACGAGCACGCTTACCAGCGCAGCTTATGCCATGGGATGCAAGTTCCTCTCGCGCTGGTGGGTATACCGGATTACCAATGCCATTCCATATTTCTTCCGTACTCGTAGCTGCAGACTCTATGTAAAACTGATCTGCGACTCCTCTCTTTTCCACCATATCCTTAAGAACAAACTCGCACATCGGTGATCGACAAATATTGCCCCAGCACACGAAAAGCACTTTTATTTTGTTTTCCATAACTTGATTTTCCTTATCATAACCCTTGTATAGCTTGATTATATAGGTTTACGGAATCATATCATTTATCTATTCCATCGCACAATGTTTCATAAAGTTTAACACGTGAAAAGAGGTGACCTTACGATCACCTCTTTCCACAAAACAAGGAAACAAATATATTGGAGAACTCTCGCGAGTTTCAAGCTAAATTACTTTGCCCAGACGTTAAGTTCCTTCTTGCCATGCTTTCTACCCCAGATGATTAATACGATACATCCAACGATTAAGATAGCGTCTGAAAAGAGTGTACCCTCAACACCAAAGCCTACACTATATGCCCAGCTGTCTCTTGCATTTGCTGCGTCAAGACTAAATACTGAGTAAGGAACTACGATTCCGCTGTTAGGAAGACCAAGTACAATGTTCTGCATGAAGTTCCATGCTGCGTGTGCAGCCATAGCACACCATATACTATCCATATAGTAAACCATCAATGAGAAGAAAACACCTGCTACGATGATGTTAACTACTGATAAAGCTGTAATACCAGGATTTGCTAAGTGGATAAATCCAAAAAATACTGCATTACCAATAATTGCAACCCATGGATTGTTAAAAGTCTTTCTAAGCTTCTGATATAAGTAACCACGACAGATAAGTTCTTCTGCACCGGACTGAATAAATACACAGATAAAAATAGCGATAAATGATATTGGTCTAAAGCTATCATAAGTAATAGCAATATCCTTATTAAGCATTGCTACCAAAGCGCAGGTGAGATTAAGACCACCACCGATCAAAAGACCAATGCCAAGGTTCTTTAGGTTATTACCGGAAGCCTTAGTTCCGATTGCCTTAATGATTGGACGAGACCACTTAAAGATTACCATCCATGCAAATGCGACAATCCAGATTCCGATAAATACCAAATACATTGAAGCTGTTGATACAGCATCATTTTCCATTAGACGTTCAGGAATCAGATTCGTTAGTTTAACACCAATTAATTCCTGACCTGCGATGAGCAACAAGAATGCTATAATGCCCCATACAGGGAACTTTAACACCTTTCCAATTGCCTTTAATACTTTCTTCATACTACTTTCTCCTAATCTTTCCTATTAGTTTACGACACAAGTATAGGAAATCTATCGTTGCAATATCGTTGCAAAGAAAAATATAGTTCAAAAAGTGATATCAACCAAGCTTATCTTCTACTGCTGTATTTACTTGATAACCTTTTTCAAAATCAGCAAGAGCTTCCTTAATCTCGCTCATTGAATCTAGAAAAGCATCTATTACAACAGGATCAAAATGAGTTCCTTTTTCAGACAAGATAATACTTAATGCCTTCTCGATTGGCATTGGTTCCTTATAAATTCTTCTCGCTGTTAAAGCATCAAAAACGTCTGCCACAGCCATAATACGTGCGCAAAGAGGTATCTCTTCTCCTTTAAGCTGATCAGGGTAACCCTTACTACTTCCATCCCACCATTCATGATGAGCACCAGCCATATCTATAGCCATATCAAGATATGAAAAATTACCAAGATGCATCTTAGAATGCTGCAAAAGCTTCTTACCTTCAGCGGCATGTGATTTCATAATCTGAAACTGTTCTTCGCTAAGTCGTCCTGGATAGTTTAAAACAGAATCTGATACATGAATTTTTCCAATATCATGGAGCGGAGCTGCGACACTTAAGTCATGGATAAACTGATCAGTCATAAGATTTGAATAAGGACTATTACGTTTAAGTTGCTTTGCAATAATATCAACATAACGAGCTGTTCTTTGTATGTGTCCACCTGTATTAGCATCTCTATTCTCGACAATTTCAGCCATCGTTACGATGATATTAAACTGCATATCTGCAACTTTATCACCAAGATAAGCTCTCTTGTTGCCCGATAAAACAACAGCGATTAATACTATCGTAGATATAAAAGTACTTATACCAAAAAAGATAGTTATCGTATTGAGCATAAATTCAGCAGTAGTTTCTTCAATCAGCTCATCAGAAGGAACCAAAATTAGAGTCGCAAAAATATACTCAAACGAACCTACTACTAACAATGCAGTCTTTTCAAATTTACTTAGTTTTCTGACATTTCTACCAAGAGACATGGATGATCCAATATCCATATTTCTTTTCTCATCATAATGGAATTGAACCACAATAAGTAAGATTGATACGATAGAAAAAAGCAGCAACTTTACTACATTAGCATTCTTACTATCTGCACCAAGCATAACTTCAGGAAGAGCTATAAATGGAAGAACTAGACCGTACACAACACCCAAAATTGGCACCGCAATAATCGCACGGAAAATTCTTATCGTTCGACGTTCTAGTAGAATATAAAGAGCAAATGCAACAACACCTACAAAGAACGGAAGATTCTCGCTGATTAAATATGCTGTGATTATTGAAACAACAACAGCTCCATGAAAAACAAATCGTTTCTTTCCTCTGATTGAGTTTTCCATAAAAACATACTTCGACACAAAGACAAATGCAGTGTAAAGCATTACATATTCTAAAATGTCGACTAATGTACTCATTGTATTCTCCATGGATGTTAATACTCTAATTATAAACTAATTGTAAGCAATTGAATCTGCGGATTACCCTTGTATGTTAAAAATAAGCCTGCCACACCATCTGGTATAGATACATCACCAGCAAAACTTGCCCAATCATCAGTCTGTTCAAGCTTAATTGTTCCAACAACAGGTCCATCTTCAACCATTCTTACTTCCAAAATCATATCGTCATAAGAATTTTCTATTTCTACTGCTTTATTACCAGAACCAGATCTTCTATCGATTCTCTCTGGGCCATCATTTTTAAAAGTATTCTTCTCAGAAGAAAGTCTAGCCTTTACTGTGAGTCTGCTTACACTCTTATAATCAAAATACTTATATCCAATCAAAGTATCAGCACAAATTTCAGCTATAAATCTATCTTCACCTAAGTGAGATACATTAGGGAATGAGTCTTTGTAAATTGAATTACATCCATGAGGCATATGGCCATTAGTAATGATACATGCAATTGTAGCAGGATACTCATATCCATTTGTCTTAAGTGGTTCTGGATTAAGTCCACAGGATGTTATCTCGACCTGCTTGATAGAACCGTCCGCCTCGATAGTAATCTTCTCAGCACAAGCCTGTCTTGAGTAATCTGACTTGTGTGTTAAACGATGATAGAAAACATACCACTGGCCATTAATCTCGATAATGCTTCCATGAGTTGTACCAGTCATGTTGTGCTTATCTTTCTCAAGTCTTCCCTCGTATCCCACATCACCATTAGATACGATTGTGCCTCCGAACTTAAATCCATGATCTGGGTACTTACTTGTAGCGTAGCAAAGCTCATGGTTTTGGAAAGAAGAATATACAAAATAATATGTATCTCCCACCTTACGCATAGAAGAAGCTTCGAAGAAAGGATGTTCCTCAAAATCAGTGCCTCTAACTGCATAAGGAATAATATGCTTCGGCTCGTCCTTGATAGTTAACATGTCATCTTCTAGCGTGCAGCCTACAGCACCCATGATTGAATCTACTGCACCTGGCTTGCCATCACTACAGCTTTCAGGGTACTTACGATACTCCAAAATCTGCTCACGAGTTCTGCCGAACATATTCATTTCGCTCTCGACATACTCTGCGTTAGCATCAAAATCATCCTGCTCCTCGAAATTATACTGAGTACCATAGTAAAGGCGAATGACGCCGTTATCATTCATAACTGCAGGATCAAAGCAAACGTACTTCCACATAGGAGTTCCGTCCTTATACTTAACCTCGCCTAAATACTCAAATTGTCCGCAAGGAGTGTCACATACAGCCACGTGAATTGTATTTGTATATCCGCCCTGACCATAGATTCCTGACATAGCGTAGTAGAGGTAGTACTTACCATCATTACCTTGAACAACATCAGGTGCATACATATATGGATGCTTGTCATAATCAGGATCTTGAGAAGCCTTATAAATCACGCCCTCGTAACGCCAATTAGTGAGGTCGTCTACTGGAGCAGAATATGTGACGTAGTCATCCATACAAAATGTAAATCCACCTTCTCTGTCGTGAGAACCATAGTGATATACTCTATCGCCAAACACATGCGGTTCTCCATCAGGAATATACTCATTAATTGGTAGAAATGGATTAAACACCTGACTCATATAGAAACCTCCAATACCATTTTCGTAAAAGCAGCGCCATAAGGCGCCACTTAATTTTATCATTTTTGACTTATGTAACTATATCTGCGTAAAGCTTACCTGAGACTTGCTTTTTTCTTGAGCAATTAATTCCTGAACTGCATGTGTACCTTGTGTGTCAACAACAATTACTTCAGAACGTTGAGCCAGTGCAGCTGAATCATAGTAGACTCTTCCCATACATAGAACACTCTTAATCAATCCACTCTTACACTTAATTCTATGCTCAAAATAAGCAATATTGTTCTTGTTAAGCTGCTCTGTAACAAGCATAAAGTAACCAGCTCTGTCCTCTTCTGGAATCAAATCCTCCTGAGATAGTTTAAGCTTAATAACATCTTCTTTGGTATAACCTGTAAGTGATTCAAACGCAGTATTTACATCTACAATTTTGTTTTGGTCATCCAATAAATATCTACAGTAATCTACGCCATGCACTCGAGAAGTATCATAATTCACTACCTCGACCTTACGGAAAACCTGACTTGCCATAACCAAAGTCTCTTCTTTGCTAGCAGTTTCTTCAGGGACAATCTCAGGAATCATATTAACGAATTCATCGACAATCTTAGGATCAAACTGCGTTCCCGCACAGTGCTTTAGTTCTGCTATAGCCTTGTCGATACTCATTCCCTTACGATATGGGCGATTAGATACCATCGCATCATAAGAATCCACTACAGAAATAATACGTGATAGCAATGGAATTGCATCCTTGCTAAGGCCATCAGGATATCCTGTTCCATCCCACTTCTCATGATGATGCAAAATCATTTCTGAGATATCAACCAACTCCTTAGCACTTCTGGCAATCTGATATCCCTTCTTAGTATGAGACTTCATTACTACCCACTCTTCGTCTGTAAGCTTACCGGGCTTATTCAAAATATTAAGTGGAATACCAACTTTACCAATATCATGAAGGAGACAAAGCAACGCCAAATCACTTAGCTGAACATCAGTAAGATTTAATCTCTTACCCAATTCGTAACCCATAGCCTGAGTTCTCTTAACATGCTCCTCTGTATCGGAGTCTACTTCTTCCAAAGCCTTAACAATAGATCTAACTAATTCTGACTTAGGAGAATTGATATCAAGAAGTTTTTTATTCTGAAGGCTCTTAAAAGCAACCTTAATTGCATCAAGAATGGTTTGATCCTTATGCTTAATACTAGTCGCACTCTGAATATCAATATCAAATCCCAATCTGTCATCATTATCAAGATTTTTACTTATTAAATCTATTCTTCTCTCAACATCTTCGAACCCCATATTATAAGAGACAACAATCAAACTGGCTTCATGGCCTCTAATAAAATGGCTCTCCATAGGGAATAATTTACGTATATGTTCACTTACAATAGTGATTGCCTTATCACCATTATCACGTCCATATTCAGTATTAATTAATCCAAGACCGTTGATATCAAACACAGCAATTACAGAATCATCTTCAAAACTGCCAGGGATATTCATAAGATCATTTTTAAAATAACTCCAGTTATAAAAAGATGTAAGCAAATCAATATCGCCAACTTCATCAGTAAATACAAGAAGCTGACCTAATAATTCATTATGCTTACCCTTAAGACAACGATGATCTAATCGAACAGTTCTAGATTTTCCATCATTATTAACATAGAACTGAAAAGAGTAATTGTATTCTCTCTTCTCTGAATTAAGTGTTATTCCTAACTGCTTAGTAAACGAATCTATTGTCTGTTCACTCTCACAGTTAATATTAGGGAATAACTGGTTTAACTTCTCATTCGCAATAGTTAAATTGTCCATATAATCAAACAAAGCAACACCTTGATTAATATTCTCAACTATCCACGAATGATAGTAAGGCTTCATTCCATCTGTTCTATAGGTAAAACAATGCTGGTAAATAGTAAACGCAGCTAAGCTATATCCCCATATGGAATAATCCAAATTACTTGATCCCATAACATTAGGAAAGAACAGGAATACTGCATTCAAAACAACAACAGCAAACAAAGAGATAATCGACAATGAATATGGCTTACGATATTCCTTAGGAACTTGCACACCACCTCTATGTAGATTTACAAATACACCAATAATTAAAAAATAAGCAAAAATAATGTGAAGCCAATAAAGAGCTTGTGGATGATATGAAAAAGGAGCTAATACATGTCCGTTAGGAATATAATCAATAGCTACTTCATTATATGGATTAAGAGCCATTATTAATGAATCAAATAATAGATATGCTAAAACTGCAATAAAAGAAACTTTATCCAACCACGAAAATGAATTCTTCATATAAAGTCGGAAGAATACGAATACTGCAACCAGAGTCCAAGATACAGCAATAAAGTATAAACTCGAGAAAAATGAGAACCAAAAATATCCTTTACAAAAAACACTAGAGAGATAAAAAATCTGAGTAAGTCCCGCAACTATACATGTAATACCAAGGAAAACAGCAGACTGCTTCTTCTCCTTAAAACATTTATGCGCAGTATAACAATCCGCGACTAAAGCGAACGTTGATATTACTATGTAAAGAACCATCATAGCAGTATCGCGCATCAAAACCACCTCCAAGACACACTGGTCCTATCATGATTTTAACACGCTGCTAGCAGGCAAATATTTAACAAAATGTGTATTTTATATTATCTTTAGCAACTTTAATTCTTGGATTTGAACTCAATAAAAGCCTTCAGTTCTTTATAGAAAAAACGATTTCCACAGATAAAACAAATTAATGTAATCATGAGGAATAATAGTGGTAAATAAACCAGTGCAAGAGGAATCATATCCATAAATAAAAATACAAAAGAAATAATGCTTATGATAAACATTACGAAAGGAATCATAAAGGAAAGGATAGAAACTATCTTTCCGTAATTAGTTTTTCCAAACTCGCCAAAGGCAATTCTTAAATCTTTGTCATTCATCTCATAAATGCTCTTCTTCATAATAATTCCCCTTAAGCTGAATTTGCAGTTATTATAGCAAAATTTAATAGCAAAATTTTTTTATTTCCTATAATATAAATATATTAATTCAGTGAGGGTATTATTGTGGGTAAATTGATAGATAAATGGTATTCATTGTCCAAGCTTCAGATGATTATTTTCTCTGGAGTAGCGGCTTTAGTCTTAATTGGAATAGTAGTTCTATGTATTTTCCTTAATACAGGATATTTTGCTAAGACGATGCGCCTTTTACGAGTTGAAGGCTATGTAACATTAATAGATGAATCCGGCATGGAGACTACTATCTTTGACAGTATGCGATTCTCAAATGGACAGACACTCACAACAGGCATCGATAGCCTTGCATCAATTGCTTTCGACGACGACAAGATTGTTACATTACAGGAAAACAGCCGTGCTACTTTCGTAAAGAACAGAAAGAGCATGGAGCTTGTACTCTCGCAGGGTGGGGTTTTCTTCGAGGTAAATAAGCCATTAAGAGACGATGAGACTTTTGATATCAGAACTTCCACAATGATTTGCGGCATACGTGGTACTTCAGGTTATGTTTACGTTGATGATGAAGGCAATTCTGTTTTAGTACTTACATCTGGTCACGCTCATGTTTCTGGCGTAAATCCTGTTTCAGGTCAGACTAAGGAAGTAGACGTAAATCCTGGTCAAAGAATTACAGTTTATGTCATAGGCGATACAGTCGAATTTGAACTGGTTAATGTAACTGTAGATGATCTTGATACAGATCACATCAGCCATATTTATAATGATGTAAATCTTTGCGAAACTGTATGCGCTGCCACTGGATGGAATGCAGAAGATATGCGTAACCGTTATTACAATGTTGTAGGTTCCGACATTACAGCTCCTACTGTATACGCTACTGTAGAAACAACTGATGCTACAAGTGCGACAACAACAAGATCCACTACAGCAACAGAAGAGACAACAACAGCTACAACTACTACCGCTGCCACAACTCAAGCAACAACAGCAACTACAACTCAAGCTACTGAGACAACCGCTCCAGGTGCTACACCAACACCTACCCCAACTCCTACACCAAGGCCTACAGCTACCCCTACACCTACACCGGTTCCAGCTAGCAATCCTGGTGGTTCTTCTAGCGGAGGTTCAAGCTCTACACCAACAAATCCAACAAGGCCTGAACCAACATCTACTTCTGAGACAACAGAGGCTACAGAAGAGACAGAGCCAACAGAGCAAACTGAAAGAACTGAGCCTACTAACGAAACAACGTCTCAGACAGAACCTGCTGGAACAACAGCTTCTACACAGCCTGGAACAGCTGGCGGTAATGACGGTGATGGAACCTAATGTATCTTAAAATGTTATGAAATCTTCAGTTAGACATTTGCTTATCTCGCTCGTAATATCTCTTGGTATTACGAGCGTTATTAGTACTGGACTTATCCAGCGTCCTGATAAGTGGGTTCAGGATGCCCTTTACCAGAGGCCTTCTACTCCATCCTCTGATATCGTTATCATCGGAATAGATGAAGACGCTTTAGCTGAGCTTGGTCCATATAACACATGGGACAGAAGTATTATGTCCTCAGCATTAGAAGTATTAGGCCAAGATCCAGATAATGAACCTTGTGTGGTTGCAGTTGATACTTTGTATATAAGTAATACTGATGAAGTAAATGACATAAGGCTAGCCGAGGCTGCCTCAAAGCTAGATAACGTGGTTTTTGGTTCTGCTGCTACTTTTGGTACTTCTTATGAGTACACTAATGGCATTACTACTACAAATAACTATTCGGTATTAAACTACGAGATTCCTTACGAAGGCCTTAATAATGTTGCCTTCGTCGGCCATATTAATGCTATGGAAGACATTGACGGAATTATGCGTCACGCTCTTTGGTATATTGAGCCAAAGGATGGTGGACGTGTCTACTCTATGGCATATACTGCTGCTAGTATTTATATGGAGGCACATGGTGAATCAATCGACGAGCCTCCTATAAACAGTCGAGGCCAGTTCTATGTTCCTTTCACAGCTAAGCCTTTTACATATTATGATGGTTTTTCTATCGCAGATTTAATAAATGGTTCCATTCCAGAAAGCTACTTCAAAGACAAAATCGTTTTAATCGGACCTTATGCATCAGGACTTCAGGACGCATATTTTACTCCTATAGACAGATCTACTCAGATGTTTGGCGTAGAATTCCAAGCTAACGTAATTCAGAGCTTTATCGATGGTAATTTTAAAAAGGAAGTTACTAATCTACCTCAGATTATCGTGTTGTTTATAATTACTACAGCACTTCTATATATGTTTTTTTACAGCAAAATAAGAATAGCAACGATAGAAGTAGTTATCGCTGTAATTCTTTCCCTCTTACTGACTTCAGGAGCATATTCTATAGGCTATGTATTACATCCACTTTGGATTCCAGTAAGCGCCTTAATAACATATGTAATTGGTATAGTTAATCGTTATCATATAGCCAAAGCAGAAAAGATTGCTGTTACTAAATCTTTTGAGAGATACGTAGCTCCAGATATCGTTAACGACATTCTTAAAAGCAATCAAAAAAATCTAGCATTGGGAGGAAAAACTTACGATATCTCTGTTTTATTTGTAGATATACGCGGTTTTACAACTATGTCTGAGCGCATAGATCCTGAGAAGGTTGTTTACATACTTAACAAGTACCTTTCGAAATGCGTAGAGATAATAGATAGCAATCACGGAACTCTTGATAAGTTCGTAGGCGATGCCGTTATGGCTTTTTGGGGCGCACCGCTTCCGCAGGAAAATTCTATCTTTAACTCATGTAAAGCTGCTCTTGAGATAGTAAGAGGTGTCGAAAACATCTCGAGTGAATTAAAAGAAGAGATGGGCGAAGAAATTCACGTTGGTGTAGGTGTACACTACGGAAAAGCAGTTGTAGGTAATATGGGTTCTGACAGACGAATGGACTATACAGCTATTGGCGACACAGTTAACACAGCTGCAAGACTCGAGAGTAACGCGCCTGCTGGAACTGTTTATATTAGTAGAATTGTAGCAGATAAACTCGGAACAAAAGCTAAAACTACTACGCTTGGCAATAGCATAAAACTCAAGGGTAAGACAGATGGCTTTGAAGTACTAAGATTAGACGATTTGGAGGATTAAGATGCTTTCATTCTTTGGACGAGGCTCCGCATTTACTGATAAGCATAACAGCGCTTATTTTATAGATGGTAAGGCATTGGTACTTATTGACTGTCCTATGTCATCTTTTGTTGATATAAAAAACAGTAACCTAGATGCTATCGAAGACATCGTTATTCTTGTTACTCATACTCATAGCGATCATATAAGTGGAATACCAATGCTAATTGATTATTGCTATTTTGTTGATAAAAAGAATGCCACTGTAGTAGCACCTAGCAGCGAGGTAAAAGCTGATCTTCTATATTATCTTAAAGAAATTGACGGATGTGACGATAGTTGGTACAGACTTATAACAGCATCTGAAGCTGCGTCTTATACATGGTTTATAAATGCCATACCTACAACGCACGCTCCAAGCCTAGCAGGTAAATGTTTTGGATACGAGCTTTTGATTGATGGCAAAACTGTAATTTATACAGGCGACACTGCAACTTTGGAACCCTTCATATCACGAGTTAACAATGGAGCTTTATACACTGAGGTAAGCATTAATAAAAGTAACGTCCATACTTATATAGAAGATGCCCTCCCTGACTTGGTAAACCTGAGTAAAAACGCTGAAGTCTACCTCATGCACCTTGATGATGAGAAAATAATTAATAATTATATAAAAGACACCAATATAAACCTTGCACCTATCAAATCTTTGGAGGACACTATGACTACTTCTGAGACAATGCTTAATGAAATTTTCGACATTTCTAACGAGCTTTACAACAACATCTATAAGAACCTAGATGACAATCACAATGACATCTTCACTACTTTAACTGGATTAGGAAAGACATTGGGCCAGTGCGAGCGAGCATCTTTCTGGAAGTGGGATAAGCGTAATGGTCAATTATGGACAACATCGGCCACAGGCGTAGATAAAATTGTTATTCCAGACACCACAGGTCTTGTTGGAAAAGCAATATCTACTAAGCAGGTAGTAATCACTAATGATCCTTATAACGACCCTAACTTTAACTCTTCTGTAGATAAAGAAACGGGCTTTGTAACTAAGTCCATTATGGTACTTCCAGTAGCAGATGTTAATGGAAATTTCTTAGGCGCATATCAGCTCATCAATAAAATCGGCGACACTGGCTTTAGCTTTGAAGATGATGTACGTAAACTCTCTCTTGCAGCATTAATCTGTGGATTGGCTTTAGAGTCTGAGGTCTATCTCGACGACTCCCACCGCGACCGCTTAACTAAGCTTAAGAATCGTATGGGCTTTTACTACGACTTCTCTCACAAGTACTCGAAATATATGGAAGATACCAATTCCACAATCAGTATGTTCATATGCGATATTGATAAGTTTAAGAGCGTAAATGATACATACGGACATAACGCTGGAGATGACGTTTTGGCATTTGCAGCATCCTTAATTGAAAGTACTTGTTCAGAGTCTCAGTCAGTATACAGATGGGGTGGCGAAGAATTTATCATGATTATGCCAGATATGACTCTTGAGCAGGCTGCAGCCAAGGCTGAAGAAGTTCGATTACTTCTTATGAATTCTACAATCAATGCTGATGGCAACGAGATCCACTGCACAATGAGTTTTGGTTGTCGTCAATTTGATATGACTAAGACTATCGAAGAGAACATCTCTGTAGCTGATGGTCACCTCTATACAGCAAAAGAATCAGGCCGTAACCGCGTCATTTCTTAATCAAACTAAAAATCCAACACACAAAAAGGAGGTCCCCACCGGAACCTCCTTATTTGCTATATTAAATAGTAGCTACGAGCAATTATTTCTTGATGAGCAAGCTTTCGCCTGTCATCTCTGCTGGCTGCTCAAGACCCATAATCTCAAGGAGTGTAGGAGCGATATCGCAAAGTTTTCCGCCTTCCTTAAGTGTATATGCATCATCATAGTTATAGAGGATGAATGGAACTGGGTTAGTTGTATGAGCTGTGTGTGGAGCACCTGTCTCTAGGTTGATCATCTGCTCTGCATTACCATGGTCAGCACAGATAAAGAGAACACCGTCCATCTGCTTAACAGCCTCTACAGCAGCGCCAACACACTGGTCGATTCTCTCAACAGCTGCAACAGCTGCAGGGATAACACCTGTGTGGCCTACCATATCTGGGTTAGCAAAGTTGATGATGATAACATCATAAGCATCAGATGTGATAGCTGCATTGAGCTTCTCAGATACTTCTGGAGCACTCATCTCTGGCTTTAAGTCATATGTAGCAACTGCAGGAGAGTTAACGAGGGTTCTGTCCTCGTCCTTGTTTGGTTCCTCGAGACCACCATTAAAGAAGAATGTTACGTGAGCATACTTCTCTGTCTCAGCAAGACGGAGCTGCTTTAATCCCTTAGCTGCCAAGTACTCACCAAGAGTATTTGTAATCTCAACCTTCTTAAATGCTACTGTCTTATTAGGGATAGACTCGTCATAGTTCTTGAAGCATACATATGTCAATGGCATAAATCCGTTTGCTCTCTTCAAGTACTTGATGCACTTTGTATCAGCTGCATCACCCTCAACTGCTGCGATATCATCATCAGACATACAGAATGCTCTTGTAATCTCACGAGCACGGTCTGGACGGAAATTAAAGAAAATAACAGAATCGTTAGGCTTAACAGTTGCAACTGGAGCACCAGACTCATCTGTAATTACTGTAGGGAGAACGAACTCGTCAGTAACTCCCTGATCATAAGAAGCCTGCATAGCCTCGATGCAGCTAGTAGCCTTAACGCCTTCACCAAGAACAATAGCGTCATATGCCTTCTGGATACGATCCCAGTTGTTATCTCTATCCATTGCATAGTAACGACCAGACATAGAAGCTACCTTACCGCAACCAATCTTATTCATCTCATCAACGAGAGCCTGGAGGTAATCCTTACCAGATGCTGGTGGTGTATCACGGCCATCAAAGAATGGGTGAACATAAACATTCTCTAAGCCGTTCTTCTTACACATCTCGATAATTGCATATAGATGTGTGATGTGAGAGTGAACACCACCATCAGAGAGAAGACCCCAGATGTGGAGGTCAGAATTATTAGCCTTACAATTATTGATGGCTCTTAATAACTCCTCATTCTCGAAGAAAACACCGTCCTCGATATACTTTGTGATAAGTGTCAAATCCTGGTAGATAATACGACCAGAACCGATATTCATGTGACCTACCTCGGAGTTACCCATCTGTCCATCTGGAAGACCTACTGAAAGACCAGATGCATAACCCTTAACAAATGGAGCCTCGCTCATAAGCTTGTCCATTACAGGTGTATTAGCCATGTAAATAGCGTTACCTTCTTTTTCATCAGATAAGCCGTAGCCATCCAATACCATAAGTACAACAGGTTTCTTACTCATTGTCTTATCCTCCTATGAATTTATTAAGAGACTCATCATATTTAAAGCCTGCTTTGCTTAAACCCTCAAGGATAGAATCCTTACTCACGCCTAAGCTACTACAAAGCTCTTCTAAGGATTCATAATTATCTCTAAGCTGAGTATTAACATAGCTTAATAGCATGAATGGATCCTTAGGAAGCATGTATGTCTCTCCTTATTTTTTACTGCAGAAATTCTATCACAGATTTGACGATACTGTAAGTTGGTAGCATTATTATTAAAAAATAAATGGAAGTATAGCTCATGATTAAACTAATCGCACTTGATATGGATGGAACACTCCTTGATTCCAATAAAAAAGAACCTAAGGATTTTGCTCCCTTTGTAATCAATCATCCTGAGATTCAGTTCGTAATATCAAGCGGCAGGCAATACTACACATTAGAAGAGCAGTTCCACGACATAGCTGACAGATTAATTTTTATTGCCGAGAACGGTGCTGTTATCTTTCGCCATGGAGAGGCTATCTACAAGAAGCCAATGAGCAGCGAGGGCGTACATGAGACACTTGATGTATGCGATAAAAGTCCTAACTACCACCCTCTTATCTGCGGGCTTAATTCAGCTTATATCACGGATGAAGATCCTGTAGTAGTAGAAGAAGCCATCAAGTATTACGCTAGGAGAACTCATGTTGAATCTTTGCACGATTCTGTAGAACTAGACGACATTTTTAAGGTAGCTATTTTTATCCACGACAACAAGGCGGGCGACGAATATCAGATCTTCCCTACACTATCTGACGATATCGAAGCAGTTTTATCTGGAACCAGCTGGATTGATGTTGCTAGCAAAGGCATCGATAAAGGCGGCGCCCTTAAAATCTTGATGGATATCTTAGGGCTTACACCTGACGAGTGTATGGTATTTGGCGACTACCTTAACGACGTCGGTATGATGCAGGCAGTAACCCATAGCTATGCAATGGCAAACAGCCACCCTGATTTATTTAAGGTCGCATCTAACGTTACCAAATACACAAACGACGAAGATGGAGTAATGAGAACCTTAAAGGAACTCTTCGATTAATATGCACCTCAAAGAACTTACATATGATGAGATTAAGTCTATTTATAACGAGAGAATGGTGGACGATTTCCCTGATGATGAGCTTAAGCCTTTTTTCATTATCGAGCAGCATATTAAGGATGGCATTTACGATTGCTATGGGCTTTGTGAAGATAATCAAATTTATGCATATGCGTATTGCCTCCGAGTTCCATATAAAAACAGCAACGTCTATCTCATAGACTATCTCGCAGTAAAGAAAAACTACCGCTCCAGAGGATACGGTAGTGAGTTGATTAAGCTTTTAAAGCTAGAACTTAAAAATAAAGCTTTGGTGGTTTTGGTTGAGGTTGAAAACCCTGATTACGCGGCCCCTGAAAAAAGAGAAGAATGCTTAAGAAGACTCTCATACTACATTCGTAACGGTATCGTAGATACGGGTGCCTCCGAGTATCTTTACCACGTCGAATATAAGCTTCTCGAAATGCTTTTCGATACAAATCCGCCAAAACCTAAGCAGGAAATCTTCGATCTAATTGATGTAGTCTATAGCACAATATTCCCCGAAGAAATCTACAAAAATCAGCTTTCTTATCACAAAGAAAATTAACCCCACAAAGCTGTCATCATAGGAATGATTTGCTTCTTACGTGACATTACGCCAGGCAAATACACCTCATGGTCAGAAGCATCAGCTGAGAAAGCGTACTTGATTGTGTCTTCATCACCTAAGTAAAGAATGTACGAACCTTCCTTAAGCACATCAGTAATAGCAAGCAGTACAAAGTCATAACTATTCTGCTTAGCCATGTCTCTCATGGTGCTAATAAACTCTTCCTTACGATTAATGTAACCAGAAGAATCAGCACACGTTATCTGACCTACTCCAAGCTTATGCTCTGCGATATGGAATTCCTTAAAATCAGCCTTAATGAGCTGCTCAGCTGTCTTATCATTACCACCAGAAGACTCGAAAAGCACCTTGCTTATCTCGTCTATAGTAAGGCCAGCAATCTTCGCGAGGCGCTCTGCCATGGCGATGTCTCTCTTGGTACATGTTGGAGATTTAAACACTACAGTATCGGACAAAATAGCAGCGACCATTAGACCTGCCATCTCCTTAGTAGGCATAACACCATTTTCCTGATACATCGTAGCCACGATAGTTGTCGTACTTCCTACAGGTTCATTACGCATATGTATAGGCTGCATTGTCTGAATATCTGCCAAACGATGGTGATCGATAATCTGCAAAATCTCAGCCTGCTCTAAGCCAGGTACTGCCTGTGCAGATTCATTATGATCTACAAGAACCACTCTCTTATGGTTAGGACGAAGGAGATGAGATCTAGATAGAGTACCAACTACTTTATCGTTTTCATCTAATATTGGATAACATCTAAATTGAGTCTTAGTTGTCTTTTCCTTGATGTCTTCAACATAATCATCTAGATGGAAACAAACTATTCCCTCAGTTGTACAGCTGACAGAAACAGGCATAGCTGGATGGATATGCTTAACGACACTAGCACAGTCAAATGGAGTGTAGATTATACAGGTGCTTTTTGAATCATTTAACCATTCCTGATTAGCTGATACTCCGCATAAAACAAGCGCATTAACGCCCTTATCAATCGCTTCCTTAATTAACTCTGGCTGATTGCCACAAAGTAAAATAGAGTTTTTAGAAAACTCAATTCCAGGAACAGCAACAACTATCTCTCCACTAATGTTACCTGAGATGGCATCACCTTCACTTATAATTCTTCCTTCAATTACCCCTAATAAATTAAATAGAGGCAAATTAGTAACACTAGTATTGTCTATAGTTGCCATATTGTAGTTAGCAATGTCACCTGAAGACAAAGTACCAAACAAAGTACCATCCTGATTAATAACAGGCAAAGTACTGTATCTTCCCTCTCTAAGTTTATTCCAGGCAGTATGCAATGGAACCGAAGGATCGATTGTTGGAGGAGTATCAAAAGCGATATCCTTAACCTGAGTCTTAACATCTGTAATTCTATTTGGCTGATTAAAACCAAATCTTGCTAAAACTCTTTTTGTCTCGTCGTTACAATGGTCGAGACGTGCTGCCTCATATTCACGATCGCCAGTTGCATTTCGCAAAGCTGCATAAGCCATAGCAGAAACTATAGAATCAGTATCCGGATTTCTGTGGCCAACAACATATATACTACTCATACCTATTCTCCAAAGTAAAATTAGAATTGCACTTGTTTATAATCTTTTATCCCTTTATTATAATATGGTCTTATAAATAATCTACTGTTTTGTAGTCGTTAGGAGTTAATACCATGGATGATAAGATGAAAGTAATGTTCGCTCTCCCATACGAGGATGGTAAGGTTTACGAGCATTTTGGTAAATCTAAGCAGTTTAAGCTTTATGAAGTAACAACTGGTGAGATTTTAAATACAGAAATAATAGATATCGATGGCGAAGGTCACGATGCTGTTGTTGAAGCATTAAAGGCTAAGGGCGTAAATATCGTTCTTTGTGACAGCATTGGTCAGGAAGCTATGAATGCTATTTCTAGTGCAGGCATGGGAGTTATCTCTGGTGTTAATGGAGAGACTGATGAAGTAGTTAATCGTTTCTTCTCAGATGATGAAGAGTTTGAATCTGAAGGAGCTAACTGCGATTGCGGTTGTGGCGGTAACTGTGGCGATGGAGGCTGCGGTGGTTGCGGTGGCGGATGTGGAGGCTGCGGTGGCGGAGCTCCAACTATCCTTTATGAGGGTAAGAATGCTGGTAAAAATGTTAAGGTAAATTACCACGGTACATTAGATGATGGCACTGTATTTGATTCTTCTTATGATCGTAATGAGCCACTCGAGTTCATCTGTGGTGTAGGTATGATGATTAAGGGTTTTGACATGGCAGTAGTTGATATGAATGTTGGTGATGTAGTTAATGTTCATATTCCTGCAGAAGATGCTTATGGTCTTCGTTCTGATGAAGCAATTATCGAAGTTGAGATTGCTAAGCTCCCAGGATCAGAAGAACTTAATGTTGGTGATAACGCATATCTTTCTGATCCATATGGTCGTCCTTGCCCAGTTAAGGTTACAGCTAAGACTGAAACTACTATTACTTTGGACGCAAACCACGAGCTTGCTGATAAGGCATTGAACTTCAAGATTGAGCTTCTAGAGGTCAAAGAATAATCATGCCAAGTTGTGATACATGTGGACATAACAACTACGACGAGTTGTACGACACATATTTCTGCGACGCTGATATCGATGAAGATGAAATCGCACGCTTAGCTATGCGTAATTCTATAGTTAAGGGCAAAAATGCATATGATTGCCCTTACTATAGTCACTACGATGAATACTCTGTTGTTAAAAAACAGATATAATCACTCAATTAATATTTATAGGCTAGATGAGAAGTTATGTACTTAAAACTTTCTTCAAAAAACAATGCTATCTACTACGTTTTAATATTCATCTTTACTTTGATATGCATGGTATTTACTAGCCGTTTCTCTTTTATATATTCGTCTTTTACTACTCAGGATGTTAATGTATATGCCGATATAGGACGCGCTGTTATGCACGGCAAAGTTTTATATAGGGACGTCTTCGATCACAAAGGTCCAGCGTTCCTTATGCTCTATGGTATATTTGATGCTATCTCTAATAGGAATTATTTTGGTGAATGGCTTCTGTTTTTCATTAGCACTTTCTCATTTCTGATAGCTGTTTTTAAGACTGGCTGCTTTTATCTTAAAAAAATTACTGCCCTTTTTGTCACATCTTTAGCAACTGTTCTGTTGTATCTTAAAAGTTCTTACTACATTTCCTGTGGTACACCTGAAGAACTATTACTACCTCTATATATGTGGGGGATCTTTTTTATTCTTGCAATTTATAAAAAGATAAGGATTCCCATAAATAATTGCTTTATTGCTTTATTTTTAGGCGTATCTACCTCGTTTGTTTTACTTGCAAAGTTAAACCTTGTTGTTTTTTGGGGACTAGCTTCAATAATTGTTTTTATTCTACTTTATAAAGATACTCACAATTTTCCATTCAAAGAAACATTATTTTGGCTTCTCGGATTTTTTATAGTACTAACTCCTATAGTAATTTATTTTATTGCCACTGATTCACTTAAATCTTTCTTTGATGCTTATATTGTTTTTAATATTAGATATGCTTCTGATGGCAATGATCTATCTTTTCTTATTGAATTCTTTCATTCTTTGTATATTTTGATTCGCGTTTTCCCAATACACATGATGATACTATTAATTGGAGTCATTTCAGCATGCCTAAAGAAAATAACCAAACCCTCCGTAGTACTAGTTTCAGTAGTTGTTTTTCTACTAACTGTTCTAGGTGAAGTCAGTTCTGGAAGAGTTTATTACTATAGTATTCTGCCCTGTATTCCTTTTGTATATCTTTGCTTAATTCTTTCAATGATAAATATAGAAAAGTTAATAGCAAGACTATCACCTTCTTTTATCATAATTACGAGCTTTCTAGTTACAATTACAAGCGTTATTCTAAACGGTGGTTTCCTATATAGTCGTCTTTTTAATCCCGAAATAAGTGGCATTGAAAAAACTGCCCTTAGAATACAAGAACTCTACACAGGAGAAGGCAATCCAGCTGTTTTTCAGTATGCATATTCTGCCAATGGGGTATACACATTTCTAGATGCATATCCAGAGGTGTTTTATTTCTATGTCCCAGGAGATAGCTCTGATAACTACACAAATGTTTTCGACGAACAAATTGGATATATGGAAAATGGTATACCAGAATTCTGTGTTTGCGCTTCTCCTTCCTGTGAATACGATTGGAAACTGGAACGATACAATTCAAGTTACCATTTTATAGACAGATTCGAACAGAACAGCGAAGGTACAATCACTTATATTTCGTTATACCAAAGAATTGATTAATTCATTGCTTCGCGAGTAAAACAACAGTCTCTACGTGTTGCTCAACTCCTGGGAACATATCGACTGGAGTTGCTTTTATTCCTTTAAACCCAGCCTTTAAAAATAGCCTTAAATCTCGCGCCAGAGTCTCTGGATTGCACGAGATATACACTATTTTTGAAGGACATAGCGTCTTGCAGCTCTCTACAAATTCTGGTGTAGTTCCTTCTCTTGGTGGATCTAGAATTACTCCTTCATATTTCTCATGACGAATTGCTGCGACCTTCATAAACTCTGTCGCATCACCTTTAATGACTCTCACGTTTTTAATTGCATTTTTATGTATGTTTTCCTGTGCATCAGCAACAGCCTTGCTATTTAACTCAACGCCTGTTACTTTGCCACAGAATTTAGACGCATAAATACCTATCGTTCCTGTACCGCAGTAGGCATCGATTATAGAATCTTCCTTAGAAAAAGCTGCATACTCAAGAGCCTTACTATATAAGTTCTCACACTGATCGTGATTAATCTGATAAAAAGACTCGCATGAAATTCTGAACTTTAATCCTAATAACTCATCAACAATAAAACCACGACCATAGATAGTCTCACTCTTATCACCAAGAATCATAGAGTCCGTTCTACGATTAATATTCATTACTATAGAAGTAATCTCAGGGTGTAATCCAGTAAGCTTTTTTACAAAATTTTTCTTACCAGGAAACATAAAATCAGTAACAACTAATACGACTAGGATCTCGCCTGTTCCATCAGCAGTTCTAACTAATACACGACGTAAAAATCCTCTTCTAGAGCGCTCATCATAGATTGTCATTCTATATTCAGAGGCAAGTTTTGCTATCGAGGCGATTATCGCTGACGCCTTTTTGTTCTCCAAGAGCTTACCGCCTTCTGGAATAATCTTATGTGTACCTTCTTTATAAGTACCATAAATTATCTTCTTACCGTCCATACCAAATGCAGCATGAACTTTATTACGGTAATACTCTTTTTGTGGCGAACGAATTATAGGCTCGACACAAGGTACGAGCCCATCAAGAAGAGATTCAACTCTCTTTTGCTTTAATTCTAGTTCTTTATCGTAGCTTAGCATTCTCTACAACAGCTCTTAAGAGCACTGATGTAGTAACGGATCCTACACCACGAGGTACTGGGGTAATGCCGTCAACTATCTCACAAACTTCTGAAAAATCAACATCTCCGCAGAGCTTGCCTTCTTCATCTACGTTCATTCCTACGTCGATTACAATCTGACCTTCACGGAAGAAGTCCTTAGAAAGCATCTTTGCTTTACCAGCGCACGCTACAACAATATCGGCCCACTGACACTCAGCCTTCAAATCTTCTGTTCTTGTATGGCATACCTTAACAGTAGCATTCTCCTTCAAAAGAAGCATTGACACTGGCTTTCCAATTACTAAGCTTCTTCCTACTACAGTTACTCTTTTACCCTTAATGTCGATGCCGTGGAACTTAAGCATTTCGATTACGGCCTGAGCTGTACATGGAGCGTGACCTTCACCAGCGCCAGAGAAAATATCAGCCATATTAGCCTTGCCCATACCATCTACGTCCTTAAGGGCGCTTATTGTATTAAGAATATTCTTATCAGTTAAGTTCTTAGGAAGAGGACGGAACATCAAAATACCATCTATTTCCTTGTCGCTATCACAATCAGCTACGACCTTATCAAGTTCTTCTTGAGTTACATCTAATGGAAGCTCAATCTTTTTGACTGTACAAGAAGCACCCTCAAAACGCTTTGTAAGACCTCTCTCATAGGCGAGATCATCTTCTCTTGCTCCGACCCTAACTACAGCCAAAGTTGGTACAACACCATTGTTCTTTAACTCTTCAACAGTTGGAGCCAAGGATGCAACAATCGAATCTGCTACTGGCTTTCCTAATAATTCCTTCATTACTTAAGTCCTCCCATAACAGTTACATAAGCTTTGTCACAAATAGCAACTACTTCTTCTACTTCACTTACAGTCTTTTTATTAAGCTCATCTGCAAACTCTCTATTTTTCATGAGCTTAGTATTGATGTAAACGTTCATAGCAGCACCCTTTGCGCAAGCAGAACATGCACTAGCAGCTACACCAACATCGCTAATTGCAAGTCTTGAACCCTTAACAACTAACTCTTCAATAAGCTTAGCGACTTCCATTGACTTAGTTACAATCTCAGCTGGTGCCAATGCAGCAACACGAAGTGCTTCTTCCAAGATTTCATCTCTTCCCTCTGTATCCTTAGGAATTGAATATGCCTTAGAAAGTGGCTCGAAAGCTTCAGCATCCTTCTCAATTAAGGCCTTCATATCTTCTGTAAGAACGGCAGCTTTTTCTAGAATTGATTCTATATCAGATTGATACTCTGCATACTTCTTCTTTCCAGATGTAAGATTGCCTACCATAGAGCAAAGAGAAGATGCCAAAGCACCCATTAATGCAGAAGCTCCTCCGCCTCCTGGGATTGGTGCTGCGGATGACAATTCTTTTGTAAATTCATCAAGGTTGAGTTCTCTCATGTTAGTACCTCGCGTTATTGATAATAGAAAAGCCGCACCGATATTAACCGATGCGGCTTTTTAAAGCTTTATTAGTTAGAAGCTAATTATTAGTCTTCTACTGCTACCTTAGCGCTCTCAGCTGCTGCCATACGAGCATCAGCCTCTGCATTCTCGATAGCTACCTGCTCAAGGTATGTGTTATGGAACATAGCCGCATCATCAGTTGTTGGGTCATACTCATTACCAGTAATAACCTTGCTGTTCTCCTTGATTACTGGAACAGCTGTGATGTCGCGGTACTTAGGAACACCTGTACCTGCAGGGATGATAGAACCGATGATAACGTTCTCCTTAAGACCAATGAGTGGGTCAATCTTACCCTTGATAGCAGCATCAGTAAGAACCTTAGCTGTCTCCTGGAAGGAAGCTGCAGACAAGAAGGAGTCTGTAGCAAGGGAAGCCTTTGTGATACCGAGGAGCTGTCTCTTACCAACTGCAGATCTAAGACCTGCTGCCTCAGCCTTCTCATTAGCTGCCTCAAAGTCGAGCATATCAACTGTTGTACCTGTGAGGAATGATGTATCTCCTGGATCATCGATACGAACTCTTCTCATCATCTGTCTTGTGATGATCTCGATGTGCTTATCGTTGATGGAAACACCACCGCTCTTGTAGGACTTAACAACTTCAGCAACGATGTACTTCTGTACGCCTCTTACACCCTTAATTCTCATGATGTCAGATGGGTTAACAGCACCGTCTGTAAGCATATCTGCTGCCTCTACTGTGTCACCATCAGCAACCTTCAATGTTGCAGATGTTGGTACGCTATAGTGGCACTCAGCAATTACATTGCCTTCTTCGTCGAGTGTTGGATTCTCAGTAGCAGGTGTTACAACAATCTCTCTCTTACCCTTGTCACCAACGATAAGCTTAACTGTACCGTCAATCTCAGAGATGATAGCTTCACCCTTTGGCTTTCTAGCCTCGAAAAGCTCCTCGACACGTGGGAGACCCTGTGTGATATCCTCACCAGAGTTAGCGATACCACCGGAGTGGAAAGTTCTCATTGTAAGCTGTGTACCAGGCTCACCGATAGACTGAGCAGCCATGATACCTACTGCCTCACCACCATTTGTTGGGAGACCATTTGCGAGGTTGATACCGTAGCACTTTGCACATACACCATGACGGGAACGGCAGTCAAATACGGATCTAATCTTAACCTTCTTATTACCTGTAGCCTCAATCTTCTTAGCGTCATCAGCAGAGATGAGGTCACCCTTAGCAACAATTACTTCGCCAGTTGTGAGATCCTTCATATCTTCAGCAGCATAACGACCTGTAAGTCTCTCGGAGAGAGTCTTAATAACGTCACGCTTGTCGTTAGATACGTTAACGATTTCCTTAACCCATGTGAAGTCGTCTGTACCACAGTCTTCTTCACTGATGATAATCTCCTGAGCTACGTCAACAAGTCTTCTTGTGAGGTAACCAGAGTCAGCTGTCTTAAGAGCTGTATCAGAGAGTGCCTTACGAGCACCGTGGGAAGAGATAAAGAACTCGAGAACGTTCATACCCTCACGGAGGTTAGACTTGATAGGAATCTCAAGTGTATTACCGGCTGTATCCTCCATGTTACCACGCATACCTGCGAGCTGCTTAATCTGGTTATCGTTTCCTCGAGCACCAGAGGAGGACATCATCTTGATTGGGTTATCAGACTTAAGGTTAGCCTTAAGAGCTGCTGTGATATCGTCTGTTGTGTTCTTCCAAACTTCGATTACGTGCTTATAACGTCCGTGATCATTTACGAGACCCTTCTCGTACATGCTATTGATGTACTCAACCTTCTCGTCAGCTGCCTTGAGCATCTTCTCCTTAACATCTGGGATAATCATATCCTCGATACCAATAGAGATACCAGACTTTGTAGAGTAGTTGTAACCCATCTGCTTAACGGAATCCAAGAACTGTGTAGTTCTGTGAGCACCGTTTACACGGATACATCTAGCGATGATATCTTCGAGCTTCTTCTTACCAACCTGGAAGTCACACTCCAAAGCAAACTCATTTTCTGGGTTTGTTCTGTCAACATAACCGAGGTTCTGTGGAACAATCTCATTGAAGATGAAACGTCCGTATGAAGAATAAATAATCTTAGACTTTGTTACTCCATCAACTTCCTTAGTAAGTCTTACACCGCACTTTGTGTGGAGCTCGATATCGTGATTACCATAAGCCATTCTAGCCTCATCAAGAGAAGAGAATACCATGCCATCACCCTTACAGGATGTCTTTTCCATTGTCTCGTCACGCTGCATTGTAAGATAGAAGCAACCGAGAATCATATCCTGTGTAGGAACAGTTACTGGCTTACCATCCTGAGGCTTCAACAAGTTGTTAGGGTGAAGCATAAGGAATCTTGCCTCTGCCTGAGCCTCTGCAGAAAGTGGTACGTGTACAGCCATCTGGTCTCCGTCGAAGTCGGCGTTGAACGCTGTACATGAGAGTGGGTGGAGCTTAATAGCACGACCCTCTACGAGTGTAGGCTCAAATGCCTGAATACCAAGTCTGTGGAGTGTAGGAGCACGGTTCAAAAGAACTGGGTGATCCTTGATGATTTCTTCGAGGATGTCCCAAACTTCTGGAGCCCATCTCTCTACCATCTTCTTACCAGTCTTGATGTTAGAAGTCTTACCCTCTTCAACAAGTCTCTTGATTACGAATGGCTTAAAGAGCTCTAATGCCATCTCCTTAGGGAGACCGCACTGGTGCATCTTAAGCTCTGGTCCTACTACGATAACGGAACGTCCAGAGTAGTCAACACGCTTACCGAGGAGGTTCTGTCTGAAACGACCCTGCTTACCCTTAAGCATATCTGTCAAAGACTTGAGCTGTCTGTTATTTGTAGCGGAAGTGGAACCTGTTACAGGACGTCCTCTTCTACCATTATCGCTAAGAGCGTCTACAGCCTCCTGAAGCATTCTCTTCTCGTTTCTTACGATGATGTCTGGAGCACCTAAGTCGAGAAGCTTCTTAAGACGGTTATTTCTGTTGATTACTCTTCTGTAGAGGTCATTAAGGTCAGATGTAGCATAACGGCCACCATCGAGAGGTACCATAGGACGGAGCTCAGGTGGAAGAACTGGAAGTACATCGAGTACCATCCACTCAGGCTTGTTACCAGAGTTCTTGAAAGCCTCAACAACCTCAAGTCTCTTAATAATCTTAATCTTCTTCTGGCCAGAAGCCTCGTTACGAGCCTGGTCGAGTTCCTCAGCAAGAGCGTCGATATCAACATCCTGGAGAAGCTTCTTAACAGCCTCAGCACCCATTCTTGCATCGAAAGCATTTCTGCCGTACTTAGCTACATACTCTCTGTACTTGATATCGTCCATTGTCTCGTTCTTAACGAGATCTGTCTCACCTGGATCAATTACAACATAAGCTGCAAAGTAGAGAACTCTCTCCAATGTCTTAGGTGGGATATCGAGCAAGAGGGACATTCTTGAAGGAACGCCTCTAAAGTACCAGATATGAGATACAGGAGCAGCAAGCTCGATGTGTCCCATTCTCTCACGACGTACAGTGTTCTTTGTAACCTCAACACCGCAACGATCGCAGATCATGCCCTTATATCTAATCTTCTTATACTTACCGCAGTGGCACTCCCAAGACTTTACAGGTCCAAAAATCTTCTCGCAGAAGAGACCGTCTGTCTCAGGCTTCTGTGTACGGTAGTTAATAGTTTCTGGCTTCTTAACCTCACCATGAGACCATCCCTTGATGACCTCTGGAGAAGCAAGCTTAATACCGATAGCTGTTAAATGATTTGAATCGTACATTAATCTCTAATCTCCTTTATCAGATATCGTCGTCATCGAAATCCGAATCGCCGTAATCCTCTTCGCTGATGTTACCCATGTCATCTGTCTCTACGAAACCAGAATCAAGGATATCCTGAGCAGAGAGTCCGTCTTCGTCGAACTGTCTTCTTGTTGCATCATCCATCTCTTCGATAGAATCGTCATCGTCCTCATCAGAAGCCAAGTATGCCTTGTTGTCATCTGTGTAAAGATTTACATCAAGAGCAAGAGCCTTAAGCTCACTAGTAAGAACGTTAAATGACTCTGGGATACCGGATGCAGGAACATTCTTACCTCTGATAATTGCATCATAAGTCTTAGAACGTCCTTCGATATCGTCGGACTTAACTGTCAAAATCTCCTGGAGAGTATGAGCAGCACCGTAAGCCTCGAGTGCCCAAACCTCCATCTCACCGAATCTCTGACCACCGAACTGAGCCTTACCACCGAGTGGCTGCTGTGTAACGATGGAATATGGTCCGATAGAACGAGCATGCATCTTATCGTCTACCAAGTGGTGCAACTTCATGTAGTACATTACACCAACTGTTACTCTGTTCTCGAACTGCTCACCTGTACGTCCATCATAAAGAACTGTCTTACCGTCCTTATCAAGACCTGCAAGCTGGAAAGCATCCATAATGTCAGACTCGTTAGCACCATCAAATACTGGTGTAGCAATCTTCCAGTTCAAAGCCTTAGCAGCTCTACCAAGGTGAACCTCGAGGAGCTGACCGATATTCATTCGAGAAGGAACGCCGAGAGGGTTCAATACGATATCAAGAGTTGTACCATCTGGGAGATATGGCATATCTTCCTCTGGGAGAATTCTTGAAACTACACCCTTGTTACCGTGACGTCCGGCCATCTTATCACCAACGGAGAGCTTTCTCTTCTGAGCTACGTAAACACGAACCATTGTGTTTACAGAAGTCTTAAGGTTAGGGTTGTTGTCCTTTGTGAATACATCAACGTGTACAACTACACCCCACTCACCGTGTGGAAGTCTAAGGGAAGTATCTCTAACTTCTCTAGCTCTATCACCGAAGATAGCTCTATAGAGTCTCTCTTCAGCTGTAGGATCTGTCTCACCCTTAGGAGAAACCTTACCTACGAGGATATCGCCTGCCTTAACCTCAGCACCGATACGGATGATACCGTTATCGTCAAGGTTCTTGAGGGCATCCTCAGAAACGTTAGGAACCTCACGTGTAAGCTCTTCTGCACCAAGCTTAGTGTCACGAGCCTCACACTCATGCTCCTCGATATGGATAGATGTATAAACATCATCTCTTACGATTCTCTCGTTAATAAGAACCGCGTCCTCGTAGTTGTAACCTTCCCATGTTGTAAATCCGATGAGAACGTTTCTACCAAGAGCAAGCTCACCCATATCTGTAGCAGGGCCGTCTGCAAGTACATCACCCTTGTTAACCTTCTCGCCGATAGCAACGATTGGTCTCTGGTTGATACATGTAGACTGGTTAGATCTTCTGTACTTAGAAAGCTTATATACATCCTCCACACCGTCAGCTCTTGTAACCTTAATGAGATCAGCAGATACATAGCTTACAACACCCTCGTTCTTTGCTACTGCGCAAACACCAGAGTCCTTAGCTGCACGGTACTCCATACCTGTACCTATGATTGGAGACTCAGGCTTAATGAGAGGCACTGCCTGACGCTGCATGTTAGAGCCCATGAGAGCACGGTTAGCGTCATCGTTACCCAAGAATGGGATAAGGGATGTAGATACAGAAACGAGCTGCTTAGGAGATACGTCCATGTAGTCAACCTGTGATGGGTCGAGCTGCAAGAACTCTTCCTGATGACGGCAAACGATTCTCTTCTCAATAAAGTGTCCGTTGTCGTCCAAAGCCTCGTTAGCCTGAGCTACGTTGTAGTTATCCTCTTCGTCAGCTGTCATATAAACAACTTCATCTGTAACTACAGCGTTCTTCTTATCATACTTACGGTATGGTGTCTCGATGAAACCATACTTATTTACACGTGCATATGTAGCAAGAGAAGTAATAAGACCGATGTTTGGACCTTCAGGTGTCTCGATAGGACACATTCTTCCGTAGTGGGAAGCGTTGATATCTCGAACCTCGAAGGAAGCTCTGTCTCTAGAAAGACCACCAGGTCCCAAAGCAGAAAGTCTTCTCTTATGTGTAAGCTCAGCAAGAGGGTTGTTCTGGTCACCAAACTGTGAAAGCTGAGAAGAACCAAAGAACTCACGGAATGCTGCGCTCAAAGGTCTTGTATTAACGAGCTGAGCTGCTGTGAGCTTCTCAGACTCATTCTCATCGATAGTGGACATTCTCTCACGGATGTTCTTCTCGAGTCTTGCCATACCCTGACGCATCTGGTTCTGGAGGAGCTCACCTACAGATCTGATTCTTCTGTTACCGAGGTGGTCGATAACGTCACAAGAACCGATACCGTGTCTCAAACCAATGTAATAAGAAACCATAGCGTAGATATCATCTACAACAAGGCTTCTTGGCATAAGCTCTGCCTTCTTATCATCAAGAGCATACTGAAGCTTAGTAGCATACTCAGACTTGTCGCTGTTAGCTCTTACATCATCAATAATCTCACGGAGAACACTTACGCGTACTCTCTCATTGATTGTTGTATTAGCAATATCAAAGTTCTTAAGATCCTTAGCAGCAAAGCTAGCACGGATGAACTTATCAGCATCAACTCTACCGTTACCAACAACGATAACCTCTGTAGAATCATCCTTAACTTCGATATCACCGACCTTATGTACTGGGAACACCTTAACAGATACGATACCAGCATCCTCAATTTCACGAGCGATGTCCTTAGTAATCTTTGTATCCTTCTTAACGATAACCTCACCGTCAGCTGTTACAACATCTTCAGATGTATAGTGGCCAACGATACGATCGGAAACGCCAAGCTTCTTATTAAGCTTATAAATACCTACTCTAGCAAGATCGTACTTTCTTGGATCAAAATACAATCCATTCAAGTGAGATGCTGCAACTTCAGCAGAAGCAGGGTCACCCGGACGAACCTTAGAATAGAACATAACGAGAGCCTCAGCTCTTGTATTACAGGAATCCTTCTCGAAAGTAGAACGAATGCATTCTTCGTCACCAAACATGCCGACAATCTGCTCGTTTGTCTCGAGCCCTAAAGCCTTAAGGAATGTAGTAAGAGGGAATTTACGAGTACGGTCAACACGAACGCTGATTACACCGTTCTCATCTTCCTCGAGCTCAAGCCATGCACCTCTGTTAGGAATAATCTGAGATGTATAAAGAATAGCATCTCTATCCTTCTTACCAGCCTCACGACCAAAATAAGCTCCTGGAGATCTTACAATCTGGGAAATAATAACTCTCTCGGCACCATTAATTACGAAAGTACCGTGATCAGTCATAATTGGGAAATCACCTACGTAAGCTTCCTGCTCTTTGCTCTCACCTGTCTCTGTATTGCGGAGACGAAGCTTAATCTTCAAAGGAGCAGCATAATTACTATCCTTCTCGTGGCACTCTTCGAGACCACAAACTGGATGTGTAGGATCAAATTCCTTATCAAGGAAATAAATCTCCCAGATTCCCTGAGAATCTGTAACCGGAGAAACTTCCTGGAAAATCTGTCCCATTCCTTCGTCGAGGAACCAGTTATAAGAATCCTTCTGGATCTCGATAAGATTAGGGACTTCAATTACTTCACTGATTCTGGAATAGGACTTGCGCTCTGTCTTGCCCTGTTTGACGGTATGCACCATTATCCAATCACCTCTTACATATGCTTCAGATGCGCCATCTGAGCGGCTTTTAACTACATGAAACTGTCTTTGATACACAAAAAACAGTTTCCGTCAAGGGGAAAAGACGACAGTCCACCCCATTACGACGCATTAAAAGATTATACGCACGAGGTCAATAGTTGTCAATCAGAATTTTTTATTAATTAGAAACTCTTCTGATTAAGTCGTATGCAATAGCGTAGTTTGGATTGCAGGACAAAATGTCATTGGACCAGCTGTTAACCATACCAGTTGTAATCTGAGATCTTGCTGTCTGCATCCATGCTGGAATTGAATATTCAAAATAGTAAATTGTTACATAAGCACTATCATCGGAAGCAAGTACAACATAGTCACCATGTGTTCTTGCTGTATCGAAGAGCCACTCACCAAGGATGAGATCACGGTTTGTAAGAATGTTTGTCTCTGTCTGCTCAAATCTTGCAGCCATTACACCATCTGTGAAACCACCAGTAATGATTTCTGTTGCTGTGTCAGAATTAGCCTTTACAAGATCTGCAAATGCCAATGAATCCATTCCAGCAGTTACAAGCGAATTAGCTCTTGTCTGAACATCATTAAGTCCAGCAGCAATCTGCTCTGGTGTAGCACCGCTTACATTAGCATCGTTATAAAGTGTAAGTGTTCTGTAAGCTACTGTAGGAGCATCGTATGTGTAACGAGAATCAAAACGAACTACGAAAGCACCGCTTGCAGTCTCGAACACCTCTGTATCGCCCTCTTCTCTTGCATCGTCAAAGAGGAACTCTGCAAAACCTTCACAGATATTCTCTGCCTCAGCATCAGAAAGACCTACCTGGAATGTAGGGTTGTTATCCTCAGAGAAACCAGCAAGCTCAGCTGTCTCTTCGCCAATCTGAGACATAACTCTTTCCATAAAGTCAAAAGAATCATTTGCCTTAGCTACTTCATTAGCCTGGCTAACAGCAGCATCGATATCCATATTACCTTCTTCATCAACCTGAGCCTGGAAGAAATAGTAGTTCATATCTACTCTCTGATATACTGTTGGGTTTGCATCATAAGCCGCAACTAACTCTTCTTCAGATGGAGCAAGAACGAACTGTCTCATATAGTTCTCATACTCCTGAGTATATGCCTGTCTCTCAATGCAGTTTCTGAGAATTCTTGAAGACATTCCGTTGCCATAGAGAGCCTGTAAATACTGCTCGATTGAAGGAAAACCATAAAGAGAAGCTGTGCTTTCTGCAGATTCAATATTAATATCTGCATATCTCGAAGCACCAGAGTGAGCCTGGTAACCATCATTATCAGCAGCTTCATTAACGATTGCACTGTTCATAAGCTCGGTTGCAGCCTGATCAAGTAAGAATTCACGATAAGTCTGGCCTGTAGTTGGATTAAAAACAGAATCCATATCAGCATCACCAGGGATAATGCCATATCCATAGTAGGAGTTAAGAACTTGATAATAATGATAGTTGGTCTCGGCAATAGAGATATTATCGATAGTCTGTGTAATTCCATCAACATTCTTTGTAATCTTTACACCAGTCAATACCTTAGGAAGTAATCCAGAGATATTAATAAACCATCCAATTACAATAAGAACCAAAACAATAATTACTGTTCCAGCAATAATCTTGCCACGGCGTGTAGCCTTAATTCCCTGATTTGCCAATCTGTTGTCGTTCTTAGCCATAACTATAAGACCGCCTTTATATTAGTAAAAAAATATTCATTTCGAGCGCTATAAAAAAGCACCTTATTATATTATCTGATTAGATATAATGCAATTATTTATCGTCAGAAGCATTATTTTCGTCCTTATTCTCATCCGTTTCGTTAACTATTGGATTAACATGTATCAGCACTTTTGATATCCAACGGTCCTGTACATGTAACACTTTAATGCTTAGATTCTTATAAGTAACCATAGGCTTTTCGCGTGGTTCTGGAACTCTATCTAGAAGCTGAATTACAAGGCCTGCGATAGTATCGTATTCCTCATCATCAAGCTCCATATCAAGGATTCCTTCAAGATCTGAAAGAGTTGTGTCACCTGCAACGATTAAATCACCGTTAGAGAGCTTAATGAGATTTTGCTTTTCTTCATCATCAAACTCATCTGTAATGGAACCTACTAATTCCTCAAGCATATCTTCCATAGTACAGATTCCCATCGTTCCTCCGTACTCATCGACAATTACAGAAAGCTGCATTCCACAGGTCTTCATCTCATTAAATAACGACGATATTTTACGCGACTCATGGACAATTAATGGCTCTCTCATAATGTCAGAAAGTTTAAATGTATCAGCTGTAACACCAAGTAAATCTTTAATATGAAGGATACCGATAATATCATCAATAGTCTCACGATAAACTGGAATTCTAGAATATCTCTCTTCAGATGCAACCTTAACTACTTCTTCGTATGAAGCATCCTCTTCAACAGCAACAATCTTTTTTCTATGAGTCATGACTTCGGATACTTCCTTGTCATTAAACTCAAATACCTTATCAATCATTACCTTCTCGGTATCTTCAATATTTCCACTTTCAGATCCAACATCAACCATCATACGGATTTCTTCTTCCGTTACGACCTTATCATTAGCATTTGGATCAATATGGAAAAGTCTTAAGATTGCATTTGTAGATGCAGTCAAAAACCAAACGAAAGGTCTAGTGATAATTCCAAAACCACGAACTAGACCATATGACATAAAAGCCCATTTCTCAGGATATTTCTGAGCGACTCTCTTAGGCACGAGTTCGCCCAAAATTAAAGAGAAATAAGACAATATAATTGTAATGATTACAGTGCAAAGTGGTTCCATCCAGGTAATAGTTCCTGCTGGATCAAATTTATTAGCTAGAAGCCCTGCAAAATTACTAGCAGCAAAAGCGGATGACAAGAATCCGGCAAGTGTAACACCAACCTGGATAGTAGCTAAGAAAGTGCCCGGATTATCCAAGAACTTAAGCATATGCTTAGCATTCTTGTCTCCATCCTCTGCAAGCTTTCTCATCTTTGCATCATTAAGAGTAATGATGGCCATCTCTGTTCCAGAGAAAAATGCGTTAACAAGAATAAAGAAAAAAACTACTAATAAATCAGCAACTACTTTTCCCATCTACTATTAACCCATCTTACTGAGGAGGTCCTCAATCATGGCCTTAACTGTCATAGGGTCAGCCTTACCCTTTAAAGCTCTCATTGACTGTCCAATGAGGAACTGCATATTCTTTGTATTACCTGCAAGATACTCAGACACTGCCTTAGGATTACTATCAAGAACACCCTTAACGATTGGCTCGATAGCTCCTGTATCATTTACTATAGCAAGGTTGTTGTCAGCAGCATATTTCTCAGGATCAACATCTTCTTCAAAAATAGCACCAAGAATCTGCTTACCACTCTTACGATTAACCTTATTACCTGAAACCATCTTGATAACAGTACCAAGCTTCTTACCGTCATAAGGCTTATCCTCAGGTGTTGTCTGATTGTCGTTATAAAGCTTGAGCAAATCAGTAAGAATCCAAGAAGAAACATCCTTAGGACTATCACACTCTGCGCATGCATCCTCAAAAATCTTAACTAGAGCAACGCTTCCTGTGATGATTCCTGCATCATATTCAGAAAGACCTAGGTCATTCATGTATCTCTCACGCTTAGCATCTGCAAGCTCTGGTAAAGACTCACGAACGCTCTCCAAATACTCTTCTGAAATCTCGATTGGCATAAGGTCTGGATCTGGGAAATACTTATAATCCTGAGCATCTTCCTTAGATCTCATAGCATATGTATATTCCTTCTCATCGTCCCATCTTCTTGTTTCCTGAACTACCTTACCACCTGCTTCGATGAGGTCAATCTGTCTCTCTCGCTCATATTCAATAGCACGTTCAATTGCCTTAAAGGAAGCGATATTCTTCATCTCAGTTCTTGTACCGAACTTCTCTGTACCTCTCTCTCGAACGGAGAGGTTAACATCAGCTCTCATTGAGCCTTCCTGCATCTTACAGTCAGATACGCCCAAGAACTGCATCGTGTCACGAAGCTTAGCGAGGTAAGCAGTTACTTCCTCTGCGCTTCTAAAGTCTGGCTCAGATACAATCTCCAAAAGAGGAACTCCACAACGGTTGAAGTCAACTCGTGTCATTCCTGTATCCTCATCATGGATAAGCTTACCAGCATCTTCTTCCATATGAATCTCGTGAATTCCAATAGACTTCTTACCGCTGCTAGTCTCGATATCTACATGACCATTACGGCAAATAGGAAGATATAGCTGGGAAATCTGATAAGCCTTTGGAAGGTCTGGATAGAAGTAGTTCTTACGATCAAACTTATTTTTACGAGTAATCTCGCAGTTAAGAGCTAAGCCTGCCTTAACAGCGAATTCAACAACCTTCTTATTAAGTGTAGGCAAAGTACCTGGCATACCAGAGCACACTTCGCATACGTGTGTATTAGGGGCACCACCAAACTTAGCAGAGCAACCACAGAAAATCTTTGTTTCAGTCGAGAGCTCGCAGTGAACTTCAAGACCTATGACCATCTCATAATCTTTCATCCTATTAGGCCCTCCTTACATATCTACCGCAGATTTTTTCTCGTAGCCTTCACTAGCAGTTAAACGCTGGTAAAGTGCTGTGTATCCGAGAAGCTTTTCTTCATCCCAATGCTTACCAATAAGCTGCATACCAACAGGAAGACCTTCACTTGTAAATCCACAAGGAACGGAAATAGCAGGAACACCAACAATATTGATAAGTACAGTACAAATATCGCCAAGGTACATCTTCAAAGGATCTGATAAGCTCTCTCCCGCCTTCAAGGCTGCAGTAGGAGCTACAGGTCCGATAACTACATCATACTTAGAAAATGCCTCATCAAAAGCCTTCTTAATCATGCTCTTAGCCTGTAAAGCCTTGTTATAGTAAGCATCATAATAACCAGATGACAATACGAAGTTACCAAGCATAATTCTGCGCTTAACCTCCATACCAAATCCTTCACTTCTGGACTTAACATATACATCCATAAGGTCATCTGCTTCTTCTGGGCTATAGCCATACTTGATACCGTCATATCTAGACAAATTAGAGCAAGCCTCAGCACAGCAAATGATGTAATAAGTTGGTATAGCGTAATCCATAATTGGCATAGGGAACTTCTCGACTTTAGCTCCGTTATCCTCGAACACCTTAATGGCATTCATAACAGCGGTTCTAACATCTTCGTCCATACCCTCTGCAAAATACTGCTCTGGGATACCAATTGTCTTACCGTTACAGTCAAAGTTAGCAATAGCATCAAGATTAAGTTTTTCTGTCTTAGCAGAAGACTGATCTTTACAATCCTCACCACTAATTACATTAAGCATAGCAGCCAAATCCAAGGCATCTCTTCCCATAGGACCAATCTGGTCAAGAGAAGATCCAAATGCAACCAATCCATAACGAGAAACTGTACCATATGTAGGCTTCAAGCCAGTAATTCCACAGAATGAAGCTGGCTGACGAATAGATCCACCAGTATCAGAACCCAAAGCGATAGGGGCAAGTCTTGCTGCTACTGCAGCTGCAGAACCACCAGAAGAACCACCAGGTACTCTGTTATCTCCCCAAGGGTTTAATGTAGAGCCAAAATAACTTGTCTCTGTTGTAGAACCCATAGCGAATTCATCCATGTTGGTCTTACCGAGGATTACCATACCCTCTTCGTTAATCTTCTTAACTACAGTCGCACTGTAAGGTGGAACAAAATTGCCAAGCATCTTAGAACCACATGTTGTAAGGAGACCTTCAGTACAGATGTTGTCCTTAACAGCGATTGGTACACCAGCCAAAGCGCCTGCAAGCTCACCTGTTGCAATCTTTGAATCAATTGCCTCAGCATCCTTCAAAGCGTCTTCCTCGCGTACTGTGATATAGGACTTAAACTTTGTATCTAATTCCTTAATCGCATCGAGGTAAGCCTTGGTAGCCTCTACAGAAGTTGTCTTCTTTTCCTTGATTGCCTTTCCGAGATCAAGAGCGGAAAGCTTAAGTATTTCTTTTGAATCCATTTCTTTCACCTCTTAATCAAAAGTTTTAGGTACAAGTATTGTGTCTTCAGATGACTTAGGAGCATTACTGAGAACCTTATCACGCATATCTCCATTTGTAACAACGTCTTCGCGCATTACATTTGTTCTTCCATTAGCATGGCTCAAAGGTTCAACACCGGTTGTGTCGAGCTCGTTAAGCTTATCAATATATCCCATGATAGATCCTAGGTCCTTCATGGTCTTCTGTCTGTCTTCTTCAGAAAGGCGGATTCTTCCGAGTTTCTGAAGATAGTCAATAAGTTCTTCAGTTATCTCCATTGGATTTCTCCTTTGTGGACTTCTTAGTTGAGTCCTGTTTATTGTTCTTTGTAAAAGACATTGCGCCAACAACTGCAAGTCCAATAATTGCTACACCACCAACTGCAGCAAATATGATTAATACAATATCCAAAGCCTTACTACCTGTCATACCACCAACCTGGCCTTCTACAGGAGCTGAAGTCTGTGTTGGAATAGTCATATCATCATATGAGATTTCTGGTACTGTAGGAGCTGGCTCAAAAGCAATATCGGTGTAGAAATTATATGTGTTGTTATCAATTGCATCGCTAATCTCATGACTTAATGCTGCTACTGCAATCTGATCCTTAGTAGCATCATCCACCTCAGTAGTACCAACATAACCTACAACAAAATAGCCAAAGTTCTCAGTGTAAATTACATCGATATCTCCTACTTCACGGCTCTCATCCCAAGCCCACTCTGTAAATACAGCATCTATAGAACCATCATTTGGAGTAGGAATCTCGCCGTACTGATAACAAGTTCCATTTGTGTATGCTAGTGCTCCTTCTACAGCAAACGTATCCAAGTTCCCATCTGCTTCAGCGTAAAGTGCATCAGCGGCTTCCTGCGCCGCTGCCAAACTCTCAGGTGTTCCTTCCATATCTGCAAACAATGCATATCTAATATTTGGAACTGTAATCTCGCTCTCATCAAATTCATAAGAATCAATCCATGCCTGTGTATATACATCAGCAATGTAATAACGCTCAATCGTTGCTCTGAATGATTCTTCTGTCGTTCCCTCACCATAGTAAATAGATAGATACTCATCAACTGACAAGCCTGCTGGCGCAGCACCAGAAGAACTAATATTATTCATTACTGAATCAATCTCAGCCTGAGTCTCATCAGAAAGAGTGATGCCATCTTCTGCTGCAAGTTTGTTGATAATTAAAGCACTCTCAAGCATCTCTTCAGCGTATGATACATAGAAATCACCATATGTTGAATACTGGTTAATCTCGTCTGTGCCTCCCGTAGTCTCAATAGGAGCGCTCAAATCAATAAAGCCTTCTGAAGTTGCAGGATAATAATAACCAGCGTACTGAGTAAAATCTGTAAAAGTATCAATGAAATAAAAGTTAGACTCTGTGAGTGATACTGGCTGACCTTCAAAATAGTACTGGTGATTAAGATAACCTGGCAGCTGAGAACCATATACAGTAGATGTATTCTGACCAGACAAATTCAACGTCTCAATTGTATAAGTAAGATCTCCCATTGCCTGAGTTGCAACAGAAGAATCGCTAGGCAACGTTCCTTCACCCGTATTAGATGTGCATGCTGTAAACAATACAGATGCACATATTGAAACTGAAATAATACTTCCAATTAACTTTCTCATCTTAAACATCTCCATTCCCAAAGCCATATTATATATTAATTAAAATCAATTGTCAGTGAATCAGCTATAACGATATCGCCTTCACTAATTATAGCTGTATCGCATCTGCCTAACTCAACATTATAAACATGGGTATTTCCAGTAAGCGCATCCATATAAGAAACAGTATAAACCCCTGGTTTTGTTGAAATAATCAAAATTTCATTTGAACACACCCAACCTCTGATATTGTCTATAGGGTTATCTAACAACAAATAGCATCCAGCATCAGATTCAGGGAAATAATTCAAATATCCAACTGTGCCATAATAATTAGCGAGGAAACTAATTGCATCCGAGTTACGTTCAAGCATCACATTCTTTCCCAACTCAAAGTCAGCATATTCATCTAAAGCTTGTAAGTTACCATGAACTCCTGAGTAATCTGGAATATAGAGCAAATCAGCAACTGAATCAGAATATTCACTGCTTACAAAAGTATAAAACACTTGCCCTCTGAAACTCATCTGAATACCATTAGAAAATATGTAATCAGCATAATTGTTATTCATATTAACCGTAATTTCTGCACCTACGAAAGCACCAAACGCCAATGCTAAAACAGTCATACAATAAAGAAGTTTCTTCTGTGTCATAGAGAGTAAATTGACAACTAAACAAGTGATACATGAAAAACATATTGCCCATCCAAAATAACACATCGAAGATGTCAGATAACCTGTTGCATTTAAATCACTCACCCAATACTGATAATTTGATGTCAAGGCATGTGGAACAGTAAAAAATACAGCAAAAATGAGCCCAGCTATTCCGATAACCAACAATCTTAAATTGACTCTACGTAGTTCTGCTCTTGGACTATCATGAGAGATAAAAAATGATGTTGCCGACATGGAAATTAACGCTAGGGCAGCCACTATCGAAAATAAACCGTTATAAAAACTATCAAATACATGAGCAATACTTTTGGGAACATCTATCATATTGTCTGTACTAAAAGGTATCACACCAGTCGAAAATACACGCCAAGTCTCTAGAAACCCTGAAAGTGTTCCATATTCATCAATCGGAGTAACATCTATAGTTTGAATTATTGGATGAGCTTTAACATAATTTAGAATTCCAAAAAATACAATTGTTGCTACAGCATGAGGAATCAAATCCACGATAAAACTCATTACCGCTCTTCTTCCAAGACTCTTTTTATTACCAATGGTTCTTGCTAAAGATAACAATCCATATATCAAACAAGTAGTTATGAACGGCTCATAGCAAAGCATTGATTCGTAATAACAGAACACGCTAAATACCAATCGCCAAACGTTGTGTTTCTCACTCTTATGCTCAAGATAAGCGTCATAAAGATAGAATCCTACAGCCATCATTGAGATGCCATAAACGAAGTCTAATGGATAACAAACCATTAAGTTATGATTGGTATCTATCTGAACATACGCTGCGTAAAAACAAGCAAAATATAGACCATAAACTGGCTTAGTTTTCTTGCCAATCATCCATGCAATAAGTCCCACAGTAAACCAAGTTGGGACCTGCTGTAGAAGCCAAATGGCAGTTATATTACCTGTCTTCAAAATTGCAAATCTAAGAGTAGAAACGAGAGTAAATAATATCCCAACTCGTCCTCTAGCCAAGTTAAAGTCCAAGTTATAAAGAAAACTATCTTTTAAGCTATGCTCTCTTGCAAAGATAAAATCACCAAACGAGTCATGACAACCTATAGCAGAATAACGAAGAAAAAAACAAACTAACGCTATCAAAACTACAGCAAAAAATGCTGTAAATAACGTAAATACTTTTCCTTTGTTAATATTAATCTTCGTCATCAAAATTAAGTCTCTCCTCCTCAATAACGAGAGGCCTATTCATCACTCGATCATTAATATTAAGTATATATTCCCCCAAGAAACCAATAAAGAAAATCTGGATAGAACCAAGAATAAACATACCAATAGTTACCGGTGCCATACCAGCAGGGAAGTCATACCACATGCAAAGCTTAAGAATAAAATAAATAAGAGCAATCAATAAACTTATAACAGCAAGTACACCACCACCAATAGTAGCTAGACGGAGACCTATCTTAGTGTAAGAAGTGATGGACAACATTGCTGCGTCATATAGGGTGTACCAGTTATTATGAGTTTTACCAGCTCTTCTTTCCGGCTGCTCATACTCAATTTCTTTACGCTTAAATCCAAGCTCACCTACAATGCCACGAAGAAATGGTTTAGGATCCTTAAGGTCACGAAGTACATCGACAAAATCTCTGTCATAGAGACCGGAGCCTGTAAAATGTTCGATTTGCTCAACATTAGAAAATTTCTTAATAACCTTGTAGTAAAGACTTCTTAAAGCATACATTACCTTGCTTTCTTTAGAAGAAGTCTTAATACCAATTACAATTTTATAACCATTCTCCCACTCGTGAACGTACTTAGGAACAAGCTCTACTGGATCTTGGAAATCACAGCACATAGATACTGTGCAATCGCCAGTTGTCTGAAGCATTCCATAATATGGAGAGCTGAACTGTCCAAAATTCTTGGCATTAAATATAGCCTTTACATTCTTATTTTCCTTGCAGATTTGACGAAGTCTAGGTCTTGTCAAATCAGATGAATCATTATCGATAAAAACAATCTCGTAGTCATAGTTAGGAAGATCCTTGGCAAACATATCTGTTAGTGCCTGCGCCATAGGACCAACGTTTTCTTCCTCATTATAGCAAGGAATGATGATGCTTATCTTCTTCATCTGTATACCTCTTTATACCATTCAACTGTTTCTTTTATTCCTTGCTCAAAAGTATACTCCGGAATAAAGCCAGTGTCTTTTGTTAACTTGCCTATATCTGCACAAAGATACATCACCTGACCAGGATAATAATCTACTTCCCCAAAACCAATTGGAAGCTCAGGATTAATGGAATCTCTAATAGCTTTAATATAGTCACTTAACGGTCTACAGATGCCAGATCCAATTGGATAAACTGAACCGTCTACTCCCTTAGTAGCAGCCAAATAGAAAGCTCTAGCTGCATCCTTACTATAGAGATAATCCCACATCTGTTCGCCCTTAGTATAAGAAGCTTTCTTTCCATCAAGCATGGTTCCAATACCACTCATTACCATGGTATGAGCTCCATCTCTTGGGCCATATACACTTAAAATACGAACCCAAATATGCTTCATACCAAGCTTTTGCGCCTCAATTCTTGTCATCTGGCATGCACACAGCTTACCTATTCCGTAACCATTCTCTGGATTGCAAGGAAGTTCTGGGGACACCTTAACACCATCTGGAACACGTCCATATTCAGCCTGCGATCCTGCGCCTAAGAAAACCTTACATCCCATCTTAGAAGCAGCATTAACTGCATCTACAGAAGACTTAATGTTTTTAATCTGCATCGCCATATCGTTACGGGAACCCCCGTGCGTTCCATCCCAAGCGAAATGGAAGAATAGCTCTGCCTCATCAATACCAGAAGACACCAAAGCCTCAGGAAGCGATAAAATCTCGCTGTTATCAACCTCAGCTACAATTACCTTGTCTGATGAAGGTACATTATCCATTCTTGTTGTTCCTGGACGAACGACAGCAACAACCTCATAACCCTCTTCTAAAAGAAAGTTAATGGTCTCAGATGCGAGCATTCCTGTTGCTCCAGTAACGATAGCGCGCTTAGTCATAATTACTCCGGTATGGAAGCCTTAATAGCTTCAAATTCATCTCTATCTAAGAACGGGAACATATCATCAATTGGTGGTGATACGATTCTACCGTCAGGCAATACCTTAGAAGAAAGCTTAGGCTCGAAGTTCTGTTTTTCACTTACAACTACTTCACAAAGAACTGGATCATTACCAGTTAAAGCCTCAGCTACCTTAGCTTCAATATCTTCACTATTATCAATTTTTACATATCTCATACCATAAGCTGGTGCGAGCTTGCTTAAATCTGGGAAAGACAAACCGTTACCATCACATACACCAACAAGAGGTGGATTGAACTTAGAAGACTGTGTCTGTCTAATAGAATGGTAACCATTATTATTGATGATAAATGTCTTGAGATTCATATTGTTATAAAGAACCGTCTGCATCTCCTGAATATTCATCTGGAATGAACCGTCACCATCAACACAGATAACTCGCTTGCCTTCTTCTGCCACTGCACATCCGATGGCAGCAGGGAAACCGTAACCCATAGCAGCACATCCTGAGTTAGTAAATAGTCTTGTATCTTTCTTAACATGCGCTCCCTGGAAAGTAACTACGCATGCAGAACCATTACCACAAATAATCTTATCGTCATCTTCAAGCATGGAAGTGAACTTATCAATGAATACATATGGGTTAATTGGGCTCTTAACATCGTCATAAGATGGAAGGCATGCCGGATACTTCTTATCAACATCCTTACACCATGAAAGCCATGCATCATGGTTACCACAATCAACATCACTTGATAGCAAATCATCAAGAACGTCGACTACATTAGCATGAATCTTCATATCAACCTTAACTGTTGGCTTGTTAAGTTCAGCTTCATCAATATCTACAACAATTTTGAATGCATCTGGAGACCATTCCTCATAGTTATAGCTAATCTGTCTGATGTTAAGTCTACAACCTAATACCAAAATCAAATCAGAATTCTGAAGAACTAAGTTGCCGCCTCTTGTTCCAACAGTACCAGGTCTTCCAGCATAGAACTTATTGTCATCTGCAACTAAGTCATGAGCATTCCAAGCCGTTACTACAGGAATTCGAAGCTTATCTAGAACCGCTAGCATCTTGTCCTTAGAGCCTGAGAATCTTACGCCCTCACCTACTAACACTATAGGTCGCTTAGAAGCTTTTATCTTCTCAATAATAGCTGGAGTGAATGCCTTGTCATAAACTGGATTCTCTGCCTTGTCAACAGAAGATGATTCCTCTGTCGCATCGAAATGACGAGCAGTATCTTCATCAACATTTGCAGCCTGAACATCAAGTGGCACATCAAGCCATACAGGACCCTTACGGCCGTTATTTGCCAAAAACCATGCCTTCTCTAAGTGATAGTAGATATCCTGTGGCTCAGTAATCATATGAGCATATTTAGTCATACAAGAAACAGACTTTACAATAGGAAATTCCTGATCACCAAGCTGTCTTAGTGGAAGCTCTGGCACAGACCAAGTAGTAGTCTCTCTTTTAACCTGACCTGAAACAACAAACATAGGAATAGAATCTAAGTATCCACCCATTACACCTGTGATAGCATTAGTTCCACCAGGGCCAGAAGTAACACAAACAGCAGCTATTTTGCCTGTGAGTCTAGCATATCCTTCAGCTGCAATTGAGCAAGCCTGCTCATGATGATTATAGATGCTATGAAGTCTTGGATTATGACCAATCGCATCGTTTAAGTGCATTGCGCCACCACCAGTAACAGTAAAGACGTGCTTAACGCCCTTATCTGCCAAGAAATCTGAAATTATCTGTGCTACCTTCTTGCTCATCTGTAGCCTCCTTAAAAAAGTGCCTTCAAATCAAGTGGTTTGTCTACATAAATCACATGATCATATTCTTCTATCTTCTCGCCGCCAAACTTACCAAAACCAAAGCCATAAGATACGCCAGCAAAAGGTGCACCAACAATCTTGGCACCGCTAGCATCATGTTTTGAATCACCTACCATCAACACCTTGGACGGATCACCGCCTCCGAGCTTTTCAATACAAATATTAATGATATCCGCCTTAGTAAGCTTACCTTCTGAATCAGAACCAATCATTACATCCATATACTCGCCAAACTTATAGTGTTCAAGCAAAGTCGTCGCATAAGACTGCCTTTTATAAGTCGCGATTCCCATAGGAATTCCCTTTGACTTCAAAAAATCTAAAAGCTCATACATGCCTTCATAAGGCTTTGCCAAGAGTAGATTGTGGTTTGCATATCTGTCCCTAAAATAATTAGAAACTTCTTTTAGTTTATCGCCAGTAACACCACACTTGTCTTCAAATGACCATTCAATTGGTGGGCCTATAAATTTAAGTAAGTCTTCGTACTCATAATTAGGCAAATCGAAATGCTCGATAGTATCCTTAACTGAAATAGCGATACCTTCAGAAGTATCGAGAACTGTTCCATCTAAGTCAAAAAGCACAGCTTCGTAACGCATATTTACACCTTATAGCGAGTATCAGTTAAGAACTCGATGTCGATATTCTCTTTATTAGCAGTCATAAAATTACTCATGTATGTATTGAGGTAATCTGCCTTTTGCTTAGCAAAATCATATTCCTTACCTTCATCAAAATAGTTGGAATCAGTACCGGAGTAACCATCAAAGCCTGCAAGATATACCTTCTTAACCGAAGTCTTCATCAAAAGCTTTAAAATCATCATTAGAGAATTATCTGAATACTCAGAGTCTCTGTCCAAAAGCTCACTAATATTTACAACATAACCAAAAGGCTTATCAGCCGGCGTTACGTTGGAAGTAGCAATAACCGGGATTTTATTACCGCTTAATAAAGTCGATACCTGTATGTATCTCTTTGTGTTTGTAAGGAAAATAAAGTCCGGCTTAAAGCTATTTGTCGCATAGTTAATAGAGATAACGAGCGGATTACGGGATGAGATAAAATCCCACACCTTGCCTTCCTGAAGCTTCATCGTCTTACCTGGACCTGTAACAAGAATTGTCTTATTTTCAAATAGGCCCTTCAAAGCAGTGATAGAAGCTGCATCGTTAATTTCCTTATCCTGATACTCAAGATAGAGTCTCTCCATGTAGTCCTTGTCATATAAGAGTTTTTTCTCGCCTTCAAGTTTCCCTAGAAGTTCATTAATCTGCTTAACAGACAAAGTATGCTTATTGGTAAGTTGCTTAACATAATCTGGGTGGCAGTCATTAGAAGCTGCGAGGAAGAAGAATAGGTTATATCCCCATGTTGCAGGCTGATAAAACTGCATAATATTGGCATCAATTGCCTCTAAGTACTGGCTTAAATGATATTTTTTGCCATACTCATGATTCATATGCATAGCAATTAGCTCGATTGGTGCATTACCAGCGCTTTTACCCATAGCATACAATGAACCGTCTACAAGCAAATCGCGTTCAGTATCTTCAGAATAAGCTAGAACCATCTGACAGTTAGCATATCCCATCTGGAAATTATTATGTCCATGATAACCAATAGCGATACCTTCATTAAGATTCTTATCGAGAATCTTGAGAATTCTCTTTAGGTCTTTTTGATGAGTTAGTCCATATGTATCAACCATAGATACAGCGTCAGGATTAACACTATTTGCTATACGACATAAATCAAGAAGCTCATTTTCAGTATAAGCAGTAACGCTAACAAGCTGAGCAAAAACAATGTACCCGAGATCTTTGAGTTCTTTACAAAAAGCAAGAGCATCTTCTCTTAAATGCTTCTTAAAAATAACCCTAATACCATCTAAGAAGCTCTCTTTCTTAGGCCTAATATTACTAAGACTACATGTGCCAAAGTCAATCATTCCGAATACCTTAGTATTCTTTTTGTCGAGGTCGCCAAAAATCTTATCCGCACTTTGTGTATCAGGAAAAATGCTTCTATCGTAGTCGTAAGGTCTTCTCTCGTCTAAAAAACCAACCTCGATAATATCTGTTCCAGCATCAACAACTCGCTCAAAAATAGAGACCATATTATCGTGGCCAAAATTCCAGTCATTGATATAGCCACCATCTCTTAAGGTACAATCAAGAAGACTAACCTTACTGCTCATTCTTCTTCTCCTTCTGACCATAAGCCCAGAACTTATTGAGCACATAATTAATAGGTACTGACAACACAAGATTAATCAGTACAGCGATGTACTTATTGATTCCCCACTTGTCAATGCAAAGCCAAGAAATAAGATTACTTAAGCCAAGACCTGTAAAGGCATATGCAGCGTATGTCTTAAGAAGAGTCTTCCACCAAACTCTCTTTTCTCCACCTTCATCTTCTTTAAATACAAACTTGCTGTTCCAAATATAAGACCAAATTACACTTAATAAGAATGCAATTGTATTAGCAAGAAAAGCTTGATACTTCTCTTCTTCTGTAAATAAGCCTACTTTGCCACATGTAAAAAGCACGCAGAAATTTATTGCCATAGAAACGAGGGTGTTGGAAACACCAACGAGTGCAAACTTTACAAACTGCAAAAAGCTTTCTGCTTGTTCATCTGTTAATTTTTTGTGGAAAGGCATCAAAAGCAGATTCACCATAAAAATGACGAATCTGCTAAATAAATCCCAAATTTTACTTCCGATACTCTTTGACATTACTGATTAAGCGCATCCTTAATAGTCTTAATCATGTAGTCAATCATCTCGTCTGTCATTCCTGGATATACGCCAACCCAGAATGTATCATTCATGATGCGATCTGTATTTGTAAGATCACCTACTACTCGATATCCTTCGCCAGAAGCTCTCATCTCATCAAAGCATGGGTGCTTAATGAGGTTACCAGCAAATAGATTTCTTGTCTGAACACCCTTAGACTCGATATAAGTAACAACCTTATGTCTGTCTACACCCTCCTTAACAGTCATCATGAAACCAAACCAGGAAGGTCTTGAATTTTCTGCTGGAACAGGAAGGATGAGCTTGTCCTGAACATCTTCAAGACCTGCTCTTAATCTGTCGAAATTATGTCTTCTTCTCTCTACAAAGGATGGGAACTTAACAATCTGGGCACATCCTACTGCAGCCTGAAGATCTGTAGCTTTAAGGTTATAACCGAAGTGAGAGTAAACATACTTATGGTCATATCCAAATGGTAGTTCACCATACTGACCATCAAATCTGTGGTTACAGAAATTATCCATACCAGATGGGCAAACGCAGTCACGACCCCAGTCACGCATAGAGCGGATACACTTGTTAAGAAGTGGGTTATTTGTATAAATAGCACCACCCTCACCCATAGTCATATGATGTGGTGGGTAGAAAGAAGATGTTCCGATATCACCGATAGTACCAGTGAACTTCTCTTCTCCATCGATTGTATACTTAGAGCCTAATGCATCACAGTTATCCTCAACAAGCCAGAGATTGTGCTTGTCGCAGAATTCCTTAACCGCCTTAAGATCGAATGGATTACCAAGTGTATGGGCAATCATTACAGCCTTTGTCTTAGGTGAATAAGCTTCTTCAAGCTTAGATACATCAATATTGTACTGAGGAATAGTGACATCAATAAATACAGGCACAGCACCATACTGAATTACAGGAGCAACTGTTGTAGGGAAACCTGCAGCAACAGTAATTACTTCATCACCACGATTGATTCTTCTCTCCTTAAGAAGAGGTGAAGTCAAAGCCATAAAAGCACCGAGGTTAGCAGAAGATCCTGAGTTAACAAGAGAACAGAACTTTACGCCAAGGTATTCTGCAAACTTCTTCTCAAACTCATCTGTATATCTACCAGAAGTAAGCCAGAATTCCAATGCAGAATCTGCGAGGTTAACCATCTCCTCACTACCATATACACGTCTTGCGTAAGGGATACGATCTCCCTCCTTATATTCTGGAGCTGCGTGGAACTTCTCTGCATACTCCTTAACCTGCTCTAAGATAACGGAGCGAGCCTCCTGCTCATTCATATTCTCGAACATTTCTTATGCTTCCTTTCCAATAAAATCATTAATCTGCTTATCCATAATTGCTGGAATATCACCGTTAGCCTCGTAAACTCTCGTCCACTCTACTACACGCTCAATAGCCTCATTGATATGCCATGTAGGCTTCCAGCCAAATGTATTCTTCAGCCTGCTTGAATCAAGCTTTAAAAAGTTGGCCTCGTGAGGAGCGTTAGCCTCAGAACGATCTATTCTAGTGATACCACCCCACTTTTCGCAGAACATATCAACAATATCGCCTGTAGTAACGCAATCGCATTCATCAGGTCCAACGTTATACCATGAAGCATACTTCTTATCCTCATACTGGGATTTTGCAATTGTTAAGTATGCAAATAGTGGTTCTAATACATGCTGATATGGTCTTGTTGAATATGGATTTCTAACAACAATATCTTGCTTGCTCATAGCAGCTCTTACACAATCTGGAATGATTCTGTCTGTAGCAAAATCACCACCACCAATTACATTACCCGCTCTTGCAGTAGAAATAGCCGGAGCTTCCTCTGTGGAGAAGAATGAGTTCTTATAACTATGAGTTACAAGCTCACTACAAGACTTAGAGTTAGAGTATGGATCAAAACCATCAAGAGGCTCGTCCTCTCTATAGCCCCACATCCATTCGTTGTTTTTATAAACCTTGTCTGTAGTAACATTAAGGAAAGACTTAACACTTGAAGATAATCTTACACACTCTAGGATGTTAACTGTTCCCATAACGTTAGTCTCGTATGTGTATCTAGGATCCTTATAAGAATCTCTAACAAGAGGCTGCGCTGCCATGTGAATAACAATCTCAGGATTACACTCGTCGAAAGCCTTCTTTAAAGCTTCCATATCGCGAATATCGCCTATCACAGATGTCATCTTGCCTTCAAGGCCTGCCATCTCAAACAGATTAGGATTAGTTGGAGCTTCCAAGGAAAAACCTGTCAATTTTGCACCAGAAATTACAAGAATACGAGAAAGCCATGTACCCTTAAATCCTGTGTGACCTGTTAAGAAAACTCTCTTATCCTTCCAGAAACTTAATTCAGCCAAATTATTAATCCTCCCACTTCATCCAAGGAGCTCTGCCTTCAGTGATTAAAGTCTCAAGCTGATCTTTGTCACGCTTAGTGTCCATGCACTTCCAGAATCCCTGATGAATATAAGCATTAAGCTGTCTATCACGAGCAAGAGCCTCCAAAGGCCTCTTCTCAAAAACAGTCTTATCACCTTCTGTAATGTAATCAAAAATCTTAGGCTCCAATACCATATAGCCAGCATTAATTACGTTACCATCAGTATTGTTCTTCTCTCTGAAATTAGTGACAGTACCATCGCCATCTAAGTCGATGCATCCAAACTGCTGACCAACATTTACAGCAGTCATTGTAGCAATCTGACCCTGATCATTGTGGTACTTAATAAGAGCATTTAAATCAACATCACTCACGCCGTCACCGTATGTAAGCATGAATGGTTCATCACCAATAAACTTCTGAATTCTCTTGATTCTTCCACCAGTCATTGTATTAAGACCAGTATCTACTAATGTAACCTTCCAAGGCTCTGTATGAGTAGTATGAACTGTCATCTGGTTATCATTTCTAAAATCAAATGTGACGTCAGATGTATGGAGGTAATAATCTGCAAACCACTCTTTGATAACATACTGCTTATATCCACAGCAAATAATGAAATCATTAAAACCATAGGATGAATAGTACTTCATGATGTGCCATAAAATAGGCATACCACAAATCTCTACCATAGGCTTTGGTTTGATAACGCTTTCTTCGGAAATTCGTGTTCCGAATCCACCGGCAAGGATTACTACTTTCATAGCATAACCTCCACAAAACATAATTAATCAGTATGATTATACTATATTTAAGAAGTTTATGCCTTTATATACTGATTACATTCGCTTAAGAACTCGCTATAGTCGCTTAAATTTTTATAAATATCTTTAAGCTTGTTACAAGGAGCATATCGTTCTCCATTAATATAAGCTATAAAATCATCACCATGCGTACGTACATCCCTTTCGAGAGCGTCACGCAAAACCGGAATGTACATGATATCTAATACAGTGGAATTAATGCCCAGCGCAAGCTCAGGAGAACCTTCTACAATTCTAAATGAAAGCTTAGTTGTAATCTCTTGCGAAGAAAAACCGAGCAGCACATCATACATACCATCTTCAACCAAGAACTTACCATAATCCTCGCTATAAGAGCCAATCTTTGTAGTATCAACCTCGAGAGTAATTTCCCTCTTCTCCCCTGCTTCCAAATAAACCTTAGTAAAAGCGCGAAGCTCCTTAACTGGTTTGCTCTGCTTTGAAGATGGGTCGCTTACATAGAGCTGCACGACCTGTGATCCAGCAAAATCGCCCTCATTAGTTAAGACAAACTTAATCTCTACCTTGTCACCAAGGTTACACTTATCGCTGGATACTACCGCATCACTAATCGAGAATTCAGAATAAGACAATCCATGTCCAAATGGGAATAGCGGCTTAACGCCACGTTTCTCGTAGCCTCGGTAACCAACATAGATATCCTCGCCATATACGCACGTAAAACTATCAGGATAGTTAAGATATGCTGGAGTATCTTCGTACTTAACAGGAAATGAGAATGGAAGCTTACCAGATGGGTTCACCTTACCTAAAATCACATCGTGTAACACTCTGCTACCAGCCATACCTGGATAAAAAACCATAATAACAGCATCGAGTTTATCTATATATTTTGAGATTTCAACAGGTCCTGGAGTATTAAGCACAAGAATAATTTTCTTACCGGAATTAATGGCATTTTCTATCTGGTCCCTATACTTAACTGGAAGCTTTAAGTCAGGTCTATCTGTACCTTCTGCAGACTCGATAGATACAACAATTAAAGCAACATCGCCTTCATCATTATTACCAAATACATCCTTGAGCTTCTCGTCTCTATCGGTAAACACCTGAGCAGAACCCTTACCACAGATAATAAGCTCTGAATTATCGACAAGGTTAATTCTACTCATGTCCTGAAGCGGAAGCAGACCATTATTTTTAAGCAGGACAAATCCCTCTTTATCCGCCTCATAGCAGGCCTTATCACCAAGACTTATATAATCTTCGTAGCTTACAGGAAGTTTTCTTCCGCTAAGCTTAAACTTCATCGCGATATTGATTAAATATTCGACTGATCTATTAAGGTTTTCTTCAGAAAGTCTACCCTCTTCTACAGCCTTAACAATATCGTCTTCATGCTCCCATGGGCCTGGCATAAACAAATCAACACCGGCTTCAACCGAGTCACCTGTATCTTCAGTACATGCGCCCCAGTCAGTCATTACGAGACCATCGTAATGCCATTCTTTACGAAGCACATCACGTAAAAGCCACTTATTATGCGTACATGGTTTACCATTAATCTTAGGGTACGCTACCATCAGGGTAGAAGCGCCAGCCTCGACGCACTTCTTAAAACCAGGGAGATACATCTCTTCTATGGCTCGCTTTGATATCGACTGGTCGATACCACCACGGTTTATTTCCAAATTATTCGCAGCGAAATGCTTAACATTAGAAGCCACACCTTGACTCTCGACACCAGAAGTCATTTGAGAAGCAAGCTCACCTGCAAGATATGGATCCTCTGAGTAGCCTTCGAAGAAACGACCATTACGAGGTTCACGAAGGAGGTTAACATTAGGTGTTCCTAGAAGGCAGCTGATGTTATACATTATAGCCTCTAAGCCTAATGCCTCTCCTACCTCATATACGGCCTCAGGATTCCATGTAGAACCAAGAAGTATTCCCGGAGGATAGCATCCAGGATGAGGATCAAAGCCGTGACAAAACTCTGTAAGTTTTACCTTAAGCTTATCGCGAAGCATAAGCTCTTCTGGATCTAACTTATCGCCATCGTAAAAGAATCTCGTAGCTTTATCAAACTGCTCTGAGGTAAAACCTTCACTTCTAGCATAGTCAGCAAATTTATCGCCAAAAAGCTGCTCGTAGTTTATACCAGTACCACCATCTAAGAGCTGTAAGCTGTCGATGCCATACTCTTCAATACTTCTTGTTCCAAAAAAAGCGGCACCGCATAAAAGCGATGCCTTCTTTTTGAGATCTAATTTAGAAATAATCTCTTGTGTAGTCATAATCTTACTGCATGATAGCGAACTTCAATGTGCACTTTACTGCCGTCTTACCATCTACTGTTGCCTCTGCTTCACCAACGCCGATAGGACCTCTAACCTGAGTAATCTTTGTCTCGAGGCGAACTGTATCACCTGGAACAATCTGACGCTTGAACTTACAGTTATCAATACCTGCAAATACAGCAATCTTACCCTTGAAGTCATCCTGTGAGAGGATTGCTACAGCACCAGCCTGAGCCAAAGCCTCAACTGTGAGTACACCAGGAACGATTGGATACTCTGGGAAGTGTCCTCTGAAGAACATCTCGTCGTATGTAAAATTCTTATAAGCTACACAGAACTGACCTGGCTCATAATCTTCTACCTTATCGAGGAGAAGGAATGGGTGTCTGTGTGGGATGATGTCCATAATACCCTTGATATCAAGTGAATTAGCCATGGGAAATATCTCCTTTAATTAGAATTAAGCCTCGTACTTCTTAATAAGTATTGTAGCATTATGTCCGCCAAAACCAAGAGAGTTACTCATAGCGTAGTTAATCTCACGGCTCTTGCCCTGACCTAATGTATAATCGAGGTCGCACTCTTCGTCTGTATTAACAGTACCACGTGTTACGTGTACATAGCTATTCTCAATAGACTTAACACAAACAACTGCTTCGATACCACCAGCACCACCTAAGAGGTGACCTGTCATGGACTTTGTAGAGTTGATAGATACGTTCTTTGCTTCCTCACCAAAAGCATACTTAATAGCACGTGTCTCGAAGAGGTCGTTATGGTGTGTAGATGTACCATGAGCATTGATATACTCAACATCCTTAGGCTCAACACCTGCTTCCTTCATAGCAATCTTCATTGCCATACCAGCACCAGCACCATCCTCTGCAGGAGAAGTGATGTGGTAAGCATCGTTAGTTGCACCGTAACCTACAACCTCAGCGTAGATCTTAGCGCCTCTAGCCTTAGCGTGCTCAAGCTCCTCCAAGATAAGAACACCTGCACCCTCACCGATTACAAAACCGTCTCTGTCCTTATCGAATGGTCTGGAAGCGAGTTCTGGGTCTTCCTGGCAAGACAAAGCTGTAAGAGCTGTAAAGCCCTGTACGCCGGATGGGCAGACAGCAGCCTCAGCACCACCAGCAACCATGATATCAGCATCGCCGTACTTGATTGTCTTAAATGCTTCGCCAATGGAGTGTGTACCAGAAGCGCACGCTGTAACGATATCAATATTCTTACCCATCATGTGGTACTTGATTGAGATGTTAGCGGATGCCATGTTACCAATCATCATTGGGATATAAAGAGGAGCAATCTTCTTGCCTGCTACCATCTTGGAGATTTCTCTCTCGTTAGCCTGCATGGAACCAACACCAGAACTTACGATAACACCAACACGGAAAGGATCTTCCTTCTCCATATCGATGCCAGCGTCTTCAACAGCCTGTGTAGCAGCAGCAACAGCATACTGAGCGAAAGGCTCCATTCTCTTAGCTGTCTTAAAATCCATGTACTGTGTTACATCAAAATCCTTAACCTCAGCAGCTACCTTAACCTTGTATTCTGTTGTATCAAAACGTGTAATAGGTCCGATTCCGTTACGACCCTCAACAAGACCATTCCAGAAGCTTTCTACGTCATTCCCGAGAGGTGTGATAGCACCCATACCAGTAATAACTACTCTATTTGGCTCCATTTACCAAAATCCTCCAATAAACTTTTTCTTTATACTCTATTTCTTTTTCTTTAATTACATGTGCATACCACCGTCAACGCTAATGCACTGACCTGTGATATAAGATGCCTCATCAGAAACGAGGAATGCTACGCAGTTTGCGATATCCTCAACCTGACCAAATCTTCCAAGAGGGATAGAAGCGATGTACTGCTCCTTAACCTTCTCTGGGAGAACGTCTGTCATAGGAGTCTGAACGAATCCAGGAGCAACAGCATTAGCTGTGATGTTCTTGGAAGCATACTCTCTTGCTACAGACTTTGTGATACCAAGAACACCTGCCTTGGAAGCAGAGTAGTTAACCTGGCAAGCATTACCCTGAAGACCAACGATAGAAGAGATAGAAACGATACGACCGAACTTCTGCTTACTCATTACAGGAACACACTCACGGAAGAAGTTGTAAGAACCCTTGAGGTTAACAGAGATAACAGCATCGAAGTCCTCTTCCTTCATTCTTACGAGGAAGCCGTCTCTTGTGATACCAGCATTGTTGATAAGAATATCTACAGAACCGAATGTCTCCTTAACATCAGCAACGCACTCCTTAACTGCGTTTGCATCTGTTACGTTGCACTGGTAAGCCTTTGTCTCAACGCCGTACTTAGCCTTGATCTCATCAGCAGTCTCCTGGATGCCTTCGATTGGGCATGCATCGATAACTGCGATATTGATTCCCTTGGAAGCAAGAGTCATAGAAATGCACTTACCAATACCTCTTGCGCTACCTGTTACGATTGCTGTTCTAGCCATAGTTTTTCTCCTTATATTAGAAAATTAAATTGTTATGCCATTTCCTTAAGTGCTGCTACGCAAGCCTCAACATCAGCTACTGTAGAAACATTAATTACTGGAATCTCTGGGCAAGTCTTCTTAACGAAACCTGCAATTGTCTTACCAGGACCAATCTCAACAAATACATCTACGCCCATATCCTTCATGAGGCGAAGTGTCTGCTCCCACTTAACAGGGGATGATACCTGAACCTGCAAGAGATCCTTGATGCTGTCCTTGTTATCAACAGCCTCGGCTGTTGCATTAGCAACATATGGGATTCTTAAATCAGAAATCTCTGCCTTATCAAGCTCTACTCTTAAGCTGTCACCTGCTGGCTTAAGCATTGGAGAGTGGAAAGGACCAGATACATTGAGCTGAACTACCTTACGAGCGCCAGCTTCCTGTAGCTTAGGCATTGCAGCTACAACACCCTCTGTCTTACCTGTGATAACAATCTGACCAGGGCAGTTGAAGTTAGCCATTGTAACGCCATCAAAATCCTTGATAATGCTCTCGATAACATCTGCATCCATACCGATTACTGCAGCCATTGTTCCTTCGCCTGCAGGAACTGTATTACTCATGAGGCTTCCTCTGATTCTTGTAAGTCTTACAGCATCATAGAAAGTCATTGCACCAGCTTCAACAAGTGCGCAGTACTCACCAAGTGAGAGACCTGCAGAAATATCAGACTTAACGCCTGCATCAACCAAAGCCTTGTTGATAATCATGCAAGCTGTTACCAATGCTGGCTGTGTATATTCTGTTACGTTGATATCGTCGTTCTCAACAAAGAGGAGCTTCTCCATATCAACTCCGGAAGCCTCAGTTGCTTCCTTGATCATTTCCTTGGCATAGTCATACTGCTCTACGAAGTCCTGAGCCATACCGATTTTCTGAGCACCCTGACCTGGGTAAACAAAAGCTATTTTCATTAGTAGTTTTCCTCTAGTTTTTAATTAGCAAACAGGGCCAGCACCGCTTAAGAGCTTGTTAGCCTCAGCAAACATATCGTCGATAATAGCCTGAACTGGTCTAATCTCGTTGATCATACCTGCGATTTGACCTGCCATGAATGTACCGTTATCGATATCACCCTCAACAACAGCCTTACGAAGTGCACCTACACCCAAAGACTCCATCTCTTCAAAGCTTGCATTTCTCTTCTCGAGTTCCTCGAACTTCTTTGTAAGCTTGTTCTTAATCTGTCTTACAGGAGCACCTGCGCTACGACCTGTTACCTGAGTAGATCTGTCCTTAGCCTTGATGATCATATCCTTGTAGTTCTGGTGAATATTAACTTCCTCAGAAGCACAGAAAACTGTACCGCACTGTACACCACATGCACCGAGCATAAAGGAAGCAGCAACACCACGACCGTCAGCGATACCACCAGCAGCAATAACTGGGATATTAACTGCATCAACAACCTGTGGAACCAAAGCCATAGTTGTAAGCTCACCTACGTGACCACCAGACTCAGTACCCTCAGCGATAACTGCATCAGCGCCATCCTTCTCCATCTTCTTAGCCAAAGCTACAGATGGAACTACAGGAATAACAATGATTCCGGCTTCCTTCCACATTGGGATGAACTTACCAGCAGAACCAGCACCTGTTGTAACAACAGCAACCTTCTCCTCTGCGAGTACTTCAGCAATCTGTGGAGCTCTTGGATTCATGAGCATTACATTTACGCCGAAAGGCTTATCTGTAAGCTTACGGCACTCCTGAATCTGAGTTCTAATCCAGTTCTCATCAGCGCCACCGCAACCGATAATTCCAAGACCGCCAGCGTTAGATACAGCAGCTGCGATATGATGATCTGCAACCCATGCCATACCACCCTGAAAAAGAGGATACTTAATTCCGATCATTTCAGTTAACTTAGTCATACTATTTATCTCCTTTTTAAGAAATTAGTACTCAATATAATTAGCGTTCCATGTAAGACCGCCACCGAAGCTAGCAAATACAAGCTTCATACCCTTCTTAAGTCTTCCATCCTTCTTCATCTCTGTAAGAAGAGCTGGGATAGAAGCAGAAGAAGTATTACCTGTCTTCTCAATTGTCATAGGGAACTTCTCAAGATTAATCTCGAGTTTCTTAGCTGTAGACTCGATAATTCTTGCATTAGCCTGATGGAGGATAAAGTAATCAACATCAGCTAAGTCGAAATTATACTTAACGGAGAGATCTGTTATAAGCTTAGGAACTTCTGTAACAGCAAATCTGAATACATCTCTTCCTGCCATATACATAACAGTCTTCTTCTCAAAACCCTCTTCGTCGTATCTCTTAGGCTGCTTTGAAGTCTCTAAGTGGAGGCACTCGCCTCTTGCGCCTGAAGATCTCATAATTAACTCATTACGCTTGCCTTCTTCAGCCTTAAGTACAGCTGCACCAGCGCCGTCACCAAAGAGAATGCAAGATCCACGATCTGTCCAGTCAGTTACATTAGACAAAGTCTCTGCACCGATTACCAAAGCAAGCTTTGAGTTACCAGACTCGATAAAGCCCTGAACTGTATTAAAAGCTGCAAGCCATCCTGGACATGCAGAGTTAACATCAAAACATCCACAGTCTTCAGTAGCGCCAATTGCTTCCTGAACTGTAGTTGCAAGAGTTGGAAACATTAAATCAGGTGATGTGGATGCACAAACAATTAAATCGATATCCTTAGGATCAATACCAGCATCCTCAACTGCAGCCTTAGCTGCCTTAACAGCCATTGTAGATGACTTCTCATTAACTCCATCTGCAATATGACGCTGCTTGATGCCAGTTCTCTCCTGAATCCATGCATCATTGGTTTCTACGATTTTGGCGAGGTCATCATTTGTTACCACATTAGCTGGAAAAAATGATCCAAGACCAATAATCTTACCTGTAATATTAGACATAAATACCCCCGATAGGTAAATCCTTTGATTATCAAAGTATTACACAACCGAGGGGTGTAGTCAATAGATATAGGGGTTTGCCACAAATTAGCCTATAGTATCAAAAAGCCTTTAGAATCGGCCTCCTCCGCCACCGGAGAAGCCTCCTCCTCCGCCACCGCCAGAGAAACCTCCACCTCCGCCGCCTCCTGACGACGAACTTGTATGGTGAATTACACGAGTCTTAGTTAACTTATCATCTGTTCCGATGGCTCTTAATCCATTTGCATATCTGTCAGCATCAGGCTTTGAATCAAGCTTTTTGCCACGTGCGGTAAAGTGAGTAACAAACCATGCACCAGCTACTGGAATCATCATTGTGAAGAATATTATTTCTGGATAGCCCTTAAAGCTATATTCTTCTAGGTCATCCATGATTCCTTCTAATGCATCAAAATAGTCTTCCTGAGCAAGCTCATCTTTATGACTATAGAAAATCTCATAGCACTCATCATCATCTACAGCAAAGTGGGCTGTGCCGTATGTATAGAGCCAGAAAAATCTTCTTCCTGGAGCATCTTCTGTCAAATCAACAAGAAGGCAGAAGCCTGAATTGTTCTGTAGAGGTACGCCTCTTATGCGATCGAAGTAGAAATCTTCTGCAAATCTCTGACAATCCTCATCAGAGTTAGTGTAGCCTCTACCCTTATCTCTTGTAGTAACAATAACGATATTAATGTCTTTATCTTCTGATAAATCAGCAGCAATATCCTCGAGTTCTGAAAGCTCTGCACGAGTGAAAATATCTGCATCATCTATAACCTTAACAGTCTTCTTTGGTGATAGATTCATGAAGACATATATGCCAATACAAACCAAAACTATGGCAATAAGTCCAGCACCACCTAAGCCAGACACAAGGTTAAACTCATTCCAAATAGAGATTTTGGATTCGGTATTTTTATTCTTACTCATCCCCAAATCCCCCTCATTACACATCCAAGAATAAATCTCGCGATAACAGCCAAAATTCCAAGTACAACAAAGAAGAATACTGTCTTCTTTACTGGGCTTACAGGAAGATTACCTGCAGCCTCACCAGTCTGACCATTAACAGCAAAATAGTAGTACTTGCCTAGATACTTATAAGACATAAACCACACTGGTAATAAAGCATAGTTAGCACTTACAGAAGTAATCGTAGATTTATCATCCCTAATCTTATGAGATGTATACGGTGACAAAGAACTATTAATATAATTGCTTAATTCACCTTTTACTCTTGCCTTACATCTCTCGCTTAAATCTTTTGCTTCCTGATCATATCTGTCAGCATAAAAACCTGGCAAATATTTATAGTCAAAAGGAATCATAGACTTGTAATTAAAAGGCTCAATAGCTTCCATTAAGTCATCATCAACTCTAGTCTCCGCATCAAGTGGAATGTTCTTCCACTTAAGATCACCCTGTCTTTTCCAGGTAAATTCCTTAATTGTCTCTGTATTACCACTATAAGTAGACTTGGTAGCAGTACCACTAGCGTCTACATGAACATCCACATCAAAAAGCCAAAATGGTACATAAAGGCCTGTGAGCTTCTCAATATTCTTATCGGATACAAATCCAAATGGTGTCCAGCGTCCACCCTTAGCCCACTTCTTAAACTCTTCGACAGCCCTTTCGCGAGGTATAGAAAAAGGAATCAGATACTTAGGCTCAAATTCCTTACTAAGTCTTCTTCCGACCAAAGCAGGAGAACCGCAGAAGGTACAAAATGTCGCAGATGTCTGAGCATCAGTAATTAACGTAGCGCCACAGGAGTTACATTTGAATTCAGTTTGCTCGTAATCAAACTTCTTACCCTCAGCTGTCTCCTGTGCCTGCTCCCCTGATTCATGTTCATCATCAGTAGCTACGACTGTATCGTAAATACTCTCGCCGCTAGATAACTCATCTGGAATCCCACTAAAAGCAGATGGGTTAAAACTAGCACCACAATAATCACATGTGAGTTTCTGAACACCAGCATCAAACATGAGATTTGCAGAGCAGTTAGGACACTTAATTGTATCTGCCATAATTCCTCCTTATCTAATTAAGCTTTCAGCCCAACACCCCTCGAAAGGCATGTTATAAATGGCTTTAGCGCCTTTTTCCTCTAATATTTTGTTGCTCTCATACTGAACCTTACCGCTATGTACAGGAGCAAGATAAACCTTCTTTGAAGCTTTTGTTGCTTCTTCAACTAATTCTGGAAGACCAATAGTCGAAGCTGTACCTGAATGGTAACCTTCGATTAAAACCGCATCTACACTATCAAGCTTAATAGCATCATATGGAAATCCAGGAATTGCAGGAATTGTAATCATTCTCTTAAGAGGTGATTCTAAGTACGCCTTGGCTTCATCCTTAGTAAGGGTATCTACAGAAGGCTTTCCTGGAAACTTGCCATAATCGCCTTCAAAGTTAGCATCTGTTACACGAATGGCAGGAATAAATGTAGTGTCGCCCATCAAAGAATCAGAGAAAACTACACCGAATGTAATAGATCCAAGCTTACCATCTACTGCAGCCTTCAAAAGTCCCAACGCATACTTAACATTCTTTACAGCATCACTATGTGAATCCTCAGGTGGAAGCTTACTTCCAGTAATTACGACCGGAAGGTTTAAATAAGATATAACTCTGACACTAAGCTGAGCAAAATACGCCATGGAATCTGTACCATGAAGAACAAGAATACCATCAGGCTTACTACTCTCACATTCCTTGATAATTGCAGATAGAGCCTTACGATAGAGATCCTCATTAGCATTTTCTGATGAATACAAAACAGGAGTTAAAAACGAGAACTCGGTGTTACTTTTAAATTTATCAAAAAAGCTTCTATCAATTGCTCCACCAAGCTTAATTGTATTGTCTTTATTTGCAGAACAAATTGTGCCACCTAATGTCACAACAAGAATTCTATTCATTACTATTAATCTCCAAATGGTAAAATATAAAATCATTATAACAAATAAGGAGCCAGACTATGAGACTTGTTAGCTGGAATGTAAATGGTATAAGAGCTGTAGCGGGTAAGGATTTCCTCGGATCATTTGAATCCATGAAGCCAGATATTTTAGGTATTCAGGAGATTAAAGCATTGCCTGAGCAGGTACCTTCAGAAATTGCTAACATACCCGGTTATAAAAGCGTATTCTATCCAGCGGAGAAGAAAGGTTATTCCGGAACTGGTCTTTTTTATAGAGAAGACTTAACCCCTAAGATTACACTTGGGTTTGGAGTAGAAGAGTTCGACCACGAAGGTCGCGTCATCAAAGCTGACTTTGGCGATTTTGTTTTGTTTAATATATATTTCCCTAATGGTGGAAGAGGAGATGATTTCGTTCAGTTTAAACTTCGCTTCTATGACTGTTTCTTAGACCAAGTTAAGGAATTAGAAGCTCAGGGCAAGCAGGTAATCTGTTGCGGCGACGTTAACACAGCACATAAAGAAATTGACCTTTCTAATCCTAAGGCAAATTCCAAGATATCTGGATTCCTCCCAGAAGAGCGCGCATATATGGATAAGTTTATTGAAAAAGGCTTAACTGATACATTCCGCATGCTCCATCCTGATGAAGCCGAGAAATACTCTTGGTGGTCTTATAAGACTTATGCTCGCGAGAGAAATGTAGGCTGGAGAATCGACTACTTCTTCGTAACCGAGGGACTCAAATCAAAAGTGGCCCAATCCGATATGATGAGTGACATCTTCGGATCAGACCACTGTCCAATTTATATTGATTTGGATATCTAAATTAAGAAAGATTTTCCTTCTCAACTAGTCTATCAGCCCCGTATTGCTTACGTAATGCGGGCTTTTCTATTTTACCAGTTGCATTTCGAGGTACTGGAGCAAGAATAATCTTCTTAGGTCTCTTATAGCGTGGAAGCTGTGTGCAGAAGTTCTCGAGTTCCTCGACAGTACAGTCCTTACCAGGCTCAACCTCAACGATAGCACCTGTAATCTCGCCTAAGCGCTTATCAGGAAGACCGATTACAGCAACGTCCTTAACCTTAGGATACTCCTGGAGGAAGTTCTCAATCTCAACAGGGTAGATATTCTCACCACCAGAAACGATAACGTCCTTCTTACGGTCAACAAGGAAGTAGAAACCATCCTCATCCTGCTTAGCCATATCACCTGTAAAGAGCCAGCCGTCCTTAATAGAGTCAGCTGTAGCTTCTGGGTTACGATAGTACTCAAGCATTACACCAGGACCCTTAACACAAAGCTCACCAACTTCTCCATAAGGCACCTCTACGCCATTCTCGTCTACAATCTTACATTCCCATCTGTAGCCAGGAACACCGATAGCACCAACCTTATGAACATTCTCAAGGCCTAAGTGAACGCAGCCTGGGCCGGTTGACTCGGAAAGACCATAGTTAGTGTCATACTGATGTAGTGGGAAGTAATCCTTCCAGTGACGAATAAGTGAAGGTGGAACAGGCTGAGCACCAATGTGCATAAGTCTCCAAGCAGAAAGATCATAGTCTTCAAGCTTTAACTCGCCATTGTCCAAAGCATCGAGAATGTCCTGAGCCCATGGCACCAAGAGCCATACAATAGAACACTTCTCGTCTGATGCTGCTTTTAAAATAATCTCAGGCTTAGCTCCCTTAAGAAGAACTGCTTTAGAGCATGTCCACAAAGAACCCATCCAGTGGAACTTAGCACCTGTGTGATACAAAGGTGGGATACAAAGGAAGCAATCATCCTTACCTGTCTCATGGTGTACAGCTTCCATCTCAGCTGCCTGAATTAAGCTTCTGTGTGGGTGCAAAATAGCCTTAGGGAAGCCCGTTGTACCAGATGAGAAATAGATAGCAGCATAGTCATCTTCTGTCATAACAATTCCAGGATCAGTACTTGCATAATCAGCGACCATATCCCAATAATTCTCTGCTATCTCTGGACAAGCGCCTTCACCAACATAGATAAGAAGTCTGCCTCTTGTAAGAGAGTCAGCATTCATATTCATTCTGTCGATAAACTCAGGGCCAAAGAACATTACGCATACTTCAGCGAGGTCTGCACAGTATGAAATCTCATTTGCTGTATATCTGAAATTAAATGGAACTGCGATAGCACCAGTCTTCAAAATGCCGAAATAGATAGGAAGCCACTCAAGGCAGTTGAACATCAAGATAGCAACCTTGTCACCCTTACCGATGCCTCTGTCTATGAGCATGTTTGCTACACGACATGCCTTCTCCTCGAATACCTGCCATGTAATCTGTCTTCTGTATGGTCTCTTCTCAGCGCCTGGAACAAGATCATATTCCTTGAAGGAATACTTACGAGGATCTTCCATCGCTGGATTGAGTTCGATTAAAGCTACTTCATCTCCGTGCTCAAGAGCATTTCTCTTAAGTAAGTCTGTAACTACTGGCATGCTGTTCCTCCCTATTTTTACTTTGCTGCAAAGAAAGTTCCGATGTCTTCTTGATCTAAGATACGAACGAGAACCTGAGGCTCAGAGCCTGATGCGATTACACCGTTAATACCATGAGATGTTACATTCTGCATAGCTGTAACCTTAGTGTACATACCACCTGTACCAAGCTTACTGCCTGCTCCCTTAGAAAATCCTAACATATCGTCAGTTATATCTTCAACATAAGCGATTCTAGTAGCATTCTCATCTTCTCTTGGGTTGCCATTATAAAGGCCATCAATATCGGAGAGAATGATAAGCAGATCTGCATTAATAAGGCATGCTACGTCACCAGATAAGGTATCGTTATCACCGAATGTTCCGTTATGCCAGATTTCCTTTGTGGATACTGTATCGTTCTCGTTAATAACAGGAATGAGATGCTTCTCGAGCATTGCCTCTATTGTATTTGTGATATTCAAGCGCTGAAGCTTATCTGCGATACCGTCCTTAGTCAAAAGAACCTGTCCACAAACATAAGAATACTCAGCAAAAGATCTAGTATAAGCATTCATAAGCTCACACTGACCTACAGCAGCAATAGCCTGCTTAGTAGGGATGTCCTGGGGCTTCTCGGGGAGGTTAAGACTACCAACGCCTACGCCGATAGCACCAGACGTTACCAAAATAACTTCCTTACCTCTATTCCAAAGATCCGCGATTCCACGGCAAAGCTTATCGATAGCGCCATGATTCATCTTGCCATTCTCGTAAGTAATAGTTGATGTACCAACCTTAACTACGATTCTTCTGGCAAGGTTTAGCGCCATGCGAGAGCTGTCATTTTCTGACATGAGAATACCCCCAGATTTTCCAAATAATACGGGCGACTTTTTATTAGAAAGTCGCCCGTATAGGATATACCCTGCTTATATAAAAAACAAGAATTAGAAGTTAAGCAGAAGCTCTTACAGTGTTCCAGATTTCAGTGTATCTAGCCTCAATCTCGGAAGATGTGTAGTAAACCTCAAGTGTTGCAAAAATCTCAGCTGTTGGGTAGTAATAAACATTATTAGCTACTTCAGGATCAAGCATATCTCTTGCTGCCATGTTAGGTGTAGAGTAGCCAACATACTCACAGTTCTCCAAAGCAACATCTGGTTCATACATAAAGTTAATGAATGCATGCGCACCCTCATAATTCTGAGCATTTGTAGGAACGCACATCATATCTACAGAATAGTTAGAACCCTCTGGAAGAACAAACTGTAAATCGATGTCTTCGTTACCAAGCTCCTCTAATCTATCGAGCATAACAATATGGTCACCAGACCAAGCGATAGAAGCAGCAAGCTCGCCAGAAGCCATCTTATCCTTAAGGTTATCTACACCGTATGTTGGATTCAAATCAGCCTTCTGAGCGATGAGAAGATCCAAAGCCTCCTGAAGCTCATCCTCGTCCATTGTGTTAATGGAATAACCGAGGTAGTTCAAAGCAACACCGATAGACTCTCTCATTGAATCGTAAACGCCTACTACGCCTTCGTTCTCAGAATTAAAAACTACATCCCAAATAACCTCTGGATCAGTTGTACCCTCTGGTACTTCGATTCTATTAGCATCATATACAAGGCCTACTGTGCAGTAGAGATATGGGATAGCATAATCCAAAACCTCATCAGAAAGACTCTTATCCTGAGCATACTGCAAATCATTGAACATAGGGTCCATATACTGCTGTACATTAGGGAGCAAAGACATATCAAGCGGCTGAATTCTCTCCTCGTTAATGAGACGACAAACCATGTACTCAGATGGAATAATTACATCGTAAGTATTATCGAGGTTAGGATACATTGTCTCGTTTGTCTCGAAGGTTCTGTAGATAACCTTATACTGTGGGTATGCAGCCTCGAACTTAGCGATTGTATCTTCAGCGATATACTCACCCCAGTTATAGATAATAAGTTCCTGTCTGTCATCACAGCCAGTAACGCTCATCATGGATACTGCGAGAAGTGCAACTGAAGAAGCAATGCTTACAACTTTCTTCAAACTCTTCATTTCTTTTTTCCTCCATTCTTTTCCTTAGCTTCCTTCAAAGAAGAAATATTGGACAAAATAAGCATCAAGAACACCGCTGCAAAAAGGATTGTTGTCAGGGCATTCATCTTAGGATTAACTCCAAACTTCGCCATGGAGTATATCTTCATAGGAAGTGTCTGTACAGAGGAGTTAACGTTGAAGTTACTGATGAGGTAATCATCAACAGACAAAGTAAATGCAAGCAAAAGTGCAGATAGAATACCGGGCATTATTTCAGGGATAATTACAAGTCTTAATGTCTGCCACTGTGTAGCACCTAAGTCCATAGCAGCCTCCGACAAGTTCTTATCAAGCTGTCTAATCTTAGGTTCAATCGACAATATCGCGAAAGGCAAACAGAAAGCAATATGCGAGCACACGAGTGTGAACTGTCCCTTCTGAACTCCTAAGAATGAGAACAAGAGCATAAAAGCGATACCTACAACAAGTTCTGGCATAACATTAGGAATGTAAGTCAAATTCATAAGTACGCTTTGAAACTTCTTGCTAAGGTATGCCATACCAAGGCAAGAGATAACAGCAAATACTGTAGATACCACTGAAGCAATAGAAGCAATCTTAAGCGTAGTAAGAAGTGCTTCCAAAAGTTCTCCACCATCACTACCTGAGAAAAGGCTTGTGTAGTTTTGGAAGGTAAATCCACCCCACAAGAATGACTTAGGAACGCTATTAAATGAATAGATAATCAAAATAGCGATTGGCAGATAAAGGAATAGAATTACAAGTCCGATGTAGATATCCGGAACTAACTTTTTGAGAAATCTCATCATAGAACCATACCTCCTGAACCTGCAGCTTCCTTATCCTGATTACGAAGAATGCCCATCGTAAAGATAACGAAGATAAGGAGAATAAGTGATAATACGTTACCAGCCTGCTGCAATGCAGGATTCTCGTTAAGAATAAACGACTGAACTGTATTACCGATTGTAGTCTTTGATCCTTCTGTGATGATATCTGGAATCATAAAAAACGTCATAGATGGCATAAATACCATCTGTATTCCAGAGATAACACCAGGCAAAGATAATGGGAAAATAACCTTTAAGAATGTTTGCACCCTATTAGCGCCAAGGTCAGCAGCTGCCTGTGACAAAGACTCATCTATCTTAACCAACACAGAATAAACAGGAAGAATAAGATATGGAAGGAAGTCGTTTACCAATACAAACTTTGTGATGATATCAGATAACAAAGAATCTTTAAGGAACATGATCGGGTCATTTAATAAACCAATACTCATAAGCATTGTATTAAGAACACCAGTCTGTCCAAAAAATGCTCTCCATGCATATGTTCTAAGCATTGTATTCATCCATGTAGGAAGGACAAACAAAAGCAAAAGCTTAGATGATGCCTTGTGAAGTCTCTGAGCACGTCTAGCCAAAATATATGCAAGAGGATAACCAATAATTAAGCATCCGATAGTTGTCCATATAGCATAATCCAAACTCCTTATAAAGACAGAAAGGTGTTCCTGCATAGTAACAGACTGTCCGTAAAACTCAGTTGTTACCGTTTTGGTTGGATCGAATAACTTTGAGAAGCCATCGAGGTTAAATGCATAACCACCTGCAGTCTTAGCAAAGAATGCTCGAAACGCGATAAGAAGTAATGGAAGAATTGTAAAGAGCACAACCCACGCCATGTATGGATAAGACAAAAGCTTCATATGCATGCGAAGTCCGAGTGCACCATAAACTGATGCCGCGATACCCAAGAACAATACTATGCAAAGAATAGTGCCCCACAAAGACTGAACTACACGTAATCTCTGTTCATCAAGACCATTAGCAATTAACTGATCCTTTGTAATGAAATTAGAAAGAGTTATTGCATGAAGTGCTAATCTTCCAGCAAACAAAAGCATTACTGTAAAGCAGCCCCATCGCTTAGTCTTGGAATTGTTAGAGTAAAGCTGAAAGCCCAAAGACAATGTTAATGCAGCTACCGCGATAATAATTGATAGCGTAAACATCAAGGCACCAAAGCCTCTAAAATCTAAGTTTACAGAGCTCTCTCTTAACTGTACGAAGACTCTAGGATTAAGAATCATCGTAAAAAGTGAATATGTACGCTGACTTTTATACTGAACAAACAACTCAAACATAGGGATAAAGATTGAGATGAATGAGAATATTGCAGCAAAACACATCACGAATCCGTGAATAGGCATTACCTTAATTCTGTTAGAAATATCCTTCATTAGTCTTCCTTATCCTCTGTTACTACATCTTCTTCATCACCAAGGTTTACACCATAAGAGTTAGGATCTGGTGAGAACTGTGACTTTCTCATAATGTGAATATCATCTGGATCAAATGTAAGGCCTACTCGCTGTCCTACTAGAACAGGATCAACATCCTGAATCATCCATAGAACATCATTATCACCTCTCACCAAAATCTCATAATGAACGCCCTTAAAAACGATACTCTCTACTGTACCATTGATATACTTGTCGCCCTCTTCCTTAACGTAGATATCCTCAGGTCGAACAACAACGTCAACTGGATTAACTGCACCATCATTCATCTCAGGGAAGAGTCTATCAACGCACTCAAATGATCTACCTGCAAATGTAACCTCATAGTCCTTAACCATATATCCTGGAATAATATTGGACTCACCGATAAAGTCTGCTACATATGCATTCTTAGGCTCGTTATAAATATCAATTGGTGTACCAATCTGCTGGATAACACCATCCTTCATAACGATAATTGTGTCAGACATTGTCAAAGCTTCTTCCTGGTCATGTGTTACATACACGAAAGTAATACCAAGCTCTCTTTGCATCTGCTTGAGCTCAATTTGCATCTCTTTTCTCATCTTAAGGTCCAAAGCACCTAGAGGCTCATCTAGAAGAAGAACTCTAGGACGCATGATAATAGCTCTAGCGATAGCAACTCTTTGCATCTGACCACCAGAAATCTGGTCGATATATCTCTTCTCATATCCATCAAGACCTACAGTATGAAGCGCCTTCAATACTCGTTCTTTAACTTCCTGAGCTGGAACTCTTTGTAGATGAAGACCAAATGCTACGTTATCAAATACATTGAGGTGTGGGAAAAGCGCATAACGCTGAAATACTGTATTAATATGTCTCTTATGAGCAGGAATATTAAGAAGATCCTTACCCTCAAAATTTACAATACCATTATCAGCCTGTTCAAAACCAGCAATAATTCTTAAGGTTGTAGATTTACCGCATCCAGATGGGCCAAGCAAAGTAATGAACTCATTATTTCTAATATAGAAAGTAATGTCATGCAAAACCTGCAAATCATCGTACGACTTATTCAAGCCTTTAATCTCAATGATATGCTCCTTACCTGTACTATCAGGAAGAATCTGATTGTAAGTTTTAGCTTCTTTGTTCTCGCTCATATTTGGCTTACCTCCACATATTAATACTTGGTGGTATTAATAATTTCACAGAATAAATCACACTAACCCTAGTGTAAAGTACCTCTTATGCTACTATCTGTTTTTTACAATTTCTCATAACTAAATATGACACAGTTAGAATAGCTGTTACACCAAAAGAAATAATTACACAATATTTGAATGTATTGTCAACATACGTTAATAATATCCTGTGCTGTCCCGGAGTAACACTATCAATTATCATTTTGGAAAAATCCCCTGGATCTGATATATCCACTTCCTCACCATCGACTGTGGCGATAAAATTAGAATTATGAGTATAATTTGCGACTACCATACCTCCTTCAAAACTCTCCGGAGTCACAATCTCGATATGGTTAATATGTTCTTCAAAACATAGAGGATAACTATAGTAATCGTCAGAAGCAAAAACCAATGGCTCTGCAAATTGGTCATAAAAAATAGCTTTTACATCATCTTCGTAGCATTGGGTAATACCATATGGGAATAAGAATTCTTCGATTGGTTGCTTCCAGTCCAACAAACATACATAGTACGCAACACCGTGCGAACGCATATCCTCAACTAGATTTTGATACGGAAATACATTCCCAGAAGCGTCAAACAAATCATCAACAATTATAGGCAAACTATAATATGTCTCATCTGAAAGTAAAACATCGTAACCAGTAATACTATTTAAACCTAAAACAGTTGCATAATTATAACCCAAACCAGCTACTACATCATGACTTACCCTTTTCCCTAAATCTGTATCCCAAAATGAAAACGAATCTCCAACAAACACATATCTGCTACCCGAAAGTAACTCCAAAGAATCATCGTGGTACGGCTTTTCGCTTGTTGAATACATACCAAAGAATCTAACTGGAAGAATGATATAGATCAAAACTAGATTAACAATTTGAACTACAACTAAGAGTACTTTTACTCTTCTTAATATAGCCTCTTTGCCCTTTTTTACTGTAGAGAATGCATAATCCAAACTAATAGATGCCACCATGATAATAAAAAATAAAGCATATTGCATTAACTTAAATGGATATCTAAAACGATTTAATACTGGGATAAAATACACAATGATATTGAAAATTATAGAAGTAGCCCAAAGAAACGATATTATAAGAGGTGGCAAACAAGTTAAAATGCTGACTACTGCTTTTTTTGAACGTTCATCATTGCTTCTATGTCTAGTAATAACTATGACTATACCTAAAACAGCTGCAACAAACATAATATAGCCTATATGAGACATGTTTTTATGTAAGGCATTTAAAACGTATATAACACCTTCGTTATCGGCATCTTGCTGGGATAACGGATAGAACAATGCACGAAAAAAATCACTGACACCATATAAATGGGCAATAAAATCTTCAAATACCAAAGCTTGTGAACGCGTTGATGAATAACGCATAGTATTAAACATTGGAACGAGAAGAGGTAGACTCCACAATGCAGTTAATAATCCGCTTAAAAAATAGAACAGAGTAAACTTTAAACTTTCTATTCGTTTATTAACCTTCTTTTCATTAAACAGGATAAAACAAATAGAAAACAAATAATCGAATATTACAGCATATATAAAGTATTGAGGATGCCCTCCATATACCAAAAACGTCTTCGCAATAGCTGATAGAGCTATTGATTTAACTTTGTAATTCTTCATCATATACAAAGAAGAAACAACCATCCAAGGGAAACAACCAGTTAATATGATTGCAATAATCCAGTTGCTACCACAATATATAGAAAAAGAATTAAAGCTCCAGGTTAAAGCTCCCATTAATGAAGCAACTGATGAAAGCTTCATTTTATTTAATAATAAGTAAAAACCTATCGCACCTAAGATTAAATACAAAGCAGCAACAAAGTCAACAGTGCCAAACAGATGTCCTAAAAAGAGATAACTTAATGCTCCTCCTATATAAACAAGCAGATTAAGCTGACCGGTTTGGCCCTTACCTAGAAAATCAATACCTGCAAACTGCCTGAAATTATAAAGTGGAAACTCACCTTTAATTACAGATTCTATTGAATAAACATACTGACAAATATAAGAATCAGCATTGTCGTCTTGTAAGAAAAAATACGGCTGACGAATCTCCATTACAGTAAGCATAAGAGTGCATACCAATATCAGAATCGTCAGCTCGCAAAATAATCTGTGTTTACGAAAAAAAACTACCATTAAAGCAAATCACTACTAAACTTTGAAAAATCTAGTGTCGCAAAATAATCCTTTAAAGTCTCTGCTCTTCTAATAAGCTGAACAGAACCATCTTCCTTAAGCAAAAGTTCTGCAGACCAAAGTCTTCCGTTATAGTTGTAACCCATAGCAGAGCCATGCGCACCTGTATCGTGAATTACAAGGTAATCACCCTTATCGATTGCAGGAAGCATTCTGTCGATAGCGAACTTATCGTTATTCTCACAAAGACTACCTGTTACATCATACTTATGATCGCAAGCTGCATCTTCTTTGCCAAGTACAGTAATGTGGTGATAAGCGCCATACATAGCAGGTCTCATAAGGTTAGCTGCACAAGCATCAACTCCGATGTATTCCTTGTATGTGTGCTTCTCATGAATTGCCTTAGTAACAAGAGCTCCATAAGGAGCCATCATAAAGCGTCCCATCTCAGTATAGATAGCAACATCACCCATACCATTTGGAACCAAAATCTCTTCATACTTCTGACGAACACCATCACCGATAGCAATAATGTCATTTGGAGTCTGCTCTGGTCTATATGCAATACCTACACCACCAGACAAGTTAACAAATGCAAACTCTACACCAACTTCCTTGCTGATTCTTGAGATAAGTTCGAAGAGCTGACCTGCAAGCATTGGATAATACTCATTAGTTACAGTGTTACTAGCGATAAAAGCATGGATACCAAACTTCTTTACGCCTCTTTCCTTAAGCATAGCGTATGCCTTAAAAATCTGCTCCTCTGTCATACCATACTTAGCGTCACCAGGATTATCCATGATGCCGTTGCTCATCTTGATTACGCCACCTGGGTTAAAACGACAGGACATAATCTCTGGATACTTGTCACCAATAATAGAATCTAAGAACTCAATGTGCGTAATATCATCAAGGTTAATTATTGCGCCTAAATCATAAGCTAACTTGTACTCACAAGCTGGAGTATCGTTAGATGAGAACATAATGTGCATTCCATCTGCACCTACTGCACGGGAAAGCTCGAGCTCAGCTTCACTGGAGCAATCAAAGCCCATATCGTAATCCTTCAAAATCTCCATTAGGAATGGGTTTGGTGTAGCCTTTACAGCGAAATACTCTCTGAAGCCCTTATTCCATGCGAATGCTTTCTTTACATCCTCACAGTTCTTACGAATACCAGCTTCATCATAAATATGGAATGGAGTTGGATATGTCTTAACGATTTCTTCAATCTGTTCTTTTGTTACGAAAGGCTTCTTTTCCATTGCTTTAGGCTCTTTTCTTAAGAATTAACGTTTGAATAATATCACATTTCTTATCAATAACAATAACAACTGCGATAAGCAGAACTCCTATGATGGTAGAAGCGATGCCCATACCCATGTGTGGTGCTTTGTATTTTATATGTATCTCATTCAAACCGGAATCAACATTAATAACTGGAAACACACCCTCAAAGTCTATTACTTCAACACTATTACCATTAACAGTAACTTCCATATAATCCTGGTATGGAAGTAGCATCATTACTTTACAGGTATCATTGGTTTTAATTGTAGCCACATATTCATTGTTTGATATTTCAGTAATAGTGCCACCATTAATATTTAGATAGTTGGAAATATCTTGTAATACGTCGAGTTTAAGTTCATAACATATTACTTCTTCAACATTTCCATCGTACAAGAAATGACCAACCCCATTTTCTGTTGGAACTACAAATGTTGTTGGAGCAAATAAAGTGTTGTAATCGCTTGATCGCCAACCATCAATGCTTATAACACCACTTGCCGCCTCATCTGATAATACAAGCCATCCATAAACAGGATTATTGTCTGATGAATGTACAGTATACCCATCATCCTCAGTAATACACTCAACCTGGTCAAAAAGCACTACATCTTCACCATAAATACTGCTATAGATACGATTTAAATTCTCACATGAATTATCACTCAAAACTAGTGATTCAAAGCCATCTGAAATAACAAACGCCATCGGTAAAGAGTATGGATTAACATAAGCATTCTTAAATTCATCGTTAGCGGTAATTCTGTTACATCCAGGAATTTCATAATCTGAAATAATGTACTGAACACCAAGTAGCGAATCTACTGCCAAATTAGTGTTAGTAATAATCGGTATAGTATCACTGGCAAAATCATAACCAATATTTTGCATAAAGTATCCCTGTGCTTCTTCTGGTGAAGACAAAAAGGAACTAATACCATTGAAGCCATATGCTAATGATTCGTTATAACCTAATTCCAAATTGTTGTATTTACATCTGTTTGAGGTCTGTGACACTCTGTAAACACAATCATCATCACTGTTATATTCAATTACAGACAGTATTTCTTCTTCTTGGGGTATATAAGAAATTAATTCCTGATTATTGTTCTTAGTATAAAGTGCAAACAACATCAGAGAATCAACTAACAACTCTACTACAAGGATTAAAGTACAAACAATTTTAGGTAATGATGCCTTTAGAGTATCGTTAAGAACTAGAACTATGACTCCTAATGTAGCAAGAGGTAGAATGCTTTTAGCTAAGCAAGATAATAGCGTCAAATCTCCTGATACTTTGAATACCTCTCCTGCACCCAAAGCAAAAATTGTTTCTTGTATTCTACCAGCACCATAACTAGTTACGCCAATAGAAGTGACAACCAACATTAGTAAAACAATTAACGGATATAGATTTACCTTTTTGTATGGATTAGCCCAGAATGATGCCGCCAAAAAAACAAGACAAAAAATCCCCAAATAACCATATCTATACCAAAAAGACTCAACCTCACGAAATACTGAGAAAGCAAAAACAAGAGGGTCCCAGTAAAACATAACTATTCCAAATAATGCAAGGATTGCATTTGTTATTTTCAATCGACGATCTGCCTTTGACAAAGTAAAGAAAAGAATGGCGCTTACAAAAACAAAGCTACCAGCAAAGGTCGATACACTTCCCTCTGTACTGATAAAACCTGGTCCGTAATTTGCAAAATAAGTCAATGGGGATCCAATAAATCCTAGTGTAAACACGTCTGCAATATTGGTAGTACCATGCGTTCTGTCAGCTAGAGAAAGTAGTGATGGAATTAAGACAATACCAGACGTTAATACACCTGCAAGCATTGTTACTACAAACTTAATAACAGCCTTAAAAAGACCATTTGCGCGCTTAACAGAAAACCATTCATATAAAGCCCAGAAGCAACAAAAAATACAATTAATGATTCCTGTATACCAATTAAAAGATAGACTTAAAGCAGTTGATATAGCTAGCAGAAGAGAATCACCGCAAATGCATAAGTAAACGCCTAATAGCATCAAAGGTAACATATATGCTCCATCCAGCCACATGAAATTACTCGACTGAGGTATGAAATACTGATTCATACTATAAGACACAGACAGTAAAACCATAGCCCAGGGCATAATCTTAAAGTCAAATCTTTTCCCTAGGAACAATGCCATAGATGAGGAAGCTACGCACGCTTTAAGCATAACCATAATATCAACGCATACCGCCATGCTACTTTTATCAAAAAAAAGCACCAAGAGAGAGAAAGGAGAAGCAAGATAATAGGTATAGGCAGCATACATGTTGCCACCAAGATATTTACTCATAGAGAAGAAAATAGAATCATCTCCTGCAAGTACATTCTTAAAATACATAAGCAAATCAATGTACTGCTGATCTCCATCTCGATAAGTTAATGTTCTATCACCAAACGGAGCAATACCACCTAAAACATACACAAAAATATACAAAAACAAAGTAGCGATAAAAGATATCGCTACCGGTTTCAAATACTTATTACTGCGCCCTCTTAATGATGTTCCCATAACGGCATCAGTATAGCACACTTAAAAATAATTTACTCTTTTACATGACCATCCTCAAGTACGATTGTACGCGTACCATACTCGGCACATTCAGGAGAATGAGTGACCATCAAAATAGTTTTGCCCTCTTCCTTATTAATCTTTGCAAAAAGCTCCATAATTTCTGCTGTCATTTTTGAATCAAGATTACCAGTAGGCTCATCTGCAAGAATCAAATCTGGATTACCAATTAAAGCTCTAGCTATTGCAACTCTTTGTTGCTCACCACCTGAAAGCTTAGCTGGCATAGACTTAGCCTTGGAAGTTAAACCTGTTATTTCTAAGATTCTATCCAAATCAGCCTTCATAGAAGCTGTTGTTTTACCCTTGATATTAGATGGAAGAAGAATGTTATCTGTAACATTTAAATTCTGAACTAGATTATAGAACTGAAAGATAAATCCGACCTTTTCAAGTCTAAGCTTTGATAATTTACTCTCCTTAAGCTTTCCAATATCTGTATCAAGAATCTTGATAGTGCCATCAAACTCGCGATCGAGTCCTCCAATCAAATACAAAAGAGTTGATTTACCAGAACCAGATGCACCCATCAATGATACAAACTCACCTGCTTCAATTTTCAATGTACAGTCGTTAAGTACATGTGTTGCAGATTCACCCTTACCAAATGTTTTATTAACGTTAATTACTTCGATTACTGACATTTTTATATCCTCCATTATTCATACTTAAGCTGTGCTGCAATATTCATTTTTCTCATCTTCAATTGTGGGAAAATAACCGTTAGACAGAAAACTATGAATAATACAATAATCCTTGCAATATAGACGGGTATATTCATAACAATAGGCTCAGTTATTCCGATTACTTCGAATATCGAGAAGAGTAAACGTGCTCCTAATAAGCCTAGAGGTAATGCTAACACTAGTGGTGTTACTGCCATAGCAGCAGTCTCGAGCAATAACATTCTATCCATCTTAGACCTAGACATTGATACTGATAATAGACCAGCAATTTCCTTTTTACGAGCCTCAAAACTGATAAGCTGATTACTAATTACACCTATGATTACGAGCAAGATTCCCACATTGGCAATACCATTAACTACAGCAATTTCAGTATTACCCTGTGCATCAAACTCCTCATAATAGGTCTTAATGCTCTTAACCTCAGCCGTAGTTGCAGAATACTTACTAAGTCTTTCAACATATTCATCAACATTAGCGTCATCTTCTAGATCAATAAGAATATAAGTTGGTACGTCATAGAAATAAGTTGTATATGTATCAACACTTAATGCTATTAGCTCTGCGTTACTAGTCGTGTATACGGAATCAACAAAACCATCAACTCTTAAAGTTAATGTAAGTGGAATATAAGAATCCGTACCAAAAATTACTTCAATCTCGTCGCCTTCTTTAATTCCATATCTATCACTCATTCTGAAATCAATATAGCAACCATCATCTGCAATTTCTTCTGGCATATCAATTACTTCATGAAGCATTGCTGAACCGTCATTTGCATAAATAGCAAGTTTGTCTATCTCTTCGCCATTAATACTTGAATCCATAAAAGTGTAGTAACTACGTTCTACATTTTCGATGCCTTCCATATGATCGTAATACTCATAGTGCTCGCTATTCTCAAATGTAGAAAGAACAATATCACCAGTAAAATTTTGATAGGCGATTGCTGCCTTTTCAGAATCTGCAAAGACATAGAGCATGATAGCAACTGCGACTGCAATAACTATAAGCGCACTTGATGCCATATTATTCTTCTTAGATTTAGCTTCAATAAATGCGAGCTTTGCAACTGGCAAATTTTTCTTACCAGCAAGCTTTATAAAAAGGCCTGATACAAAACGAGATGCGTATGGAAAGAGTAAGTATATGGAAACCAAGAAAGCCACCATACATGCTGATAAAGCAACAAAGCTGTTCTTAAACCATACTGTAATAAAAGCAGTTAATAGCAGACCTAAGCCAACATAAGTCTGCGTTTTTGAGTACACATACTCAGTGTCCTTATTATCAAAAATGATATCTCTAATTGCAGTTCTTGATGCCTTAACAGCAGCCCTAATTGCGCAAGCACACTGCAAAAGACACATACCGATGATCACCTCTGCCAAAACCACAGGTGAAGCACTTCCGAAGTCGAAAGTAATCTCGCCCTGAACAGTGAACATTGAGTCCAACAATCCGCCTCTGAGCTGCAGATAAAGCAAAATTGCAGGAATAGAACCCAGTAAAGCATAGATAATATTCTCTAACAGAAGAATTACTGTAGTCATTCTAGGTGATACACCAATACTTCTTAATGTACCTACAACAGACATACGCTCGTTAATAATTCTTCCAGATACTGTCAAAGTAGTAATAACCACGACTAATACACAAACAACAAAAGCAATCGTGAATATAGATGTAATCTGTGATATTGCTTTGGCATTATCTTCATCACTCGAAATATTCTGAACAGTAGCATCAATATACTCATTCTTTATTAGCTCGTATGCTTCATTAACCTTCGCACTATCTACAACATTAACGTATGCAAAATCAGCATCATGTGTAAGTAAATCACCACAGCTTATATCTACAACAGCGTCAGTTAATGTAAACAAACCACCATTACCACAGATATTAGTTATTACAAATTCTGTTGGATTACTGTAATCATCATACATTGTAATGGTATCGCCAATTCCTAACTGGAGGTTATTAGCAATGCTTTCACTTATTGCTATTTCTCCTTCACCGAGGTTAAGCTCTTCATAAATTACCTTCATATTAAGAGCTTCATTAGTATCTACTACTGCAACATTGATGCTGTTACGAACCACGTACATATAGTAGGAAGGGTCTCTTCTATATACTTCCTGAGAAGAAACCTGCATATTAAGAACTTCACACTCTGGAGAATCCTCAATGATTGATGTATCGAGAGGTCTTGAAGCAGAGTAAATAACATCAGCTGAACCAACAATAGCTCCGTATGCATTTGCCAGCGTCCTCTCTAACGAACCTGTTAAATCAAGACAGAAGCAGGCAACCAAAGCGCACATAAATAGACATAGTACGAGAAGAAGCGTTCTGCCGAATTTAGCAAAAATATTTTTAAAAGTATGCTTTAAAACGATCTTCATATTACCACCTGTTAATTCTATTTTCTGGAGCTACATACATGTTGTCGCCCTCTTCTACGTCGTATGCTTCATAGAACTCATCACATGAAGAAACGACTGCATTTACTCGAATATAATCTGGGCTGTGAACATCGTTAGTCAAAGATGATAATGCTGATTCATTATTAGTAACACCACACCAGTTAATAGCGTAGCTTGTAAACAAATCTCTATATTCTTCTGGAGTTTTTACAAGAGTAAGTACAGCCTGAACACCTCCTAGATCAGCAAAATTCTCGCCAAGTGTAAGTTCACCATCTACGTAGTATACGTCCATAACAGTGTAGTTACTGTAGTACTCGATAGTTGCATCCATAAGAACCTGCAAAGCATCGAGGTCACTTTGTGGTGTCCATGTTGGATCATAAACACCTTCGCTATTCCAGCTGATACAATCTGAATCAAAACCATGTGAAATCTCATGAGCGATAACAGATCCTAATCCACCAAGATTAGTTGCTCTTGAAGCATTAATATCAAAGAATGGTGCATTAATTATTCCGTAAGGAATTGTAACTGTATTATCTGTGTTGTAGCACGCATTTACAGTTGAAGCTGTCATACCAAAAGTCATACGATCATATGGCTGATTAATATTTGCCATATCCATTTCTGCCTGGATTCTAGCAAGATTAATCTCTGTTGCCATTGGATTAGCACCTAATATTCCATCGTACTCTGGATAAATATCCAGTGGTGTTCTTCCTCCAATTTTAAATACAATATTGTTTAATTTTGTAAGTAATAATGCTCTTCCCTCATCAGAAATCCAATCTGCTCCGTTAATAAGGCCTCTGTATGCTTCGATAATCTCATCACACATTGACTGTACAGCTTCTACAATCTCTTCATCGCCATAAGTTTTAGTGTATAAATCACCAATAATCTCTGAATAATTAGAGGTGATATTTCTGATTGCCATATCATGAATTGCTACTTCTGATGTTGGGTCTGTAGTAAGTGCATTTCGAAGAGCGTCGTCGGAAGAAGGAAGATAAGCACTATAACTGCCTACAAAATTGAATTTTGCATAATCCTTAAGTGCTTGTAGATTCTCATCAGTCATATACTCGTTATAAGTTGAAAACTGATTGCAGTCACCAATACCAATTACATCCGGCATTTCTGTCGCACCGCATGCTGTAAAGTACATTTCCAAGTCGATATTGCTTAATATCGCATCCATCTCGTCAAAGGTATACACTTTAACAGCAGAAATCTGCTCAGCATAACTAGCTTCCAAAATATCGAAATCAGTATTACGAGCTATATCGACAAACATGGAAACTATATTATCAACTCTTGTATTTGTATCTTCCTCTTCTACGCCCCAATAGCGAAGAGTCGTTCTGCCCTGCTCAGGAATATCTAGATAATATGATGTTGAGTAATTCTCTAATGATTCACCGAGAGGAGATTGGTCAAAACCTAACTGTACGCAGTATTGATTTGGATCATATACAATGTTTTGGCTTACTGATGGAACAAGAAAAAGTGTAATACCGTAATCACGATAGAACTCACCCATTAGCTGAACATATTCTTCTACTGAGTTTACATTCTCAATTCTCTGATAAGCTTCTTCAAATAAAGGAGCTGTAGCTTCACCTGGGTTTGAGTAATCGTAATTTACGTACTGACTATAAACTGAAGCTATTATTGCTTCCCCAGAATTTTCAGGATAGATCTCAGAGCTCTCACATACATCATCAATGATGCCTTCTATTCTGTCCTCAACCAAATTGTGTACATCATAAAAAGTACCAGTTCCACCTTCTCTGAATCCGATTTGAGAATTTGCAATTGTCTCGCCGTTTATATAGCCATAAAAATCCTCACCTGGAGTGAAATTAAAGCTAATCTCTTGAGTTTCTGTAGCCGCAGTTTCTTCAGATTCTAATGTGGTAGTAATCGTGCAACCAGAAACAATACTCAAGCACATACAAGCAACTAATACTGTCGCAAAAAATTTATGTGATTTCATATACACCTCTATATGTGTTTTTACATATAAAGGCTACATGCAAATGGTTAAGATATCTTTAATTTTGATTCAAAAGTTATAAAAACTTTGCAATTATTCGTTCAATAACACTACGCTTGCTGTATTTATTTATAGCAACCGAAAAGCTCTTTCTATCAAGATTTTCTAGAAACTTCTCGCTATTCTTATTTATTAAAACAGAACTCATTAGACTGCTATTGCCTCTAATAACAGAATCAATGCTTTTTGGGGTAGAGACAACTTTATCTTTAATCAACTCCCAACTGTTCATCCCTTTTGTAGTATTAATCATCAACATTGATGTGCCAAAATCATCATTAAAATCTTCATCTATACCCCAAAAATCGGCCAATGTAATATCACTAACCCTGTTTATACCTTTAAAGTCGCAATGTCCACATGAAGGCCTAATAATAAGATTCGAATCTAAATATCCACGCATATATGAGTTTTCATTATCTGCAACTAATATGTAAGAATCATCTTCAAAATCAATTCGTGTTCTTCTCGGTGATTTTTTCCAACCGGCATCCTTATATTTGAACCAAACCCTTTTTATCCTTTTACTATTTTTCTCTTCTATTTCCTTCAACCAATAATAGTAAGCCTTAGGAGAGTTCACGCCTCTACAAATAAAATCAATAACCAGGAGGTTATCATAATCATAATTCAAATACGCTTTTAGAGCAGCACATTGGCAAGGGGTTCCACAGAAAGCAACATTCTTACCTTCATCCAACAATTTTTTGGTGTCACTATATATCCGTTTGGAATCACTCTGAACATATTTCGATTGCTGAATTTTTAAAAGATCGCATTCGTTATCAATACATATATGTTCAACCATATTATCAGCATTATATCCGGCTCCGACTGCGTAACCACCATTTCGAATTATTGGCTTTACAAGTTCAGAAAACATCCCACCAGAGGTACTAAAGAATCTATTATTGTTGTCTGAAGATTGACACGCAAATACACTCATTAATTCGCCTTTGCTAACAAGCGTACGCTTTACGCAGATTTCTTCACATAGATTACAGTTGATACAGTTGTCATTAATTATAGGATTAATAAAACCAAAAGTATTAGGAAGCATTTTAATAGCAGACTGTGGACAAGTATTTGCACATAATCCACACCCTGTGCATTTATTAGCATCTAACCATAGAGGCTTTATTTCTCCCATTCTACATATTCCTTTACTACTCTAGCTGGACAACCAGCAACCATAGAATGAGCTGGTACATCTTTTGTAACAACAGAGCCTGCTGCAATAATTGCACCATCACCAATACTAACACCTTTAAGGACAGTCACTCTTGAACCAATCCAAACATGATTTCCAATAGAGATTTCTCTTGCCTCGTTATCGTTGCCAATCACCTTATGTGCATCTGAATCCATAGCTATAAAATCATGTGAAATAACACAATCGTCACCTATACTTATTTTTTTATGACATCTAATTTTACAATTACAATTCAGAAAACTATTTTACCAAGGAGCAATTCAGAGTTCTCAAAGAGTATCACATCTGCACCATATAGAAACGTAAATTCATCAGATTTAAGCACTGAATTATCATCAAGTCTGAAAATGCTTGTTCTTCCATTATCGAAACCATCGTTTGAATTAGTCACAAGATAATTATTAATTACGATTCTTGCACTGTGGGAGATTTTCAGTTTTGTATTTTTACACACCCTAAAAGACCTAGAAGAACCTTTTATATTATTTCTATACTTTATTCCTATCAATAAGGCTCTTATTCCAATACGCCAATCACTACTCATGTTTTACATCTCGTTTCAGCATAAATATTTTCTTAAGTTTTCCATAATTAGCCCATATCGCTAACACAATCAACACTATTAAAGCACAGCCGGATAAAAAGTGGTCGCGCCTATAATACGTAAACAATAGTATTGCACCTAAAACTATTTCAATAAGAATACTACGCTTATTAATACTTATGTTAACTTCTTTATCTATGTAAATGAGTCTACTTACAAATAAAAACATATAAGCAATAAGTGTCGATATAGAAGCTGAATATATTCCTATCTGGTTAACCAATAATAAATTTATAGTTACATTTACTACAGCAGCTTCCATACTTGTAACTGCAATTACTTTTGTTTTTTTCTTAGCAACAAAAACTACACTATATAAACCAACAATTACTTGGAACAACGAAGCCAGCATTAAAATAGGGATATGATTATAAGCTTCAGAATAACTCTGATCAAACATAAAAAAGACAAATGGTATAACTCCAATAATCCCGTAACATAAATACGTAAAGAAAGTAATCATCGTATCTATAATCTCTGAAAGATATCCATCTCTATCATCATCATTAATATGAAGAGTTGCAGATTCAATCCAGTTAAGATTAAACACATTAAATACCGCTATATACAATAAAGAAAATTTATTTGCTATAGCATATATTCCATTAGCAGCTACACTTATCAATCCTGATACAACAAGTCTGTCTGAAATGCCAATAACCCACCAGGAAATAGAATTAGGTATCAGCGGTATTGAGTAACTTATGACACTCTTAAATACACTAGCACTCACATATTTGAAGCTGATATATTTGCTTATTCTCATTAATATGATTACAACTATTACTACTATGATATGAGAAATTAATGTACCCAACAAAAGTCCCTGAGGACCCATTTTCAACACAGCAACAAATACTACATTTAATGTCACCGCAGACACGACCTGTATAGCATCCGCAAGCGCGTACATACTATTATGGCCAATACCTCTTAAAATCTGAAGGCATGTACTTGAAAAAATAGCAAGCACTACATTAGTCGCGAGATAGTCTTTCAGCTCAATATTAAACAGGCTACGTATTGATATAAAAATTAGCATATAAACAATTGATTGAATAAGATTTGTGAAAAAAGCAGTACTAATCAATTGCTTTATTTTCTCTTCATCATCTCGTATAGGTATTAGATGCCTAAATACACCAGAATCAATCTGAAGACCAACAATTGGTATACAAAAGAACACTATAGTATTAATCAAATCGACCGTTCCATAGTCTTCTGTAGTAAGCAATACTGTATATAGAGGAAGCACACAAAAACTAATAAGTTGTGCTACTAACTTACTAATTGATAGTACCGCAGTATTCTTAATTAGATCTTTTTCTCTACTCATATAATGAATCAAATCTAGAATTCATTTCACTATAATTGCCTTTGATTTTGATTATTGTACACTCTTTATCGAATAACTTTGAAATAATAGCACAGTGATATGAATTAGTTACTACGTATTCAGCATTGTCTATCAAGCATAACCATTCTTGAATAGTAGGATACTTCTTTTGATGCTTATCATAGTTACCATTCCCACCAACATAAATAGCATCCAACCCTTTATCCTTAGCTTCTCTTAAATAACTGTCGATATCATTTTTATCACCAATATTAAGGTAATATAAAAACACATACTTATCCGTTGGAATATCTATTTGCACTTCTCTATATAGCTCTCTATATTTCTCCGCATCAATCAATCTAGTTGGATCTTTGTCCAACTCGACATTTTTTACACCACATTCTCTACAAATATCTATTCCTGTCTTCTCTCTGACAGATACTCTGTCAAACCTTGAGATTAAAGGTCTTATGAAATCTTTTTCCTCTTTAGAAATATGATTTCTTCCCCAACTCGCAGCAAAAGATTGTCTTAGTATAGTGTCTTCTCCGAAATCTAAGAAGTATGCTCTCATAGCTTCTTCAATCTCATTAACACTGCGACCAAAAGTATTCCACACCTGATCAGATCCTACAACATACATATCAGCCAGAGGGGGATTATTCTTTAGTTCTTTGTATGAACTATATTTATTCCCCATTAAAATATATTTCTCACGAAACTCTTCAAATTTCCTTGGATGTCTTTTAGTTTCATAAATACATTTCAACTTATAGTACTTTTGCAATATAAACTTTTTTAATAGTCTTGGCTTAAATGCTTTTAGAATTCTAACCTGTAAAGAAGAATGAAGTTCCTTTTTATCTAAGTGACTATCATATCTAATCAAGAATGGATCATGACCTTGAGAAATATAAAATTGTTGCAAAGCATACACTTGCAACTGCTGACCATAGTTATCATTTGAATCCCATAATGTTATTATTCCTATGCGCATAATTTCTCGTATAATCCTGGAAAACAACTTATAGCTAGTACCTTGATTTTTAGATACATAGATGTGTTTTTGCTCTTTAAAACGATATGTCTAACCTCTAAAATGTTATTTTTAATGATGTTAATATCATCGTTGGATAATTTAAAATGAATTGCTTTTCTAAAATGAAACAGTCCAAGCCTTGCTTTCTTAATACAAACTAATTCTTTCAAATACTCATTATTTCCACAAGCTAACATCTCTTCATGCAATACATCAAATATCACAAGATGATTTCTGTTATATAGAGAATTCATGGCAGAATCAGCTCTTTGAACATAATGATACATAATCTTGTTAATGCATATCACTTTGTTCGATATACTACTTACTGCATTCACGAATAGTTCATCTTCATATAGTTTAATACTCTCATTAAAGTGTATGTTTTCTATTGTCTCTTTTCTAAATACTTTATTCCATACACTAGTTGTTATTCTATCTAGCATGAAGGCTTCAAGTATCGTATCCCTACTATTAAATACTAAATCGCTTTTATTAACATAATTCTTATGAGTGTTGTTTTCATAATCTATTACAAAACTACATTGTGCTATGTCTGCATTATTCTCTTTAGCAGAGCTTATTAGTTCGTAAAACATTTCCTTTTCACACCAATCATCAGAATCTATAAAAGCTACATACTGACCTTGAGCTTTAGCTAAACCTATATTCCTTGCAGCAGAGACGCCACTATGTTCTTGAACATGTATTGCCATAATACGGGAATCTATGCTCGAATATCTATTTAATATTTCCAAAGTATTATCATGAGACCCATCATCGATAATGATTAATTCCCAACTAGAAAATGTTTGGTTTATAACACTATCAATACTACGAGCCACATACTTCTCCGCATTATATGTTGGCAATATTATAGACAATTCAACTTTATTCATTAATCTGATTCTATCACTAAAAAAGCTTATCCTCTTACAATCCAAGACTGCTAAGACGTAATAAATCTTATATATTATATAATTATTTATGAAGTCACTTAAGGTGTCTTTCATAATGCCTTCACATAACAGAGAGGATTCATCATGCAAAAGACTAAAATGTTTAAGATACTAATCCGAGTATTATTACCGGTTTGCTCTTTTTTACTAGCTTTTATCTTTCCTATAAATCTTTTCATAAAAATCGCTCTCGGTTTTACGCTAGCATTAATTAGCACTCTTCTATTACATATGGTTTTAAAAACTTCCAAATTAAGATATACCAGCTATAAAATCATGTCTTGGCTGTTTTATAAAAACAGTCATGGTTTGAACTATTGTCCTTGCTGTGATAATCATTTTGATTCTTTTTTAGACTTGGAACTGTATAATAATCCCATATACAATCCAGCTATATTTAAAGGCATAAATCAAAAAGTATCTTGTCCACTTTGTAATTCTGCCCCTAGGCATAGAATTATCGCTACGTGGGCAAATATGAATATCGAAAAACTTAAATCATCTAAAGTTTTATTATTTGCTCCTGAAATCTCTTTGATGCTTTGGTTTGATCGCAATAAATGCTCTGTTACGACAGCCGACTTAATTGACCCTATAGCTGACAAAAAGATTGATTTAACTTCCATTGATTTCAAAGATAATTCGTATGACTATATCTTCTGTAATCATGTTCTTGAGCATGTTAATGATTATAAAAAAGCCCTATCTGAGCTTTATCGAATTTTGACTGCTGATGGAACACTAATTATTTCTTTTCCTATTGATGATACATTAGAAGTAACTATTGAGAAACCTACTACCTCAAACGAAGAACGCAAGCAACTATTTGGACAAATAGACCACTTAAGAATCTTTGGCAACGACAGTATACAAATTCTAAATAATGCAGGATTTGAAGTAGATATTATGGATACTAGCGATAAGAATATTTGTCCTGATACAGCTCCAGCTAAATACGACAGTAATCAAATATTCATTTGTACTAAACGTGCATAAGTACCCTATAGATTCGCATAGCCGTACTAACGCTAATCGATGCGATAAGTGAATACACTTTAGCACCTATTCCGCTTTGTCCTTTTAAAAAGTCGCGCTCATATTTCTTATAATAGCTCTTTATCATAGTCATGGATTTCTTATCGTAATTGCTATCTAGAGCCATTTTCATAATGCAATGATTTGTTGCCCAAACTATATATGAATTTGCCATAGACTTCAATTCAGGATGAATTTTTCCTATAGCTTCACTTCTTATAACCATCGCTTCTATATGATCTAGATCCTTACTACTAAAAGGCCTACGAGATGAACTTAATTCTCTAGATCTATAAATATATAGTCTTTCCTCTCCAAATACAGCTCTGTTAGCATTCAAAAATGGCAGGTAGATTGTCATTACATCTTCTACACTATTGTTTATGGGGAACCTTATATCACCCCAGACTGTCCTCTTAAAAAGTTTGCCCCATGGTGCAGTTATTACTCCATCAGAGCTAAGGAATGCCTCCATTATTTTTCGATTTCCATCATAAACTTGCGTGGGCTTTACTTTTTTGTTTGAGACATATTTTTTGCCTCTCTCATTAAAATAATAGTTCTGGCATAAAGCTATATCAGCACTCTCATCTTCTATTAATCTTACGAGATACTCTATATATTCGGCTTCAATAAAATCATCACCATCGACGAAAGCAATATACTCTCCCGTTGCTCTACTTAGCCCTTCATTTCTTGCAATTGAAGCTCCAACTGAGTCTACTTTGCATGATATTATTCTAGAATCTTTTCTTTGATATTCTTGGCAAATATTAAACGAATTATCTATTGAACCATTCTCAACTAGTATTATTTCTAGATCCTTATAAGTCTGGTTCATTAGCGAATCTAGACATTCTCTTAGATACTTTTCAATATTATGAACTGGAATTATAACTGATACCTTCATGATAATTTACTATACGAATCTAACAAAATCTTCTCAGATTTACTCCATGGGAACTTCTCACTATAAAGCCTCTTTGCTTCATTCTCTATCCTAGCCCATTCATCTTTTCTTTCTATTAATCGATCTAGAGCTTCATTAAAAGAATTCTTCACAGGCTCGTTAATTATATCAATCACTTCCCCAAGTCTATTTTGCTCTATTTGCTTATATAAGGAGCCATTATTCCCTATAATTACTGGTTTTCCTAACTTAAGAGCCTCATAATATTTATTAGGTGCTGAGTATTTATTATTCGCCACATTGGGATCTTGAAGAACTGTCATTATGTCACACTGCATTTCTAGGGCAAGAATGTCTTCATGAGGAAGTTTTCCGTAATAATGAATATTCTCCTTTTTTGAAGCTATGTCTTTTATGTAGTCCTCTAACGTTCCGTACCCAGCAACATGCCACTCAACATCATCTCTGGATGATATTACTTCTGCTTGCTCCTTTAAAAATCTATCAAAAACCAGCATCCCTCCATAGGCGATTTTTATTTTGCCGCCGCTTTTAATCTTGAAGTCTGATTCCACTGGCATTTCTAATGGTGTATTCTCAACAACTATTAATTCTTTGGGATGGGAGCCGTTTATCTGTTGTATTCTTTCTTCGCTACAAATAATAGTCAGATCAACCTTACTTATATAGTGATTCTCCATTCTGCGAATTATCGATTTTATTAACTTAGGTGCATTATATGTATCTGCATAATAATCGAATACATCGTACACGATTTTCTTATTTAACTTTTTCTTTGCTCTGAAAGCCGGAACAATGGTGTCGAAATTCACTGAATGAATGTAATCATATGATTCACTATTATCAATAAGGTATTTATATAATCTTCTCCAGAATCTCAGCATTGGAAATAAGATTGATTTAATGCCTAAACCAAACCGTGCGGCTTCTGGTATTAAAACATAATTGTATTCTTTATCGTATATTTTTACTTTGCGCGTATACTCTTCACCACTTTGGGATCTATCCCATCCAAGCAAAAATACATCATACTCTTTTGACAGAGTATAGATTGTTTTTTGTACTCTTGAGTCAGAGCAACCATCATCAGATCTGATTATACAAACACGTTTATTCATTGATGTTAAAAGCAAAAACAATTAATGCATAAATTATAAACTAAAAATTCAAAATAAAAAGTCCCGTAGGAAAACCTACGGGACTTAATAAATACAATTTATAAGATTCGATTACTCGATGATCTTAGCTACTGTACCAGCACCTACTGTGTGGCCACCCTCACGGATAGCGAACTTCAAGCCCTGCTCCATAGCGATTGGAGTGATGAGCTCTACAGAGATTGTTACGTGGTCACCAGGCATACACATCTCAGAACCCTCTGGGAGGTGAGCGATACCTGTAACGTCAGTTGTTCTGAAGTAGAACTGTGGACGGTAACCATCGAAGAATGGCTTATGACGGCCACCCTCTTCCTTTGTAAGAACGTAGATCTGGCCCTCGAACTTTGTGTGAGGTGTAACTGTACCTGGCTTAGAGATAACCTGTCCACGCTCGATTTCCTTACGGTCGATACCACGGAGGAGGCAACCGATGTTATCACCAGCCTCAGCCTGCTCCATCATCTTTCTAAACATCTCTACACCTGTGATAGTTGTAGACATAGGCTCTTCCTTAAGACCAACGATCTCAGCAGCGTCACCAACCTTAACGATACCTCTCTCGAGACGTCCTGTAGCAACAGTACCACGACCTGTGATTGTGAATACGTCCTCAACAGGCATAAGGAATGGCTTGTCTGTAGGTCTCTCTGGTGTAGCGATGTACTCATCAACCTGAGCCATGAGCTCATAGATAGAAGCATAAGCTGCATCAGAAGGATCGTTAGATGTGCACTCGAGTGCTGCAAGAGCAGAACCCTTAACGATAGGTGTATCATCACCTGGGAACTCATACTGGCTCAAGAGATCTCTGATATCCATCTCTACGAGCTCGAGGAGCTCTTCGTCATCAACCTGATCGCACTTGTTCATGTATACAACGATGTAAGGAACACCAACCTGTCTAGCGAGGAGGATGTGCTCTCTTGTCTGAGCCATAGGACCGTCAGAAGCAGCAACTACGAGGATAGCGCCGTCCATCTGAGCAGCACCAGTGATCATGTTCTTAACGTAGTCAGCGTGGCCTGGGCAGTCAACGTGTGCATAGTGACGAGCATCTGTCTCGTACTCAACGTGAGCTGTGTTGATTGTGATACCACGAGCTCTTTCCTCTGGTGCGGAGTCAATCTGAGAATAATCCTCAAACTTAGCGCCACCCTTGAGGGACAAAGCCTTTGTAATAGCAGCTGTAAGAGTTGTCTTACCGTGGTCAACGTGACCGATTGTACCAATGTTTACGTGTGGCTTGGTACGTACGAATGTTTCCTTTGCCATTTGAAATTTCCTCCTAAGAAATTTTAATCAAATAAGATATTTAAATTATATCTCAGCTTTTACCAGCGATAGCACCTATTCTACAAGTTAAACCTTAAGTTTTCAAGTAGTATGTGCTACGCCGGAAAGTGCTGAATTACTTCTTTAAGATCTGCTCCATTACGCTCTTTGGTGTCTCAGCGAAGTGAGAAATCTGCATAACGAAGTTACCACGACCCTGTGTAGAAGATCTGAGGTCTGTTGCGTAACCAAACATGTTAGCAAGAGGTACCTCGGAGTGAACCATCTGAGTTCCGTTCATAGGCTCGATTTCCTTAATCTGTCCACGACGTGCATTGATACCACCGATAACATCACCGAGATAGTCATCTGGAACCTCAACGTCAACCTTCATGATTGGCTCGAGGAGGCAAGGATCAGCCTTAGCCATACCTGCCTTGAATCCCATGGATCCTGCAATCTTAAATGCCTGCTCAGAAGAGTCGACATCGTGGAAAGATCCGTCGAATACTGTAACCTTAACGTCTACAACTGGGTAGCCACCAAGTACACCTGCAAGCATTGCTTCCTTAACACCATCATCGATAGGAGCGATAAACTCCTTAGGGATGGAACCACCAACAGTAGCGTTAACGAACTCATAACCAGCACCTGGCTCCTGTGGCTCAAGCTTAAGCCAGCAGTGACCATACTGACCGTGACCACCAGACTGACGTACGAACTTACCTTCAGCTTCAACTGGCTTTCTGATAGTCTCCTTGTAGGAAACCTGAGGAGCACCAATGTTAGCCTCAACCTTGAACTCACGAACAAGACGATCAACGATGATATCGAGGTGAAGCTCACCCATACCAGCGATAATTGTCTGACCTGTTTCCTGGTTTGTATATGTACGGAATGTTGGATCCTCCTCTGCAAGCTTCTGCAAAGCAACGATCATCTTTTCCTGAGAAGCACGAGACTTAGGCTCGATAGCCTGCTCGATAACTGGCTCTGGGAACTCCATAGACTCGAGGATAATTGGGTTCTCCTCATCACAGAGTGTGTCACCAGTTGTTGTATTCTTCAAACCGATAGCAGCTGCGATATCACCAGAGAATACTTCTGTAATCTCCTTACGATCATTAGCGTGCATCTGAACAATACGTCCAATTCTCTCCTTCTTGCCCTTTGTAGCATTGAGTACATAGGAACCTGCTTCGAGGATACCTGAATATACTCGGAAGAAGCACAACTTACCAACGAATGGGTCTGTTGCGATCTTAAATGCCAATGCAGCGAATGGAGCCTCATCAGAAGATGGTCTCTCATCCTCTTCATCTGTATCAGGGTTGATACCCTTGATAGCAGGAACATCAAGAGGAGATGGCATATAGTCGATGATAGCATCGAGAAGCATCTGAACACCCTTATTTCTGAGGGATGTACCGCAAGTTACAGGGATGAGCTTACACTCAACTGTAGCCTTACGAAGAGCAGTCTTAAGCTCCTCTACAGAAATCTCTTCACCATCAAGGTACTTCATTGTAAGTTCCTCGTCTGTCTCAGCGATCTTCTCAATCATGAGCTCACGCTTAGCCATTACGAAGTCCTTCAAATCTTCTGGAACTTCACGGTCCTCGTACTCCTTACCGTCATCAGAAGTGTAAACCTCTGCACGGAGAGTCATAAGGTCGATGATACCTGTAAATGTATCTTCCTTACCGATTGGAACCTGAATTGCTACGGACTCGTTCTTAAGACGGTCCTTAATCATGTCAACAACACGGAAGAAGTCAGCACCAATGATATCCATCTTATTAACGAATACCATTCTTGGTACACCGTAGTGCTCTGCCTGTCTCCATACTGTCTCTGTCTGTGGCTCTACACCACCTCTAGCAGACATAACTGTTACTGCGCCATCAAGTACACGCAAGGAACGCTCTACCTCTACAGTAAAGTCAACGTGACCTGGAGTATCAATGATGTTGATACGGTGATTCTTCCATGGAGCTGTTGTAGCAGCGGATGTGATTGTGATACCACGCTCCTGCTCCTGAACCATCCAGTCCATTGTAGCTGCACCATCATGAACCTCTCCCAATACACGGTTGATACCTGTGTAGTAAAGGATACGCTCTGTTGTTGTTGTTTTACCAGCGTCGATGTGAGCCATGATACCGATATTTCTTGTCTTCTCGAGTGGATACTCTCTCTTCATCGTGTCATAACTCCTTGTCGATTACCACTTATAATGAGCAAATGCTCTGTTAGCATCTGCCATCTTGTGCATTTCTTCCTTCTTCTTGAATGCGCCGCCAGTTCCGTTTGCAGCATCCATAAGCTCTGCTGCAAGACGCTCCTGCATTGTTCTCTCGCTTCTGTTACGAGCATAGAGAACGAGCCAACGCAAACCGAGAGTAAGTCTTCTCTCTGGTCTAACGTCGATAGGTACCTGATAGTTGGCACCACCTACACGTCTAGCCTTACACTCAAGCTGAGGCATTACGTTCTCAAGAGCCTTGTTAAATACTTCGATTGGCTCTTCGCCTGTGCGCTCCTTGATAGAATCAAAAGCAGCATAGACAATCTTCTGTGCTAAACCCTTCTTACCATCGAGCATAACGTTGTTGATGAGCTTACTAACTCTTACATCGTTATAAAGTGGATCTGGGAGCACTTTTCTAACTGGGATATTGCCTTTTCTTGGCACTTTGCTTCCCTCCTTGCATGATATTCAGTTTTCTGAAACCATAGGTACTCACGTTTCAGTTTTTGCCTTGTGGACACGTGTTGTGCGTCAAGTAGCAATGTCCCTTATATGAACAATGTACTGATCACTTTGTTGTTGTCCAACCCTACTTTAAGAAATTAGGATTACTTCTTAACCTTTGCAGCCTTTGGCTTCTTAGCACCGTACTTAGATCTACCCTGCATACGATTTGCTACGCCAGCTGTATCAAGAGTTCCTCTGATGATGTGATAACGTACACCAGGGAGATCCTTTACACGTCCGCCTCTGATAAGAACAACGGAGTGCTCCTGCAAATTATGGCCGATACCCGGAATATAAGCGGTTACCTCATAGCCATTTGTCAAACGTACACGAGCAACTTTACGCAAAGCAGAGTTAGGCTTCTTAGGAGTAGTTGTCTTAACTACTGTGCAAACACCACGCTTCTGAGGAGCCTGAATCTTAGTCTCCTTGTCATGAATTGTGTTCTTTCCAACCTGCAATGCCGGTGAAGTAGACTTGTATGTCTTAGACTGTCTGCCGGACTTGACTAATTGATTGAACGTTGGCATCAATACATCTCCTTTCGATTTATTACCTTCTTCAAAAGGGCGTAGTACCCCCTTCTTCGAAAAGCAATTAATCATACACCCGTGTTTTGTGCTTGTAAATAGGCATTTATCAGAAGTTTTCATGATAAAATCCAAAGAATTACTTACTTTGGAGGTGCATTATGCCCGAGACTTTCCCTGAGATTGATTATGAAGAGTTGATTTCTTCCCTTGGAGAAGATCTAGAAAATAACTATATAGAACAAAGCGATAACGTATTTATCGTCAGACAAAAGACAGCTGTGTTTTGTGAAGCCTGTGGAAAAGCGGTTTTTCCTGTTATTGATTATTTTTACGATTCCCTTCCTCTTATGATGGATATTAAAGAATATACAGTTAAAGAATGTAAAAAGATTTGCTTCGATGCCATAGAACGCTTATCTGACGATAAATTTAAAGCTCTTAGAGATGCAATCAGCCTCATTATTGAAGATTTAAAGGATTACACCAAGGGTTCATCCAAACGCAATGAACGTAAATGCAAAGTTGTATTTGAAGAGACAAATAACGCACCTATTATGGTCTATTTCGATAATAATGACGCTGGCGACAAAGTTGAGGTTATAGGTGTAAATGACCTTCTTTTAGAGCTTAACTCATGCCAATTATAAATTTATAAGTATAGTGAGTAATTTTATCTTTTAATAATAAATACTTCGTCTTATAATAGTAGCGTTTAATGGCGAGAATTTTTTACAAAGGAGCGTAACAACATGAAAGTTCAGTTTACCGAGACGGTAGTACGTGACTCACAGCAGTCCTTGATTGCTACTCGTATGCCGTTCTCCGATTTTGAGGACATCTTGGAGACAATGGACAACGCTGGCTACCACTCAATCGAGTGCTGGGGCGGTGCTACATTCGATTCCTGCCTTCGTTATCTTGACGAGGATCCATGGGAGAGACTTCGTAAGATCAAGGCTATCTGCAAGAAGACTCCTCTCCAGATGCTTTTGAGAGGTCAGAACATCCTCGGTTACAAGCATTACCCAGATGAGACAGTTAGAATGTTCGTAAGAAAGTCTGCTGAGAATGGTATGGATATCTTCCGTATCTTCGATGCTCTTAACGACTTCGATAATATTAAGGTAGCTGTTGATGAGACAATCAAGTGTGGTAAGCACGCTCAGGGTTGTATCTGCTACACAACATCCCCTGTTCACACAATTGAAAAGTATGCAGAGATGGGTAAGGAGCTCGAGAAGATGGGCGTACACTCTATCTGTATTAAGGATATGGCTGGTATCTGCGGACCTCAGGAAGCTTACGATCTCGTTAAGGCTTTGAAGGCTTCTACAAAGCTTCCAGTATACTTCCACACACACCACACAACAGGTCTTGGCCCAATGACATACTTAAAGGCTATCGAAGCTGGTTGTGATGGTATCGATACAGCTATTTCTCCATTTGCTGGTGGTACATCTCAGCCTGCTACAGAGACAATGAAGTATGCTCTTGAGCAGCTCGGTTATGAGACTGATCTTAATGATGATGATCTCCAGAAGATTGCTGCACACTTCGCACCAATCAAGAAGAAGTTCCTCGATAACGGTACACTTAATCCACAGGTTATGGGTATCAAGGCTGATATCCTCAAGTATCAGGTTCCAGGCGGAATGCTTTCTAACATGATTGCTAACCTCAAGGATTTGAACGCTATGGATAAGTTCGATGCAGCTTGTGATGAGATTCCTGCAGTTCGTAAGGATATGGGTTATCCACCACTCGTTACACCTCTTTCACAGATGGTTGGTAACCAGGCTGTTCAGAACGTTCTCTTTGGTGAGAGATATAAGAATATTTCTAAGGAAATCAAGGCTTACCTCAGAGGTGAGTATGGTACTGCACCTGGTGAAGTTTCTCAGGAACTCATTGACAAGTGCTGGAAGCCAGAGGAGCTCGTTCAGGGCAGATATGCTGATTCCTTGGAGCCAATCTTCGAGAAGACAAAGGCTGAGCTTGGTAAGACAGCAAGATCTGACGAGGATGTTCTCTCTTATATCGCTTTCCCTCAGGTAGCAGAGAAGTTCTTCGCTTCCCGTGAGGAGAAGGAATCCAACACAGTTAACTACACAATCGAGAAGAAGGAGGACTAATCCTGATGATTAACTTAGTTTTATCAACAGGTGAAACACGTCTTCCTTATCCTGAAGCTTTCATGGATGCCGGTATTGTAATACTTGTTGTATTCGCAGTACTTTGCATTATCTGTATTCTTCTTTCTATTTCAGGTGCAATTTTCTCATCTGCAACAAAGAGTACAGCAGCAAAGGCTCCTTCTACTCCTGCAGCTACAGCTCCTGCTGCCGCTGCTGCTCCAGAAGAAGAGTTCTCATCTGGTTCTCTTAAGCTCAAGGGTTGTGACGAGAAGACAGCTGCTATGATTATGGCAATTGTTTCTGACAACACAGGTATCCCTCTTTCTGAGCTTATATTCAAATCAATTACTCTTGTTGAAGAGAAATAAAGGAGAGTTTTACCTATGATTTATAACGTAACTATCAATGACAAAGTTTATGAGGTTGAAGTTGAGAAGGGTAAAGCTAACCTTCTCCGTACAACTGACGTAGTTGCAGCGCCTGCTCCTGTTGCCGCTGCTCCTGTAGCTGCTCCTGCTGCAGCACCTGCTCCAGCTGCTGCTCCTGCTGCCGCTGCTGTTGCTGCTGGTTCTACACCTGTTGCTGCACCAATGCCTGGTACAATCCTTGACGTTAAGGTTTCTGTTGGACAGGCAGTTAACGAGGGTGATCTCGTAGCAGTTCTCGAAGCTATGAAGATGGAGAACGAGATCTTTGCTCCTTGCTCTGGTAAGGTTGCTCAGGTTCTCGCTGCTAAGGGCTCAACAGTTAACACTGGCGATGCTATCGTGACAATCGCTTAATCGGGGGTAATTGTCAAATGTTAGATGTATTAAAAAACTTATGGGAGACATCAGGATTTATGATGCTTGACTGGCGTAATTACGTCATGATTGCTATCTCCTGTCTTCTCCTTTATATGGCAATCGGCAAGAAGTTCGAGCCGCTCCTTCTTCTTCCTATTGCATTCGGTATGCTTCTCACTAACTTAGCTGGTGAAGGTGTATTCCACCCAGAGTGGTTCGCAGATGGCGTTAACTGGGAAGAGATTGGCGCTGAGCCTGGATTATTCGATATCCTCTACCTCGGCGTAAAGCTTGATATCTTCCCTTGCCTTATCTTTATGGCAGTTGGTGCTATGACAGACTTCGGTCCACTTATCTCTAGACCATCTTCCCTCTTTATGGGTGCTGGTGCTCAGTTTGGTATCTCCTGCGCTTTCGTAGGTGCTACTGCTCTTAACTTCACAGGTAAGCAGGCTGCTTCCATTGGTATCATCGGTGGTGCTGATGGCCCTACAGCTATCTTCCTTACATCTAAGCTCGCTCCTGAGCTTCTTGGTGCTATCGCTATTGCTGCTTATTCTTATATGGCTTTGATTCCACTCATTCAGCCATTCTTCATGAAGCTTCTTACAACAAAGAAGATGCGTCAGGTTAAGATGGAGCAGGCAAGACCAGTATCCAAGACAGAGAAGATTTGCTTCCCTATTCTCGTTACAATCCTTTGCATCCTCATTCTCCCATCTGTTGCTCCACTTATCGGCTGTCTTATGCTTGGTAACCTCTTTAAGGAGTGCGGCGTTACAGATCGTTTGAGCGATACAGCACAGAATGCTATGTGTAATATCGTAACAATCTTCCTCGGTACATCTGTAGGTGCTACTGCTGTAGGTACAAACTTCCTTAAGCCACAGACTTTGTTCATCATTGTTCTTGGTCTTACAGCTTTCTGCCTCGCTACAGTTGGTGGTCTTCTCATCGGTATCCTTATGTACTACATCTCCGGTGGTAAGATTAACCCACTCATCGGTTCTGCTGGTGTATCTGCTGTTCCTATGGCTGCTCGTGTATCTAACACAGTTGGTCAGAAGGAAAACCCAAGCAACTTCCTCCTCATGCACGCTATGGGACCAAACGTTGCTGGTGTTATCGGTTCAGCTGTAGCAGCTGGTGTTCTCTTGAGCATCTTCGGCTAATAGGCTGATTCTTCAAATTAAATTCTAAGAGCGTAGTCTTCGTGGCTACGCTCTTTTAGTTGGCTTTTTATGGCATAAAAATATCATGCCCCTTGGCTTAAAATTTGCCCCCAAACAGCCAAGAAGCATGATATAGAAAACTTAATAATTAATAGTAATTATCTTCTGAAGAAGTATACGTAAGCTAATACGTGACAAACCTGAGCAGCTACTACCATCAAGTGCCAAACCATATGAGAGAACTTAAACTTACCGTTATAGAAGAAAATACCAACAACATAAACGATAAGACCTGCAATCAAGAGCCAAGACATTACTGGAGCTGAAGTAAAGAATGGAATAAATGACTTCAAAGCAATCAAGAAAAGTAATCCCATAACGCCATAAATAGCTACTGCAAACTTAGTTCCAACCTTATATCTAGGGAACATAAAGATTACTAGGAACATACCAAGAACTGCAAGGCCTAACTCAATAGAAAGAAGTGTTATACCCAAAGCTCCACCGATAATGGATAAGCAGAATGGTGCATAAGCTCCTAAGATTGCAAAATAAACCATAATGCGATCAAGCTTCAAAGCAATTCTCTTATGAAGTGTGCCTGGCTTTAAGAAGTGATATATCGTTGTAAACAAAGATGCCAAGAAAGCACACATAAAATATGCGGATACTGCAAAGCTATCAACCAAAGCCATACCCTCTGGTGCATTGATATAAGAATGAACTGTAGCAAATGGAATCATGAAAAGAAGGTAAAGTGCTAATACACCAGAAGTAATGGAATTACCCACTTCTTCACCAAAAGTTTCACGAGTCTTCTCAATTGTTCTTCTGACCTTACGCTTCTGTCTCTCGAACCATGTCATATCTGAAAGACCCATCTCAAGTGGATCCTTACCCTCAGATACAGCGGAACGATCGCTATCGCTTAACATCATTTTTTCCCAATGTTTATTGTTCTTAGCCATTAGTTACTCCCTATTAAAAAATCGACTTATTATATAACATATATTACTTTATGGTCTATCGCTGTTTGTAGCACCCGGATTGGCAGGTATTCTTACTGGCGCTTGAGGCCTCTCTGGAGCCGAAATAACAGTTCCTATTACCTCCTGCATTACAGGCTGTCTAACATTATTTACAGCGCCAGCTATCTTTCCACTATTCTCCCTGCTCGTTGTATCAAGCTCTTTAAGAGGATCTCTTTGCTCAGCGATATATGCCTTGCGATAGAATCTGAAAATTTGTGTACCACAATGGATTATCAATACTACAGGCATAATCCTTCGCGGCAAAGCTTCTGCAAAACTATCACCAAATACTGGTGTGATAGCAGCGAAAGGGGCCTCTGCCATGCCATAAATGAATCTTAATACGTAAGCCTCGGCTACAGCAATTATACTAGCATCCTCGCCTGCTAATTTATCTACCAAGGATGGCATAATCCAAACTGGAATAGAGGCTAGAATACCATATGCGGCAAGACCTGCCGTAATCCAAAATTTTTTCTTCTTAGCTGCATATGCTGGAAGAACAACAAAAACAAGAAGTAAGAAAATCCAACTAGATAGCATCTCAATCCATGAGAATGTTCTTGGGACAGTTCCACCATAAACGAAATATAGAGGTAAGAAACACACATAGAATAGAGATATACATATGCATAGTAAAAAGACACATGTGAAATAATCTCTGCGCATATCCTTCCTCCAAAACAAATAAAGCCAGCCAATTATAGGCTGACTTATATTGTAGCATTAATTATCTATACATTCATTAAAAGGTTTGATCCGGGTCATGCTCCATATCAACTCTGAATCTAATCTTCATTCTAAGGAGCTTAACACCTGCACCACCCATATGAATTCTGTATACGCTATACTTGGATAGCATTCTGAAATTAGTATCTCTTGTGTCTGTTCCACCATCCATACCATTCCATGTAACTACTCTGATAGGAATACTTGTTACGTAAACAGTCATCGGAATCTGAGCGAGAGGATTGAGCTTTGATGTAGCTTCAAAAGTAACATCATATCTTCCTGGAACATCACAATCGAGTCCGAAAGTGAAATCCTCACCAGTCTCAGTATTCTTATCAATCTCAACAACGAGTTCCTTCTCTCTATCGCCATAAAGCTTATAGTAATTACTTACCTTTGTCTCGATTGAACTATCCTTAAATGGACAATCAATATGCTCAACTTCAACCCCATTACCAAGGAGTCTATCCATAGCAGGCATCTGCATAGCAAAGTTAATGATATTCTTTGCATTTCGCTGAGCTTCAGCTCGAGTAATGATTCTATTTTCCTTAAGGCAGGAATAAACATCCGCATCCTCGAGGAACTCCTCCTCAACACAAGAACAAACCATATAGATATCGCACTGAGCTCTAACCATCAAGGAAAGCTCCTGAAGCTCGATGCCTCTGCTTCTATGTCTTTCCTCATAGCAAGTCTTTACAAAAGGCCACCAGTCAGTCATTACGATGCCCTTAAAGCCCCACTGATTACGAAGAATCTCTGTATTAAGTTCGTAGTTAGCTGTTCCATAGTCGCCATTAATCCTGTTATAAACAGACATAATGCTCTTGGCGTCAGCTTCCTTAACACAAATCTCAAAGCCCTTAAGATAAATTTCACGAAGAGCCTTCTCAGAGATAACGGAATCCATAAATCGACGATGAAGCTCTCTGTTGTTAGCGCAGAAGTGCTTAATTACTGCTGTAACTCCAACTTTGTGAAGACTTCTAAGCTGAGCTGCACCAATAAGACCAGTCATTACAGGGTCCTCAGAGAAATACTCGAAGTTTCTTCCGTTAAGTGGATATCTATGAATATTCATACCAGGTCCGAGGATGGAATCAATCTGGTTGCTAAGCATTTCGATGCCAAAGTAATGGAACAACTCTTCGATAAGTTCTACATTACATGAAGAAGCGATACATGCACCGTTAGGTAAAGAGAATGCTTTCTTACCGCTATCAATTCTCATACCAGAAGGTCCATCTGAGCAACAAATAGTAGGAACGCCAAGCTCCATAAGATGCTTTGTAACACCACCATAGGCACCTGCTGTACCAGTTGTTACCTTAGGGCTACTCATTCCCTCGCCACGTACAATTAAAGAGAGGTCTTCGTCAGTTAGCTGAGCAATAAACTCATCCATTGTATTCTTGCCAGACTTAACATCAGCAAGCTTGATGCCCTTATCACCCGTCTGAGGAATCTCAGGCATAAGATTATCAAGGCGGTCCTCGATATTCTCGTGAGTTCTGATAGGAGTATCTTCCTCGCCATCATTTGTCATTCTCTTAAAGTTCTCGACAGGCTTTAATGCAGTCTTAAGACTCTCGATTACAACATCATCAGTAAGATCATAAGATCCAACCATTAGTTCTGTAGTAACATCGCCTCCGATAAAGAACTCATATGTTCCCTTCTCAAGCATCCAGCCTGTTCCGTGGCCTAGTCTGCCGTCATCATCATAAGATGCGTAGCGTGTTACAGGAGCTTCGATACGAACCTCCTCAGAGTCACCTGGCTCAAGTTCACTAGTCTTAGCAAAACCGATAAGCACACGGGAAGACTTAGTGAGCTTACCCATAGGTGCATCAGCGTAGAGCATTACTGTCTTACTACCAGGAACATCACCCGTATTTGTTACCTCAACGATAACGTCAATATCACCATCATTCTCGCCAAAAGCAGCTGGTTCAATCTCGAAATCAGTGTAGGAAAGACCAAATCCAAATGGATACTGAACCTTCTCAGGAGCAAAAGTAGAAAAGTACCTGTAGCCTACAAAGATATCTTCTGCATAAAAATCCTTACGTGGATCAACATTACCAAAATTCTTACCTGCAGGATAATCCTCTAGGCTATAAGCAATAGTGTCTGTAAGTACACCAGAAGGAGATTCAATACCAGCTACAAGATCTCCTACAGCAACACCACCGAACATTCCTGCCTGCCATACATACATAACAGAAGATGGGTTGAACTTTGTAACCCATGACATATCAATAACGTTACCAACATTAAGAAGAACTACAACCTTCTTAAATGCTTTACAAGTTGATGCTAGTAGCTGCTCCTCACCATCTGTTAGATAGTAAGAACCCTTCTGCGCTAGATTATCTCTATCTTCGCCTGCTGTTCTAGCAATAACGATAATTGCAACTTCATTCTTCTGAGCATACTTCTCTACGAAAGCATCATCCACAGGCATCTCAGGCTGAGACCACTTCTCCTGTCCCCAGCCAACACCAGGATCTACAGGATTCTCTTTGCCCCAGGAATCGTAAACATTAATAAGTTCTTTATCTAGATTAACGCCAGCCTTCAAAAGACCTTCTCTAATGTCAACTACATGGTCTACGTTAACCATACCGCCTGAACCGGTACCGCTCTTATAATAATTGGCCTGCATTCTTCCAAAAAGAGCAACATTTGTGTCTTCTTTAACAGGAAGAGCATCATCATCATTCTTAAGAAGCACAGCCCCCTCGCGTGCAATTTTAATTGCAGCCTGAGCATACTTATTCCAATCTAACTGAATTGAGGGCATATTAATACCTCCGAAATATTACTTACAAAATAATTTTACATTAGAGGAGTTGATAAGTAATAACAGATTTGTTGTATTTTTATTAATTAATCTGTTAATTGGTATAAGGCAGGATTACAGGATGTATAGCGGATAATCTCATCCATCCTATCTCGCTCTTTAAAAGAAACAAAGGAATAAGCTTTTCCGGATCTTCCCGCACGGCCAGTTCTTCCAATTCTATGTAAATAGAACTCGTTATCATTTGGTATATCGTAGTTAAAAACAGCCTCGACGTCATCAACATCAATGCCACGTGCAACAACATCTGTAGCAATTAAAACTTCGAATCTATTCTTACGATAGCCGTCCATTACTCTATTACGGCCGCCTTGGCCCATATTGCCATGCAAAACTTTACATGAGATACCAGCGAATTCGAATATAGAGGATACTTTTTCTGTCTGAGTTCTTGTATTGCAGAAAATAATCGCCTTATGTATGTCTTCCTTTTTAAGAATACTAATTATAGCGTCGGCTTTGTCTTTTTCTGGAATCTCAAGCATATATTCATCAATGTTAGGATGATCTTCTTCCTTAGGCATTACGTCTATTTGAGCTGCACCGTCCATAAACTGCCACGTAATGTCTTGAATTTCACGAGGCAAAGTCGCAGAGAAAAGAGCGATTTGCTTGTCACTTGGAGTTAACGCCATAATCTTTTTAATGTCGTTAATAAAACCCATCTTAAGCATCTCATCTGCTTCATCCAAAACTAATGTGTATATGTTTCCAATATCGATTTTCTTACGTGTAACCAAGTCCAAAAGACGACCAGGTGTAGCAACTACAACCTGTGGCTTCTTCTTGATTCTTTCTTCCTGAATCTTAATGTTTTGTCCACCAATAATAGTGCAGATATTAAAGCCATCGATGTATCTAGCGAGGCTTTTAACTTCAGTTGCTATTTGTAAAGCTAATTCTCTTGTTGGACATAGAATTAAAGCCTGAACAAAATTAACCTTCATATTAAGGTACTCAAGAATAGGAATAGCAAATGCAAATGTCTTACCTGTACCAGTAGGAGCCTTTGCTATTAAGTTTTGATCATCCATTAAAAGTGGAATTGCCTTCTGCTGAATAGTAGTTGGACGTCTTACTCCTATCTTCTTTAAGGCATCATATATCTCTTGTGAGAGGTTTAAGTCTTCTAAGCTAATTTCTTCTGAATCATTCATACCAAGTATTATAATATAAACAGCAAAGATACCTTAGGAGAAATATTTATGGCAAAGAGAGTTTTTCTTGTAGTTCTTGACAGTCTTGGAATTGGTGGAGCACCTGATGAAGCCGCATTTAAGGATGAGGGCTCTAATACCCTAGCTGCAGTTTTATCTGACTCAAACAAGGCCTTCCCTAATCTTGCTCGCATGGGCCTCTTTAACATCGATGGCCTTAACGACGAGCGCATAAAAGCATGGAAAAAGGCACAAGAAGATATCCCTTCTCCTATTGGATCTTATGGCCGTATAAGAGAACTATCTAATGGTAAAGACTCTACTATCGGTCACTGGGAGATGGCAGGAGTTTATTCTTCTACTCCTCTTCCAACATACCCTGATGGATTTCCAGAAGAAGTACTTACAGCAATAAAAGAAATCTCTAACAGAGGCATACTTTGCAACAAGCCTTATAGCGGAACTGCTGTAATTAACGACTACGGAAAAGAGCATATGGAGACTGGCAATCTAATCGTCTATACTTCAGCTGATTCTGTTCTTCAGATTGCAGCACACGAAGAAGTTGTTCCACTTAATGAGCTCTACGACATCTGCGATAAAGTAAGAAGCTTCATGCAAGGTAAGCTCGGTGTTGGAAGAATAATAGCTAGGCCTTTCGTAGGGAACGTCGAAAGTGGTTTTACAAGAACTCCTAACCGCCATGACTATACTCTGCCTGCGCCTTCAGCAACTATGCTAGATGTGTTAAAGGATCTAGGATTAGATGTAATTTCCCTAGGTAAGATCAAAGATTTATTTGCTCAGCGAGGCCTTACGGAGATGACACCAACAGCTGATAATACTGATGGTATTAAGCGCTTACAAGACATGCTTGAATGTGATTTTAATGGTCTTTGCTATCTCAACCTTGTCGACTTTGATATGAAGTATGGCCACCGCAATGATATTGCTGGTTACGCTGCTGCTTTGCATGAATTTGATGATGGATTAGCGAACGTATTAACCTTCTTAAGAGAAGACGATCTACTTATCATTACTGCTGACCATGGATGCGATCCTTCTACTCCATCTACAGATCATTCGAGAGAATGTGTACCGCTTCTTATTTATGGAAAAGGATATGATGTTCCTCATAACATGGGCGAATATGCTGGATTTGGTGTAGTGGCCTCTATAGTTTATAGCGCATTGCTTGGTCGCGAGTTTGATGCTCCTGTCCCTAGAATCAAGCATGAATTAACTATGGATAATCTATTTTCATATGTTGATATGACTAATCTTAAGACTACAGCTACAGTTAGTGACATTAATACACTCGTTGCTAACGCTATTAAAAAGGGTGCTGCATCAGTATGTGTTCAACCTTGCTATGTAAAAGATGCTGCCAAGGCTGCTAATGGCAATCTTAATATATGCACAGTAATTGGTTTTCCTAATGGTTATTCCACTACTGCTGTTAAGAAATACGAGGCATTAGATGCCATTGATAACGGCGCTTGTGAGATTGATATGGTAATTAATATTAACTATGTAAAGTCTCGTATGTTCGAAGAAGTTGCTAATGAAATTGGCATAATAGCTAATGCTGTTCACTCACGCGGAGCTATTCTAAAAGTAATTATCGAGACTTGCTCGTTGACAGAAACAGAAAAGAAGATTCTTTGTAATATTGTAACTGTCCAGGGCGCTGACTTTATAAAAACTTCAACTGGATTCGGCTCAAACGGCGCGACTATAGAGGACGTTAAGCTTATGCGTCATTACTCAGGCTCTACAGTCGAAGTTAAAGCTGCAGGTGGAATACGAACAAAAGAATCTGCACTACAGATGATTGAAGCTGGCGCAACAAGAATAGGAGCATCAAACCTAGGATAAGAACAAATATATGCAAATTTTTGTTCTTTTTATGTTATTAGTACTATTATTGGAACCTTATACGTGATATACTCTCCTCATAACAAACAAATGAACGTTTTGGAGGAGAGTTTTCTATGTCACCAATTGATATGTGTATTTTATTTTTCTTTGTAGGAGTTTCCTTCAAGACATTATTTGATTCTTTCAAATTCTGGGAATACTCAGATGAACTAGCCATACTTGAAGCCAGAGAAGCTCAGCTTAAAGCTAGAATCCGTATGAATGAAGTCAATAAAAAAGCGGTTCGTGTTACCCGCACACCTAACCGCCCTAATTCTAGTGTTAATTCTCGTCCGGCTACCCGTTGTCGCACTGAAGTCCTCCGTGGCAACAGGGTTCCGGATAGAAGAATTAGAAAAGCAGCTTAAGATTATATAGACTTAAACTTCATACTAATCTTAAATCTTCTATCCTTAACTTCTGCTTTGATGTCTCCACCTATAGAATCTACTAATTTTTTAACTACTGATAATCCAACACCACTAGATCCATTATGTCTTGACGCATCACCCTTATAGAATCGGTCAAATACTTTATCTGGATCTGGATTCTCACCTGGATTCATAGCATTAGATATCGAGATTCCTACCATACCTTCATCGCATGGTTTAAGTTCCAGTTTTACATCACCATTTCCATGAACGAGGCAGTTTTTAATGAGGTTTTGCATTATTCGCTTTAAAGACTGCTCTGAAGCGATAATTCTAAGCCCTTCATTGACATCAACATCTACTTCCTGCCCTTTTTCTACGAAATCATCGTAATATGAGAACATGGTCTCTAATACAACCTTAGACACGTCAACAGGATCTAACTCTACTTTATAGTTAACATTAGATACCTTAGTATAAAGAAACATCGTCTCTAGGATTTCTGATAAGGATTCGATTCGCTCTTCTATTACGCTTCGACATTTTTCCTGTTCCTTAGGATCATCCGTCTCTCCCATAAGTTCGAAGTAGCCCTTTAAGGAAGTAAGAGGCGTACGGATATCGTGACTCATATTAGTAAGAGTATCTTTTATTTCCTTATCTTCTTTAATGATTTTCTCGTTTTCTTCTCTATAAGAATCAATGATGTCATTTATATCCTTAGCTAGGCTCTTAAAAGCTCTAGACTTGCCATAAAAGGTTATTCTCTTATTGGTATCATTACGAGAGATAAAGTGAACCTGCTTACGAAGATCTGTCATATTAGACACCATATTCATAATGGTAAAAATCAACATCAAGCATACAGCTATTAATGCGGCTATTATTACTTCCATCATATACGATCACGCCTCCTATCTTTAATAGCAAAGATAGTTCCAGATAAAATTCCTGGAATTATAGCAAGTACTACTAGAACAATAGAAACTAATATGCCTATGTTAGTAGGGGCATCAGTTGCTTCATTAAATCCTTTGATAAAACCAACAGCAGTCACTAAAAATATAAGATAGGCAAATACCAACAGAGCAACAATAATAAATGCGGCCATTTTTGCTTTAGTTAGATTAGATACAAAATACCCTGTAATACACACTATGGCACTCGTGATAAAAAAAACTAATGCTACGTCAAAGAAACCTTTTATTATCTCTATCCAACCTTGTAGCGAAAGAACTGTTCCATTTCCTGATAAAAAAGAGCCTATTACAGCAAATGGCACACCTAGCAAGCAAATCACAGCTACAAAGATTAAAATACCAACAACCTCTGATAGCCTAAGCTTAAATTTATTACGCTCAACACCCTCAATGTTTATAGCTAATCTGTATTTACTGTAGTCGCAGGTTGTAAAAATAGCCGTTACAGCAGTAACAAGCAATGCCCCAACTTCATAGAACGCAAGAATCATCGATGCCAAAACTTCTGTTCCATAATTATCTGCATCATAAACGATGCTAATTGCTGCCATTCTATCTATCCCAAAAGCAGCTATACCTACACAACATATAAGCATAGAAAGACCAACAGGTACACTGAACTTAAAAGAACGGTTCTTAAATAGTCTTAATAATTCTATGTATACTAGATTAAAAAACATCAGCCTAGGTCACGCTTACTTACTCTAATCAAAGATACGACATAAGCTACAACACCATATACCAATGCACATATCAACGCTCTTAACACCATATGTCCATCTGAATTAAGTGTTAAAGCAGAAATATTCATAGTTAATGTATAGTTACCGAGTGCAAAATCGCTATCCAAATTAAACTTCCTTTGAATAATGATTGTAGCTATTGAAATAAGTGTTGATAAAATACCAGACGAGAGAATAATACCAGTAGTAATTCCACCCGCCATTGACTTTGATAAATGGGTGATAGCTGCTACCAAGATACCAAAAGCCACTGTTAGTAGATAAATAACAACAGAATAAATAACGAACGAAGAATCAAATCCGAGTACCAAACTCTGTCCCATAGTAGCCATACCCCAAATAGCCATAACCCATACTATCAACTGCAAAATCAACGTATAAAGAGCTATAACTGTTGTTCTGGCAGCAAATAATGTTCCACGCTTATTTGAGTACTTAACGATATTCTTATCAAGTTCACTCTTATAGACGCCACCGATATAAAGTCCAATAAATATCGCCTGTAACAATAAAACATCGAGAGAACCGATATCCAAAGAAGTAAGTTCAGCTACATCAGCTTCATAAAAAACTCCCTTACCTAAAATCTTGATAGGTTCAATACCATTCTCCATTGCATCCTGCGCCGCTAACTCACCGCTTTGAAGACCAGCATCAAAGCCCGCCATAAAGCTATCATTATACGCTTCGCCAGAAGTACCCATCTCCTGAAGTTCTGTAATGGCATCAGCATCCATACCAAGGAGACCATACAAATCAACCTTAAGATAGATAAAGTTGTTTAATAGCATTAAAGCAATCAAAACAATTGCAAGAATATAAATACTCTTCATCTTTGATGCTCTAAATAATTCTGATTTGAGGGCATTAATAAACATTTTTTACCCTCCCCTTAATTATTGTCGCTAAGGTCGGCAATCGTGCCTGTAATCTTGAGGAAGTACTCCTCAAGATCAGACGACTCTACCCCTATTGATTCAACCGGTACCATAGCTTTTGCGAGTTCCATGTTGAGGACTGAAATATCTGTGAGACGATCAAAAACATGAATTGTTTTGTCGTCAATCGCACTATAATCTGTAAATCCTGCCTTATCGATGATTGGCAAGGCCTTAGAAAGCTCAGGAGTCTTAATCACAATCTTATCGCGACACTTTTCCTTCAATGCCTTACTTGTTGACTCTTCAATTATCTTTCCGTGATCAATAATTGCATAATCAGTTGCTATCTTTGCCAATTCCTCAAGAATATGACTAGAAATAAGAATCGTGATGTTCTTTTCTTTATTAAGTCTAGTGAGCATATCTCTAATTCCAACAATACCCTGCGGATCAAGACCATTAATAGGCTCGTCAAGAATCAGAAAATCAGGATCGCCTACCATAGCCATAGCAATACCAAGACGCTGCTTCATACCAAGAGAAAACTTACCCGCTTTCTTCTTACCAGTCTTATCAAGACCAACTAAAGCAAGCTTCTCATAGATGTAATCCTTATCGCCGATACCATACGCGATACACTTAATTCTCATATTGTCATAAGCAGTGAGATTAGGCTCAATTGCTGGAGCCTCTATCAAGGCTCCGATTCTAGAAAAAGCTTCCTTATTAGCTTCATCAAAACCTTCATATGAGAAGCTTCCACCAGTTGGTGTAGCCATACCAGAAATCATCTTCATGATTGTTGTCTTACCAGCACCATTTTTACCGATAAGGCCATAGATAGAGCCCTTACGAATATGGATATTTACGCCATCAACAGCAGTACTATTCTTATATTTCTTAGTGAGATCTTTGGTGATAAGCATGTATTCTTCCATCACTTGAATTCTCCTGTCTTCTAGATAATGCAATTATAAAGGCGTTATTTTCACATAACGCCAATAAATGTTTAAGAAAAGATTAAGCCTTTGCGAGTCTGAAGCCTATACCCCAAATTGTATCGATATAATCTTCATCTGATATTTTCTTAAGCTTCGTTCTCATATTAGAGATGTGAACATTAATAGTTTTATCTTCTCCAATATAGATATCGTTCCAAGCGTACTCATATATTTCCTGCTTAGAAAAAACTTTATTAGGATTTTTTAGGAACAACTCGAGAATCTTATATTCCTGCCTCGTAAGGCCGACTTCTTCTCCCTTAACAGTCACATCATATGTATCAAGGTTTAAAACCAAGTCCTTGAACTCGATAATACCCTTGCTAGAATCATCTGCCGCTGTTGTAGCATCATTATTACTACGTCTAAGCTGAACCTCAACACGAGCGATAAGCTCTTTTAACTCGAAAGGCTTACCAACAAAATCATCAGCTCCCATCTTAAGAAGGTCAACCTTAGAATCGACTGAGCTTTTAGCAGAGACTACAATAATTGGCACATTAGAAGACTCTCTAATTGCCTTAGTAAGAGAGGCTCCATCCATTCCAGGCATCATCAAATCAAGGCAAACAAGATCGAATTCACCATTCTTGAAATTAAGTAATCCTTCTGTTCCTGAGTAAGCCTGGGTGCAGTTATATCCCTGCTTTGACAAAGCTACTGTTATCAGATTATTAATGCTATCGTCGTCTTCAACAATTAGGATTCGAGCTGCCATATTATCCTCACTTTGATGTTAAAAGTGGTAAATCTGCCCACTCAAATCTTAGGCCTTTACCACGCAAATCATGAAGTAGAAGTTCTGGATCAAAAGCTACAGGTGAAAATACACCCATCTTGTTCCACTTACCGTTACAAATAAGAACTGTACCAGAAAGAATGGCATAAGCATCCCACACTTCCTTAGCACTCATATTGTACTTTTCCATACACTTATCGTTATCACCGATAACATATGCCCAGCAAGTCTTAGGAGAACCGAATTTAACACCCTTCATCATTACGCCAATAACGCACTTACCATCAAGGGTAATCTCCTTCTTATTTGAATCCTTCATAAGATTCCAGAATTCCTTAGGGCTAATCGATACCTCAGGTGTTATAGCAATCTGCTCTTCTGAAAGCATTCCAATCTTTTCTAGGATATCGCTAAAATCTTCCTCGTCTTCTTCCTTAGCAAACGATGTAAAGTATCTTACATTAGATATTTCAGGAATCTCTTTAATAAAATCCTCAACTACGACATTATTAGCAATACTAATAGTTGTTGTGCCAACCTCAGGGAATAAACCAGCCAAAGAAACCTCCGCTTCAGGACATTCCTTCACCTCACCACCCTCAATATACTTTGCTGGAATAATAGATTCCTTGTTGATATCTAGGTTAATCTCAACAAAATCAACATCTGTTAATGTGTCAAAATCTTCTCTCATCGCCTGTCTTACAAGGGAAGTAATAACAGATGGATTCATAGCACAACCTACAACAGCCATCTTACCCTTAGATCTAAAGTCACCAAAATAACTGAACTGTTCAGACAAGAGCCCACCTTCGCCAGGCTTAAACAAATCTTGATCAATGTAATCAGCACCAATCTCCAAAGCAAGCTTCATTACAGTGATAGTAAATCTTGATGGAGACATATTTACGATTACTTCAGGCTGAACAATGGAAAGCATCATTCTTGTTCCAGCTTCATTAGCAAGGTCAGCTCTAGCTGTACTAATACGAACTCTCGAACCTGAATGAGCCTTACGAATCTCATCGCACTTTGCCTTATCAGGATCACAAATACAAATCTCACTAATTCCGTTGGAATTCATAAGGTACGACACGATAAACTCCGTCGCTCCTGTACATCCCAAAATCAATACTTTTTTCATCTTTAAGCCTTACCTAAACAACATTTATACCATTATTTATTGTAACAAAAAGGCGGTGCTTTTACACACCGCCAAAAATATTTTTTTGCAAAATTCAGAAGAATTAAGCCTTAGCAGCAGACTTCTTCTCAACTTCTTCCTCAACTGTTGTTACATCTTTCTTAAGACCTTCGTAATCCTTATCATCTGCTGGAAGAATAGCGTTCATGATAATACCTACGATAGCACCTACAGCAATACCTGTAAGAGAGATAGTTACAGAACCAACGTTAAAGGAGATTGCACCACTGTAGTTAACACCGATTGAGAGAACAAGAATTAAAGCAGCAACCAAAACGTTACGAGACTTAGAAAAATCAACCTTATTCTCAACTACGTTACGTACACCAACAGCGGAAATCATACCGTAAAGCACGAGAGAGATACCACCAACTACAGGAGCTGGCATAGAACCGATGATTGCAGCAAACTTAGGAGAGAAAGAAACAGCTACTGCAAAGTAAGCAGCGATTCTAACTACCTTAGGGTCATAAACCTTAGAGAGGGAAAGAACACCTGTGTTCTCGCCGTATGTTGTGTTGGCTGGAGCACCAAAGAGAGATGCAACCATTGTTGCAAGACCATCACCAATCAACGTTCTGTGAAGACCTGGCTCTTCAATATAGTTCTTACCAGTAGTAGAAGAGATAGCGGAAATATCACCGATATGCTCAACGATAGTAGCAAGAGCAATAGGAACGATTGTAATGATAGAGTTGATGATCAAAGAAGAATCACCGTGCTCGAATACATAAAGAATTGTCTGATCCTTTGTAAATGGAAGACCAATCCAAGCTGCTTCCTTAACAGCTGTGAAATCAACAAGACCTACACAAGCAGCAAGAATATAAGAACCAATTACACCCAAAAGGATAGGAACAATCTTAACCATACCCTTACCAAAGATATTGCAGATTACAATAATAAGGATAGCAACTACTGCTACAAGCCATCCAAGGCCACCTGCGCTACGGCAGTTATTAAGAGCAGAAGCAGAAAGGTTAAGACCAATAGCGATGATGATTGGTCCTGTAACGATTGGTGGGAAGAAACGCATTACTCTCTTCTGACCAAATACCTTAATAAGAAGTGCAAGGATAAAGTAAAGAATACCAGCACATGCAACACCCAAACATGCATAAGGCAAAAGAGCTGAGTTATCAAGAGCATTACCCTCTGCATCAGCAAGTGGAGCAATTGCTGCATAACCACCTAAGAAAGCGAATGAGGAACCAAGGAATGCTGGAACCTTACCCTTTGTAATTAAGTGGAATAATAAAGTTCCGAGACCAGCAAACAAAAGTGTTGAGGAAACGGACAAACCTGTTAATAGCGGAACTAAGATCGTTGCACCGAACATTGCAAACATATGCTGGATTCCGAGTACAATCATCTTAGGTACGCCAAGCTGCTTAGCATCATAGATGCCGTCTTTCATGTCAGCCATAACACCCTCCTAAAATATAATTTATACAATATGAATATAGCACAATGAAGGATGTTTGGTTATTACAAATTAAGCTAATTACTTCCCTAAAGTCGCGTCGTATGACTCTAAGTAATCTTCACCCTTTTGAACTTCAGTAAAGCACAATCCCTCGTAACCAAGCTGGCGATGAGCTTCATATAGGGCGATAGCAACTGTATTACTAAGGTTTAAACTTCTGCACTCTGGAGCCATAGGAATTCTGAAGCATCTATCTAAGTTATCCTTCAAAATCTCCTTAGGAATACCAGTGCTCTCTTTACCAAATACAAGATAAATATCCTTATCAGTAGGAATATCCTTAAACTTAATCTCAGAAGGTGGAACTTTGCCATAACGGGTCATAAAGAAATACTCACCAGGGCATTTTCTCTTAAAATCTTCGTAGTTCTCATAAAGAGTATAGTCCGCCCACGTAATATGGTTAGTTGTAGCTCTTTTAAACTTAGGATTATCTATATCAAATCCCAAAGGCTTAATAATATGAAGTCCACAGCCTGCCGCTACACAGGTACGCATAATATTACCTGTATTCTGTGGAATCTCTGGTTCAAATAAAACTACATTTAATCTCATAATTCATCCTTTATATTTCGCGAAAATCTATACATTGTTTATTCTTTATTCATGGCCAAGAGTATATTACAATTTATCTTATGACAAAAGTATTAGCAGCAATGAGCGGCGGTGTAGATTCATCTGTCGCAGCATATCTTGTAGCAAATGAAGGTTTAGAAGTCGTCGGCGTTACTATGCGATTAACTAACCCTGGGTTTGATAGCGGCGAAGTTAACAAATGTGGTTTTGGTAAAGATGTTGAAGATGCTGCTAAGGTTTGTGATACGCTTGGAATTCCACATGACGTTAAGAACTATTCTGCTGATTTCCATAAGTGTGTTATCGAGCATTTTATTGATACTTATCTTGCTGGTAATACTCCGATTCCTTGTATTGAATGTAATCGTAATTTGAAGTTTGGTGCTTTACTAGACGAAGCTAAGGCGCTTGGATGCGACCGTGTAATCACAGGTCACTATGCTAATGTCGAATATGATTCTAATGTAGATCGCTATTATTTAAAGCGTGGAGCTGATTTATCTAAGGATCAGACTTATGTACTTTACTTTTTGTCCCAGGAGCAACTTTCTATTCTAGATTTCCCAGTTGGAAAATATAGCAAGCCCCATACTCGTGAGATAGCAGCTTCAATCGGATTAGATGTAGCTTCAAAAAAGGACAGTGAGGATATCTGCTTTGTTCCAGATAAGGACTACGCTGCTTTTATTGAGTCTAAGGAAGATGAGATGAAGCTTAATCTCCCAGGACCTGGTAACTATGTCGACCGCGAAGGTAATATTCTCGGGCAACATAAGGGTTACTATCACTATACTGTTGGCCAGCGTAAAGGACTTGGAATCGCACTTGGATTAAGAGCTTTTGTTACTGAGATTCGTCCATCAACAAACGAAGTTGTACTAGGTATAGACAGCGAACTTTATACTAAGAATGTTCATGTTAATAAGTGCTATATCATAAGCGATATTATGCCTGACAGTTCTTTGATTGGTGAAGTAGGCGTACCTTTTAGATGTTCAGGCAAAGTTCGCTACGGCCTTAAGGAAATGGATTGTACGGCTACTATTAATTCTGATGGATCTATGGACGTAGAGTTCGATAGTGAAGTACGCGCTGCTGTTAAGGGGCAAAGCCTTGTCATCTATCGTGGAGACTACTGCCTTGGTGGCGGAATAATCGGGTGAATTTAAAACTAAAAACAGGCTATGGAATTCCACAGCCTGTCTCAACTATAAACATCTTAATAATTATCTGAATGATTCCATTACCTGATTAAAAATATTGCCTGCGTCTGTCTCAATAGAATCAGATGTTGACTTTACATAACAATGCTTACGGAAGATAACTTCAATCAAGTTCTTCAACGGAGTATATTCTTCATCGTGGAACTCACCATGGAGAATGATGTAATCAGGATCACCAGAGAGACTAACCAAAGTCTCAGCTGTCTCTACGATATTCTTCTCGATTCCAACAAGTCCGTTAGTATCAAATAGTGTTGGCTCACCACTGATTACTACGATTACTGTATGAAGACCATCAAGTTTGGGCTTTAATGCGTATGCCAATTCACGTCTCTTTTCTGACATACCGCCTTCTACTACTACCAACTTAGTTGATGATGGCAACGTATTATCAGGATCATCAATAAATGTCTGAAGCTTAGCTGCATTGGATGGATCCCAAAAATCTCTAGCATAGTCAGCGAAATACTTAATAGCCTTATCATCAATATGTAGCATAGACGCCCCCTCAATACAGAAAAAATGTATTATCCATTAATAATACCACATTATTCTGTTCGTAGTGCAGTAACTGGATCTTGTTTTGCTGCCTTTGAAGAAGGAATGAGTCCACCAATCAATGTGAGGATTACACTCAAAGCTACAAGCGCAACACACTCTGCTACAGTTAAGTAAGCAGTAAGATTACTTACATCAGTTACGTTACGGATAATGATATTAGCAGGTATCAAGAGAAGCAAACTGACACCAACACCCAAGAATCCAGCTAAGAAACCAGTAATGAATGTCTCAGCGTTAAATACCTGACTGATATTATTCTTAGATGCACCCATAGCACGAAGGATACCAATTTCCTTACGTCTCTCAAGAACAGAGATATAAGTAATAACACCAATCATGATAGAAGATACGACAAGAGAAATGGAAACGAATGCTACAAGAACATAACTAATAGCATCAACGATATCTGTTACAGAACTCATCAATGTTCCTACGATATCTGTATATGCAATCTTATGGTCCTCATCAACGCTCTCGTTATAACTATCAATAAGATCAGTAATAAATGCCTTAGACTCAAAATCATTAGGATAAATAGTGATTGAGAAAATATCATCTGGATCTACATATCCAAAAGAAGACAGATTAGTAGAAGCTGATGTAGGTGCACTATTCATCATCTGCATGAACATTGCCTGCATCTCAGACTCATCCATATTAAACTGGAACGCATCTGCAAATGCATCGCCATCAAATGACATAGAATCGCCCATATTCGCGAAAGCATCTTCAATAGCTTCCTCAACCTGCTCAGCAATAACATCACCAATTGTACTCATCATGTTAGTCATTGCTCTTTCGATGCTTGCAGACAAACGATTAGTATATGGTCTCATTGCTTCTGCAACCTGAGCTTGAACTTCGTCCATATTAACTACATTAGCCATGTTATCAGCAATCATCTGCTGAGTCTCTGGCAAGTCCATGTATGCTTCAAAAGAATCGTTAAATGCAGCAGGATTTGGAAGTCCATTAGCACTAGCATAATCAGAATAACCAGCCATTACAGCAGCAAGAATCAAATTAGGATCAGTAATACCCTGTGCTGTTAATGTTGCTACAGCAGCAGTCATTGCAGCCTCACCTTCAGGAGATGACATGTACTGATCAATTCCTGCCTGAAGACCTTCATAGTTTGTTGCAGGATTACTAGCTGCATATTCCATATAACCTGTGATGATTTCAGTATTCATAGCCATCATCGCTTCACTATCAACTTCAAAGCGAAGGCTACTCATGACGTTAGCAAACTCTTCTGGAGTCATCGAAGGAATATCAATTCCGTTAAAAGCACTACTATAATCAATACCACTTAAATCGAGATCAAGATCAAATCCCTCGCCATCTCCCATTGAACCATCATCAAAGGAAAATGCATTGGCAAAAGCCTCTTCATCAATAGTAAACATGTCTTCCATGGAAAAATTAGAATTCTCAGCATCAAATCTCTCGCCTGTTAACACGTTAATATCATCACTATTAAGCTGAGCCTGAACAACAGGGGCCTCCAATGCTTCATAGAGCAATTCTTCAACCAAATCACTGTGGTAGTAAATTCCATCGCTTAGCATATAAATATCTGCATCTGGAGAAGGTCTTACGATACCTACGATTGTAAGATCTCTACCTGAATCAACAAGATCATACATAAAGTCGCTATCGTTATTTCTGTTGATGTAAATATCACGGGATTCATCATACGTATAAGGCTCATAAGCGCCAAGAACCTTAAAAGAATATCCCATAAAGTCATCGTAATCCCAAATCTCTGAATAACCTTCTGCATCTACAGTCTCACCAGAAGCAAAATCGTTAATCATATCTTCAAGGACCTGATGATCTCTAAGATTAAATGTATATACAGTAAAGTCTGTTACAGCACTATTAGAAGTCAAAACAAGTACAGCCTCATTAGTATTATCAGGCCATCTACCTGCCATCACCTCGTACTGACTCTCATACAAAGAAGGATCTGATGGGAGCTCATAGAAAATATTCATTGAAGAACCAGACATAGACATCATCATGCTGTCTCCGCCTAGACCAATTGCTTCAAAATCATTATTAGGATTAACCTGACGGTATGAATGGTTTTCCTCATCAATGGAATAAATTTGTGGTGTAAGGCTATATGTATACTCGACTGCACGGGCATAATCGTAAACAGTTCTATCGTCTTCAAAAAAGTCTCTTAAAGAAGCCAAATCATTAGAACCAAAGATAGAGAATACGTTATTTACAGCAGACACCTCAAGAACTCTTCCCTCTTCACCATTATGCATCTGCTCATAAGTAGATCTGAACATAGAGGACAAAGAAAAACTTGTAGATGTAATCTGCAAAGGATACTCGGACAAAGTCTGCTCCTCTGTATCCTTAATATATTTGTTAGCGCCATTAGATAGGGCAAGTATAAGAGCTATACCAATAATACCAATGGACCCTGCGAAAGAAACAAGTAAAGTTCTCGCTTTCTTTGTAAGCAAGTTATTAAAAGAAAGCCCAAGTGCAGTAAAGAAATTCATAGAAGCTTTACCTAGGTTCTTATGAACTGGAGCAGCAGTACTATTCTTAGGCTCGAAAGGGTTAGAGTCATTTAAAATCTTACCGTCTTTAACGCGTACGATTCTATTAGCATACTCTTCAGCAAGTTCTGGGTTATGAGTAACCATAACTACAAGACGGTCCTTGGCAACTTCCTTCAAAAGCTCCATAACCTGTACGCTAGTAACAGTATCTAGGGCACCAGTTGGCTCATCAGCGAGCAAAATATCTGGGTTATTAACCAAAGCTCTGGCAATAGCAACTCTTTGCATCTGACCACCAGATAGCTGATTAGGATGCTTATGAGACTGCTCACCAAGACCAACCTGCTCCAATGCAGCCTGCGCGCGCTGACGTCTTTCTTTACGAGAAATACCAGAAATAGTAAGTGCAAGCTCGACATTTCCAAGCAAAGTCTGGTGTGGAATTAAGTTATAACTTTGAAATACAAAACCGATAGTATGATTTCTATAAGAATCCCAGTCACGATCCTTATATCGCTTTGTAGAAACACCGTTAATGATAAGGTCTCCGCTATCATAGCGATCAAGACCACCAATAATATTAAGAAGTGTTGTCTTACCTGAACCAGATGGTCCAAGAATAGCAACGAATTCATTATCTCTTAAGTTAAGTGATACATCGTCAAGCGCTCTTTGAACGAGGTCACCTGTTCTGTACTCTTTCTTTATATTCTTAATCTCGAGCATATATTTCTCCCCTATGACCAATAGCGTGATTATAATACACGAGAATTACTAATAAAAATGAGGAAAAATAGCGTTAGTTAATGCTTTTCGCCTTTTTGCGGTAGATTCATGAGGATAACAGCACTAACTATAAGCAATATGCCTATAAAAGTAAGCACCGAGATGCCCTGGCTTAAGAAAATGAGACCATATACGGCCGCTGCGATAAGCTCAGAAGAAGAAATAATAGCAGCTTTCCACGCTTTTGTTTTCTCAAGACCATATGTATAAAGCACATAAGGCGAGAGACAAGAAATGCACAAAAACGACAAAGCAATCAAACCTAGCTTCACTCCACCACTTGCAAATGCACCTGCGAATTTTTGGAAATTCGCCAAAGGAATTGTGCCGATTCCTGAGAGTAGGAACGCATATAAAATGATAGTCATTGGCTTATAGCCACGATCAAGAGCAAACCTAGAAAACAGAGTATAAGAAGCATATGCTGCAGATGCACCTATACCAGCTAGAATGCCCGTAGTTGTTAATTTCGTGCCACCTCCGAGAATGCCTGATACCAGAAAGCATCCTGCAAAAGTAATAGCCAGTGCTAATACCTTACGTGCAGTAAATTTTTCCTTGTAGCAAAAGAAAAACATAAGCGAGACAAATATCGGAGAAGTATAGAGCAAGACCGCAGCTGCTGCCATAGATGTAAGCTCAATTGTTTTCATATAGCAGATGTTATGAAGAAGCAAGCTCACAAGTCCTACACAGGCAAATATCCAAGCATCCTTAAGCTTAATCCTAATTAAGTCGCGGCCAAAAATCATAAGACCTAAAAGGAGAATAATGCCTCCGCCAAGAGATTTAATTAGCGATATCTCAGTAGAACCTAAGCCATAAGGATTAAAAATATTAACGAACAAACCCGTGGATCCCCATAGGCATCCAGCAAGAAAAACCATTATGTCACCTTTATTTGTAGTCAAACTTTACCTCTTCTCTAAATGCTCATGAATAAAGCTAATAATGTCATCACCAATATCTTTATCAGTAGGTCTTAATGGTAGCATAAAGCTCACTCTAATTTTAAGGCTCTCATTTTTTCTAATGAGATAGTCTTTGAATTCTTCTATCCTAAGCTCTATTTGATTCTCACGAGCAAACTTTCTAAGCTTAACAAGAAGTTGGATAGAATAGGCAAAATCAATCACAAACACCCCATAGAAGAAGCCAATAAAGAACGAGAACGTTAGATGATCTGCGAGCCAATACAAAGAATCGATTACCCTAGGATGAATTATAAAGTAGTAAATCGCACTTAATATCATCCAGTACAAAGAAAACTTAGGGCAGATAATACCTCTTATGTTTCCCCATTCATTTGAATAGTCCCAAAGCTTAATGTTCATGCCTTTGATAAAGATTAAACCAGCCAGGTACTCAAGAGCTGTAATCGCCAAAGCCATCAAAGCAAAGAGCAATAATTTCTGTAAAATCTCACTCCTTATAAAACCGACAGGAATCCAAGAAAAGACGTATAAAGTTACAAGAGAAAAACCATATAAAGGTATATATGGACCCACAAGAAAACCTGCATTGATCCATTTTTTGGAAGGGTTATTCTTGGAGAAAAATCGCCTGAAAACAACTTCTATAAACCAGCCTAGAAGACTTCCTATAAAAAATAGAAAAGCCAATATAAGTATCGTATGTAAATCTAATCCCATATCAATTAATTCTCTTTGTTAGCAATCATTAATTCAAATTTTCGCGATGGTTTTATAATTAATGACAGTATAACCATAAACACTGCCGTTAACCCAAGACTAATGGGGTAAACCTGCATGATAGTTGTAAAACTTCTGCTTAGTGGGAACACAAAAAATATCCAGGTTAATCTTACACCGCATATTCCTACTATCGAACAAACTGCAGGTATCAATGACATACCAAATCCTCTTAAATAACCAGATAAAGTCTCCTGAACAAAACTAAGCAAATACGCGCCAAAGATGAAAAACAACCTTATCCGACCCGAAGCTATTACGTCAGGATCAGTATTAAAAATGCTAAGTAACTGATTAATAAAAATTAGTATTAATCCTGCTGCACTGAATGTACATATGAAGCACTGCATAAGACAAAGCTTCAAAGATTTTCTACAACGATCAAAATTCCCTGCGCCGAAGTTTTGGCCAACAAATGTAGTACATGTCTGATTAAATGCATTCATTATGTAGTAGACAAAAATCTCCAGGTTAAACGCAGCAGAAGAAGCCGCCATCACTACTGTTCCAAGACTATTAACAGCGGACTGAACAATGATATTTGCAAAAGAGAAAACCATACCCTGAATACCAGATGGAATTCCTATTCTTAGCATCTCTATTAAAACATCATTATGAATGGCGAGCTTTTTAATATCTGCCTTAATTACGGAATCCGTCCTCAACAAAACTATCATTAATACTGCAGAACTAATTAAGTTAGAAATAACAGTAGCTAGTGCTACGCCGACTACATCTAAGGATAAATAGCATACAAATATCACGTTCAAAAAGACATTGATTATTCCTGATATTATTAATGCTATAAGTGGATCTTTTGTATTTCCACAACTTCTAAAAATCGCTGATTCAAAGTTATATAAAAGTATAACTGGCATACCATATAGATATACCTGAAGATACTCTACAGAATAATCAAATACATCCGCTGGAACCGCTAGCATAGATACTATTCTTGGAGCTAGCAACTGGCCTAGTACAGTTAATAAGACTCCTCCCATCAATGCTACAACAATAGAAGTATGTACTGTTCTTGAGACCTTTTCTTTATTGCCTTGTCCAATAGATCTAGCTATTACGACATTACTGCCAAGAGATATACCAACAAACAGATTAAGGAGAAGGTTAATAACTGGTGCATTACTACCAACAGCTGCCATCGCTTCTTTGCCCGCAAATCTACCTACAACAGCTACGTCCGCAGCATTAAAAAGCTGTTGCAATATGCCCGTTAAAGCTAATGGAATAGCATACAAGATTATCTTATCTCCAAGAGATCCTGTAATCATGTCGTACTTTTTGCTCAAACTATAATCCGTCCGAAATTAATTTTTTATAATTATAGTCCCTCTTTGTCCATCGACAACTAGTTTTTGTCCGGTTCTGATTTTTGTTGTAGCATTACCGCATCCAACTACCGCTGGAATACCAAATTCTCTCGCGACTATAGCTGCATGTGATAATGGTGCGCCTATATCTGTAACTATCGCAGCTGCCTTAGGGAAAGCAACAGTCCATCCAATATTTGTTGCGCATGTTACCAGTATTTCACCTGGCTTTAATTCATCTATATGTGAAATATCTGGGATTACTCTAGCTATTCCTTCAACCTTACCAACAGCTCCAGGGAATCCCTTAATGTCTTCGCTTCCTTCTAACTTGCTTCCAAAGCAATAAAAATCCAGTCGTCGATTCTCATCCTCTATCCATAAATCAGGATCAAATCTTCCGCAAACAAGCCCAGGAAAGGCAGGATACAGTTTGTTTTTCTCGTAGTTGTCACGCCTTAGGTCAATATATCTTAAAACTTCTGTATTTCCCTTAATTAGATCTAATGCTTCATCAATATATAAAAGGAATACGTCATCACATATGTTGTTTACGCGCCCTATACCTAATAAAAACTCTCTAAGAACGCTAAAAATCCAGACTCCCTTACCACGTATTTCTTCACGGAATTTATTGGCGCCAATAAACCTATTAATCTCCTTATAAATCCAGTTTTTCTTACTAGGGTATAATTCTTCAAATTCATGAAGAGCCACTTTATACTCTTCTTCCTGTTTCTTAAGCATCGCATACATATTTAGCCCGCTGTCACTGTGCTCTTTAACTAACTTTTCTAAGTTATCTGGATTCTCGTAAGGCCTTGGCTCAGATAACTCCATCTCATTAACACAGCGATGGCCACAAATCTTCATGTAATCATCAGCTGTTATTTTGCCTTGGACTATATCTTCCAATAGCAGTAAAGGCTTCATGCTCTCTAATACTCCGACACTTCCTCCGCAAAGACGATTGGCAATATCTTCTCCAGCTATTTTTGTGATTTTATTGCGAGTCGAGAACAATGGAACCATTTGCGTTCCACATTCAGCAAGAATTGAAGACAATCCATCCATCAAGGAAGGAATGAGTTTTTCATTCCAATAACTATTCAAGTCTTCATTAGTTTTAATAGTACGGATATGCTCTATCATTCTCTGGCAGATAAGGCTCAAGTCTCTAACCATCTCACTTTTCTGCTTTTTACTTAGTGTTGATTTATTGTTTGAAAATAGTATTTTGCGTAAGTTCTTAAGAAACTTCTTTTTGTCAAAAGGAAATACTGGAACCTTCATTCCTTCAGGAAGATTTCCTACCAGATCTCTTACATTGCTAAATGCCATTTCTTCTGACACGCCGAGTGCTACCTGCATAGAGCATATTACGCTTATATTCATATAAGCTTGGCCCTTAATGAAATCTAGCGCACAAGGAAGTTCCAAAAATTCATTTATTTTTTCAAGCGCACTATAAGTCATTGGCGATACCGGCTTCATAAATATCTCGCCAACATTAGTTTTGGTTAGTAAGTATTCTCCTGACTTTGTTCCATTAATATCGAACGTTCTGTCGTCTACCCTCTTAAGAGTTGTAATAGGTCTTGCTTGTAGGATAAATACTTTACCATCAGATATAGCCCATTCGATATCCATCGGGCAGCCATAGTTTTCTTTGATTATTAAGGAATATCTAACAAGTTTCTTTATATATTTACGTAGTTCTTCGTTGCCTGTATACTTTCGAGCTAATACATCGTAAAGCCATTGCCTTCCGTTAGAACTTCCTGATACAAGCTGCTCACCTTCACCTTCAACGTAATTTCCTACGATATATCTGCTGCTACCTGTGATAACATCAGATGTAAAAATTACACCTGCATATTCAGGCTTAACGTATCTTTGAACAACGATGCCTATTGTATTATCAGCAAACCCCATATTATCAAAATACTGCGCTACTCTGCTTGCATTTACCGAATTACATACATCATTAATCGCCTTATAAACATCTCTTTTTTTAACATCAGTTATTGTCTCGAACTGTCCTGCAAACGATGCTGTTTCACCATCTTCATTAATCGCAGATGATCTAACTGCATATGTATATTTGTCTGAAAGCTTCGCGATTAAAGTATCTATCTCATCGCTACTTGCTTTAATTCCAATTACATAACCTTCAGGTACTGGTAATCCAAGTTTGGTTAACTTAATTAGCGACGCACCTTTACCTCCAATTTGATTGAGAATGCTATCAGTGGCTTCGTTAAAACTACAAATGTTTGTCATTAATCGACATCCTCCAATAACAAATCAACTCGTAAATCAATGTAATGCTTTAGAACATTCTCATCTTCAAGATTTATATTCATTCCGTTTTTAAGGTCTTGGCATCTAAATATTATTAGCTGCATCATTGTAGATAATTCATAAGCGATGAGTTTACACTCTTCGTTTGTTTTTGTGCCCTTATAGTGCTCAATTACATATTTGGAACTGAATGAATCTCTACTTAAATCCCTGTTAAACAGTACAAATTTTGTAATAGCTTTTGTGTATTTAAAATCATTTATTAAAAATCTAGCTACTATGAAATGAAGCCTTTTGAGCTTCTCCTTAGGAGTAATACTATTTGAAGAAACTATCTCATTGACAATAGGATCCGATAGAGTCGACTTATATTTACGCTCGAACACTTCATGTATTAAGTTTTCTCTAGAACCAAAACAATAGTTAATCATTGCTGGCTGAACGCCTGAAGCCGCAGCAATCTGTCTCGAAGTCACTTTATATGGATCTTCGCATTGCTCTATAAGTTTTTCGGTATTGGCTATTAACTTATCCTTTGTAATCTGAGTTTTTTCTTCTTTTCTCATTGCTTGCCTCTATTATTAAACGCGTTTAATAATATTAGAATAACATCATGTTGTATAATGGTCAACATTAGAATTTAGCTGATACGAGGTAATCAATGAGAAGAAATAAGAATTCTATTGTAATCAGCTTAGCTATAATGGAACCAGTAATAATTGAAAATAACGTCATAACAAGCGTACGACTAGGCTGGAGATAACTCTAGATATCAATATTCTTAACATACAAGAATAAGCTTTGGTTATCACTTGCATAGTCACTGGCAGGAATCATTTCCATAATGACATTCTTAAACCCATCCTCGTACTTTCTTCTGTACTGAATGATGAGAGATGTTTTGTTATGAGTAAAATAATCCTTAATATATTCAACAGATGTCTGCTTCTTATAGTTCGCCAAATCGTCTGGATGTACATTACCAGACTTACCAAAGTCGGAAAGCCACTCAGAGATTTTTTCAGAATAGCCCATTTCCTTAATCTGCTCTTTTGGATCCATGTTAACGACAACGAAGCTGTCATCAGTAACGTTAATTTTTAATATCTTGGTATATAGAGAACACAAAGCCTTATGCGCTTCGCTTTGACCTCTTCTATCTACACCTTTCCTCTTATAGAATTCAGTTTTATTCTGATACATTCTCTCATCAGCGAGCTTAGCCATTTCAAAAATAGACATATCTGGGAATTCTTTTCTTGATACGCATCCACAGGAAACAGCTACACCATCTTCAATGTACTTACCGTGCCAATTAGCAGTAATATCATCAAAATCTTCCAAAATCCTAGAGAGTTCATTTTCATTAGCGTAGATGATAATAGTAAATTCATCTCCACCGATACGATAAACCTTTCCATATGGGCCAAAGCACTGCTTCATGCAATTTGCAGCTCCCTGCAAAAGCTCGTCGCCCGCTAGATGTCCGAGAGTATCGTTAACTATCTTAAGCCCATTAACATCTGCAGAAATGTAAATAAGGTTTTGGTTATTAACAGTTAGGTCGTCGCTTACATCCATCTCGTATGCTCTTCTATTAAAGCATCCCGTAAGCTGATCCATAGTTGAATTTGCAAACATTTCCTGCTCTTTTTTCTTCTCAGCGTCGATAATCTGAGTAGTAAACATTACCTTAACAAGAGTACCATCGTCTTCTCTCTCAATTGCAATAAAAGTAGCTCTAGTCCAGCCATGGAATTTTCCAACAAAATCTATCGAAAGGCTATTAGTGTCCTTCATCCTCTCAGAAAGGGTATCAAAAGTTGCAAAGTCATGAAGCATATCAACATATTCTTCAGTTACCGAATAATCCAAAGCCTTATACAATGAGCCCTGAACGTCATCTCTGTTTTCAACTGTGTTACCTATTATCTCAGATTCGATATAGTCAACCATTTTATCTTCAGCAAGATTAAAATAATGCATTGTATAGTAAGAATTAGCGATAGCATTAAGCACCATCTCTTGAGAAGCATCTTGTCTCTCTTTTTGGATAACAAAGTACTCAATAATTATGCATTCTACAAAGTATCCAAGACTATAAAAAGGAGCCTCAACATATACTAATTGGAATATGCCTGTTACGAGAGGAACGATTGCAACCCAAAAGATTGTGGAGAACTTTTCTCTGTGTTTCTTATCAGCTCTTCTAGAACAGATAAAAATCATAAGTACACTTACTATATATACTGCATATTGGTTAATAAATGACAGTGGTCGCAGAAACTCAGTAATATATACGCCATTCTCAATACGGAATATCACTGGTTTGAAGACATTAATAGCTACGAGTGCTACCTGTGCCACTAAGACTATAATGCAAAGATCAACACAAAGAGTCTCATGCTTTACATAATCTCCAAGGTAGAAAATAAAGAACTTCATGCAATAGTATGAAGTTAATACTATAGATAAATGGAAAATACTTGATGCAATAAATAGCATTAAATCGCTAGGGATAATCTTGCTATTGCATAATCCCCAGAACATATCTTGCAAGCAGAATAAAATGCCATAGAGGAGCATAACGGCAAAAGCCTTGTCGTTTCCCTTTTTCTTTTTACTCTCAGCATTCTCTCTCGCCAAAATAGTGGACAATACCAATGCAAAAAGTAAAGTTGTAATCCAATACATATGTACAGTCATTAAACTACCTACTTATAAAATATATATAATAATACGCCACGAGCACATTTATTATGTGTCTTAAAAATGAATACTTATTTAATATTAATAAGCAGAAATATCTATACACTCACTGTATTCTATGGAATTGTTACTTAGGAATTCCCTTATCTCATCGTCTTCATGAATAATAATTAGATAGTCATAATTATAAAAATCATCATAGTCTACTAACTGGCATTGTCTAAGCATATCAAGTCTAGCGGAGTATAGATTATACTGAGCACAGTGATACTTATAATCATAAATCTGATTATAGTTTTCAAAATCATCCTCATCAGAAACATATATAAGGTAAGACGTATATTGATCCTGAGGTAAATTGTATTTATCAAAGATCCCTCTCATATAATCTGTGATTTCTATTTTGTCAGTTGTTTCTCTTGGTACAAACATAGGAAGCAAGTTATCAACTGAATATACCATTAACAAAACTGCCGAGAATACTATCGCTACTATATGTATGGTATTCGTAAATTTTGCACTGGCACATATTTAAATCAGGAGAAGAATAATTATTCCAAATACAAACATATCTATCTTCCCACATAAGAGCAACCGTCACCGCCGCTATAACAGCCACAGCAAAACTCCATCTGTTCGTTATATAACCAAATCCATTAAACACCTGTCCTATAGCTGGAATCAGAATAAAAATCAAAGACAATATCCACATTATTTTTAGAGTGAGATAATCTTTTCCTTTAAATAGCAGAATAATAGCTACTATAGTTGGAACACCAATTCCCAAACATAAATAGAAAGTACTATTACTATAAAAGATACTTGAAATCAAAGACTTGTAGTATTCGAGTGGATAAACCCACGAAAAACCTATAGCTCCTTCACTTCTAGGATCAGTAATAAAAGTTCTAATTGCCTGAACGATGGTTATTCCTGCGCAAAGCGCACCAATCAAAGAATATATAGTGATTTTATAGGCTGCTTTTATTGCTTTTCTTGATTCACGATTCTTAATGTCTATTCCTAGCCTGATAATTACGTATATTACCGTCAACATCACTGACATATAGAAATAGTAAAAATTAGATGTTGCCATCAAAGCTACTGCAACAATCAAATAGTATGGTTTTTTATTGTTTCTAATCTTTTCGCATCCAGCAATTATCAAAGGGAAATAGATACATGGATTAACGAACGATGGGTGTCTAGTAATGTTATATACAATCCAAAAGGAAAATGCGTACATTACACTTCCGACAAGACAAGATATTGTGCCTATACTAGGTTTGATCTCATTAATTAAACGCTCTAATGCAAGTCCTGCCAAAAAGCATCTTAACAATGCTAAAAAGTTATAGCAAATTACCATGTTTTCAGCTGAAAAAAACACCGATATCAAAGCTAGAGGATCGCCAATGCAATAAAAGCTTAGTATTTGAAAAACATCCCCGCCTCCCCTAGCGAATAGCTCCATTCTGGAATAGAGGGATTCCCTGAAATAATGGAATTAATTATGGATTTTAAATATTCAGAATAGTATGTAAGCGCAGTCAAATGCTGCGATACACCATCTACATTCCAGATAAAAGTACGACCCTCAATAATAATAGGGAAATAGACTATGAGGGCACAGATAATCCACGCAACAGTATATCGCAGGAAAAAATTCTTATATGAATCTTTTGAAATACTCGCGCGTTTTTCCATATAGCGTCCTTACTCCTCGTTTCAAATGATTATATCATCGCTGTGATATCAAATGCTTTAGAATATGGAGATTAATTCATATATACTATAGAAGTTACTAATTCAACTATTTATTAAATTCTAACGAGGGCATATGATATCCGTTATTGTTCCTGTTTATAATGTTGAAGACTATCTTCCACATTGTCTAGATTCGATAATTAATCAGACATTTATTGACTTTGAAGCTCTGTTAATCGATGACGGATCAACGGATTCTTCTGGAATAATATGCGATAATTATGCATCTTTAGACAAACGGTTTAAATGTATTCATATTACTAATTCTGGTGTAGCTAATGCTCGTAACATAGGAATAAATAACGCTTCCGGTGACTATCTCACTTTCATTGATAGCGATGACTATGTAGCCGAGGATTATTTGGAATATTTATATACTCTTGCCTACAATAACAATGCTGATATTTCAGTTTGTGGTTATTCGGATAATAATCTATTTGTTACCAACAATAAAAATTTGAAGCTGTATTCTAATAATAAAGATTGCATGTCTGCATTCTTTACGACTAATGAAATAACATCCTCGCCTTGGTGCAAACTTTTTAAAGTAAGCATATGGAAAGACATTCGGTTTGATATGGATTCATTATGCGAAGACGCAGCAACTCTCTATAAAGTGATTGCTAAAACGAATTCTATAGTAGTTGGTTTCGATAGAAAATATTTTTATCGTAAGAGAGATTCTTCAGCAACTAATAAACCATTTTCATACAAAGACATAGACTATATTCATACTATGGAAGAAAGAAGCTCATTCATTTATAAGAATTACCCTGAATTAATTCATGCATCAAATGCTTACATAATTTATGCAGCAAATCTAGCCCTTATCAAAATGGCCAAGTGTAAGATTTATAAATCTGAGTATCATTCTTATCTTCAGTCTCTTTATAAAAAATACGAGATAGATTTTCTTAAGGGGCACAGTAGCTTCCTTGCAAAAATATTCTCTTATTTTGCTTGGATAAATATAAACACGGCAATGCGTTTTTACCGTATAACAAATAATAGATAGAATACTATTATCAGTAGCCGCTCATTAATTTGAACTACAACACTTCTGCAACGATTGCTTTTTTATACTTAGCTCATAACAAAACAACCGAAAGGAGAAAAAGAATATGGTTACTACAATCGTTGGTGGAACTTATATCGCAGTTATCGCTATTCCTGCAATCGCTGGATTCGTAATGGCTTTCTGTGGTTAATTAAAAACACAAACATTTCTAAAATTAAATTTTTACAAAGGATCGCTTGCGATCCTTTTTTGTACCATAAAAGTGTAATTGTTAGAGAATAGTTAACTCTATCACCTGCTGTTTCAGCATCTGCTGCTTTTGAAAAGCATTCAGCTGCTTTTGATAGTTTTCTAAATGCGCCTACACCTGGAATCATCTCTCCAATAACAATTCCCTCTACTGTTGGATGAATTGTTCTATTGAAATCTTCAAGATTCTCTGTAAAATCACTCTTCTCTTCAATCTTTGGAGCAGTAACAACTGGCTGAAATGAATTAAATAAAGACTTGTCATCTATGTCTGTTTCTTCTGATGTTCCATCCACTGTAGCCACTGCGAACTCGTCATCGATTACATCACCCTGTTGTGTGAATAGGAGACACGAAAAAGGACCGCTTGTTTTGCGATCCTTGATAAGCATTGATTTTTGAAAAAAGTTTTATCAGCTGATAATGGACTTACCAGAAATAGCACATTGCTGTACAACCACCTGTTGAAACAATAGCAAATGCTACGCATATCGCAATTCTATACACTATGTAACCTCTCACACAAACATAAGCATATATAACGGCAATGTTAACACCTTATTTTCGAGACCAACATTACCATCAACAAATTTGTAAGCTATCGAGATCTCCTCACGTTTATCAATAATGTTATTAAGAGATTTTGCCCTGGTATTACCACTCTTTATCTCAATTGGTACAACATTACCATTCTTTTGAATTATAAAGTCCAATTCACGCTTTGTTGTCTCATTCCTGTAGAAGAACAGCTTGTATCCCCTTTTATTCAGGATATCAGCGGCAACACATTCATATATTCCACCTTTGGTATTGCCCTTAAAACTATTTTGTATTATTTCCTGTTTAATAGAATAGTCTCTCATGGCGATAACAAACGACATATCTGACGCATATGCTCTGAAATTTGAATCAACAACATAATCTGTTAAATCATAGCAGACATCTGTAACAGAGTATGACAAAGCTATAATGTTAGCTCGCATAAGCCAATCAATACTTGTTAAATACTTCTGCGCTCTACCGCCTTTTTCAACTTCTTTGTATTGAAACTTAGGATTATCTTTATCTAGTAATTGTCTAGCTATAGATAAATAGCATTTCTCTGCTTTTATTTTATCTTCAGCTGAAGCATAGTGAGCAATATCAAACAAATAACCCTGTAACAATTCTTTCTGGATTTTATCAACAACCGCCATATCATTAGTCTGAACAAAATTCCATACAACTTCTGGCATACCACCTATAGCAGCATACAGCCTGAACATGCTCATAAACTTATTATGTATTGCATCAGGAACAACCTTTTTGTTGTCGTAGTACTCTTTTACCCTGGATATCATTGATTCATCGATACCTTGACTCCAGAGAAACTCCTCGAAATCCAACCCATACATCATTTGTGTCTCAATGTACCCTACAGGATATGATGATGCTCGCTTATAATCGATTCCTAGCATGGATCCAGATGCAATTACATCATAACGTCCATCGATAGTCCAAAACTTAAGTGATGTCAGAGCTTGTTCGCACTCTTGAATCTCATCTAAAAATATTAATGTTTTTCCAGGGAATAGCGATACATTTTTATTTTGCAATTTGAAGTTAAATATCAATGTATTTACATCCAAGTCTCCAGTAAAACTGTCCATAGCACTCGGTGTCTCTTTAAAGTTAATATAAAACAATTCATCATAGTAGGTTTCTCCAAATTGCTTTATAGCAAAAGTTTTTCCTACCTGTCTAGCACCATCAACAACAAGGCACTTCTTACTTGTTTGTTTTTTCCAGTCCATTAGAATATTCTCTATTTTTCTTTTAAGCATAGCTGTTTATTAAGCCTCATCAACATTTTCGAAAGTTATATTCTGATTATATCAACATTTTCGAAAGCTGCAATCGGGTCCATCAACATTTTCGAAAGAATTTTCACGTTTAAATCAACATTTTCGAAAGTTTGTGGACTGCTCATGCAGCTCATTTGTAGCAGTCAAGAAATGGGCTCAATTATCTTGCTCACTATCAAACATCATAACTCTTACAGTAAACCTATCAGCCTCAGGAATAATATCTATGTGACCGTCATACCGGTTAACTATACTCCTTACATTAGGCAGGCCGTAACCATGCTTAACCTGATCTTTCTTACTGCTCTTATAGCCTTCGTGAACCTGCTTGCTATCATAAGTATTCGAGAAAGATACATAGAACATATTCCCACTATAAGTCATTTTGATGTCAATTATCTTCTTCTCACAGCACTCACAGGCTTCGATTGCGTTATTAAACAGATTAGAAATCAGCACCACCAAATCGGTATCCTTAATGCTGACATCCTTAAAGCTTCCTATATCGAATCTAACCGTAATCCCCTTACGAGATGCTTCAGAATACTTGGCGTTAAACAAGGCAGAAACCACGCTGTTACCACAATCAAGTATATCTACTTTTGAAGGAAGCTCATTATCCTTACAAAGGTACGCCAAAAGTTCATCTGTCTTACCAGAAGATGCAAGCGAGTTAATTACCACCATGTGATTTTTGTACTCGTGCTCAATGCTCTCGATTCTGCTATGCTCTTCCCTAATCTGCTCATAAAGGCCAGTGAGGTCATTCGCGTACATCTCAAAGAATTCATTTTTCTCCTTAAGAAGTTTCACCTCAGAATCAATCTGGAGCAGCCAGAACAGATAAACATTAATAACCAAAAGCATAATGGCAAGGTATGTGTATATGCTAATCACATTTTGAGTTAGCTCGCTACCTTTACTATAGATACCAATCACTACGATAAGACTTATTGAAAATATCGGAAAAACAGAGTATTTAACAAGATCCTTCGCATTAAATTCCTGGGTTCGCTTTTTGTTAATTACGGACCAGATTACAAACAAAGCTACAAGAAATAATATCTCGCTGAAGGTGCCAACATATACATTAAGAAAGGTATCATTCAAGTCGTAAATATACACATACGAAGTGTAATTCATAAAAATAAGATAAATCAGTACTTCAAAAATCGTATAAAAGCCATATTCAATCAAAGCCAAAAGTGCTGTCTTAATAACTTTCCCCCTGAACATATACCACGAAGAAACCGCAGTTAGAAGAATCGTCGCCAAAGCCTTAGGTATAAAGTACGCATCAAAGACTTTTACTACAACAATCTCGAGAATTATCCATACCAACATAACAAGCTTATTAGGAGCTTTACGAGAAACATAAAACATACGCATAAAAATAAATGCGAGAATGACGAATACTATAGTGTTTATGTAGTCATAAAGTATTAGCATAATATTCCTTCCACTACTCAAAGTGTAACGATTAATATATCTCTTTATAGTTAGAAACATACTAAATTGGCAAGGATTAACTTTGTTTGGGCAAAGATTATTTCACTTATATCCGATATCATTAACATATGTGTTAATGTTAATCAAACACCACTTAAGGACCGGCCTATGTTCACCATTGCATTATGTGACGACAATCAGAGTTTTCTTGATCAGGAGTATTCAATAGCTTCTGATTACTTAAGTAGCATTAATATTGAGCATAAGATAGTCACATTCAAAAGCGGCTTAGACTTAATCCAAGTTAATAATATCGATTCATATGACTTAATTCTTCTGGATTATGAGATGGAAGGCTTAAATGGATTTGAGACAGCCAAAATTATCAAAATCAAAAACAACAATGCCTGCATAGCATTCGTCACAGTCTTTTTTGAATTAGCAAGAGAAGGCTATAAGTTTGATGCTATAAGATATCTTGTTAAGCAGGAAGCTAGTTTTAATAACGAACTGATTGATTGTATTAACAAAGCTATCCAGATAAAAGCAATTCATGAAAGAAATATTAGAACTATTGAGTTCATAGAAGAGACCGTTACTTTTGATACTGATAACATCTATTATGTTCAGGCTGATAAGCACTACTTAAAGTTTTACATCATCATTAATAACTCGGTTAAGTGCTATAAAAAGCGTGACAAGCTTTCAAATATTGTTAAAGAATTAGAGCAAACCAAGTCCTTCGCGATAATTAGAACTGGTCTTCTCATTAACATGAGATACATTCAGTCTTTTGATAAAAACGGAGTAATACGACTAGTTGCAAACGATAATAAGTCCAATATATTTATGTTATCTGACTCTAACAGAGAACGATTCATAACTTCCTATATGCAGTACCTAGGCAGATGACTTACCCTCATAACATAATAATAACAACTGAAACAAACTTCCCTTCGCTCATCTCGAAGAAGCAGTTACCCTTGTTACGTTCTACTGCATCTCGGATGTTATCAAGCCCATACCCATGAGATATAACATCCTGCTTTTGACTTTTTAATCCTTCACTGCCACCCAGACATGAGTTTGGACAGAAAATATAAACTGCCCGTTCTCTACAATAGCTTTAATCTGAATATATCTCTTACCTTCTTCGCACTCCTGTGCAGCCTCGATAGCGTTGTTAAGTATATTAGAAATCTATTTCCCTTTTAACAATATCTGAAACAGCAGTTGCTAAATATGTTTCAGTTTTATTAGATGCGACATAACCAGTATAGAAGTCAATTGCTTTCTCTAACAGTGATTCTTATTTAGGCAGTTCTTATTATTTGAATAGTATAAGCGATGATTATTGTCCTCATGGTTTTATGTTATTCATAAGAGGAAGCAATTCTGTACCATGTTATAATGACAGCGACTTATATTTAGGGACACTTAACATTACAGAACAAAACTATGAAAGAAATGGTCCAGGAATTGTTGTTATTAATTATCGAATAAGAGATTTATTCATAGAGGGCGAATATAATGACCCTGTAGTTAACTAAATGGAGAACTTATGCGAAAGATTAATCAAATTTTTATATTGCTATTTGTTACATTGATGTTGTGTTCTTGCAGTAATACTCCATCGATTACTATAGAAACAGATGCTAGTTCGTCGGTAGTTGATTATCCACGAGAAACACATATTCCACCACGTTCTTCAGAATATGATAGTTATGAATCAACTGAGGAAACTATTATTGAATATATAGATTTCGAAGTAAATCCTGTTCGAGATGACATGTCGTTTGATGACTTAATGGATTATTGGATAGATATTCTCCAAATAGAAGATCCTAGAATTAGCGAAAGGGATTATGATTATAATTGGGATTTCTTTATTATTTATTACCCAAGTTATATTGAATGGCTAGAGACAGAATTAAGATACGATGAAGAGTGTGATATTAATTTTAGAACTCCATACGAATATCAATATCATATTGTAAGAGCTTTTAATCTTTGTGGTATTGATTTAGTAGTATATGAATTCGAAGATGAGTATTGGGCAGAAGAAGGATTGCGAACTGATATTAACAACGCAATTTCCAATAGGCATATATCCGATGTATACAATCATGTAGATGAAGGCTTTTTTGCAACTAGAGAATCAGATTTGTATAGCATAGAATACTTGGCTGGTAATTGTATCATCATCGTTTATTTCCCAAATAGCATAGAAAATATAGTAGCATTAGATTATTATTCGGATTTTTGTGATACCTATGATTTACCTGTTATAGAAGAAATGATATCTGAAATACAATTTTCTTTGCGTTAATTACATATATGCATATGACTTTTGTCTTTTCTGGCGGCTATTTGCTTAAGGATTAAAACATATTACTTTGAAATATAGTGTTAGCGCCCAGCGATTTTAGCCACTCCCGCGCCCGTCGATTTTAACCAAA